>NZ_JARGYC010000035.1 GCF_029168335.1 Psychromarinibacter sediminicola
CTGCCCCCAGTATCTGCCCCAGGGTCAGTGAATCAGTCCCTCGGCCGAATGGGAATCCCCAATCGATTCATGTCGGTGGGCAAACGCTCTAAGTTTATCATAGGACTTTAGTTTGGATCGAAGCTCCCGGCCAATCTGCTCGATAATACCGCCCTGAGATGTGACCCCTGCCAGATCGGTCGAAACCGAAAGAAAGTTGAAGTTCGCCTTTTCGACCTCAATATCTCCTCGGGCGATCAAATCCGCATAAAATAGAAGCGACGATTTTCCGATACCTCGTTCGCCAGAAATTAGGACGTGCTGCGGATTCTCGTTCTTTGTTTGAAAGAGTGAGTGCTCGATAGTCTCAATCTCATCGAGACGACCGGTGAACATGCCAGGAAAGGCAATGCCGTTCGGCACAAACGGGTTATACCTCATAACATCATTCTTACACGCACCGGAAACGTAGAAAAGCCCCGGCGTTCCCGCCGGGGCTTAAAACGCGTCAAGACGGAAAGGCGCCGCTCAGTCGGCCGCTTCTTCCTTCTTGCCTTCCTTGATCTCTTCGCCGGTCTCCTGGTCGACCATTTTCATCGCCAGGCGGACCTTGCCGCGGTCGTCGAAGCCCAGAAGCTTGACCCAGACCTCCTGGCCTTCCTTCAGAACGTCGGACGGATGGTTCAGGCGGCGGTTCTCGATCTGCGACACATGCACCAGGCCGTCGCGCTTGCCGAAGAAGTTCACGAAGGCGCCGAAGTCGACGATCTTCACGACCTTGCCCTTGTAGATCTTGCCCTCTTCCGGCTCGGCCACGATCGAGTAGATCATGTCATAGGCCTTCTGGATGGCTTCGCCGTTGGGCGAGGCGATCTTGATGACGCCGTCGTCGTTGATGTCGACCTTGGCGCCCGAGGTTTCCACGATCTCGCGGATCACCTTGCCGCCGGAGCCGATCACTTCGCGGATCTTGTCCTGCGGGACGGTCATCGTCTCGATCCGCGGGGCGTGTTCCGAGAAGCCGCCGGCCTCGGACAGGGTCTTGTTCATCTCGCTCAGGATGTGCATCCGGCCGTCCTTGGCCTGGGCCAGGGCCTGCTTCATGATCTCCGGCGTGATGCCGGCGACCTTGATGTCCATCTGCAGCGAGGTGATGCCCTTCTCGGTGCCCGCGACCTTGAAGTCCATGTCGCCGAGGTGGTCCTCGTCGCCCAGGATGTCGGTCAGCACCGCGTACTGGCCGTCCTCTTCCAGGATCAGGCCCATCGCGACGCCGGCGACCGGCGCCTTCAACGGCACGCCCGCGTCCATCATCGACAGCGACGAGCCGCAGACCGTGGCCATCGAGGACGAGCCGTTCGACTCGGTGATCTCGGAGACCAGGCGGATGGTGTAGGGGAACTCCGTCGCCGGCGGCAGCACCGCCTGCAGCGCGCGCCAGGCAAGCTTGCCGTGGCCGATCTCGCGCCGTCCCGGAGGCCCGACGCGGCCCGCTTCGCCGACCGAGTAGGGCGGGAAGTTGTAGTGCAGCAGGAAGTTCGAGCGGAAGTTGCCGTGCAGCGCGTCGATGATCTGCTCGTCCTCGCCGGTGCCCAGCGTGGTGACGACCAGCGCCTGCGTCTCGCCCCGGGTGAACAGCGACGAGCCGTGGGTGCGCGGCAGCATGCCGGTTTCGCAGACGATGGGGCGCACCGTCTCCTTGTCGCGGCCGTCGATCCGGGCGCCGCCCTGGATGATGTCGCCGCGCAGGATGCCGGATTCCAGCTTCTTGAAGGCAGAGCCGAGGTTCGGATCCTCCTGCTCTTCCTCGCTGAGCTGGCCCATGATCGCCTCGCGCGCGGCGGCGATGGCCTCGGTCCGCTCCTGCTTGTCCTTGAGGGCGAAGGCGGCGCGCATCTGCTCCTCGCCGGCGGACTTCACCTTGTCGTAGAGCGCGGCGTAATCCGGCGGCTGGAAGTCGAACGGATCCTTCGCGGACTCTTCGGCGAGCGAGACGATCAGGTCGACGACCGGCTTCAGCTGGTCGTGCGCGAAGGTGACGGCGCCGAGCATCTCCTCCTCGGACAGCTCGTAGGCTTCCGATTCCACCATCATCACGGCGTCGCGGGTGCCGGCGACGATGAGGTCGAGCCCCTGGTCCGGGTCGCCGCGCAGGTCCTGCATGTCCTCGACATCGGGGTTCAGCACGTATTCGCCGTCGGAGTAGCCGACGCGACAGCCGGCGATCGGCCCCATGAAGGGCGCACCGGAGATGGTCAGCGCGGCCGAGGCGGCGATCATCGCCACGATGTCGGGGTCGTTGACCAGGTCATGGCTGAGAACGGTGCACATCACGAGCACCTCGTTCTTGAAGCCGGGGACGAAGAGCGGCCGGATCGGCCGGTCGATCAGGCGGGCGGTCAGCGTTTCCTTCTCGGTCGGCCGCGCCTCGCGCTTGAAGAACCCGCCGGGAACCTTGCCGGCGGCGTAGTATTTTTCCTGGTAGTGGACGGTCAGCGGGAAGAAATCCTGACCTTCCTTGGCCTTCTTGGCGAAGGTGACGTTGGCCATGACCGAGGTCTCGCCCAAAGTGGCGATCACCGAGCCGTCGGCCTGGCGGGCAACCTTGCCCGTTTCCAGTGTGAGCGTGTCTTCGCCCCACTGCATGCTTTTCTTCGTGATATTGAACATTGCGTATCCTCTGGGGAGCGCTCCCGGGCGTATCCCGGGTCTCCCGATTGACTGGCGGCCGCATTGCCGCCGCCCCCTGTCATCCTGTTCGCGTGCCGGGGGCTGGTGCACATCGTCTCAGATTTGCGGCCCATACAGGTTTTTGGCCCGGTTGGAAAGGCGGATTCCGGCGCCGCGCCGGCCGGCCGGGGCGCGGCTTGATGCGGATCATGGCGGGCGCGGGGCGACAGGCGCAGGATGCGCCTGACGGAGGGGCGGACGATGGCTGCGACGAACAAGGCGGACCTGCTGGCGCTGACGGAGAAGGAATACGCGAAGCTCGCGGCGGGTCTGGCGGATGTGACGGAGGCCGAGGCGGGCGCGAAGGATGCCGAGGACACGTCGATCAAGGACGTGGTCGGGCATCGCGCGCACTGGATCGACCTGTTCCTGGGCTGGTACCGGGACGGGCAGGCGGGCCGGGAGGTCGCCTTTCCGGCGCCGGGCTACAAATGGAACGAGCTGAAGCGCTACAACGCCGATCTTCGGGCGCGGCAGGCCGGGATATCCTGGGCCGAGGCGACGGAGATGCTCGCCGATCGCGAGGCCCGGCTGGTCGCGCTGATCGAGGCGCTGGACGACGCGGCGCTCTACGGCGGGCCGATGAAGGGGGCGCAGAACGCCTGGACCGCGGGCCGCTGGGCCGAGGCGGCGGGGCCGAGCCATTTCCGCTCGGCGGCGAAATACCTGCGGGGGCGGCTGCGGCAGCTGCGGTGACGGCCCGGGCTTGTCCGGTGTTCGGCTTTACCCGGTGTTTACCGTGTCGCGGCCAGAGTGCCGGTATGGAGTCGCCCGTTCATACCCGCCCGGAGGCGTGGATCGCGCATGTGTTCTCGGCCAAGGCCGCCATGCGCGGCGGGGTCATCCGCCGGTCGGTGGCCTGGGTGCGCAACGAGATCGGCGAGGACCGGTTCGTCGACGAGGTGCGGCTGCGCGGGTTCCACCTGCTGGAATGCGGCGGGCAGTTCGTGGTGGTCTGCAATCGCGCGCCGATTCGGCGGCTGGTATGAGCGCGGGGCGGCTGCGAATTTTCGACGAAAATTCGGGGTCCGCCCCGCGGCAAACGAAAAACGCCCGCGCGATCGGCGGGCGTTCCTGCAGGGCGCTCTGCGCCGGTTCAGCGGCGGATGCCCAGCCGCTTGATCAGGTCGAGATAGCGCTGCTCGTCCTTGCCCTTCACGTAGTCCAGCAGCTTGCGGCGCTGAGCCACCAGCTTCAGAAGGCCACGGCGCGAGTGGTTGTCCTTCTTGTGGGTCTTGAAGTGCTCGGTCAGCGACGCGATGCGCGTGGTCAGAATGGCCACCTGGACCTCCGGCGAACCGGTGTCGCCGTCCTTGGTGGCGAAATCCTTCATCAGGCGCTGTTTCTCTTCAGCCGTAATCGACATCGGGGTCTCCTTTCCCGTTTCATGGCGCAAGCCGGGATGTCGTCCAGCAGGGCCCGTGGAGAGACATGCCCCGGACCGTCCGGGACAGAGCGCGGCGTATAGGCGATTGCGGCGATGTTGAAAACCCCGAATCGCCGCCTCGCCGCGCGCCCGCCCGGGCGTTTCCCGTGTCGGGCCAGTGGGCCGGAATCGGCCGCATTGTCGCGGCCTCCGGCGCCGCCGGTCCCCGGCCGCGCCGCGCGCTTTGGCGACGGGCGTCGTCCGTTTACCCTTTCGCCTTCCGAGACACCGCCATTCTGGAGTTCGCCGCGATGCTTGGCCTTGCCGCCCTGTTGGGCTTGATGGCACTGGGAATGTCCTTCCTCCTGCTGACCCGCCACACCGGCGCGCAGCTGGTCGGCGTGGGCGACGGGCCCGCGGCGGCCGGGGACACCGGCGCGGCCGACGAGACCCGGATCGAGCCGGGACTGGAGGAGCGGGTCGCCGCGATCATGCGGGCGCTGGGCGGCGACGGGACCGGTGAAGACGGGACCGGCGTAGGCAGCGCGGCCGAAGGCGGCGCGGGCGATGGCGGGGTCGTCGAGACCGGCGCGAAGGCGGCGGAGCTGCCGGTCATCGAATCCTTCGACGCCAGCCGCGACGTGATCGTCGTGGAGCTGCCCGAGGGCCTGTCCCTGTCGCCCGAGATCGCGGTGCGCCAGGACGGCGACAGCAGCATCGTCTCGATCGACGGCATCGACCTCGCGCGGATCCGCGGCGCCGGACCGGATGCGGAAGAGGCGCTGCGGCTGGTCATCGACTAGACCGCGCCGTCCGTACGACATGCGCACGACTCGGGGGGCCTCACGGGGGCCATCGGGTTCCCCTCCACGCCTCCCGAACAACTTCGGCCGCAATCCGGCCCCCCTGACGGCGGCGCGTCTTGCCGTACGTCCCTCTTCGGCAGGCCGTTTACTTTGAATTGTAAGGGCTTTGCTCAGCTTCCGTTCAGCTCCCTCTGCTAGAAGGACGGAGGGGCGTATCTGGAGGTGGGACAATGCTTGCGGCATTGCTGTTGTTGGGTGTGTTGCCGTTCGCGGCCATGCCGTTGATGGAGACGCGCGGCGCGGCGGACGATGACGATACCGGGCCGCCGCCCCCGGACCCCGAGCCGGAATCTGCCGAGGACTGGGGCCCGCTTCTGGACGAGGCGGCCCCCGCGGCGGAGGCCGAGGGCGCGCGCTACGTCCTCGATGCCGGGCCGGGCGACGCGGTCCTGCCGGCCTTCGAGCCGGGCGTCGACAGTGTCGAGATCGACCTGACCGGGCAGGCGGGCGATCTGTATTTCGACACCGCCGAGGACGCGGAAGGGGCGACGCTGTCGTTCTCGCTGGGCGAGGATGTGCTGACGCTCCGCTTCCCGGGCCTGAGCGCGGTGCCGGCGGGCGACGTGACGCTGGCGCTCGACGACGAGGCCACCGGCGAGCGCTATGCCATCAGCCTCCGCGACGCCGCGCTGTTCCTGGGCGAGGCCGAAGCGGCGGAGGCGGGTATGCCGACCGGGGGCGTGCTCGACCCGACCGACCCGGAAGAGCCGGACGGGCCGGGGCCGGAGACCGAGGGCGACGTGCTCGACCCGTCCGATCCGGAGGCGCCGGGCGACCCCGGCCCCGAGGTCACCGGCGAGGTGCTCGACCCGACCGACCCGGACGCGCCCGACGTGCCGGACGGCACCGCGGGGCTGGCGGAGCTGATGGCGCGCGACAGCGGCAACCTGTTCGGCCTCGGCGCCGCGCTGGACGCCGCGGATGCGGCGGGCCTGGCCGAGACGCGGCTGGGCGATGGCGACGATACGCTGACGCTGCCGGAGGACGGGTCGGGCGAGGCCGGGCGGCTGGACCTGTCCGAGGGCACGCCGGTTCTGTCCTCGCAGGGCACGATCGCCGTCGTCGACGCCGGCGACGGCGCCGACTCGGTGACGGCCGGGGACGCCGCGGCCTATCTGTTCGGCGGCGCGGGCGATGATGCGCTGCACAGCGGCGAAGGCGCCGCGGCGCTCTATGGCGGGGACGGCCGCGACGTGCTGGACGGACAGGCCAGCGCGGCCGGCGTCTATCTGGACGGCGGCGCGGGCGATGACACGGTGACCGGCGGCGCCGGGGCCGATGTGCTGGAGGGCGGCGAGCCTGTGCCCGGGATGGCGGGCAACGATGTCATGGCCGGCGGCGCGGGCGACGACCTGATCCGCGGCGGGCTTGGGGCCGATCAGCTGGAGGGCGGGGACGGCGACGACGTGATCGACCATCTGGGGCTGGCCGAGGAACGCGAGGTCGAGGAGCACCGCGAATTCGCCTGGCACGTGGATGGCGGCGAGGTCGACAGCCTGTCGGGCGGCGCCGGCGACGACACGCTGATCCTGGGCGATGCGGACATCGCCGAAGGTGGCGCGGGCGACGACCTGTTCTGGGTCTACACCACCGGCGCGGACCCGGTGGAGGTGACCGATTTCGCCCTCGGCGAGGATTTCCTGCGCGTCTCGCTCGATCCGCAGATCGGCGAGAACGGGGACCCTGCCGTGACCGTGGAACCGTCGGCCGACGGCGCCGACGCGCTGGTGACGGTCAATGGCGACCTCGTGGCGATCCTGCGCGGGGCGCCGGGCGCCACCGCCTCGGACGTCTATGCCGAGGTGGCGCCGGACATCTTCCCCGCCGGGCCGGGCACCTGACCGGAGCGCGGCGGCGTCACGTCCAGGGCACCGGCTGCACGGCATAGCCGATATAGAGCGGGTGCTTCGGGTGGCCGTGCTTGGTCAGCCCGAGGTGGAACAGCGGCAGGCCGGTGGCGCGCAGCAGCCGCTCCACCTCCGGCCCGCGGTCGAGATGCGCGCCGTGGCTGCCCCAGGCACAGACGATGCGGTCGGCCCAGGGGGCGCTGTCGACGATGGCGGCGTCGTTCTCGGGGCCGACCGGGTCGTCGGCGGCGCGCATCACCTTGGGGTCGGTGGCGCGGTAGGCGAAGATGTTCGTCACCCGGAACGCGCCGAAGCCCAGCGTCCGCGCCCGGCGTTCGCAGCGTTCGACGGTCGGGTCGTTCTGCACCTCGGTGGCGGTCGAGGGGTTCAGCATGACGAAGAGCGCGCGGCGCCCCTCGGGCTCCCAGATGCGGGTCAACTGGTAGCGATAGCGCTCGCAGTCGGAATAGACGGCGGTGGAGGCCGCGTCGCCCTTCTGGTGGGTCCGGGTGATCATGGCGCCCTCCTTGCCGCGCCCGCGTGCGGGGGGCAACCCCGGCCTCAGCGGTCCCAGAACGGGAAGTCCGTGCCGGTGAACCCCGTCGTCTCGACGCATTGCGCGAGCGCGGTGCCGGGCCGGGTGAAGCAGGCCGAGAGCCCCAGGCTGACATCGTAGCGCGGCGGCACGTTCAGCGCGCCGTCGAACGTGTCGGGCCAGCGCCCCGCGTGGCGCAGGTCGGCGCCGCCGGGCCCCGGCACCGCCTGCTCCGGCGCACCGAGGGGGAAGCGGGTTTCCGCGCCGCCGGGCCAGCGGACCACGACGGTCTGGGTGACCGTGCGCGCATCCGCCGTGACGCGGCCGGTCAGCTCCACCGCGCAGTCCGCATCGGCCACCACGGCGCCGTCCTCCAGCCCAGCGCAATGGGCGGTGAAGCGGTCGGTGACCGGCGTCAGCACCGTGTCGCCGGGAATCCAGCCGTCGCCGCTGTCCCGGGCGGCGCGTGCCATATCGCCCAGCCGCGTCCAGGGCGGGAACAGCATCCAGTTGCCGGCCTCGCCGGGCCGCAGCGTGTCGCCCTCGGTCCAGTAGGTCTGGCGCAGCGGCATGCGCCCGCCGATCCGGGCGGGGGTGAACACCTCGTAATGCATCGACAGCGCGTCGCCGTCGTTCAGGATGATCTTGCGGCTGTCCGGGAAATACATGCCGAAGCAGTCGGGCAGCACGAAGCTGACCTGCCTGTCGCCCGACACGAACCACCCGTCCTCTGCCCGCCGCTCCATCGCGTCGCCCCAGTAGTCGGCGTTGGGGATGCCGTAGCTGTAAAGATTGAACAGTCCGCCCGCCTGATCCCGGATCTCCGCCGGCGCCTCGTCGGAGTAGCGGTAGCGGGAGCCGAGGGCGAAGAACGACCCGGCGGTCAGGTTCTTGCAGGCGTATTCGTAGGCCACCGGCCCGGGGTCGCGCACCGCCGGGGTGCCAGCCAGCTGAATGCGCCAGCTTGCCGCCTGGGCGACCGTCTCGACCCGGGTCAGCGCCCTCGGCGGGGTGCCGAGGATGGTGCGGAACAGGTTGGGATAGATCATGTAGCGCTCGGCCCGGTCGGCGATGGCGTTGAGGGCCTCCAGCGGGTCGATCCCGCCCGGCAGGCCGAACCCGAGCGTGCCGTTGGTGTGCAAAAGCCGGTCGGGCTCGTGAAACCCGGTGGCGGCGAGGTGAGAGAAATAGCCGCCCGCCATGAACACCATCGCGCAGGGCCCCTCGCAGGTGGCGCCCGAGGCGATGGCGGTGCCGATCATCGTGTAGGGATAGGGCAGGTCGGGATAGCGGTAGGCCAGCGCGTCGCCCATCCGCAGCGCCTCGGCCCAGTCGCCGCCGGCGCTATCGAGGCAGACGCGGATCTCGCCCTTGTTGAAATACTGCTCGGGCGGCAGGTCGGGCTCCATGTCGTAGCCGGCCAGCACCGCGTCGAGCGCGTCGATCATCCGCGCGGCGTCGCCCGGCGCGATGGCGCCCGTCACGGTGACGCGGCAGTTCAGCGACGTGTCGCCGCCCTCGGTGATGGTCGCGGACTGCGCAGGGGCGGCCATCGCCAGCGCCAGAAGGATCGGGGCCAGACGTCGCATGAAACTCTCCCGTAAGACGAACACGGGGGCATTCTGCGCGGGGAGCGGCCCGTCAGGCCAGCGGAAATATGCGCCCGGTCACTGGTTGAACACCCGGCTGGGGTGCAGTTCCCCGGCGCGGTAGGTGCCCACGGCGACGGCGCGGCCCTCGTAGCTGGCCCAGGCCTCGTCGCCGTACTCGGCCTCGGAGGTCAGGACCATGCCCGGGTTGCCGTTGCGCAGTTTCGCGGCGCCCTCGGGGGTGGCGCGCAGTTCCGGCAGGTCGGCCAAGCCGTCTTCCAAGGGGCGCAGGTAGGCGTCGAGCTCGGGCGACTTCGCCAGCTCCTCGATCTGCGCCAGCGACACGCCGTCCTCCGCCTCGAACGGGCCGGACCAGACGCGGCGCAGGTCGGTGACGTGGCCGTGACAGCCCAACGCCTGCCCGAGGTCGCGGGCGATGGCGCGGACATAGCCGCCCTTGCCGCAGACCATCTCCACAACGGCATGGTCCGCATCGGGGCGCTCGACCATCTCCAGCTCCTCGACGAAGAGCGGGCGGGCGGCGAGCTCCATCTCCTCGCCGTCGCGGGCGCGTTTGTAGGCGCGTTCGCCGTCGATCTTCACCGCCGAGAACTGCGGCGGCACCTGCATGATGTCGCCGGTGAATTGCGGCAGCGCGGCGCGGATCTCGTCGTCCGAGGGCCGCGCGTCGGATTCCGCGATCACCTCGCCCTCGGCATCGTCGGTGTTGGTCGCCTGGCCGAAGCGGACGGTGAAGCGATAGGCCTTCATCGCGTCGGTGATGTAGGGCACGGTCTTGGTCGCCTCGCCCAGCGCCACGGCCAGCACGCCCGTCGCGTCGGGGTCCAGCGTGCCGGCATGGCCCGCCTTCTTCGCGTCGAAGGCCCAGCGCACCTTGTTGACCACGGCGGTGGAAGTCGGGCCGGCGGGCTTGTCGACCACCAGCCAGCCGGAAATGTCGCGCCCCTTGCGTCTGCGTCCCATCACGTTCTCCGAGAAACCAGGCGCGGGGGGTAGCCCCGGCGCGCCGTGGCTGTCAACCGTCCGGCTCCACCGTGCCCAGGATCGGGCCGACGGGGAAGCCCATGTCGAACCGGTCGATCCCCGGCGCGTAGAGGCGCGAGACGTCGCCGTCGAGAAACAGCGCGTCCGGCGTTTCGGCCACGTCGCGGAAGAACCGGGCGAAGTGGTGGAAGTTCACCGGCTCGTCGGAAATCGCGAGGATCACCTCGCGCCCGCCCGCGCGCACGCCCACGCCGTTGCGGATGTAGAGGCTGTCGCTGTCCTTCAGGAATTTCGGATGCAGCGCGCCGTCGATCAGCAGCATCGGCCCGGACTGCGTGGCGAAGCGGCAGGGCGGCGGCGCGGCGGCGTAGGCGCGGCTCTCGATCACCTGCGCATCCCGCTCGCCGATGCAGAACACGCCGTTCGGCAGCAGCCCGAAATTGCCCGGCCCGTCCGAGGTGACGATCGGTGCGCGTTCCTCGCCGTCCTCGATATAGAGGCCGACGGGCGAGCGGTCGGTGTGGAACATGCCGCCGTTCATCGCCACGCCGATGTGCCGGCCGGTCTCGGCCAGCGCGGCGTCGAGGCGGTGGAAGCTGCCCCAGGGCTCGGCCGCGTCGTCGGCCAGCCACAGCCGCAGCTCTTCCCGCGACAGGTCGATGCGGCACCAGGTGAAGGACGCGCCGTCATAGCCGGTGGTGTCGCAATGCGCCGCCGCGGCCGGGACCGGGGCCGCCAGCATCGCGAGCAGGAGGAGGACCAGCCACCGCATCCGGCGGCCTACTCGTCCAGGTCGCGGCGCACGTCGTCCCGGTTCAGCAGGCGGCGCGTCTCGTCCATCCGGTCGAAGCTCTCGTCGATGACGAAGCGCAGCTCGGGCGAGAATTTCAGGGTCAGCCCCTTGTTCATCGCGCGGCGCAACTCGCCCTTGTTGCGCTTCAGCGCGTCGATGGCCTCGTCCCGGTGGCCGCCGCCCAGCGGCAGGACATAGGCCGTGGCGACCTTGAGATCGGGCGAGGTGCGCACCTCGCTCACGGTGATCGACATGGCATTGAGCTCGGGGTCGTGGATGTCGCCCCGGTTCAGCACGTCCGACAGCGTCCGGCGGATCAATTCGCCGACGCGCAGCTGGCGTTGGGAGGGGCCGGCGCCCCGGTCTGTCGCATGTCTGGCCATGGCGCCCATCTAGGCGCGAACGCGGCGCGGCGCAACAGCAGGCTTTGCCAACGGCGCGCGCGGGCGGTATGGCGGGACGGACGCACAGCAAAGGGGCAGCGACATGACCGAGACGCCGGGGATCGTGGTGACGGGGGCATCGGGCCGGATGGGGCAGATGCTGGCCCGCACGGTGATGGAATCGGAGCGCGCCCATCTGGTCGGCGCGGTGGAGCGCGAAGGCCACGACTGGATCGGCCGCGACCTGGGCGAGGCGATGGGCGGCACCGCCTGCGGCATCACCGTGACCGACGATCCGCTGGAGGCCTTCGCCAAGGCCCAGGGCATCCTGGACTTCTCGGCGCCCGAGGCCAGCGCGGAGTTCGCCGGGATCGCCGCGCAGGCGCGGGCGGTGCATGTGATCGGCACCACGGGGCTCGGGCCGGACCACCTGGACCGGATCGCCGCCGCCGCGCGTCACGCGGTGATCGTGCAGGCGGGGAACATGTCGCTGGGCCTGAACCTCTTGACGAAGGTCACGCAGATGGTAGCGGCCGCCCTGGACGACGAATACGACATCGAGATCGTCGAGGCGCATCACAACCGCAAGGTCGACGCGCCCTCGGGCACCGCGCTGATGCTCGGCGAGGCCGCGGCGGCCGGGCGGGGCGTGCAGCTGGACGACGTGGCCGATCGCGGGCGCGACGGGATGACCGGCCCGCGCCGGCGCGGCGACATCGGCTTCGCGGCTCTCCGCGGCGGCGACATCGTGGGCGAGCACGACGTGATCTTCGCCGGGGCGGGCGAGCGGCTGATGCTGCGGCATGTGGCCAGCGACCGCGGCCTGTTCGCCCGGGGGGCGCTGAAGGCCGTGCTCTGGGGGCAGGACAAGAAACCCGGCGCCTATGACATGCACGACGTGCTGGGCCTGGGGTGACCGTTCTCGGGGGCCGGTCCGCCCTGCTCCGGCTCCCGGGCCCGTGTTCCCCTGCAGCCGCCCGCCGCCCCGGGGAAGGCGGCAGCCGGGCCGGACGCGCCGCGCGCTAGTTCGTCGCCTCCAGGCCCACGGGCTGGCCCACCACGGTGAAGTGCAGATCCTCCGGCCGCATCAGCCGGGCCGCGACGCGCTTCACGTCCTCCAGCGTCACCGCCTCGACCTTGTCGTTGCGGGTCTCGATATAGTCGATCGGCAGGTCCGACAGCTGCATCCCCACCAGGATGCGCGCGATCCGGCCGTTGCCGTCGAAGCGCAGCGGGTAGGCGCCGGTGAGGTAGGTCTTGGCATCCTCCAGCTCCTCGGCGGTCACGCCGGTCTCGGCGACCTTCGCCCACTCGTCGCGGATCACGGAGATCGCCTCGGCCACCTTGTCGTTGGCCGATTGCACCTGCCCCATCAGCAGCTTGGCATAGTCCCAGTCGGCCAGGTAGGTATAGACCCCGTAGGTCAGGCCGCGCTTCTCCCGCACCTCGGTGAACAGCCGCGAGCTCAGGTCGCCGCCGCCGAGGATCTGGTTCAGCACGAAGGCCGCGAAGAAATCCGGGTCGTCGCGCCGGATGCCGGCATGGCCGAAGACCGCGACCGATTGCGGCGTGTCGAACGGCACGATGTTGACGCCCCCCTCGATGCCCAGCTCGGCCATCGGCGGATAGGACGCGCCCTCGTCCGGCAATTCGCCCAGCAGGGTGTCGAGCAGCGCGCCCAGCTCTTCGGGCGTGATGTCGCCGACGGCGGAGACATAGAGGTGATCCTTGGTCAGCACCCGGTCATGCGCGTCGAACAGGTCGTCGCGGGTCAGCGCGGCGACGCTTTCCAGCGTGCCCACCTTGTCGGAGCCGTAGGGATGGTCGCCGAAGGCCGCGCGGTCGAAGGCGTCCCAGGCGATCTCCTCGGGGTCGGTCGCGTCGGAACGGATCCGCGCCAGCGCCTGCGCGCGCACCCGCTCCATCGCCTCGGCGGGGAAGGTCGGATCGGTCAGCGCCGTCTTCAGCAGATCGACCGAGGCGTCGCGGATCTCGGTCAGGAACTTCGCCGAGACCGACAGCGTGTCGTTGCCGATGTCGAAGTCGAACTTGGCGGCCAGCGCCTCCTGCGCGGCGGCGAAGGCCTGGCTGTCCATCTCGCCCGAGCCTTCCTCGAGCATCCAGGTCATCAGGTTGATCGCCCCGCGCTTGCCCGGCGCCTCCAGCGACGCGCCGCCCTTGAAGCGGATCTCCAGCGCGGTGAACGGAATCGAGTGCTCCTCGACCAGCCAGGCGGTGATGCCGCCGGGCGAGGTGACCTCCTGGATCTCCACCGCGGCGCGGGCGGGCCAGGCGGCGGCGATGGCCAGGCAGGCGGCCAGGGCGATGCGGATCATTGGGTCACCTCTTCAACGGGCGCGTCGGGGGCGGAGGCATCCATCGCGGCGGCCTCCTCTTCCGTCTCGGCGGGGGCGCGGCCCCAGCCGGTCACGGCGCGGTCGCGGGTCAGCACGGCGCGCGCGGCGGCCATCACGTCCTCCTGCGTGACCGCCTGCAGCACGTCGGGCCAGGCCTGCACGTCCTCGACCGTCAGGCCCGAGGTCAGCCCGCGGCCGTAGCGTTCCGCCAGGTGGCGGGTGGAATCCTCGGCATAGATGCGCTGGGCGCGCAGCTGGAACTTCACCCGCTCGAACTGCTCGTCGTCGATGCCCTCCTCCAGGAACTCGGCGAGCGCGTCGTCCAGCGCCGCCTCGGCCTGTTCAAGGCCGACGCCCGGCACGGGCTGGATGCCGATGCCGAAGCTCGTGGCGTCGTAGGAGGTGGCCGAGTAATACGACCAGGCGTAAAGTGCCGTCTGATCCTCGTGCACCAGCTTGCGCGGCAGGACCGAGGTAAAGTCGTTGCCGCCCAGGATCCCCGACAGGATCACCAGCGCGGCAGCCTCCTCCTGCGCGCCGGGCTCGCGCGCCGGGGCCAGGTAGTCGCGGCTCACATAGGGCTCCGAGATGCGCGGGTCTTCGAAGGTCATCCGCCGCTCGACCAGCTGCGGCGGCTCCTGCGGCCGCTCCCGCGGGCCGAGCCCCGCGGTCGGCGCCAGCGGGCCGTAATGCTCTTCGGCCAGCGCGAACACCTCGTCGGGCGCCACGTCGCCGGCGACGATCAGGATGGCGTTGTTGGGCGCATAGTACGTGCGGTAGAACGCCATCGCGTCGTCGAGGTCCAGCGCCTCCATCTCGTGGCGCCAGCCGATCACCGGGATGCCGTAGGGGTGGTTCATGTAGAGCGCGGCCATCTTCTGCTCGCCGAACAGGCGGTAGGGGTTGGAGTCCACCCGTTGGCTGCGCTCTTCCAGGATCACCTCGCGCTCGGTGGCGATGTCGACATCGTCGATCTGCAGATCGCGCATCCGGTCGGCCTCCATCTCCATCATCAGCTCCAGCCGGTCGGCGGCGACGCGCTGCCAGTAGCCGGTGTAGTCCCAGTGGGTAAAGGCGTTGTCCGAGCCGCCGTGGCGCGCGACCGTGGCCGACAGCTCGCCTTCCTCCAGGTCGTCGGTCCCCTTGAACAGCAGATGCTCCAGGTAATGGGCGATGCCCGACTTGCCCGGCGGCTCGTCGGCGGCGCCGGCCTTGTACCAGACCTGGTGGACGACGACGGGGGCGCGGTGATCTTCCAGCACCACGACCTCCAGACCGTTGTCGAGCGTGCGGGTCGTGACCTCCGTGGCCAGCGCCGGCAGGGCGGGCGCCAGGGCGATCAGAACAGCGAAAAGGCGGCGCATGCGGCGGATCCTCTGAACGGGCGATGTCGCGGCCAAGGTACAGCCTGCGCCCGCGTAAACAAGCCGGGCAACGCAGATGTGAGAGGCACTTGAGTCCCGATGCGCCGCACGCCCGCTCCCCCCGCGGTCGGTGCACGCCACGTCCTGCCCTCGCAGGCGTCCTATGCTTCTTCTGGCCCAAAATACTCCGGGGGGCCGTTCATTGTGCGCCATCGGTTCGAGCACGATGGACGGCGGGGGCTGGCCCCCCACCGCGGTCGGATCGCCAACGGCGATCCGAACCCTACTGCGGCTTCGGCGGCGCCGCCGGCGTGCGCACGCCCAGCCGGCGGAACCGCTCCAGCTCGGCATACTGGTCCAGCGACATCGGGTCGTAGGCGCGGAAATAGACGTTCACGTTGAACAGCCGCTCCAGCAGCCGGCCGTCCTTGCGGCGGCGGAAGTCCAGATCCTCGGCCGCCAGCGTCTGGCGGATATCGGGCGACACGCCATAGCGGGTGGCGGCGGTCACGATGCCGGCATCTCGGGTGGGCACCGACTGCAGCGCCTCGGGCCGGCCGCCCAGCGCGACGATGGCGTCGGCATTGGGGTTGGCGTCGGTGCGGTTGCCGCGGCCGGGCGTGGGCGGCGGCAGGGCGTTGAAATCCTCCGGCGCCTCCAGCGGACGGTTCGGCACGATGGCGAACTCGTCCGGCCCTTCGGTGGTGGAGGTGATGTTCAGCAGCTGCGGATTGTCGCTGCCGCAGGCGGCCAGCGCCAGCAGCGCCAGCGCGCACATCGCCGATTTGCCCAGACGGACCTGCATCCTTCGCCCCTCACACGTTTTCGGTCTCTTTAACCCATTGCCGCGGCGAGGTCACGGGGTCTTCTTGCGCTCGCCCGTGAACAGGATCAGCCCGGCCGCGCCGACGAAGATCGCGATGTCGGCGATGTTGAAGCTGTAGGGGTTGTCGATGCCGCAGCAGGACATGTTGAGAAAGTCCGCCACGGCGCCGTAGAGCAGCCGGTCGACCACGTTGCCCAGCGCCCCGCCGATCAGCAGCCCGCCGGAGACCCGGGCGAGCGGCCGCGGCTCGCGCCGCATCCACCAGGCGACCCAGGCGGAAATCGCCAGCGCGATGCCGATCAGCAGCCAGCGGGTCCAGCCGGCATGGCCCGAGAACAAGCCGAAATTGATCCCGTAATTCCAGGCCATGCGGAAGGTCAGGAAGGGCGGGAAGACGTCGACGTCGTGCCGGTCGACGTTCAGGACCGACAGCACGTAGAGCTTGGACAGCTGGTCGAGGACGAAGACCGCGCCGGCCACGAGGTACATGCGTTTCATCGGCGCGCGCCCTCCGCCCCGGCGGCCAAGGCGTTTCGAAACGCCTTGGCCAAGGGCCTTGCAATGCCCTTGGCACGCGGTTTCGAAACCGCGTGCGCCAAGCCGCTTCGACGCGGGTTGCGCCCGGCCGACTGCGCCCCCGCCGCCATCAGTGCCGGAAATGCCGCATGCCGGTGAAGACCATCGCCAGCCCCGCCGCGTCGGCCGCCTCGATCACCGCGTCGTCGCGCATCGACCCGCCCGGCTGGATCACCGCCGACGCGCCCGCGCCGGCCGCCTCCATCAGCCCGTCGGGGAACGGGAAGAAGGCGTCCGAGGCCACGACCGAGCCCTTGGCGGGCGACTCGGACAGGCCCAGCGCCTCGGCCATCCGCTCCGCCTTCTTCGCGGCGATCAGCGCCGAATCGAGCCGGCTCATCTGCCCGGCGCCGACGCCCACCGTCGCGCCGTCCTTCACGTAGACGATGGCGTTCGACTTCACGTGCTTGGCGACCTTCCAGGCGAACCGCATGTCGGCCAGCTGCTCGCGCGTGGGCGCGCGTTTCGTCACCACCTTCAAAGCGTCGGGCGCGACCTGGCCGTTGTCCTTGTCCTGCACCAGGAATCCGCCCGAGACCTGGCGGTAGGTCAGCACCGGCTCGGCCGGGTCGGCCAACCCCTCGGTCGTCAGAAGCCGCAGGTTCTTCTTGGCGGCGAAGACCGCGATGGCGTCTTCGTCGGCGCCCGGGGCGATGACCACCTCGGTGAAGATCTGCACGATCTCCTCGGCCGTCTCGCGGTCCAGCCGGCGGTTCAGCGCCACGATCCCGCCGAAGGCCGAGGTGCGGTCGCAGTCGAAGGCGCGCCTGTAGGCGTCGGCCAGCGTGTCGCCCGTCGCCACACCGCAGGGATTGGCGTGCTTGATGATGGCGCAGGCGGGGCCGTCGGCGGGGTCGAATTCCGACACCAGCTCGAACGCGGCGTCGGTGTCGTTGATGTTGTTGTAGCTGAGCTCCTTGCCCTGCCACTGCTGCGCCGTGGCGACGCCGGGCCGGTTCGTCCCGTCGGCGTAGAACGCCGCCTGCTGGTGCGGGTTCTCGCCGTAGCGCAGGCTCTGCACCAGCGTGCCGGCGAAGGCCCGGCGGCGCGGCGTCGCCTCGCCCAGCGCGCCGGACAGCCAGCCGGAAACCGCCGCGTCATAGGCCGCCGTCCGCGCATAGGCCGTCAGCGCCAGCCGCTGGCGGAAGGCATAGGAGGTCTGCCCGTCATGCGCCGCCAGCTCGTCCAGCAGCGGGCGGTAGTCGGCCACGTCGACCACCACGTTGACGAAGCCGTGATTCTTCGCCGCCGCGCGGATCATCGCCGGGCCGCCGATGTCGATATTCTCGATGCAGGTGGCGTAGTCCGCGCCCTTCGCCACCGTCTCCTCGAACGGGTAGAGGTTGACGACCAGAAGGTCGATGGGCCCGATCCCGTGCGCCTCCATCGCCGCCACGTGGGACTCGTCGTCGCGCAGCGCCAGGAGCCCGCCATGCACCGCCGGGTGCAGCGTCTTGACCCGGCCGTCCATCATCTCTGGAAAACCCGTCACCTCCGCCACGTCGCGCACCGGCAGCCCCGCCTCGCGCAGCATCCTCGCGCTGCCGCCGGTCGACAGCAGCTCCACGCCGCGCGCGTCCAGCTCGCGCGCCAGGTCCACCAGCCCGGCCTTGTCGGATACGGAAATCAGCGCGCGGCGCACGGGGGCGAGATCGGTCATTCTTGCAGTGTCCCTCAGATCGGTTCCATCAGCTCGCTCTCGTCCCGCTCGTAGTCGCGCATATGCGTCGGCGTCTCTTGCGCCTTGGCGAGGGTCCAGCGAACGCGCGTCGCATAGCGGATCGCGCGGGAAGACAGAACCACCTGTTTTGTCGCGCGCGGCCGGATCCGCGCCTTTTCCAGGTAGACCGAGGGCTCCAGCGTCATCTGCGCCGTGCCGTCGTGGCGGAAGATCCAGACCTCGCCGCTTTTCAGCACCATCGACACGGCCGCGCCGCCCATGTCGACCTCGGCATCCACGTCGGGATGCAGGTGGAACCGGATCTGATAGGCGATGCCCTGCAGCCGCGTGCGGTCCATCGCCCGGTCGAACAGCCGCTGGTGGTCCTCCTCGATGGCCGCCAGCATGTCCTCGCCCGCCACGGCGCGGCCGTCGTCCGACAGCTCGATCTGGCGCACATGGGTCAGCCCGTGGGTGGCGACATAGCCGTCATGCCCGGCGACCAGGGCGATGCGGCTGGCGGCGGTGCCGAACTGCATCTTCACCGAGTTTGGCCGGTCGGTCAGCTGTTCGCGCCCGGTCTCGCCGGGCGTCGTCGGGCCGAAGCGCGACGAGGAATAGCCCTCCAGCGCCAGCCCGGAATGCGAGGCGGTGGCGCGCCCCGCCCGCGCCCAGTCCGGCCCGAACTGCCGCCCGTCGCCGCAGCTGACGATCAGCGGGCGGCGCCCCGAGGTCAGCTCGAAGGCCAGGGTCGAGGCATGCGCCCGGGTCGAGGCGCGGCCCGCCGGCGGCACCGCCGCATCCACGATCAGCGAGGTGCGCGCCGCCTGCAGCCGGACGAAGCCCATCGCCAGCCCCGGCCGCGGCCCGCCGCGGATGCCCGCCCCCGCCAGCGCCGCGTCGAGCCGCCCTTCGAGGCCCCGGCCGCCGCCGTGAAACCGCGCCAGCGCGCCGTCGGAATGGCGCAGCGCCCGCAGCGTCGGCGCGATCCGCGCGATCGCGTCCAGATGCGCCTGCGCCGGGTGGCGGCCGCTTTCAGTCAGCGCGTGCGACGCCCAGGTCAGCAGGGTGAAGACGTCCAGCAACTCCTCGGGGTTGCGGGTGCGGATGCCGCCCTCGTCGTCCACCTGGTCGCGGCAGTCGCGGGCCAGCGCACGCTCGGCGGCGGCCACGTGGCGCTCCATCCCGATCAGCGACAGCCCGGCATAGATCAGCCCCGTCAGCGCCTCGAACCGCGGCACGCCGGGGCGCGCGGCCTTCCAGCGGCGCGACAGGAAGATCGTCTGCTGCCCGAGCGAGCGGTAATAGTCCTGCGACAGCGCGCTGCCCTCGCCCTGGGTCAGGAACACCGCGTGGTTGATCCAGCGGATCAGGCGGCGGCCGGTGGTGTCGGGGATCCAGCCCGGCCCCTGTCCCTTGCCGTAGCGGTCCAGCCACTCGCGCGTCCAGGTCTGCGCCAGCGTCCGCGCCTTGTGATCGCCCAGCGCGGCAAGGTCGTCGAGCCAGGTGAAGCCGTGGATCTCGTCGTCGAATTCCGGCCCGAAATCGCCCAGCTCCCAGATCGAGCCGCCGGGGGCTTCGACCACGCGCCCGGCCACCAGGAAGTTGCCGGCACACAGCTGCTTGCCGCGGGCATAGCGGCCGATGGTGCGCGGCTCGGGCTGCGACACGAAGCCGCCGGCCGGACGCGCGAAGGTGGCCCGGCGGGCCTGCCACCGGTTCATCATATGCGTCCAGCGCCCCGAGAAGCGGTGTTTCAGGGACAAGTCCCGCGTCGCCTCGCCTTGATTATGGCCGCATCCCCGCGGCCGTTTTGGCCCGCATCATAGGGCGGGCGGGGCGGTTCGTCATGGGGGAAAACGGGCTCAGGCGGCTTTCCGCAGCATCGCGACGAAGAACCCGTCCAGGCCGCCCGCGTCCTCCCAGAGGTCCGGCCGCAGCCGCAGGCCCTCCGCGCCGATCCAGGCCGGCTCGATCCCCGGCAGCCGCAGCGCGTCGGCGTCGAGCGTCAGGTCGGGATGGCGGGCAAGCGCCTCCTCCACCTGCACCTCGCCCTCGTCGGGCAGAAGCGAGCAGGTACAGAACACCAGCCGCCCGCCCGGTCTCAGCATCGCGGCGGCGCGGTCGATCAGCGCCGCCTGCAACGCGAAGAGCGCGGGGAAATCGCCGCCGTCCTTGGCATGCGGCAGGTCCGGGTGGCGGCGGATCGTGCCGGTGGCGGAGCAGGGGGCGTCCAGCAGGATCGCGTCGAACGGCGCGGGCGGCTCCCAGTCCAGCGCGTCGGCGGTGACGGCGTCGGCGCTCAGCCCGGTCCGCGCGAGGTTCTCCGTCACCCGCGCCATCCGCGCCGCCGAGATGTCCAGCGCCGTGACCTCCGCCCCGGTGGCCGCCAGCTGCAGCGTCTTGCCGCCCGGCGCGGCGCAAAGGTCCAGCACCCGCTCGCCCGGCCGCGCCGCCAGCACCCGCGCCGGCACCGCCGCCGCCGCGTCCTGCACCCACCAGTCGCCGCTGTCGTAGCCGGGCAGCGCCGAGATCTGCGCTCGGGCCCCGAGACGCACCGACCCGGTGGGCAGCGCGGTGCCCGCCACCCGCGCCGCCAGCGCCGCCGCGTCGCCGTCCTTCGGCGTCAGGTCCAGCGGTGCGCCCGCCGCATGCGCCGCCTCGATCCGCGCCACCGTCTCCTTGCCCCAGGCCGCCACCAGCGCCCCGCGCAGCCATTTCGGCAGCCGCGGCGGCGGCAGTGTGTCCCATTTCGCCAGTTCCACCCGCCGCAGCACCGCGTTGACCAGGCCGGCGGCCGAGGCGGTCTTGCGGTCCTCCCGCACCAGGCTCACGCAGGCATCCACCACGCCATGCGCCGCCGCGCCCTCCACCGCCATTTCCACCACGCCCAGCCGCAGCGCGTTCAGCACCGGCATCGCGGGCTTCTTGCGCAGATGCGGCCCCAGCAGCCGGTCAGCCCGGTCGGCCCAGCGCAGCGTCTCGGTCGCCAGCCGCTGCGTGCGCGCCCGCTCGTCCGGCGACAGCTGTTCCACCGCCCGGGGCAGCAGCTCGGACAGCAGCCGCCCGTCTTCCGTCACCCGCCCGATCAGGCGGAGCGCGGCGCGGCGCGGGGCAAGGCCGGGTCTGGCCATGGGGACCTCTCGGGTTTGCAACGGGGCTGCGGCGACGTATATCAACGCCAGACGCCCGGCAAGGAGTGTGCCCAATGCCCGACGACCCGAATCCCGACCCGACCCCCGACCCGAATCCCGACCTGCCCCCCGCCGCGCAGCGCGCCCTGGCCGAGGCGGAGGAACGGCGAAAGAAGGCGAAGCCGCAGGAGCTGCCGACCGAACTGGGCGGCCGCGACGGGCCCGAGCCGGTGCGCTACGGCGACTGGGAGAAGAAGGGCCTGGCGATCGACTTCTGACCCGCGGAAAGGCGCCGGCCCGGCCACGATCCGTATGGCCAAGCCCCCTGCCGTCATGCTACTCCTAGTGGTATGACCGCGCCGCAGCCCAAGATAAGCCCGGAGCGGCCTCCGATCCGCCAACTGGACGAGGCCGCGATCAACCGCATCGCCGCGGGCGAGGTGGTCGAGCGCCCGTCCTCCGCCGTCAAGGAACTGGTGGAGAACGCCATCGACGCCGGCGCCACCCGGATCGAGGTCGCCATCGCCTGCGGCGGCAAGACCCTGATCCGCGTCACCGACGACGGCTGCGGCATCCCGGCCGACGAACTGCCGCTGGCGCTCAGCCGCCACGCGACCTCGAAGATCGACGGCTCGGATCTCCTGAACATCCATTCCTTCGGCTTCCGGGGCGAGGCGCTGCCCTCGCTCGGCGCCGTCGGCCGGCTGACCATCACCTCCCGCTCCGGCGCCGAGGCCGCGCGCATCGCCGTCTCCGGCAGCCGCATCGACCCGGTGAAACCCGCCGCGCTGAACGCCGGCACGGTGGTGGAACTGCGCGACATCTTCTACGCCACGCCCGCCCGGCTGAAATTCCTGCGCTCCGACCGCGCCGAGACACAGGCCGTCGGCGACGTGGTGAAACGGCTGGCGATGGCCGAGCCCTTCATCGGCTTCACCCTGCGCGACTGCACCGGCGGCGGCGAGGGCCGCGTGACATTCCGTGCCGATCCCGAGACGGGCGACCTGTTCGGCGCGCTCCACGGCCGTTTGTCCCGCATCCTCGGCGCCGACTTCGCCGAGAACGCCCTGCGGCTGGAGGCGGAGCGCAACGGCCTCACGCTGGCCGGCTACGCCGCGCTGCCCACCTATTCGCGCGGCTCCTCCACCCACCAGTACCTCTTCGTCAACGGCCGCCCGGTGCGCGACAAGATGCTGCTGGGCGCGCTGCGCGCCGCCTATTCCGACTTCCTCAGCCGCGACCGGCACCCGGCGGCGGTGCTGTTCCTCGACTGCGACCCGCATCTCGTCGACGTCAACGTCCACCCCGCCAAGGCCGAGGTCCGGTTCCGCGAACCCGGCATCGCCCGCGGCCTGATCGTCTCGGGTCTGCGCCACGCCCTGGCCGAGGCCGGCCACCGCGCCTCCACCACCGTCGCCACCGCCACGCTGGGCGCGATGCAGCGCGAGCCCGCCGGCCCGCCCCGCGTCTACCAGATGGACCGCCCCTCGCAGACCGCGCTCCGCACCGCGCACCAGTACCAGGCGCCGGACGCCGCGCCGCAGCCCGGCTTCGCCGAGACCGCGCCGCTGGCCGCCCGCGTCGAGGACGCCCCGCACGGGGCGGACGAGACCCCGGACGCGCCCGACCACCCGCTCGGCGCGGCGCGCAGCCAGGTCCACGAGAACTACATCATCGCCCAGACCGCCAGCGGCATGGTCATCGTGGATCAGCACGCCGCCCACGAACGCCTCGTCTACGAAAAGCTCAAACGCCAGATGGCCGAGACCGGCGTCGCCGCCCAGGCCCTGCTGATCCCCGAGGTGGTCGAGCTCTCCGACCCCGACGCCGCCCGCCTCCTCGACCTCTCGGACGATCTCGCCCGCCTCGGCCTCACCATCGAGCCCTTCGGCCAAGGCGCCGTCTGCGTGCGCGAGACGCCCGCCATCCTCGGCCCCGTCGACGCCTCGGCGCTGATCCGCGACATCCTCGACGAGCTGGACGACCTCGGCGACACCCTCACCCTGCAGGCCCGGATCGACGCCATCCTCTCGCGCGTCGCCTGCCACGGCTCGGTCCGCTCCGGCCGCCGCATGTCCGCCGACGAGATGAACGCCCTCCTGCGCGAGATGGAGGCGACGCCGCATTCCGGCCAGTGCAACCACGGCCGCCCCACCTATGTCGAACTGAAGCTCGCCGACATAGAACGGCTGTTCGGGCGCACGTGATCGAGATCGCCGGCCACATGGTCGACCCCGCCGACCCCCTCACGCTCGCCGCCCTCGCCGGCGCCGCCGCGCTCCTCCTCGTCCTGCTCCTGCTGATCCTCGCCATCGCCCGCGCCGGCCGCTCCGCCCGCGCCGCGGAAAAGCTCGCCGGCCAGATCGGCGGCCTGCACCACCGCGTCCAGTCCCTCGCCGACGGCCAGCAACAGCTGTTCGGCGGCCTCACCCATGTGTCGGAAGCGCAGGCGCAGCAGCAGGCCCAGACCCTGCAGCTGATGGAACAGCGCCTCGCGGAAGTCACCCGCACCATGGGCGAGAACCTGCACGGCGCCTCCACCCGCACCGCGCGCTCGCTCGGCGAGCTGCAGGAACGCCTCGCCGCCATCGACAAGGCGCAGGACAACATCACCCGGCTCTCCGGCGACGTCCTCTCGCTGCAGGACATCTTGTCGAACAAGCAGACCCGCGGCGCCTTCGGAGAGATCCAGCTGAACGACATCGTCGCCAAGGCCCTGCCGCCCGACGGCTACACGCTGCAGGCTACGCTGCCCAACGGCAAGCGCGCCGACTGCCTGATCCACCTGCCGCAGCCGCCCGGCCCCATCGCCGTCGACGCCAAGTTCCCGCTGGAGCCCTACGAGGCCCTGCGCACCGCCACCACGCAGGCCGAGACCCAGGAGGCCCAGCGCCAGTTCCGCGCCGCCGTCCGCAGCCACCTGCGCGCCATCGCCGACAAATACGTCCTCGACGGCGAGACCGCCGACGGCGCGCTGATGTTCCTGCCCTCCGAGGCGGTCTATGCGGAACTGCACGCCAACTACCCCGACCTGGTGCGCGAGGGCTTCGGCCTGCGCGTCTGGATCGTCTCGCCCACCACCTGCATGGCCACGCTGAACACCCTGCGCGCCGTGCTGAAAGACGCCCGGATGCGCGAACAGGCCGGCGCCATCCGCACCACGCTGCGCCAGCTGCACCGCGACGTCGAACTGGTGGTGGAACGGGTGGGCAAGCTCGACACCCACTTCCGCCAGGCCCGCGCCGATGTCGAGGGCATCGGCACCGCCGCCGAACGCGCCGGCAAGCGCGCGGCCAGGCTCGACAGCTTCGACTTCGAAGAGGCTGAGGCGCCCGCCGGAAAACCGGGCACCCTGGTGCCGCTGAGCGCCGGCGACGGGTAATCGCCGTTAGGTAAAATCGACGCGGTTTCGGGAACCTTGTGGTAAGCCCGGCCTGCTAGGCCCGCCTCAAACACGGCGGGCTGCGATGCTGGGCGAGCTACTCTACACGATCTTCTACGACCACGATCCGGCGAGCCTCGGGGTCGCCATCCTGTTCTGCGTGACCGGCTCGTTCCTGTCGGTCCGGATGCTGCGCGCCTACGGCCAGGCCGACGGCGCGCAGCGGCGCTATCGCGCCTGGCTGCTCAGCATCATCGCCGGCGGCACCATCTGGACGACGCATTTCATCGCCGTCCTGGGCTTCCGGCCAGAGCTTCTGACCGGCCACGACCAGTCGCTCGTCGCCCTGTCGCTGTTCATCGCCATCGTGGCGGTGCTGATCTCGGTCTCGGCGGTCTCCGTCCTGCGCGGCCCCGTCGCGCCGGAGGCCGGGGGCGTGCTGCTCGGCCTGGGGATCGCCGCGATGCACTATGTCGGGATGGCCGGCTTCGCCATCGTCTGCGGCTTCGAGACCGCCCCGGGCGCGACCGTCGCCGCCATCGCGCTGAGCTGCGCGGGCGGGGCGCTGGCCTTCAACCGCACGCTGCGCCGGACCCGCCATTCGACGCTGCAGGGCACCGCCGGGCTGGTGCTCACCGTCGTCCTTTTGCACTTCACCGCGATGTCGGCGTTAGAGCTCGATACCACCGTCGCCGTGCCGCTGCCGCAGGGCTACTTCTCCGCGCCCGGGCTGGTCCTGCCGGTGGCGCTGGTGATGGGGCTGGTCCTGGTGCTCGGCCTGTCGTCGCTGCAGATCGACGCGATCTCGGGCTCGGAAAGCGTCGCGCGCCTGCGCAAGGCCGCGCGGCAGGATCCGCTGACCGGGCTGGCCAACCGCACCGGCTTTGCCGAGGGGCTCGACGCGATGCGCGACCCGCACGGGGCGCTGGTGCCGTTCCTGCTGGTCACCGTCGACCTCGACGAGTTCAAGCAGGTCAACGACACCCACGGCCATGCCGCGGGGGACGAGCTGCTGCGCGTCGCGGCGCGCTGCATTCTCGACGCGCTGCCGCCCGGCGGCCTTGCCGCGCGCATGGGCGGCGACGAGTTCTCGCTGCTGGTCCCCGGCCCGCGGACCGAGGCCGAGGCGCTGGAATTCGGAACCCTGCTGGTGTCCCGGCTGAACCAGCCGATGCGCTGGGAGGGGGCGGTGATCCGCTGCCGGGCCAGCGCCGGGCTGGTGCTCTGCCCGGCGCAGGGGCAAGAGGCGCCGGGCCTGGTCGCCGCGGCCGAGCTGGCGCTGTTCGACGCCAAGCAGCGCGGCGGCCGGCGCGCGCAGCTCTACGATGCGGAACGCGCGCGCAGCCTGCGCGACCGGCGGGCGCTGGGCGACGATCTCGCCCGCGCCTTCGAGGCGGGCGAGCTGACGCTGCACTACCAGCCGCAATTCGACCTGCGCGAGAAGCGGATCACCGGGTTCGAGGCCCTGCTGCGCTGGACCCATCCCGAGCGCGGCGCGGTGTCGCCGGCCGTCTTCGTGCCCCTGGCCGAGGAACGCGGGCTGATCCAGCCGCTGGGCGCCTGGGTGCTGCGCACCGCGGCGGCCGAGGCGGCGGGCTGGGCGCTTCCCTGCCGCGTCGCCGTCAACGTGGCCGCGCCGCAGTTCGAGGGCGGCGGGCTGGTCGGGACGGTCCGCGAGGTGCTGGACGACACCGGCCTGCCGCCGGACCGGCTGGAGCTGGAGATCACCGAGACCACGGTGATCGACGACCTCGATTCGGCGCGGCGGCAGGTGGCCGAGCTGAAGCGGCTCGGCGTGCTGCTGGCGATGGACGATTACGGCACCGGCTATTCCGCGCTCTCGACCCTGCTCGCGCTGCCCTTCGACAAGATCAAGTTCGACCGTTCCTTCATCCAGCGGATGGAGGACGACACGCGCATGATCGGCGTGCTGCATTCCAGCGTGGCGCTGGGGCGCCACCTGGGCATCTCGGTCCTGGCCGAAGGCGTCGAGACCGAGGCGCAGGCCGACATCCTCTCGGGCCTCGGCTGCGACGAGGTACAGGGGTTCCTGCTGGGCCGCCCGATGCCGGCCGAAGAGGCGCGCCGCCGCTTCGGCCTGGACGGAACCGCGGCCGGCGCCTGGGACGACGACCGCGCCCGCGACGCGGCCGCGCCCACCCGCCGAAGCCTCGCGGCCGGGGGCGGCTGAGCGACCCGGCGCGCCGTCGCGCGGGTCGGGGGCATATCGTCTACGCCGGAGCCGGTGTCACGGACGGTGTCCGCGGACACCCTACACGACACTACATCCTCGGCCTTGCCAGATAGCGGCCCCGGTCGAACGGAACGCCGTGCAGCGCCGACCCGCCGGGGCGCGGTCGAACTTTGTGATGCCGGAGACATAAGCATATAGATCGGACACTTGGCGCCGTCATCGCCAGAAGCGCCGCCCCGATGGGCGGGGCGGCGCTGCACGGCGTTCCGCCGCGCGACGCGAGTGGAAATGTCCCACGGAAAACCCAGCGCCATGTCGCGCGGTCCGCAGCCTCCAGTTAGCGCTATCTGTAACAATATCAGCCAGATAGACATGCGTCCAACCTCGGACACTCCGGTTTTCCCCACCGCAGCGATCGGCTACGCTCCCGCCGACGCCCGCCAAGGAGCCGCCATGTCCGACCCGTTCTTTCAGCCGGTCTCCGGCTTCGACCTGCCGCGCTTTGCCGGCATCCCCACCTTCATGCGCTTGCCCCACGTCCCGCCCGACCACGCCCGCTTCGCCGAGGTCGAGATCGGCCTGATCGGCGTGCCCTGGGACAGCGGCACCACCAACCGCCCCGGCCCGCGGCACGGGCCGCGCCAGCTCCGCGACGCCTCCACCATGATCCGCGCCCAGAACGGCGCCACCGGCCTCCGCCCGTTCGAGGCCGCCGCCTGCGCCGACCTGGGCGATGTCGGCCCCAACCCGGCCGATATCGAGGACAGCCTTGAACGCATCACCTCGTTCTACCGCCAGGTCGCCGGCGCCGGCATCCGGCCCCTGACCGCCGGCGGCGACCACCTGTCCAGCCTGCCGATCCTGCGCGCGCTGGCCGCCGACGAGCCGCTGGGCATGATCCATTTCGACGCCCATACCGACTTCTTCGCGGGCTATTTCGGCGGCACCAAATACACCCACGGCACCCCCTTCCGCCGCGCCCTGGAAGAGGGACTCCTGGACCCGAAACGGGTGATCCAGATCGGCATCCGCGGCACCGCCTACGACAGCGAGGACAAGGACTTCGCCCGCGCCCACGGCGTCCGCATCGTCGAGATCGAGGAGTTCTTCGACCGCGGCCCGGCCGACGTGATGGAAGAGGCCCGCGCCGTCGCCGCCGGGCGGCCGACCTATGTCAGCTACGACATCGACTTCGTCGACCCCGCCTTCGCGCCGGGCACCGGCACGCCCGAGGTGGGCGGGCCGAATTCCTTCCAGGCGCTGCAGGTCGCCCGCGCCCTCGCCGGGGTCGACATCGTCGGCGCCGACCTGGTCGAGGTCTCGCCCCCCTTCGACCAGACCGGCAACACCGCCTTCCTCGGCGTGTCGATCATGTTCGAGCTGCTCTGCGCCATGGTCGCCGGCGGATAGTTGCGGCAGGTCATTGTCCCGGCCCCGCCGCTGGGCCTATATCGGGGAAAAGGGAAGGAGCCGACAGAATGGCCGAGATGCAGATTTCCGCCCGCCGCGTGGCCCACGTGATCTTCCGCGCCCGCGAGCTGGACACCAAGGTCGCCCGCTGGGACAATCCCGGCGACGCGGTCGATTCCGACGCCATCCTCGAAAGCCGGCGCGGCGACGCGACCGAGGCCGAGTTGCGCGAGTTCATCGCGGGCCTGCCCGAGGACCAGCAGGCCGAGCTCGTCGCCATCATGTGGCTCGGCCGCGATACCTACGAGGCCGACGAGTGGAACGAGGCGGTGGAGACGGCCTATGCCGAAAAGACCACCCCGACCGAGGATTACCTGCTGGGCATCCCGATGCTGTCGGACTACCTGGAATCCGGGCTGGAGAAGCTGGGCGTCGACGTGGGCGACGTGGAGGAGGATTTCCTCTAGCACGGCCCGTCGCACCGGGTCTTCATGCCTCCGGCGGGAGTATTTCCGGCCAGAAGAAGCCTCGGGCCGCGTGCTGGTGGGAGGCCGCGTCCGGGCGGTGCAGGTTCCGCGGCGACGGTCGTCAGTAGGTCGTGCGCGCATGGGCGCGGTCGGGCGCGTCCAGGTGCGGCGTGGCGTTGAAGCCGGAGACAAGGGTGCCGTGCGGCGCCACGTCGACCCGGTGGACCGAGCTGTTCCGGATCGGCATCAGAACATGCGCCATGCGCCGCGGATCGAGCCGCAGGAAATGCCGCATGACCATGCCGATCACCCCGCCGGAGGTCACGCAGAGCACGCGGAGGCCGGGCGTCGCGGCCTCTTCGACCACCTGGGTCACCCGGGCCTCGAAGGCGTCGAAGCTCTCCTGCCCGCGGATCTCGGCGCGATGCCAGGCTTCCAGCACCTCGACGACATGGGTCGCGAACTCCTCGGGCGCCTGCGGCATCGGGCGGCCGCAATGGTCCTGCAGGGCGCGGCCGAGGTTGAAGTAGTCCATCTCGTTCAGCCGCGCGTCCTCCTGCGGCGCCGGGCCGACGGCGCCGAGGGCCTCGGCCGTCTGGCGGTGCCGGCGCAGGGTGCCGGTCAGCACCCGGTCGAACGGCGCCTCGTGGGCGCGCAGCCAGTCGCCGAGCCAGCGCGACTGCTGCCGGCCAAGCTCGGACAGCCGGTCGTAGCTCGCCTCGTCCTGCGAGGCGGAATTGGCCTGGCCGTGCCGGATGAGAATGACTTCGCCCATGATCTGCTCCTGCCTGCGGGGCGGGCTTAGCGCGGCGGGCGGGGAAGGTCACGCCCGGAATCGACGCCGCCGCGGCGGGGTGTCCGAGGTTGGACGGGGGTCCAAGGCGCTGATTTCGTTATTGATAGCGGTAACTGAACCGGGGCGTCCGCGCGGCACGGGCCCCGGGCCCCCGGCATTCGGCCGCGCGTCTGCCCATTTTTCATGATAAATAGGCCGGGACTCAGCCACAGGAGGCGCCCGATGATCCCCGTCCAGCCCGAGAGATTCCTGAAGGACCTGCACGATTTGCGGCAGTTCGGCGCGGCCGGCGTGGGCAAGGGCGTGGTCCGCCCCGCCTATTCCGAGGCGGATATCGCCGCGCGCCAATGGCTCGCCGGCCGGATGCAAGCGGCGGGGCTGCAGCCGCAATTCGACCCCGTCGGCAACCTGTTCGGGATCGCCGGGGAGACAAGCCTGCTGATGGGCTCGCATTCCGACAGCCAGCCCGAGGGCGGGTGGCTCGACGGCGCGCTGGGCGTCGTCGCGGGGCTGGAAGTGGCGCGCGCGGCGCAGGAGGCGGGCGGGCCGCCGGTGTCGGTCGTGTCGTTCCAGGACGAGGAAGGGCGCTGGGGCGTCACCACCGGCTCTACCGTCTGGCGCGGCAAGCTGTCGCTGGACGAGGCCGACCGGCTGGAGGACCACGGCGGCCTGTCCTTTGCCGAGGCGCGGGCGCGGATGGCGGATCTGGCCGGCGACTGGGTGCCGGCCGACCGCTTCACCGGCTTCGTCGAGGCGCATATCGAGCAGGGCCCGTGGCTGGAGAAGACCGGCGAGAAGGTCGGCGTGGTCGAGGCGATCGTCGGCATCCGCGACATGCGCATCACCTTCGCCGGCCAGCAGAACCACGCCGGCACCACGCCGATGCACCTGCGCCGCGACGCCTTCCAGGGGCTGGCGGAGTTCAACCGGCGGATCAACGCGCGCTTCGCCGAGATCGTGACGCCGGCGACCGTCTGGACCATCGGGCATGTGGCGCTGACGCCCTCGGCGTCCTCCATCGTGCCCGGAAAGGCCGTGTTCTCGATGCAGTGGCGCGACGGGGCGGCGGAGCGGCTGGAGAAGATGGAAAAGATCATCCGCGACACCGCCGCCGAGGTGGCCGCCGAACGCGATCTGGGGCTGGACTTCGGCACCATGCTGGGGCTCGACCCGGTGCAGATGGACGACGGCTTGCAGGCGGCGCTGGCGGCGGCGGCCGAGGAGGTCTGCCCGGGCAAGTGGCGGCGGATGCCCTCGGGCGCGCTGCACGATGCGTCCAACGTGTCCAACCTGATGCCCGTGGCGATGCTGTTCGTGCCGTCGATCGGCGGGATCAGCCACGACTTCGCCGAGGACACGGCAGAGGACGACCTTGTTGCGGGGCTGAAGGTGCTGGCCGGCGCCGTCGCGCGGCTTCAGTAGAACGGCAGCGTGGCGCGCACAAAAGGAAGGGCGCCCGCGGCGACGAGGCCGATGACGGCCCCGACGGCCAGCCGCGCGATCCGGCGCCGGACCGTCGGCGCGAAGGCCGAGAGCAGGCCGCAGACGAGCGCGTAATAGGTCAGGGTCACCGGGTCCATGCCGCGCAGCGTAGCACAGGATGCGGCGCGGCGTAGCCCCTGCAGGGTTCCGTCGGGAAAGACCGACCGTGCGGTCGGATTTTCGTTGACACAACGGATACCGGTATTTCAACTTCGCGAGGGTCTTTCCAAGGAAAGCACCTGTGGCAGGGCCAGCCACAAGGGAGGAAACTGGTGCCGGACAAGAGCCCTCAGGCGGCTGAGCTGATATCCATACCCGCGTTGCTGGCGCGCAATGCGCGCAAATACGGTGCCCAGCCGGCCTATCGCGAGAAGGAATTCGGCATCTGGCAATGCTGGACCTGGATCGAGGCGGCCGAGGAAATCCGCGCGCTGGCGCTGGGGTTCCTGGCCTTGGGGGTGGAGAAGGGCGACTATGTCGCGGTGATCGGCCGCAACCGCCCGGCGCTTTACTGGTCGATGGTCGCCGCGCAGAAGGTCGGCGCGATCCCGGTGCCGCTCTATCAGGACGCCAGCGCCGAGGAGATGGCCTATGTCCTGGAGCATTGCGGCGCGCGCTTCGCCGTCTGCGGCGATCAGGAGCAGGTCGACAAGGTGATCGAGGTGCAGGAGACGGTGCATGGCATCGAGCATCTTCTGTACCTGGATCCGCGGGGCCTGCGGAAATACGACCATTCGCGGCTGCACGCGATGCGCGAGGTGATGACCGAGGGCCGCGCGGCGCAGGGGCGGCTGGAGGGCGAGCTGAAGGCCCGCGAGGCGGCGCTCGGCTATGACGACACCTGCGTGATGCTCTATACCTCCGGCACCACGGGCAAGCCCAAGGGCGTGGTCCTGTCGAACCGCAACATCATCGAGACCTCGAAGGCGTCGTCGGAATTCGACCGCCTGCGCGCCGGCGACGAGGTGCTGGCCTATCTGCCGATGGCCTGGGTCGGCGATTTCATCTTCTCGATCGGGCAGGCCTACTGGAACGGGTTCTGCGTGAACTGTCCCGAAAGCCCCGAGACGATGTACGAGAACCTGCACGAGATCGCGCCGACCTATTTCTTCGCCCCGCCGCGGTACTTCGAGGAGCGGCTGACCATCCTGATGATCCGGATGGAGGATGCGAGCCGGTTCAAGCGCTGGCTGTTCCACACCTGCCTGAACTTCGCCAAGCGGGTGGGGCCGAAGATCCTCGACGGCGAGCCGGTGAGCGCCTGGGACCGGGTCCGCTATCGGATCGGCGACATCCTGGTCTACGGGCCGGTGCGCAGCCGCATCGGGATGAGCCGGGTGCGCGTGGGTTATACCGCCGGCGAGGCGATCGGGCCGGAGATCTTCGAGTTCTACCGGGCGCTGGGCGTCAACCTGAAGCAGCTTTACGGCCAGACCGAGGCGTCGGTCTTCATCACCCAGCAGCCCGACAACGAGGTGCGGGCGGACACGGTCGGCGTGCCCTCGCCGGGGGTGGAGCTGAGGATCGCGGAGTCGGGCGAGGTGTTCTACCGCTCGCCCGGCGTGTTCGTGGAATACTACAAGAACCCCGACTCCACGGCCTCGACCAAGGATCCCGACGGCTGGGTCGCGACGGGGGATGCCGGGTTCATCGAGGAGTCGAGCGGCCACCTGCGGATCATCGACCGCGCCAAGGATGTGGGCAAGATGGCCGACGGGTCGCTGTTCGCGCCGAAATACGTGGAGAACAAGCTGAAGTTCTACCCCAACATCCTGGAGGCGGTGGTGTTCGGGTCGGGGCGCGACAAGTGCTGCGCCTTCATCAATATCGACCTGACGGCGGTGGGCAACTGGGCCGAGCGCAACAACATCGCCTACGGCTCCTACCAGGAGCTGGCGCAGCACCCGCAGGTCTATGCCATGGTGCAGGAGCATGTCGAAGAGGTGAATGCCGGCATCGCCGAGGACGAGATGCTGTCGGGCTGCCAGATCCACCGCTTCCTGATCCTGCACAAGGAGCTCGATGCCGACGACGGCGAGCTGACCCGGACCCGCAAGGTGCGCCGCGGGCTGATCGCGGAGAAGTACGACGACCTGGTGACGGCGCTCTACGACGGGTCGGGGGAGATCTATACCGAGACGGAAGTCACCTACGAGGACGGCCGCAAGGGCAAGATCCGCGCGACGCTGGAGATCCGCGACGTGGCCGTGGTGGGCGCCGACGAACCGAAGATGGCGGCGGAATGACGGTGCGGCGCTCGCCTGCGGCATCGCCCCGCCCGCCCTCCCGCCGGGGCACGGGGCCCTGTGGCTTGTGCGGTTGGATGGGGCGCGACGTGAGTATTTTCGCCAGGATGAAGGAGCGGCCGCGTGCTTGATGGCGGGGAGAGCTTTACCACGCCCGACGGCCGGACCATCGGCGGGGTGCTGATGGAGATGAAGCACATCACCCTGCGCTTCGGCGGGGTGACGGCGATCAGCGACATCTCCTTCGACATCCGCGAAGGCGAGATCCGGGCGATCATCGGGCCGAACGGGGCGGGCAAGTCCTCGATGCTGAACGTGATCTCGGGCTTCTACAAGCCGCAGGAGGGCGAGGTTTTCTTCCGCGGCGAGAAGCGCGGGCCGGTGAAGCCCTATCAGGTGGCGCGCGAGGGGATCGCGCGGACGTTCCAGAACATCGCCCTGTTCGAGGGGATGACGGTGCTGGACAACGTGATGACCGGGCGCATCACCCATATGAGGACCGGGCTGTGGCGCCAGGCGCTCTGGTGGGGGCCGGCGCAGGCGGAAGAGGTGGAGAACCGCGCGCAGGTGGAGCGGATCATCGACTTTCTGGAGATCCAGGCGATCCGCAAGACGCCGGTGGGGCGGCTGCCCTACGGGTTGAAGAAGCGGGTGGAGCTGGCGCGCGCGCTGGCGGCGGAGCCGAAGCTCTTGCTGCTGGACGAGCCGATGGCGGGGATGAACGTGGAGGAGAAGGAGGACATGTCGCGCTTCATCCTCGACGTGAACGACGAGTTCGGCACCACCATCGCGCTGATCGAGCACGACATGGGCGTTGTCATGGACCTGTCCGACCGGGTGGTGGTGATGGATTACGGCAAGAAGATCGGCGACGGCACGCCGGACGAGGTGCGCGCGAACCAGGACGTGATCGACGCCTATCTGGGGGTGGCGCATGACTAGGACGTTCTGGGCCGCCCGGCCTCTCCTGCGCCCCGCCGCCCGTGAACTTCCGCCGCGGCTCTGCGTTGGGATCCCGGCAAAGGAGGTTCCCGATGGCGGATATGCAAGACATCACCTGGACCAAGAAACAGCTGGGCGAGATCCTCGGCGAGGATCGTGGGCTGGACGACCGCACCGCCTCGGCGGTGGCGATGTTCGGGCCGGACGACCTGGCGGAGCTGCAGATCCGCGAACGCGACGCGGTGCTGCAGGCCTTTGCGCAGGCGGCGCGGGCGTCGCGCGATGCGCGCGGGCCGGGCGCGGCGGAGGGCGGCGCGCGGCCGAGCTACACGCCCAAGGATCTGGAGCGTGGCCTGTCGGCGGCGCGCGCCACGCTGGAAGCGGTGCCCGCGAGCGAGCGTTCGGAGAAGGCCGAGGCCTTGCTGGCCGACTGCCACTGCCCGGTGCCCGGCGGCTAGAGGCGACGACGGATCGGGGCGCCCCCGTCGCCCCGCGCCGCGCGCGGGGCGCGGGAGGAGGGCGCGCGGATGCCTGACCAGCTGCTTTTCGCCATCGAGGTCACGCTCAACGGCCTGATGGCCGGGGTGCTCTATGCGCTGGTCGCGCTGGGCTTCGTGCTGATCTTCAAGGCCTCGGGCATCTTCAACTATTCCCAGGGCGTCATGGCGCTGTTCGCGGCGCTGACGCTGGTGGGGATCATGGAGGGGCAGGTGCCGTTCGCGCACCTGATCAACGCCGTCTTCGGGACCGAGCTGCATCACTTCGGCTGGCACGTGCCGGCACTGGCGGCGATCGTGCTGACCATGGTGGTGATGATCGCGCTGGCCTGGGCCGTCAACCGGTTCATCTTCCGCCATCTCGTCGGGCAGGCGCCGATCATCCTGTTCATGGCGACCATCGGGCTCGCCTATTTCCTCGAAGGTCTCGGCGACCTGATGTGGGGCTCGGACATCAAGACGCTGGATGTGGGCCTGCCGCAGGGCATCAACCTGTGGATCGACGAGACGACCTACGAGGCGTTCGGCTACGGCTTCTTCATCGACAATCTCGACATCGTGGCGACGATCATCGCGGCGCTCTTGGTGGCGGGGCTGGTGCTGTTCTCGCAATACACCAAGCAGGGCCGGGCGCTGCGCGCGGTGGCCGACGACCACCAGGCGGCGCTGTCGGTGGGGATCTCGCTGAACTTCATCTGGGTGCTGGTCTGGTCGCTGGCGGGCTTCGTGGCGCTGGTCGCCGGCATCATGTGGGGCGCGAAATCCGGCGTGCAGTTCTCGCTGTCGCTGATCGCGCTGAAGGCGCTGCCGGTGCTGATGCTGGGCGGCTTCACCTCGATCCCCGGCGCCATCGTCGGCGGGCTGATCATCGGGGTGGGCGAGAAGCTGTTCGAGTTCCTGGTGGGCCCGCTGGTGGGCGGGGCGACGGAGAACTGGTTCGCCTATGTGCTGGCGCTGATCTTCCTGGTGTTCCGGCCGCAGGGGCTGTTCGGGGAGAAGATCATTGAGCGGGTGTGACGAGCGGCCGGACATCCGTCCGGGGGACGGATGCCGGCGAGGAACGCGCGGCGCGCCTATGAATGGCCCTGCGGGCCATGCCTCCGGCGGGGATATTTTTGGTCAGAAGAAGCCGGGTGCGGTTTGGATCGGATGGATGGGCGAATGAGTCGGAAGACGATGTTGCGGTGGATCGCCAACGGCAACGTGCTGGGCTGGTCGGCGTTCTGGGTGTTCGGGTTCCTGGCGGTGACGGCGCCGGCGGAGAACACGATGCAGATGGTGGGGGCGGCGGTGCTGGCCTTTGCCGGGCTGGTGCTGGGCGTCTGGTGCTGGCTGCGGCTGATGCGGATGGGCGGGTGATGACGCATCGCTCGCGCATCGGCGTGGTCTGCATCGACTGCGAGACCGACGATCTGGGGCCGGCGACCGAATTCTGGTCGGCGCTTCTGGGGATGGAGGGCGCGGTCGACCCCGACGGCAAGTATGCGCAGTTCGACGGGCACGCGGGCTATCCCAAGGTGCTGCTGCAGAAGGTCGAGCATCCGCCGCGGGTGCATCTGGATATCGAGACCGACGACATGGAGGCCGAATGCGCGCGGCTGAAGGGCCTGGGCGCGACGGAAGTGGCGCGCATCAGGTCCTGGATCGTGATGGAGGCGCCGACGGGCCACCGGTTCTGCCTGGTGGGGCCGCAGGGCGACGACTGGCCGGGCGACGCGAGGGAGATGGAATGAGCAAACGACCGCCTCAGATCAGTGAAACATGGTTGAAGTTGGTTCCGCTGTTTGGGCTGATCGGTTTTTCTGTTGCCTTTGTCTATTTCATTTCCTTGTCGCAGTTGGAGGACGCCGTCCTAAGCGGTATCGGGCTACTGATTTCTGGCTCCGTTCTTCTAATCTACAACTATCTGCAAGAGATTATCCGGCAGCTCTGGATTGCCAACAGGCAGTCTGGCTACGATGGTAGGTTCGAGGAATAGTCATATGTTCTACCGTGAAGCGGGCGAGTTCCGCACCTCCTATGTCGAGGACGGCCAGACCTTCCCGATCGCCTTCGACCGCTGGCGGTATTACGCGGTGCTGGCGGTGGCGTTCCTGGTCGTCCCGTTCGTCATCAACGACTACTGGGTCAACGCGATCTTCCTGCCCTTCCTGATCTACGCCATCGCGGCGATCGGGCTGAACATCCTGGTGGGCTATTGCGGGCAGGTGAGCCTGGGCACCGGCGGGTTCATGGCCGTGGGGGCCTATGCCTGCTACAAGCTGATGACCGGGTTTCCCGACGTGAACATCTTCTTTCACGTGATCATCGCGGGGTTCATCACCGCCGGGGTCGGCGTACTGTTCGGGCTGCCGTCGCTCAGGATCAAGGGGTTCTACCTGGCCGTGGCGACGCTGGCGGCGCAGTTCTTCCTGGTCTGGCTGTTCAACCGGGTGCCGTGGTTCTACAACTATTCGGCCTCCGGCCAGATCAGCGCGCCGGAGCGGACGGTCTTCGGCATCCCCGTCACCGGGGCGGCGACGGACGCCTGGGCGACCTATCTGTTCTGCCTGGTCTTCGTGGTGGCGCTGGCCTGGATCGCGCGGAACCTCACCCGCGGCTCGGTGGGCCGCAAGTGGATGGCGATCCGCGACATGGACATCGCGGCCGAGATCATCGGGGTGAACCCGCTGACCGCCAAGCTGTCGGCCTTTGCGGTGTCGTCCTTCTTCATCGGCGTGGCGGGCGCGCTGTTCTTCGCCGTCTACCTCGGTGCCGTCGAGGTGGGCGAGGCGTTCGGCATCCAGAAATCGTTCCTGGTGCTGTTCATGATCATCATCGGCGGGCTCGGTTCGATCTTCGGCGCCTTCGCGGGCGCGGCCTTCATGGTGCTGATGCCGGTCTTTCTGAAGAACGTGCTGGTGGGCGGGCTGGGCTGGCCCACCGATCTGGCCGCGCATATCGAGTTCATCATCGTCGGCGCACTGATCGTGACGTTCCTGGTGGCCGAGCCGCACGGGCTGGCGCAGCTGTGGCGCGTGGCGAAGGAGAAACTGAGGCTGTGGCCCTTCCCGTACTAGGGGCGCGGCCCGGGAGGAAAGCCGGGTCACACCGGCGACATCGGACACAACAGGGAGGACAAGGACCGATGAAACTGAAACTGGCAACCCTGGCGCTGGCCGGGGCGATGACCGCGGCGGCGCCGGCGATGGCCGAGCTGGTGTTCCCGTCGCTCAGCTATCGTACCGGCCCCTACGCGGCGAACGGCATTCCCTTCGCCGACGGCTATGCCGACTACTTCACGCTGATCAACGAGCGCGACGGCGGGATCGGCGGCGAGATGATCGAGATGATCGAGTGCGAGACCGGCTACAACACGGAAAAGGGCGTGGAGTGCTACGAATCCACCAAGGGCGAGGGCAGCCTCGTCTATCAGCCGCTGTCGACCGGCATCACCTATCAGCTGATCCCCAAGGTCTCGGCCGACGGCATCCCGATGCACACCATGGGCTACGGCCGGACCTCGGCCAAGAACGGCAAGGTGTTCGAGTGGGTCTTCAACTATCCGGCCAACTACTGGGACGGCGCGTCGATCGCCATCAAGCACCTTCTGGACCTCAACGACGGCAGCCTGGACGACAAGAAGATCGCGCTGGTCTACCACAACTCGGCCTACGGCAAGGAGCCGATCCGCACGCTGGAGGAGCTGTCGGACAAGCACGGCTATGAGCTGATGCTGCTGCCGGTGGACCATCCGGGCCAGGAGCAGAAGTCGCAATGGCTGCAGATCCGCCGCGAGCGGCCCGACTACGTGCTGATGTGGGGCTGGGGCGTGATGAACCAGGTCGCGATCCAGGAAGCCGCGAACATCCGCTATCCGATGGAGAACTTCATCGGCATCTGGTGGTCGGGCTCGGAGAACGACGTGCTGCCGGTGGGCGACGGCGCCGACGGCTACAAGGCGCTGAACATGCACCTGCCGGGCGCCGACTTCCCGATCTACGACGACCTGCAGACCCATGTCTACGACGCCGGCCTCGCCGCGGGCGCCGGCGACCAGGCGGGCTCGGTGCTGTACAACCGGGGGCTCTATGCCGCGATGCTGGCCGTCGAGGCCGCGAAGAAGGCGCAGGAGATCCACGGCACCTCGGACATCACGCCCGCGATGATGCGCGACGGGATGGAAGCGCTGGTGATCGACGCCGCGCTGATGGAGAGCCTCGGCCTGCCGAGCTTCGGCCCGGAATTCGAGGTGACCTGCGAGAACCACGGCGGCTCGGGCCTGGGCATCGTGCAGCAATGGGACGCCGAAGCCGAGGAATGGACGCAGATCACCGACTATATCGAGTCGGACAAGGAGGTGATCAACGCGCTCGTCGAGGAGGACTCGATGGCCTATGCCGAGGAAAACGGCATCGAGCTGCGCTGCGAGTAGGATGATCCGGCCCGTCCCGGCGCGTCCGGGGCGGGCCCTCTTCGCAAGGGAATGCCCATGCTGGACGCCGGACGCACCGACGAGACGCTGTTGGAAGTCAACAATGTCGAGGTGATCTACAACCACGTGATCCTCGTTCTGAAGGGCGTGAGCCTCGGCGTGCCCAAGGGCGGGATCACCGCGCTTCTGGGCGGCAACGGCGCGGGCAAGACGACGACGCTGAAGGCGATCTCGAACCTGCTGCGCTCCGAGCGCGGCGAGGTGACGAAGGGGGCCATCGTCTATCGCGGCGAACGGGTGCAGGGCCTGGCGCCGTCGGACCTGGTGGAGCGCGGCGTGGTGCAGGTGATGGAAGGCCGGCACTGCTTCGAGCACCTGACGGTCGAGGAGAACCTGATGACCGGCGCCTATACCCGCAAGGACGGCAAGGCGGCCGTCGAGGCGGACCTGGAGCTGGTCTATTCCTACTTTCCCCGCTTGAAGGAGCGGCGCCGGTCGCAGGCCGGCTATACCTCGGGCGGCGAGCAGCAGATGTGCGCCATCGGCCGCGCGCTGATGTCGCGGCCCGAGACGATCCTGCTGGACGAACCCTCGATGGGCCTGGCGCCGCAGCTGGTCGAGGAGATCTTCGGCATCGTGAAGGGGCTGAACGAGAACGAGGGCGTGTCCTTCCTGCTGGCCGAGCAGAACACCAACGTGGCGCTGCGGTTTGCGCATTACGGCTATATACTGGAATCCGGCCGCGTGGTGATGGACGGCCCGGCCGACGAGCTGCGCGAGAACCCGGACGTGAAGGAATTCTACCTCGGCATGTCCGACGAGGGCCGCAAGTCGTTCCGCGACGTGCGCTCGTACCGCCGACGGAAGCGCTGGCTGAGCTGAGCCTTGCCAAAAGGCAGCGCCGGGCGTTATCGTCACGACGTATCCCGGTTATCGGGCTTTAAGACCTAGAGTACTAGGCAGGTTGGCCAGCGAGCGATGACAAGCTCAAGTCAGCCTAGATAGTGTCACCGTCCCAAAGCCCCGCTTCGGCGGGGTTTTGTGTTCTTTCGGCCGGGCTGTCGGTTGGCGGTCGTTTCCGAAAGGCGCCGCGGGCGGCACGATCTTTCTCCCCACGCCGGCCTTGCGGCCGACGCGGGGCCCCGCCGCCCGGAACAACCGGCGCGCGCCGGGGGTTGGCGGGGACAGGAGGACCGCCATGGGCACGCGCGATGTCGTCGACGCCCTGATCGAGCATCAGGGCAGGCTCTACAGCGAGGAGATGGGCGCCGAGATCGCGCGGGACGCGCCGGTGCAGTGGTTTCACTGGCTGATCGGCGCGCTGCTGCTATCGGCCCGGATCGCCGCGGCGAACGCGGTCGCGGCCGGGGCCGGGCTGAAATCCGAGGGGCTGCACAAGATCGACGCGATCCTGGCCGCCGACCGGGAGACCCGGATCCGCGTGCTGAACGAGAACGGCTATGCCCGGTTCGACAACCGCGGGGCGGATTACATCGAGGCCGCGGCGCAGCTGGTGAAGGAGCGTTACTCGGGCGATCTGCGCAAGCTCTGCGCGGCGGGCGGCGACCGTGCCGGCATCCTGAAGGCGCTGCAGGAGGTGAAGGGCATCGGCCCCGCCGGGGCGGAGATATTCGCCCGCGAGGCGCAGCTGGTCTGGGCGCCGCTCTATCCGACGCTGGGCAAGCCGGCGGAGGCGGCGGCGGCCGAGCTGGGCCTGCCGCAGGACGCCGACGCGCTGGCCGATCTGGCCGGCGGCCGCGCGCGTTTCGTGCGGCTGGTCGCGGCGCTGACCCGGGCGTCGCTGGACGGGCCCGCGAAAGCGGTGACGGCGGCGCGGTGAGGCGGGCGGCCGGCCATGCGTATTTGCGACGAGAAGAAGCCGCGGGGGCGCGGTGCGCGGGTGTCAGCCGCCCCTCTTCATCTCGGCGATCCGCGCCAGCGCCGCCGCGCGGGTGCTGCGGATGTTCGGCCGGAAGCCCTGGCTTTCGGCGCGCAGGCGGATGTCGGCCTCGGTCTGCGCGCCGGCCTCGTAGCGCACCGAGCCGAGCGCGCCGCCCTCGTTCAGCGCCTTGCCGCGCTTGGCGAACTGCACCCAGGCCTCGGGCATGATCCGGGTGTCGTTGTAGTTGACCAGGAAGTACCAGCGGCGCCCGGTCTCCTCGATGCGCCGCTCCAGGTGGTCGTAGAGGTCGTTCACGTCGCGGCTATGGGCCAGCACGAAGCCCGACAGGTCGACCTCCATGATCTCGTCCTCCGGCAGGAAGCTCACCCGCGCCGCGATCTCCTCGGGCGTGTGCGACGGCACGTGGCGGATCCGGCGCCGCCGGGTCGACGGCATCTCGCGGATGCGGGCGATGGCGGCGTCGCGGTCGGCGAAGAGGTTGGCGTCGAATTTTTCGGTCCCGGCGTCGCGCTCGATCTGGCGGCGGGTCTCGTCGGAGGCGTCGAACCGGACGCTGCCCATGGAATGCGCGCGGTTCACCACCTTGCCCCGGCGGGCGAAGGCGAACCAGGCATCCGGTTCGATCCGGCTGCCCGAGTAGTTGACGAGAAAGAACCACTGCGTCTCGCCGGTCTCGGCGATGCGCTCCTCGACCCGGTCGTAGAAGGCGTTCACCTCCGCCGTGCCGGTCAGCGCGAGGTCGGAGAAATCCACCTCCATCGTCTGCAGCTCGTCGTGAAAGACGATGCGCCGATCGATCTCTTCGCGGGTCAGGGCCAGGTCCGGGCGGGCCCCGGTTTCGGCGTCGGTCAATGCGGTGTCCTCCAATCCCTACACGTGCGCGCGTTCCGTGCTATGGAGGAGAGGCAGTAAGGACGCGGCATTCGGCATACAATCGTACACAATGTCGCGGCGGCGAAAGACCGCCCAGCAAGGGAGGACATGGATGACGTCTTATTTCGACTCGCTCGAAACCCGCGACGCAGAGACCCGCGCGGCCGATCTCGCGCAGCGTCTGCCCGAGCAGATCGCGCAGGCCAAGGCCAAGGCGCCGGCCATCGCCGAGATGCTGAGCCACGTGGCCGCCGGGGACGTGACGCACCGCGCGGCGCTGGCGGAGCTGCCGGTGATCCGCAAGACGGCGCTGGGCGCGGCGCAAAAGGCGCATCCGCCCTTCGGCGGCTTCGCGACCCATGCCGTCGCCGGGTTTGAGCATGTCTTTCAGTCGCCGGGCCCGATCTACGAGCCGGGGCGGACCAGCCCGGACTGGTGGCGTCTGGGGCGTTTCCTGCACGCCGCCGGGTTCGGGCGCGGCGATATCGTGCAGAACTGCTTTTCCTATCACATGACGCCGGCCGGCATGATCTTCGAGAACGGCGCGCGGGCGGTGGGGGCCACGGTGTTTCCGGCGGGCACCGGGCAGACCGAGCTGCAGGCGCGCGCCGCCGCCGATCTGGGCGTGACCGGCTATGCCGGGACGCCGGATTACCTGAAGTCGATCCTCGACAAGGCCGACGCGCTGGGGCTGCCGCTGAAGATCGAGAAGGCGGCGGTGTCGGGCGGGGCGCTGTTTCCCTCGCTGCGCCAGGAATACGCCGACCGCGGCATCGCCTGTCTGCAATGCTATGCGACGGCCGATCTCGGCAATATCGCCTATGAGAGCCCGGCCATGGAGGGGATGATCGTGGACGAGGGCGTGCTGGTCGAGATCGTGCGCCCCGGTACCGGCGACCCCGTGCCCGACGGCGAGGTCGGCGAGGTGGTCGTCACCACGCTGAACCCCGACTACCCGCTGATCCGCTTCGCCACCGGCGACCTGTCGGCCGTGATGCCCGGAGAAAGCCCCTGCGGCCGCACCAACATGCGCATCAGGGGCTGGATGGGCCGCGCCGACCAGACCGCCAAGATCAAGGGCATGTTCGTCCGCCCCGAGCAGGTGGCCGAGCTGGTCGCGCGGCACCCCGAGGTCGCGCGCGCCCGCATCACCGTCACCCGCGCCGAGGAGCGCGACGTGCTGGACGTCCAGATCGAGACCGACGCGCAGAGTTCCGCCGACTATGAGCAGAGCGTTGCCGATGTGTTGAAGCTGCGGGGCCGCGTCGCGCTTGTCGGCGTTGGGACGCTGCCCAATGATGGCAAGGTGATCGACGACCGGCGCGACTACGGCTGAGCCGTCCGATCGCCCCATTCGATGAAGGAGTCCGTTTGATGAGACACCCGTTTGCCCGAATCCTGATCGCCCTGGCCATGTTAGCGGCCGCCGGCGCCGCCCGTGCCGAGAACCTGGCCCTGATCGTCGCCAACAACGACTACCGCAACTACCCCCGGGCCGAGAACGCGCGCGCGCTGCTGGATCTGGTGCCGTTCCTGAACGGCGCCGGGTTCCGCACCATCGTGGTGGAGAACCTGGACAGCGCGACCCTGGCGCGGCGGCTGCCCGATATCGGGCGCGAGCTGGCCCGGGCCGACCGGATCATCGTCGTCACCCACGGCCATTATGCGCGGATGCAGGGCGACAGCTGGCTGCTGACCACCGATGCCGACGCGCCCGACAGCTTTACCGTGGGCCGCTACGGGCTGTCCTTCGAGGCGCTCTACAACGTCGCCCGGCGCAATGCGGGCGACGCGCTGATCGCGGTGGCGGTGGACAACGACGCGCCCGAGATCGGCTGGAGCCTGCGCCGCGGCTTCCGGTCGGGGGACATTCCGAACGGCGTGACGGTGGCGACGGGCGTGCCCTCGCGGATCGCCGACTTCCTGCGCGGCGGCATCCTGTCGCCGGGGATGAGCGTGGCCGACGCGGTGCGCGCGGCGCCGGACGGGGTGAATGTCGACGGCTATATCCCGCGCGCGCGCGCCTTCCTGCCCGCCTCGGCGCCGGTGGTGCCGCCGGACGCGGCCGAGCGGGCGCTGTGGCAGCAGGCGGTCGACGGCGACTCGCCGGCGAGCTATGCGCGCTATCTCCGCCGCTACCCGACCGGCCGCTTCGCGCAGGAGGCCCGCGCCCGCATCGACGAGCTCAGCGCGACGCCGGAGGACCGGGCCCGCGAGCAGGAGGTGGCGCTGAACCTCGACCGCGACCGGCGGCGGCACATCCAGGAATACCTGACGCTGCTGGGCTATGACACGCGCGGCGTCGATGGCGTCTTCGGGCCCAACACGCGCGGCGCCATCCGGCGGTTCCAGAACGATGTCGGCGCGAACGCGACCGGCTACCTGACCGCCAACCAGGTCGCCCGCATCGAGCAGGAAGGCGCCGCGCGCGCCGAGGAACTGCGCCGCGAGGCCGAGCGGCGCCGCGCCGAGGAAGAGCGGCGCGACCGCGACTGGTGGCGGCGCACCGGCGCGGACGGCACCGAGGACGGCTATCGCGCCTATCTGCAGCGCTATCCCGACGGTCTGTTCTCGGACCGGGCGAAGGCCGGGCTGGACCGCATCGAGCGCGAGAAGCGGCAGGCCGCCGCCGAGGCCGAGCGCCGGGCCTGGGATTCGGCGGTGAACGGCGGCACCATCGCGTCGTACCGCCAGTACCTGTCCGAATACCCGAACGGACGCTTCGCGGCCGAGGCCCGGGCACGGATCGACAGCCTCAGCGCGCCGGAGACGCCGGCCCATGTGGTCGAGGCCGCCCGCGACGAGGAGCGCAGCCTGAACCTCGACCCGTTCCGGCGCCGGATGATCGAATCGCAACTCGCCGAGATGGAGCTTCAGCCCGGCACGGTCGACGGCGACTTCACCGACTCCACCCGCCGCGCGCTGCGCCGGTTCCAGCGGATGAGCAACCTGCCCGCGACCGGGTACGTCACCCGCGACACCATCGTGCGGCTGCTGATCTCGGCGGTCGGGCGCTGAAGCATGCCGCACAAAAGTGGGGACCGGTTTTGTGCGCCCCGGGCATGCAGGAACAGGAGCATGCCGCACAAAAGTGGGGACCGGTTTTGTGCGCCCCGGGCATGCGACCTAAACAGGTTGGAGCGCGTCGCGTGACTGCGAAGGAACGCGACGCGGTCTAACCCGCCGGGCGCCCCGGGTCCGGCAGGTCGACGTCGTCGCGCAGCATGCGCCCGATCATCAGGTCGGCGAGCGGCCCGACGCGCATCAGCCGCGTCGCCAGCTGCCGCAGCCGGACGGCGAAGGCGCTGTTCGGCGCGAAGGAGGAGGCCAGCCCGCGGGCCGCGCGCTGCTTGCCGGCGATGAAGTCGCGCAGCCGGGTCTCGTAGGCGGCCAGCGCGGCGGGCATGTCGGCCCCGGCGCGCTGCAATTCGGCGGCCAGCACGTAGGCTTCGGTCATGGCAAGCCCCGTCCCTTCGCCGGCCAGGAGCGAGGCGCAGGCCGCCGCGTCGCCGATCAGGACCGTGCGGCCCCGGTGCCACTCGGGTATCTCGATCTGGCTGACCCGGTCGAAATAGAGATCCTCCGCCCCGTCCAGGTGGCGCAGGATCTCCGGCGCTTCCCAGCCGCACCCGCCGAAGACGTCGTGCAGAAGCGCTCGCCGCCCGGCCGCGTCCCGCGGCTCCGGCCCGTCCAGGAGATCGGCGGAGAACACCAGAAGCACCATCGTCCGGTCGCCCTGCAGCGAGAACCGCGACAGGCTGCGCTGCGGCGCCAGATGGCTGACATAGACATCGGGGTCGCGATGCGGATAGCCCGCCGTCTCGAAGGCGGCGACATAATAGCCCAGCGTCCGCTCGTACCGGTCCTGCGGCCCCCAGCCCAACGCGCGCACCTGCGAATGCAGCCCGTCGGCGCCGACCAGAAGGTCGAATTCGTGCGCCGTGCCGTCGTCCAGCGTCACGCCCACGCGGTCGTCCTGCGGCGCCAGCTCCGCGACCGACCGCCCGAACACCGTCTCCGTCCGCTGCAGATCGCCGTGGATCGCCGCGGCCAGATCGCCCCGCGGCAGGCTGACGAAACGGCCGCCCGTGGCGCGGTGGAACACATCGGCCGAAAACCCGCCCGCGCGGCGGCCGTGGCGGTCCACCAGGCGCAGTTCCTCCAGCCGGTAGCCGCGCGCGTGGATGCGGTCCATGAGCCCCATCCGCTCGGCCACCGTATAGCCGGCGCCCCAGAAGTCGATGATGTACCCGCCGGTTCGCAGCGCCGGCGCGCGTTCGATCAGTGTCGGGGCGTGCCCGGCCCGCTCCAGCCACCAGGCCAGGGTGGGCCCGGCAATGCCGGCCCCGCTGATTCCGATCCGCATGTCACACCTCCCGCCGCGGCAGCGGGTCCAACAGAAAAAGGCCGCCTTGGCGGGGCGGCCCGTTTCGCACGCTGGCGCCGGTGATCAGCCCTGGCGGGCCTTGAACCGCTTCTGCGACTTGTTGATCACATAGACGCGGCCCTTGCGGCGCACGACCCGGCAGTCGCGGTGCCGGTTCTTCAGCGAGCGGAGCGAATTCCGAACTTTCATCGGTCATCTCCTGTTGCCGGCGCCCGGGCGCCAGTGGTTACGGTCCGCCCCATGGGGCGATGATCTGTCCCCGCCGCGGCGGCGGGATGGTGGGCGGTACTGGGATCGAACCAGTGACCCCTACGATGTCAACGTAGTGCTCTACCGCTGAGCTAACCGCCCCTTGGCCCGGTGGCCGCGTCCCGTTCCGAACGAACAAGACGCGGGTGTCCCCCGCGCCGTAGGGCTGAGCGTATAAAGTCTCCGTGCGCGCTGTTCAAGGGCTTTTGGCATCCGCCCGGTTCCGTCTATATTGCCTTTCAGCAGGAGACGGGATTGACCAAGCCACCGTTTACACTCGCCCGACCGGACCGGCAGACCACGCCGGTGGTTTTTGCCTCGCCGCATAGTGGGCGCGACTATCCGAGCGCCTTCCTGCGCCGGTCGGTGCTGGACGAGCGGGCGATTCGGTCCTCCGAGGATGCCTTCGTCGACCAGCTCTTCGGCTGCGCGCCCGAATTCGGGGCGCCGCTTCTGGCGGCAACGGCGCCGCGCGCCTTCATCGACCTGAACCGCTCCGCCGAGGAGCTCGACCCCGCCCTGATCGAGGGGGTGCGCCGCTCGGCCCACAATCCGCGGGTGACCTCCGGGCTGGGCGTGATCCCGCGCGTCGTGGCGAACGGCCGCGCCATCTATCGCGCGAAGCTGACGCAGGACGAGGCGCAGGAGCGTCTGCGCGACCACTGGCGGCCGTATCATGCGCAGCTTCAGGCGCTGCTGACGACGGCGCGCGATCTGCACGGCCAGGCGATCCTGATCGACTGCCACTCGATGCCGCACGAGGCGATCGACAGCGTCGGCACGGCCGGCACCCCGCATCCCGAGATCGTCCTGGGCGACCGCTTCGGCGCCGCCGCCGAGGCCGCGGTGGTGGACATGATCGAGGCCGCCTTCGCCGGGGCCGGTCTGCGCGTCGTCCGCAACTCGCCCTTCGCAGGCGCCTACACGGCGCAGCATTACGGCCGCCCCTCGCGCGGGCAGCATGTGGTCCAGGTGGAGATCGACCGCGCGCTCTACATGGACGAGCGTCACGTGCGGCCCAACGGCAACTTCGCCGCCTTCCAGGAGCTGATGCGCGGCGTGGTGGCGGACCTGACCCGGATCGGCCGCGTCGACCTCCCCCTGGCGGCGGAGTAGGCCGGCCCATCCGCCCCGCGCGCCGCGTAGGGTGCGTGCTCGCACGCACCACGCACTCGGATGCAGCGGACGGGCGGAAGGAGGCCGTACCTGCTGATGGAGGGTGGTGCAGCGAATGACCGCTGGCCACTCTACGCACGATCGCTGGAGCACGATAAGTGCCTCGTTCACAGGCTTGTCACAAGGCTCAGATAACGATCGCCACCTGGCGACGGAGGTGCAGTTGTGACGACATGGTTTTCGGACAAGGTTGAAAAGCGGGGTAGCAACATAGAAGGGCTCGGCCTTTTCTGTGTGTCGGCCATCGCACCAGGGGAAACGGTGGTCGTAAAGGGCGGTCACGTGTTCGACCGGCGCACCCGCGACGAACTCGCCGAAACGCTCGGTCCGGCAGAAATTCAAATCGACGACCACTTGTTCATCGGTCCGATAACGCAGGAAGAGCGTGACGCATCAATGATGTGTTTGAACCATTCGTGTAACCCTAACGTTCAAATCGTTGGTCAAATCACGTTTCGGGCCATCCGGGATATAGAAGTTGGCGAAGAACTCACCTTCGACTACGCAACCGGTGATGACGACGATTGGCAGATGGATTGTGCCTGTGGTTCCGTAGGCTGTCGTGGACAAGTGAGCGGCAAGGATTGGCAAATTCCCGAGCTTCAGCGTCGCTATGCAGGGCGTTTTGCCGACTACCTTGAAAGGAAGATGCGGCAACCCGGCCACTAAAGCCGAACTTCCGCAGCATGGCCGGAGGGTCCGCTTCGTCTCGCGAAGCGGACCTTCCTGCGCCCGGCGACCGGGGTCCGGTTCGGGTCGGACATGGTTCAGCGCGCCCCGTAGCCCCGTAGGGTGCGTGCGCGCACGCACCACGCACCCGGATGCAGCGCACGGCCGGAAGGAGGCCAGAATTCCAGCTTTTCGCGTTGCAGCCAATGTCTGCTAACCCGGAACGCACAGCACGAAAGCATTTCAAAATTGTGAAGAGATTCGTTCAATGTAAGAGTGAGGGGAACGGGAGGGTGCCAACCGATGCCAATTGAAACCTGGACATTGTACGTAATGACCGTACTGGCGTTGATGAGTACGCCGGGACCAAGCCAGTTATTGATGCTCACCACTAGTGGCGTTCACGGCTTCAAGCGTTCGTTGTCGACCGCCGCAGGTGACCTTTCAGCAAACGCCTTGCAGATGCTGGCGGCGGGTTTGGGGCTGGCCGCTATTATCGCGGCATCTGCGACTGCCCTCACAGTCATCAAGTGGGTGGGGGTTGCATACCTGATCTGGTTGGGCGTCCGCATGATCCGACGAGCTAAGCCAGATGACACAGGTGGGCCTGCGGAGCGGAAGAGAGCTTCACTGCGAACCCTTTGGCTCCAAGGTTTCCTGACGTCCGCTGCGAACCCGAAAGCTGTTGTTTTCTTCGCGGCGCTCTTCCCGCAATTCATCACCAGCGAAGCCGCTTTCTGGCCGCAGTTCTTGATACTATCCGCCACTTACATCGTCATGGACGGGCTCTTTCTGTCGTCCTATGGCCTCGGGTCGAGTTGGATTGTCAAACGGTTCAAGGGCGGCGCGCGTGTCTGGATCGAACGGGTCGGCGGTGGCTTGGCGCGCGCGGCCTCCTCCCTGTGCAACCCATACTGGCGCTCAACAATGTCGGCGATCTCGGCCTCTCGGCCCGGCAGGTTCACGTCGGCTTC
>NZ_JARGYC010000036.1 GCF_029168335.1 Psychromarinibacter sediminicola
GGGGAGGGGGCGGCCGCCCCCTCCGCCCGCTGCCTCGCGAGGATCGCCGCATGAGTTCCGTCACCCTCGACAACATCGTCAAGCGCTTCGGCAGCTTCACCGCCGTGCACCAGACGAACCTGGAAGTGTCCGAAGGCGCCTTCGTCACCCTGCTGGGGCCGTCCGGCTGCGGCAAGACGACGAACCTGCGCATGATCGCGGGGCTTCTGGACCCGACCGAGGGCGAAATCCGGATCGGCGGCAAGCGGGTCAACGACGTGCCGATCCACAAGCGCAACCTCGGCATCGTGTTCCAGAACTACGCGCTGTTCCCGCACAAGACCGTGGCCGACAACGTGGCCTTCGGGCTGAAATACCGCAACGTGTCGAAGGCGGACGCCGAGAAGAAGGTGCGCGAGGCGCTGGAACTGGTGCAGCTGCCGCAGGTGGGCGACCGCTATCCCAAGGCGCTGTCCGGCGGCCAGCAGCAGCGCATCGCGCTGGCCCGCGCCATCGTGGTGGAACCCGACGTGCTGCTGCTGGACGAGCCGCTCTCGGCGCTCGACGCCAACCTGCGCGAGGACATGCGCGTGGAGCTGAAGCGCATCCAGGACCAGATCGGCGTGACCACCGTCTTCGTCACCCACGACCAGTCCGAGGCGCTGGCGATGTCCGACGAGATCGTGGTGATGTCGAACGGCCGCGTCGAGCAGGTCGGCACCCCCGAGGAGGTCTACAACACCCCCGCCTCGGAATTCGTGGCGAACTTCCTGGGCGCCTCGAACATCCTCGACGGCACCTGCAAGGCCGCCGGCGACGGCGCCACGCTGGAGGTGCCGCTGTTCGGCACGGTCCAGGTCCCGCCCGAGAAGGCGAAGGGCGTCGGCCAGGGGCCGGCCAAGCTGGTGCTCCGCGCCGAGAAGCTGACGCTTTATGCGAAAGACACCGCGCCCGAGGGGCTGGTGACGGCCGAGGCGACGGTCGAGACCGTCGACTACCAGGGCCAGACCGTCCGCTATTTCGTCCGCGCCGGCGAGACGCAGTTCCAGGCGATCAACCTGATCGACGGGCATCCCTTCGCCGAGGGCACGTCGGTCACGGTGGGCTTCCGGCCCAAGGACTGCGCGGCGCTGCCGGGGGGATGAGATGAGCCACCTGTTCTACCAGGGCCGCGGGCGCAAGCCGGTGCTCGACCAGGCGCGCGGCGTCTACATGTGGGACAAGGACGGGCGGCGCTACCTCGACGGCTCGTCAGGCGCGATGGTCTGCAATATCGGCCATTCCAACCCGCATGTGCTGGCCGCGATGCAACGGCAGATGGAGAAGTCCACCTTCGGCTACCGCCTGCATTTCGAGACCGAGGCGTCCGAGAAACTGGCCTCGCGGCTCGTCGGGCTGATGCCCGAGGGGCTGTCGAAGGTGTTCTTCGTCTCCGGCGGCTCCGAGGCGGTGGAAAGCGGCATGAAGCTGGCGCGGCAATACGCGCTGGCCGTCGGGCAGGGCACGCGCTGGAAGGTGATCAGCCGCGCGCCCTCCTATCACGGCTGCACTTTGGGCGCGCTGGCGACCACCTCCTACGGCCCCCTGACCGTGCCGTTCGAGGCGATGCTGCGGCCGATGCCCAAGGTGCCCGCCCCGCGCGCCTATCTCGACGGGCTGGACCCGGACGACCCGGCGACGGGGCGGCATTACGCCGACACGCTGGAGGCGCAGATCCGGGCCGAGGGGCCGGAGACGGTGCTGGCCTTCCTGCTGGAGCCCGTCGGCGGCGCCTCCACCGGCGCGCTGGTGCCGCCCGAAGGCTACATGGAGGCCGTCCGCGAGGTCTGCGACCGCCACGGCGTCCTGTTGATCATGGACGAGGTGATGACCGGCGCCGGCCGCACCGGCGCGTTTCTCGGCTGCGAGCACTGGGGCACGCGCCCCGACATCGTGGTGATGTCCAAGGGGCTGGGTGCCGGCTATGCGCCGCTGGGCGCGATGATCGCCGACGAGCGGCTGGTCGACCCGGTGCTGGAAGCGGGCGGTTTCGCGCACGGCTTCACCTATGCCGGCAACCCCTTGGCCTGCGCCGCGGGGCTGGCCGTGGTGGACGAGATCGAGCGGCAGGGGCTTTGCGAAAATGCAAGGACAATGGGCGAAAAGCTGATCGCGCGCCTGCACGGGCTCATGCAGAAGCACGAGATCGTCGGCGACGTCCGCGGCAAGGGCCTGCTGACCGCCTTCGAGTTCATGGCCGACCGCGACAGCAAGGCGCCGCTGCCCAAGGCGCTGAACGCGCATCAGCGCTTCGTCGACATCGCCTATGCCAACGGCCTCATTGTCTATTCCCGCCGCACCCGCGACGGGGTCGAGGGCGACCATATCCTGGTCTGCCCGCCGCTGATCCTGACCGACACCCATCTCGACGAGATCGTCGAGGGGCTGGATATCTCGCTTTCGCAGTTCGCGGCGGAACTCGCCTCGGTGCCGGAGCCGGGCTGAGCCATGTCGCGTATTGTCATCACCTGCGCCGTCACCGGCTCGATCCACACGCCGTCGATGTCGCCCTACCTGCCGGTCACGCCGGACGAGATCACCGAAAGCGCCCTGGGCGCGGCCGAGGCCGGCGCCTCGATCCTACACCTGCACGCGCGCGACCCCGACGACGGGCGGCCCTCGGCCAGCGCGGATCATTTCATGGCCTTCCTGCCGCGGCTGAAGCAGGCGACGGATGCGGTGCTGAACCTGACCACCGGCGGCAGCGCGATCATGACGCTCGACGACCGGCTGGCCGCACCGAAACGGGCCGAGCCCGAGATGTGCTCGCTCAACATGGGGTCGATGAACTTCGCCATTTACCCGGCGGCGGAGCGGATCACGGAATGGAAACACGACTGGGAAAAGCCGTTCCTGGAAAACTCCGACGACCTCGTCTTCAAGAATACCCCCCGCGACATCGCCCGCATCCTGACCGAGATGGGCCGGGAGCGCGGCGCCCGGTTCGAATTCGAATGCTACGAGGTGGGCCATCTCTACATGCTGCGCCACTTCATGGATCGCGGGCTGGTCGAGGCGCCGGTTTTCATCCAGTTCGTATTCGGCGTGCTGGGCGGCATCGGGCCGGACCCGGAGAACCTGACCCACATGGTGCGCATCGCCGACAAGCTCTTCGGCGACGCCTATGCGTTTTCCGTGCTGGCCGCCGGGCGCCACCAGATGCCGATGGCGGCGATGGCGGCGGCGATGGGCGGGCATGTGCGCGTCGGGCTGGAGGACAGCCTGATGATCGCGCGCGGGCAGCTGGCCCGCAGCAACGCCGAGCAGGTCGCGAAGGTGCGCGGCATCGTCGAGGGGCTGGGCCGCGAGGTCGCGGGCCCGGCGGAGGCGCGCGAGATGCTGGGGCTCAAGGGCGCGGACCGGACGGCGATATGACCGCGCTGGCGCTGCGTATCGCCGAGGCGCAGGACGTCCCGCGCCTGCAGGACGCGCTGCAGCGGCTGTCGGACGACCTGGGCGATGCGCACGCGGCGACCGAGGCGGATCTGCGCCGCGCCGGCTGGGGCGGGGCGCCGGCGTTTCGCGCCGTGCTGGCCGAGGCGGGCGCCGACCTGGCCGGCGCCGCGCTCTATTCGCCGTGCTTCTCGACGGTGCGCGGCGGGGCGGGGATCTATGTCTCCGACCTCTGGACCGCGCCCGGATTTCGCGGGCAGGGCATCGGCAGGAAGCTGCTGGCGCGGGTCTGGGCGGATGCCGAACAGGTCTGGGCGGCGCGGTTTCTGAAGCTGAACGTCTACCACCACAGCGCAGGGGCGCGGGCGTTCTACGAGCGGCTGGGCTTTGCCGCCATGGACGACGTGCAGGAAATGGTGCTGGGCGCCGCGGGCGGCGCGGCGCTGAAAGGAGAGGCATGAAGACGATCTTCGACGACCGGCAATGGGCGCACGACCCCAGGCATTTCATGGCGAACGGGGCGATCCTGCCGAACCCCGAACAGCCCGAGCGCATCGCGGTGCTGAAGGCGGCGGCCGAGGCGGCGGGCTGCGGTTTCGCGGCGCCCGCCGATGCCGGCATGGGCCCGATCGCGGCGCTGCACTCGCCGGACTACCTGGTGTTCCTGCAGACCATCGTGAAACGCTGGCAGCGGATCGAGGGCGCGGGCGCCGAGGTGATCCCGAACATCCACCCCGCCGCGCGCAGCGACGGCTACCCGCGCTCGGCCGTGGGGCAGGCGGGCTATCACCAGGCGGACACGGCCTGTCCCATCGCCGACGGCACGTGGCAGGCCGCCTACTGGTCGGCGCAGACGGCGGTGGCCGGGGCCGACGCGGTGGCGGGCGGCGAAAGGGCGGTCTATGCGCTGTCGCGGCCGCCGGGGCACCATGCCTTCGGCGACCTGGCGGGGGGCTTTTGTTTCCTGAACAACGCCGGCATCGCGGCAGAGCGGCTGCGGGCGAAGGGGCTCCGGCCCGCCATCGTGGACGTGGACGTGCATCACGGCAACGGCACGCAAGGCCTATTCTACGACCGCGACGACGTGCTGACCGTGTCGATCCACGCCGACCCGGTGCGGTTCTACCCGTTCTTCTGGGGCCACGCGCAGGAGCGGGGCGCGGGCCGCGGCATGGGCTACAACCTGAACCTGCCGCTGCCGCGCGGGACCGACGATGCGGCCTATCTCGCCGCGCTGGAGACGGCGCTGCAGCGGGTGGCGGCGTTTGGAACCGATGTCGTCGTCGTTGCGTTGGGGCTCGATGCCTCGGTCGACGATCCGTTCCAGGGCTTCGCGGTGACGCAGGACGGATTCGCCCGGATCGGGGCCGCTTTCGCAGCGACGGGGTTGCCTTGCGTCTTCGTGCAGGAGGGCGGCTACCTGTCGGACAGTCTCGGCGCGAACCTGACCCGGGTGCTGACCGGATTCGAGGAGGGGAAATGACCACGGCCGACGTGATCGTCATCGGCGGCGGAATCGCCGGGATCAGTGCTGCGGCGCGGATCGCGGAACGCGGGATGACCGTTGTGGTGCTCGAAGGCGAGGACCAGCTCGGCTATCACTCCACCGGGCGCTCGGCGGCGATCTTCATCCGGAACTACGGCAACGCCACGCTGCGCGCGCTGAACGCCGCCGCCGCGCCGTTCATGGAGGCGCCCGAGGGCGTATCGGAGACCTCGTTGCTGTCGCCGCGGGGCGAGTTGCTGGTGGCCACCGAAGACGAGATGCCGGCGCTGGACAAATACGCGGCCGGGTCGTCGGGGCTCGACCGGCTGACGCCCGACGAGGCGGTGGACCTGGTGCCGATCCTGCGGCGCGAGGCCATCGCGGGCGCGGTGATCGAGCGGGATGCGCAGGACATCGACGTCGACCGGATGCTGTCGGGCTTCGCCAAGATGCTGCGGCGCGCGGGCGGCGAGATCCGCACCGGCGCGCAGGTGCGGCGGATGCGGCATGGCGACGGGCTGTGGAAGGTCGAGACCCGCCGCGACCGGCTGGCGGCGCCGGTGGTGGTGAACGCGGCCGGCGCCTGGGCGGCGGATGTGGCGCATCTGGCCGGTGCGAAACCGATCCCGCTGCAGGCGCTGCGGCGGTCGGCGGCGATCCTGCCCGCGCCGGACGGGCACGACGTGTCGGCCTGGCCGCTGTTCGGCTCGGCCGCGGAAAACTGGTACGCCAAGCCCGAGGCCGGCAAGCTGATGGTCAGCCCCGCCGACGAGGACGAGGTCGACCCGCACGACGCCTGGGCCGACGACATGGTGCTGGCCGAGGGGCTGGACCGCTACGAACGCGCGGTCACGGTGCCGCTGACGCGGGTCGAGACCTCCTGGGCGGGGCTGAGGACCTTCGCGAACGACCGCACGCCGCTGGTGGGCTTCGACGCCTGGGAGCCGGGGTTCTTCTGGCTGGCGGGGCAGGGCGGCTACGGCGTGCAGACCGCGCCGGCGCTGGCGGCGCTGACCGCGGCGCTGGTGGCCGGCGAGGCGCCGGCGCTGGCGCCGGACGTGGTGACCGCGCTGGACCCGTCGCGGCTGATGGTCTGAGGGCAAATGTTTCGCGCGCGAAACATTTTCGGTTTATTACCAGATAGTTAACGCACCGCGCGGCGGCGCCGGCGGCGCCGCTCCCGGCCCGGCGGGGCACGCGCGATGAAATCCGCGTCAGGGAGTCGGGAAATCGGTTTGTGCTTGCCGACGAATAATCTAGTTTCATCCCGGCACGCGCCGCCGGACGTATAATGGCGCGACGGGACGGGATGAAGGACGCGGGATGACCGAAGGCGGGGGCTTTCTTCCGATAATCGCGATGCTGCCGTTTCTGGGCGCGTTGCTGCCGGGGCTGATGATACGCGCGGGGCGCAATGTCTGCGCCGTGACGACCGCGATGCCGACGATCCTGGCGCTGGTGATGCTGGCGATCCTGGCGCCCTCGGTGTTCTCGGGCGAGGTGATCGAGGCCGAGATCGCCTGGCTGCCGGCGCTGGGGCTGAAGGCGTCGTTCTTCCTCGACGGGCTGGGGCTGCTGTTCGCGGGGATGATCCTGGGCGTCGGGCTGCTGATCACGCTCTATGCGCGGTTCTACCTGGCGGGCGAAGACCCGATGGGGGTGTTCTACACCTATCTGCTGCTGTTCCAGGGCGCGATGCTGGGCATCGTGATCTCGGACAACATATTGCTTTTGCTTATCTTCTGGGAGCTGACGAGCCTGTCGTCCTTCCTGCTGATCGGCTACTGGAAGCACCTGCCCGAGGGTCGGCAGGGCGCCCGCATGGCGCTCGCGGTCACCGGCGGCGGCGGGCTGGCGATGATCGGCGGGATGCTGATCCTGGGCAATATCGCGGGCAGCTACGAGCTGACCGAGATCCTCGCCGAGACCGAGGCGATCCAGGCGAGCGACTGGTATCTGCCGGCGCTGATCCTGATCCTCTTGGGCACCTTCACCAAGTCGGCGCAGTTCCCGTTCCATTTCTGGCTGCCGCACGCGATGGCCGCCCCGACGCCGGTCTCGGCCTATCTGCACAGCGCGACCATGGTGAAGGCGGGCGTGTTCCTGATGGCGCGGCTGTGGCCGGTGCTGGCGGGCACCGATGCGTGGTTCTACATCGTGGCGACCACGGGCCTTGTCACCATGGTGATCGGTGCGCTGATCGCGCTGTTCAAGGACGACCTGAAGGCGCTTCTGGCGTTCTCGACCGTGTCGCATCTGGGGCTTCTGACGATGCTTCTGGGCTTCGGCACGCCGGTTGCGGCAGGCGTGGCGGTGTTCCACATCATCAACCACCTGACCTTCAAGGCGTCGCTGTTCATGTGCGCCGGCATCGTCGACCACGAGGCACATACCCGCGACATCAAGCGGCTGGGCGGGCTGGCGAGCCTGATGCCGGTGACCTTCGCGATCTCGACGGTCGCGGCGCTGTCCATGGCGGGCATCCCGCTGTTCAACGGCTTTCTGTCGAAGGAGCTGATGCTGGAGGAGGCGGCGCATACGACCTGGGCCGGCAACCCGCAGATCGTCGGTATTGTGGCGACCATCGGGGCGCTGCTGTCGGTGGCCTATTCGTTCCGCTTCGTGGCGCATGTCTTCCTGGGGCCGGTGCGCGACGACTATCCGCACAAGCCGCACGACCCGCCCTTCGGGATGTACGCGGCGCCGGCGCTGTTGGCGGTGCTGGTGGTGCTGATCGGCGTGTTCCCGGCGGCGACGGTGGAGCCGCTGGTGAACCTGACGGCCGGGGCGGTGACGGGCCAGGAGATGCACATGCATCTGAAGCTCTGGCACGGCGTGACGCCGGCGCTGTTCATGTCGGTCATCGCGGTGGTGGGCGGCGCGATCCTGCTGGGGCTGCACCGGCCGCTGGACCGGCTGTGGATCGCCATGCCGCGGCCCGAGGCGAAGGTGATCTTCGACTGGATCGTGCGGCAGGCGGCGACTGTGTCGGGCCGGATCGCCGAGGGCACGCATAACGGGGCGATCAGCCGGTATCTGGCGATCTTCACCGCGGCGACGGTGGTGCTGGGCTATCTCGCCTGGGCCGGCGGCGGCATGGCGCCCGCGACGCGCGAGATGCTGCCGATCCCGCCGGTAGTGGGCGTCGGCTGGGTGATGCTGCTGGGCGCCACGCTGGCCGTGGTGGTGATGCACCGCAACCGGTTCCGGGCGCTGGTGCTGATCGGGATCATCGGGCTGATGATCTCGGCCGGCTTCGTCTATATGTCGGCGCCGGACCTGGCGCTGACGCAGATCTCGGTGGAGACGGTCACCATCATCCTGCTGCTTCTGGCGCTGCACTTCATGCCGAAGGAGACCCCGCGGGAAAGCGGCCCGGCGCTGCGCCTGCGCGACGCGGTCATCGCGCTGGGCGCCGGCGGCGGGGTGGCGATGCTGACCTATGCGTTCCTGAGGCGCGACTTCTCGACGATCTCGGATTTCCACCTGGAGAATTCCTATAGCGGCGGGGGCGGCACCAACGTGGTCAACGTGATCCTGGTGGACTTCCGGGGCTACGACACGTTCGGCGAGATCATCGTGCTGGGGATCGCGGGGCTGACGATCTATGCGCTGATGGAGGCGCTGCTGGCCGGGCCGGCCTCGCGGCGGCTGCGCAACTGGGATTTCAGCCGCGACCGCTCGCGCGACCGGCACCCGCTGATGATGGTGGTGGCGACGCGGGTGATGATGCCGATCGCCGCGGTCGTGGGCCTCTACATCTTCCTGCGCGGGCACAACCAGCCGGGGGGCGGCTTCGTGGCCGGGCTGGTGATCTCCATCGCGCTTCTGATGCAGTACATGGCGTCGGGCTTTGCCTGGACGCAGGGCCGCCAGCGGATCGAGTATCACTCGATGATCGGCTCGGGCGTCGTCATCGCCGGGCTGACCGGGGTGGGCGCGTGGTTCGCCGGGCAGCCGTTCCTGACCAGCGCCTTCGGCTACGTGCATCTGCCGCCCATCGAGGAGTTCGAGCTGGCCACCGCGGCGTTGTTCGACCTGGGCGTGTTCCTGGCGGTGCTGGGGGCGGTGATGCTGACGCTCTACAGCCTGTCGCGGATCGCACGCTATGCCGGCGAGACGGTGAATATCGGGCCGATGGACTACGACCCGTCGCAGCCGCCCGAGGAAATGGCCCGCGAAGAGGCCGAGAGACGAGAAGAGGAGGGCTGAGGTGGAGATCGTGGTTGCGAGCGCGGTGGGCGTGCTGACCGCCGGGGGCGTCTATCTGATGCTGCGGCTCAGGGCGTTCCCGGTGATCCTGGGGATGGCGTTTCTGTCCTACGCGGTGAACATCTTCCTGTTCTCGACCGGCCGCATCGCCATCGACGCGCCGCCGATCCTGAACAACTACGCCGACGTGCCCTATACCGACCCGCTGCCGCAGGCGCTGGTGCTGACGGCCATCGTGATCTCGTTCGGGATGACCGCCGTCTTGGTGATGATCGCGCTGGGCGCCTTCCTGGAGGCGGCGCATGACCGGATCGACATGACGGGCGAGCCCGACGAGGAAGACGCGGCCGGAACGGAGCGCGAGGGATGAGCCACTGGATCATCGCCCCCGTCGTGCTGCCGGCGCTGCTGGCGCCGCTGATCGCCTTCGTGATGCGCCACGACATGCTGCTGGCGCGGACGGCGTCGATCGCGGGGACCGTGGCGCTGCTGGTCATTTCCATCGGGCTGACCGGCGCGGCGCTGGACGGGACGGTGCATGTCTACCGGCTGGGCGACTGGCCTGCGCCGTTCGGGATCGTGCTGGTGCTGGACCGGCTGTCGGCGATGATGGTGCTGGTGACGGCGATCCTGGCGCTGATCGCGCTGGTCCATGCGGTGGCGAGCGGCTGGGACGCGCGGGGCTGGCATTTCCACGCGCTGTTCCAGTTCCAGCTGATGGGCATCTGCGGCGCCTTCCTGACCGGCGACGTCTTCAACCTGTTCGTCTTCTTCGAGGTGCTGCTGATCGCCAGCTACGGGCTGATGATCCATTCCGGCGGCAAGGTGCGGCTGCGCGCGGGGCTGCAATACGTGGTGATGAACCTTGCCGGCTCGACGCTGTTCCTGTTCGCGGTGGGCACGCTCTATGCCGTCACCGGCACGCTGAACATCGCGGACCTGGCGGTGAAGGTGCAGGAGATCCCGGCGGAGGACGCGGCGCTGCTGCGGGTGGCGGCGATGCTGCTGATGATCGTCTTCGCGATCAAGGCGGCGCTGTTCCCGGTGCAGTTCTGGCTGCCCAACACCTATGCCAATGCGCCGGCGCCCGTCGCCGCGCTGTTCGCGATCATGACCAAGGTCGGGGCCTACGCGATCCTGCGGGTGCATACGGTCGTCTTCGGGCCGCATGTCGAGTCGCTGGAGGGACTGCCGGGCGACTGGCTGTTCCCGGCGGCGGTGGTGACGGTGGCGGTGGGCGCCGTCGGCGTGCTGGGGGCGAGGCGGCTGATGCCGATGCTGTCCTTTGCCGTCGTCGGCTCGATGGGGACGCTGATGCTGGCAATCTCGGCCTTCACGCCGGACTCGGCGCTGGCGGCGCTCTACTACATGCTGCATTCGACCTTCGCGGCGGCGGCGCTGTTTCTGTTCGCCGACCTGCTGCTGTCGCGGCGGGCCTCGGGCGATCTGCTGCACGCGGCGCCGCAGACGATCCAGAACGGGCTGTTCGCCGCGATCTTCTTCGCCGCGGCCATCGGCATGGCGGGGATGCCGCCCTTGAGCGGGTTCCTGGGCAAGCTTCTGGTGCTGGACGCGCTGCGCGACCCGGCCGAGATCGGCTGGGCCTGGGCGGCGGTGCTGGCGGGGTCGCTGATGACCATCGTGGGCTTCGCGCGGGCGGGCAGCGCGCTGTTCTGGAAGTCGACGGCGATCCCCGACCTGGACATCGCGCCGGGCGGCGCGGCGGCGCCGCTGGCGCCGGAGGTCACGCCGGCCGGGCCGCTGAACGTGGCGCCGGTGATGGTGGCGATCGCGCTGCTGGCTTTGCTGTCGGTCGCGGCGGGGCCGGTGTCGTCCTATCTTGAGGCGACGGCGGGGCAGCTGCACGATTCCAGCGACTATGTCGACGCGGTGCTGCACGCGCCCGAGAACGAGACGTCGAAGATGGAGACCATGGGCCACGGCGACGATCAAGATGACGGGCACGGCGACGAGACCGACGAGGCTGGTGACGACGAGCATGGCGACGCCGAGGGCGCGGCGGCCGAGGAAGAGGCGCACGACGGCGCGGCAGGGGAGGGGCACTGAGCCATGGCGTTGAAACGCATCTTTCCGCATCCCCTGCTGACGCTGGTGCTGACCTTCGTCTGGCTGGCGCTGGTCAGCACGGTGACGCTGGGCAACCTGATCCTGGGATTCGCCGTCGGCATCGTGGTGCCGCTTCTGACCGCGCCCTACTGGCCGGACCGGGCGAAGATCCACTACCCGTTCCGGGTGATCGAATACGCGCTGATCGTGCTTTGGGACATCGTGGTGGCGAATGTCGAGGTGGCGCTGATCATCCTGTTCAAGCGCAACGCGAACATCCGGTCGCATTTCATCTGCGTGCCGCTGGAACTGACCTCGCCCGAGGCGATCACGGTGCTGGCGGGCACGATCACGATGACGCCGGGCACCGTGTCGGCGACGCTGGCGGCGGACGGCCAGGCGATCCTGGTGCATTGCCTGCATACCGACGATCCCGACGGGGTGCGCGCCCAGATCAAGAACCGCTACGAGCGCCGGCTGAAGGAGATATTCCAGTGATCACCTACGCGCTTCTTTTCGCCTTTGCCTGTTTCGGGGCGGGTCTGTTGTTCAACCTGTGGCGCATCGCCGTCGGGCCGGACGTGGCCGACCGGATCCTGGCGCTGGACACGATGGTGATCAACGCAATCGCGCTGATGGTGCTGTACGGCATCTGGCGCGGCACGGCGGTCTATTTCGAGGCGTCGCTGCTGATCGCGATGGTCGGGTTCATCTCGACCGTCGCCTATTGCCGCTTCGTGCTGCGCGGCGACATCATCGAGTAGGGGGCGGTCATGGAGATGTACACGGAAATCCTGGTGTCCTTCTTCCTCGTCGTCGCGGGGATCTTCGGGCTGGTCGGCTCGTTCGGGATGCTGAAGCTGACGGACACGATGCAGCGGCTGCACGCGCCGACCAAGGCGACGACGCTGGGCGTGGGCGGCGTGCTGATCGCCTCGATGCTGTATTTCGGGCTGGGCAAGGCGCAGGTGTCGTTCCACGAGCTGCTGATCACGATCTTCCTGTTTTTGACCGCGCCGGTGACGGCGAACTTCATCGCCAAGACCTACATGGCGCGCAATATCAAGCCCGAGGAGCTGCCCGCGAGCGAGCGGGAGTACGGCTGGGCCGTCTACGACGATCCGCCGGGCCGGGCAGAGGAAGACTTCCACGAGCGCGAGCGCAAGGGGCGGAACTGAGCCGGGGCCGGCGCGCCATGCGCGGCATCGTCACGGTTCTGAACACCCCCTTCGACGCCGCGGGGGCGGTGGATCTCGCGGCGCTGGAGCGGCATGTGCGCTATGCGCTGGCGGCCGGCGTGGCGGGGTTTCTCGTGCCGGCCATGGCGGCCGAGGTCGACGTGCTGACGCCGGCGGAGCGCGACGGCATGCTGCGGACGGTGGTGGCGGCTGCGGGCGGCCGGGTGCCGGTGATCGGCGGCGCCTCGGCCGGGACGGCCGCGGCGCGGGTGGCCAATGCGCGGCGGGTCGGGGCGCTGGGGGCCGACTACCTCTTGGTCAGTCTCAGCGGACAGGACAGAGCGGCGCTGGCCGCCGAGATCCGCGACGTGGCCGACGCGGCCGGCCTGCCGGTGATGGTGCAGGACTGGGACGCGGCCGGCGGCGGCATTCCGGTGCCGGTGCTCGTCGAGCTCTTCGAGACGGTCGAGGCGTTTCGCTGCCTGAAGGTCGAGACGGCGGATGCCGGGCCGAAATACACCGCGCTGAAGGCGGCGACGGGCGGCGAGATGCATGTCTCGGGCGGCTGGGCGGTGCAGCAGCTGATCGAGGCGCTGGACCGGGGCGTCGATGCCTTCATGCCGACGGCGCTGCATTTCAGCTATTGCGGGATCGTGCGGGCCTATCTGGCCGGCGACCGGGACGGGGCGACGGCGGCGTTCCGCGCGCTCTTGCCGGTTCTGGCGTTCTCCAACCAGAGCCTGCCGCTGTCGATCCGGTTCTTCAAGCGGCTGCTGTGGCGGCAGGCGATCTATCCGACAGAGGCGCTGCGGATGAAGGCGGCGGTGCCCGACGTCTACCAGGCGCGGATCATGGACGAGCTGGTCGACCTGGCGATCGCGCTGGAGACGGAACGCGGGTGGCGGGGCTAGCGCCGGCGTCTCAGCCGTATTGCAGGAAGGCGGCCAGGAGGTCGGTGCGGGTGAGCATGCCGACGAGCCGACCGCCGTCGGTGACGGGGTAGACGCGGAACGGTTTCTCGATGAACGCCTCGGCGGCAGTGACGAGGTCGGTCTCGATGTCCAGCGTCTCGACGTCCGGCGTGGCGTGGTCGGCCACGGTGCCCTGCCATTGCCGGTAGTAGCTGGCGCCGAGGGCGGAGCGGAAGCAGTCCTTCTGGGTCAGGATGCCCGCGAGCCCGCCGGAGTGGTTCACGACGGCCGCCGCGCCGCTCTGGGTGCGGACGAGCTGGGCCACGGCGGCGCGGATCGGTTCGTCGGGGCGCAGGCGCAGGAAGTCGCGCTGCATGACCGAGGCGATGCGGCTTTCATCCATGCGCGGCGTCCTTTTCACGGTTCGGGCAGCCGGCACAGCGCTCGCCGCCGGCGCAGGCGGTGCCCTCGCAGGCGGTCTGCGGCGGCTTGCCCCGGAGCGCGAGGCCGAGGGCGAGGCCGCCGGCGGCCAGGGCGGTGATGACGATGGCGAGGAGGAGTTCCATGCTCAGAGCTCCGCCGCGTCGAAGCCGCCGGTGCGGGTGGCGGTCAGACCGTCGGGCGTGGCCGACAGGAACAGCGCGGCGATGCCGTGGCGAGTGGCGAGTGCGGGGCCGCGGGTCTCGCCGGCGGCCATCAGGGCGGTGGCCCAGCCGTCGGCCTCCATCGCCGTGGGGGCGAGGACCGAGACCGAGGCGAGGGCGCCGGTGATCGGTTCGCGCGCGGCGGGGTCGATGATGTGGCTGTAGAGCCGGTCGCCCGCGCTGTAGCTGTTCGCGCGGGTGCCGGAGGTGGCGATGGCGGTGCCGTCGAGCGTGACGGCGCCGGCCAGCGCGGCGATGCCGGGGCGCGGATCCTCGATGCCGGCATGCCAGGGGCGGCCGGTCGGGTGGCGGCCCCGGGCGGTCAGCTCGCCGCCGAGGTCGATCAGGAAGTCGTCGTGGCCCGCGGCCCGCAGCGTCTCGGCCATGCGGTCGAGCGCGCGGCCCTTGGCGATGCCGCAGAGGTCCAGGGTCAGCCCGTCCTCGGCCTTCTCCAGCATGCCGTCCCCGGCGCCGAGGCCGCGCCAGCCGCCGGGCGTGCCCTCGATGGGCCCGAAGCCCCAGCGGGCGACCAGCGGGCCGACCGACGGGTCGAAGGCGCCGTGCGTGGTGCCGGCCAGCGCCAGGGCGGCGGCGGCGACGCGGGCCGTCTCGGGCGTCGCCTCGACCGGGCCGGCGGGGGCGCGGTTGAAGGCGGTGATCAGGCTGTCGGGGCGCCAGGGGCTTTGCTCGGCGTCGATCTCCGCCAGCAGCGCCTTGAGCGGCGCGCGCAGGCGGGCGGCGCCCGCGCCCGCGGGCAGGACGACGCGCCAGCCGGTGCCGAAGGCGGCGCCGTCCAGCGTCTCGACGGGGGACGCGCCAAGCGCGAGGCGGGGCGCGGCGAGCGTCGCGGCAGTGGCGGTCAGCAGGCGGCGGCGGGTCAGGCGCATGGCTCAGGCTCCGAAATCGTCGTTATGGATCATGTGCCGCTCCACCCCCAGCTTGCGCAGGGTGGTCAGGACGGCGGCGATCATCACCGGCGGACCACAGAGATAGTACTCGCAATCCTCCGGCGCAGGGTGCTGCGACAATGTCTTGCGCACGATCTCGTGGATGAAGCCGGTGGCGCCGGTCCAGCGGTCGCCCGGCGCCGGGTCGGACAGGGCGGGGGTCCAGGTGAAGTTGTCGTGCGCGGCGGCGATGCCGTCCAGCTCGTCGACGTAGAACAGATCGCCCGCCGAGCGGGCGCCGTAGAAGAAGGACATCTTGCGGTGCGTCCCGAGGCCGATCTGCTCGTGGATCATGGCGCGCAGCGGGGCCATGCCGACGCCGCCGCCGATGAACACCATTTCGCGGTCGGTGTCCTGCACGCCGAACTCGCCGAAGGGCCCGGAGATGTCGAGGTCGTCGCCGGGCTGGCAGGCGAACAGGTAGGACGAGACGATGCCGGGCGGGATGTCCTGTTCGTGCCCCGGCGGGGGCGCGGCGAGGCGGATGTTGAACACCGCCCGCCCGGCGTCCTCGGGCCGGTTGGCGATGGAGTAGGCGCGGGTGACCTTGGCGTCGGAGCGGGCCTTGAGGCCGAACCAGCCGTTGACCTGCCAGGTCTCGCGGAATGGCTCGGGCACCTCGATGGTGGCGAAGTCGAGCGTGTAGGCCGGCGCCGAGAGCTGCATGAACATGCCGGCGCGGTAGTTCATGTCGAAGCCTTCGGGCAAGTCGAGGACCAGTTCGCGGATCAGGGGCGCCAGCATGGTGTTTGAGATCACGCGGGCCGAGACGGTTTCGGCCGAGAGGATGTCGGCGGGCACCTCGACCGTGGCGGGGCCGCGCAGGGTGGTCTGGCAGGCGAGACGGACGCCGGCCTTGCGCTCGGCGGCGGACAGGATGCCCTTCTCGGTCGCCTGCGCCTCGCCCGCGCCGGGGCCGCCGGCGGTGACGCGGCAGAGACCGCAGGTGCCCGAGCCGCCGCAGCCCGCGGGGATCGGGATGCCGGCGCCGTGCAGGACCGACAGCAGCGTGTCGCCGCGTTTCGCGGGGATCGTCTGGCTTTCGTTCACCGTGACCTCGATGGCGCCCTGCGGCACCAGCGACCGGCGCGCGCCCAGAAGCCCGAAGGTCAGCAGCAGCACGAGGGCGACGATGACGCCCGAGCCTATGAGGATTTCCGCAATCACGGGCCCACCATCTGTGCGAAGGAGGAAAAGCCGAGTGACATCATCCCCGCCACGACGAAGGCGATGCCGAGGCCGCGCAGGCCCGCCGGCAGGTCGGCATAGGCCATGCGGGTGCGGATCGCCGACAGGAGGATCACGGCGAGCGCGAAGCCCGCGCCGCTGCCGAGGCCGTAGGCGACGGAGTCGGTGAAGCTGTAGCTGCGTTCCACCATGAACAGGCTGCCCGCGAGGATGGCGCATTGCACCGTCAGGAGCGGCAGGAAGACCCCGAAGGCGCCGTGGATGGCGGGGAAGAAACGCTCCAGCACCATCTCGATCAGCTGCACCGTGGCGGCGATGACGCCGATGAAGGCCAGAAGCGACAGGTAGGACAGGTCGAGCTCGGGCCGGCCGGCCCAGTCCCAGGCGCCGGGGGCGAGGACGGCGGTATAGATCAGCTGGTTCAGCGGCACCGTCACGCCGAGCACGAAGGTGACGGCGATGCCGAGGCCCACCGCCGTCTCCAGCCGCCGCGACAGCGCCAGGAAGGTACACAGCCCGAGGAACAGGGTGAGCGGCATGTTCTCGACGAACATCGCTTCGAGGAAGAGGGCGCCGAAGCCGGTCATTCCGCGGGCTCCGTGACGCGGGGCGCCTCGTGCTCGGTCGGCTCGGTCTGTTCGGTGCGGATCGAGCGGATCGCCCAGACGAGAAGGCCCAGCAGGAAGAAGGCCGAGGGCGCGAGCTGCATCAGCGACAGCGGCTGGAACCAGCCGCCCTGATCGGTGGTGCGCAGGATCTGGTAGCCGAGGAGCGCGCCGGTGCCGAGGAACTCGCGCAGCGAGCCGATGATGACGAGGATCAGCGAATAGCCCAGCCCGTTGCCGAGCGCGTCGACCATGGACGGCAGCGGCGGGTTGGAGCGGGCGAAGCTCTCGGTCCGGCCGAGGACCAGGCAGTTGGTGGTTATCAGCGCGACGAAGACCGACAGCCGCTGCGAGATGTCGAAGAAATAGGCCTGCAGCACCTGGTCGATGACGATCACCAGCGAGGCGACGATGATGATCTGCACGATCAGGCGGATGGTGCCGGGGATGTGGCGGCGTATCAGGCTGACCGCGAAGGCCGAGAGCACCAGCACCACGGTCAGCGCCACCGACATGGTCAGCGCCGTGTCGAGCTTGGTCGTCACCGCCAGCGCCGAGCAGAGCCCGAGGATCTGCAGCGTGATCGGGTTCTGCCGGATCAGCGGCGTCGTCAGGGTGGTCCAGAGCGCCATGGATCAGAACTCCCCGTCGCGCATCGCCTCGATGACGGGGCCGTAGCCGTCGGGGCCGAGCCAGAAGCGGACGATCCGGGTCATGGCGGTGGAGGTGCGGGTGGCGCCGGTGATGCCGTCGACCTCGTAGGGCGAGGTGGCGACGCCCTTGGCGACGGCGAAGCGCAGGTTGCCGAGGTCGTCGATGAACTGCTTGCCGGCGAAGCTGGCCTGCCAGGCGGGTTCCTCGATCCGGGCGCCGAGGCCCGGCGTTTCCTGCTGCTGGGTCACGGTCATGCCGGCGATGGTGCGCATGTCGCCGTGCAGCGCCAGCATCGCCTGGATCGTGCCGTTATAGCCCTGCCCGGCGATCGGCAGGATCACGAGCTGCAGCGCCCCGTCCGCGTCGCGCAGGATGTAGATCTGGGCGTAGTCGGGGCGGGCGCCGAGGCCGGCGATATCCTCGGCCGGGCTGAGCTCGGTCCAGTTGGCGGCGTCGGCGAGCGCGGTGTCGAGCGAGGCGGGGTCGACGCCTTCGGCCGCGGCGCCCTCTTCGAGGTCGACCACGACGGTCGAGATGGCGCCGTCCTCGGACTGGGCGAGCAGGTCAGTCATGCCGGGGATCGCGGCGATCAGCGATTCCAGGCGCAGCTGCTCTTCGGCGGCGCGGTTGGCGGCCTGGATCGGGCGCAGGATGGCGGTGGCGCCGGTGACCGCCACGGCGCAGGCGGTGGCGACGGCGAAGGCCACGGCGATGGTCTTGCCCCGGCTGTCGTTCGGCAGCGCGAGGAAGCGTTTCCAGGCGGCGAAGGGTCCGGTGTCAGCCAAGGCGTCTTCTCCTGAGGGTGAGCCAGAGGGCGATGGCGATCTCGTCCAAGAGCGGCGCGGCGAGCGAGGTCAGAAGCGCCGCCGAGACCGCCAGCTGAACCGGGTGCGCGCCGGTCCAGTAGGCCGCGAACATCAGCGCCAGCGCGGCGTAGAGCGCGCCGTTCAGCCAGCGGCCGAGCGCGGTGGTCGCGCTGGTGACCGGGTCGGCGACCAGAAGGACCAGCACGACGCCGTAGATCGCCAGCTTGTCGGGAAACGGGATGCCCGCGAGCGCGGCGAGGGCCATGACGGCCAGCGCGCCCAGCAGCAGGCGGGCGGAGATCACCCCGAAGGCGGCGCCGATCAGCGCGGCGGGGATCACCGCCCAGCCCACCGGGATCGCGAGGCCGGGCCAGCCCGAGGCGGGGAAGCTGAAGCCCAGGAAGGCCAGCGCGACGGTGGCGGGGTTCAGGATGTTCCGGCCCCAGCCGCCGAAGGCAAGCTCCGCCATCACCACGCCGAAGGAGGTGCCGAGGACCAGCGCGAAGATCCCCAGATCCTCGGGCGCCAGCATCGCCAGCGCCAGCGCCGTGAGCGCGCCGGCGAAGGAGGGCGGCTGCGCGCGCGCCAGCATCCACAGGACGTGCCAGAGGCCGGCGACCAGCAGGAAGAAGCCCAGCCGCGCCAGCGCCCAGGGCCCCTCGATCACCAGCCAGGTGACGGCGACGGGCAGGATCGCCGCGAGCAGCATCAGCGCGACGGTTTCGCGGTCCCACAGGCCCCGGATCATATGGCTTCCTCCGCTGCGATCCGCGCCAGCATGGCATCGAGCAGCCGCGAGAGCGAGGGGTCGGCGCCGCTGACGTAATCGGCGAGGGTGAGATCCTCGGACAGAAGCGACAGGGCGCCGAGTTTCACCGCCGTTTCGCTGTCGCCGGCGGACAGCGCGCGCAGGAGGCTCATCGCGGGCAGGGCGCCGCCGGTGGCCTGTTCCAGCGCGGCGCTGGGGATCAGCGGCAGCGGGCGCGAGGCGCGTTTCAGGGCCGAGAGGAACCAGTGCGGCCGGGGGCCGTGGCGGTCGGGGTCGATGACCGTGACCTGCCGGTCCCGGCCGGTGAGCCATTGCGATTCCCGCCCCTCCAGCGCGGAGCCGGAGAGGATGGCGTGCGGGCCGGGTTTCACGTCGTGCCAGGTCAGGCCGCGCAGGTCGGCGCCGGGCTGGCAGCGGACCAGCCGCGCGCTGCGCATCGCCGGGCCGGAGACCGAGACGAGCCGGGTGTCGTTGACAAGGCCGGTGGCGAGCAGGTCGCCGATGGCGGCCACGTCCTCGGCGTGAAGCTCCCAGACCGGCCGGCCGATCTCGGCCGGGAAGTGGCGGTGGATCTGGAAGCCGGCGAGGCCCCAGGGATGGGCGCCGGCCACCTTGACGACTTTCAGCCGCTGCGACACGCGGGCCGGGCCGACGAGATCCTCGCCCGGCGGCTGGCACAGGTGGATCGGACCGCCCGTCAGGAGCGTGAGCGCCCGCAGCCCGCGTTCCAGCGCGCCGAACTCGTGGTCGAGCGCGCGGCGCGGGTCGGGCGCGAGCGGGCGGGTGTCGACGGCCATGACGAAGATCGCGGCGGGCTCTTCGTCGGGGTCGGGGAAGCGGCCGAAGGGGCGCGAGCGTATCTGCGTCCAGAGGCCGGAGCCGAGGAGCAGGGCGCGCAGGGCGTCCGAGTCGCCCGCAGCGTCGCCCACCTCGTGCGTGTGGCGGCCGGCGCTGTCCTCGTGGAAGAACCGCATCCGGGTCAGCCGGTGGCCGGGGCCGAGGTCGATGCCGGCGACGCGGGCGGGCATCGGGGCTGTCACGACGACGCGCGGGTCGCGGCGCGAGCGCAGGACCGGCGCCCCCTGGGCGACGAAATCGTCCTTCGCGACGAGCGGCTCGACGCGGAAATCCTCCTCGGGCGTGGCGGTCAGCGCGGCCTCTTCGGTAATGGCGCGCTCCACGGTCCCGGGCGCGGGAGGCGTGTCAGCGAGGCTGACCTCCAGACCGCTTCGAAAGAGCCAGGGCATGCCTGCTCCCCTCTCAGAAAATCGCCTTTGCGGCCACCGATCACATTGTCGGGAGAGGCTCGCTCTGCTAGCGTCAGATTATCGTTATTCCCAGAGGCATCAAGGTCTAACGCCATGATTCTTTCGAAGAAAACCTTCGGCCGGATATCATCTTTTCCTGCCGTACTCGCCGTCGCCGCCCTGTCGGCGGGGGCTTTTTCCGCAAATGCACAAACCGCGGACACGGATGCCGCGGAAAGCGGCACGGACGCGGAAAACGTCACCACTTTCGTGCTGCCGGACAGCGGCCCGTTCTCTCCCGAGACCATCGAGATCAAGAACGCCGTCGCCATCGGCAACTGGGCGCGGTCGGGCCATTCCGACCGGGCGTCCGAATCGTTCTCACATTGGGACGAGGACGGCGAGGTGCCGGCGGTCTGTGCCACCTGCCATGCGGGCGCCGGGTTCCGGTCGTTCCACGGGCTGGACGGCAGCGAGCCCGGCGTGCGGGAAGAGCCCTTCCCGATCGGCGGGGTCGTGGATTGCGAGACCTGCCACCATCCGGGCCTGTCGCAGGTGGCCGAGATCACCCTGCCTTCGGGGGTCGAGCACCCGGTGCAGGGCGGCGAGGCCGCGTGCTTCACCTGCCACCAGGGCCGCGCCGCGGGCGCGACGGTGTCCGAAGCGGTGGGCGACATGCCCGAGGACGAGCCGAACCCCGAGTTCCGCTTCGTGAACCCGCATTACAACCAGGCCGCGGCGACCTGGCTGGGCGGCTACGGCGAGTCCGGCTATCACTATCCGGGCAAGAGCTATTCGGGCCGGTTCCTGCATGCGCAGCCGGTGGCCAGCTGTGCCTCGTGCCACGAGCCGCACAGCCTGGAGGTCGCGGAGGAGGCCTGCGAGGTCTGCCATTTCGACGCGGCGCCGAAGGACATCCGCATCAGCCGGGTCAGCTATGACGGCAGCGGCGACACCACCAAGGGCATCCGCGCCGACATCGACGCCAATGCGGCCAAACTGCTGGACGAGATCGAGACCTATGCGGCCGAGGTCGCGGGCACGCCGATCCTGTACGAGGCGCATTATCCGTACTTCTTCGCCGACGCGAACGGCGACGGGGTCGCGGACGAGGCGGACGGGCGGTCGGTGTCCTACAATGCCTGGACGCCGCGGCTTTTGAAGGCGGCGTTCAACTGGAAGTTCGTGACGGCCGATCCGGGCGTGCATGCGCATAACCCGCATTACGCGCTGGAGCTCCTGTACGACTCGATCGAGGACCTGGCGAGCACCACGGGGACCGACTTCGAGGCGATGGGCCTGTTGCGCTGAGAGCGTCCGCGCCCGTCGGGCGCGCGGGGCTCTTGCCGACGGAACGGGGGCGGCGCGGGGCGATCCCGCGCCGCCCTTTTCGTGCCGGGCGTCTTATGCGCGTTTCACGAGCGGCCGGCGGCGCGCAGGCGCAGGGCGAGCCGCGACAGCCAGAGGCCGACGTCGCGCGGGTCGGCGGGATAGGGCAGGTCCGGGAGGTCCAGGGCGTCCGCGTCCTTCGGAGCCCGGCCGCCGGACGCGGCCGGAGCGGCACCGGCGCACGCTTCGGTTGTCGATGATTTGGTCATGCTGTCTCGCGGGAAATGTGGCCGTTCACGCCTACGCAACCAAGCCTAACATATCCTTAACAGGGCAATCGTTGCCTCCACGGTCCTTGTCACGGTCCTTGTCACGGTCCTTGTCACGGGCCGCGGGCGACGGCTATGGAGGAAGGACGCGAACAGGACCGTCCGGCCCGGCACGGCCGACGGGGTACGACTTTTGGTTGCATCCTTGCGGGCGTGCGCGACCGGACCCCCGGCTGTGGGGGAGAGTGAGTATTGAGTGAGGAGACGCGCGCCGCCGAGACGAGCGTGATGGTCGGGGTCGCCGCCTCGGCCGGCGGGCTCGAGGCGATCTCGCTTCTGGTCCGGCACCTGCCGCCGGCGCTGAACTGCGTCTATGTCCTGGCCCAGCACATGTCGCCCAGCCACAAGAGCATGATGGCCTCGCTTCTGGCGCAGGAGACCGAGCTCGACGTGGCCGAGATCGTGGGCCCCACCGTGCCGCGACCGGAGACGATCTATGTGCCGCCGCCGGGCTCGGACGTGGTCTTTGCGGGGGGCGAGCTGGTCCTGGAGCAACCCGAGGGGCACGCGGCCACGCCGAAACCCTCGGCCGACCGGCTGTTCAAGTCGCTGGCGCAGGAGGCGGCCGAGACCGCGGTGGGGATCGTCCTGTCCGGCACCGGCAGCGACGGCAGCTATGGCGTGCAGGCGATCCGCGAGGCCGGCGGCATCACCATCGCGCAGGAGCCGAATTCGTCGAAATACGACAGCATGCCGATCTCGGCCACGCGCACCGGCTGCGTCGACCTGACGCTGACGCCGCAGCAGATCGGCCAGCACCTGGCCAAGATCCTGGAGACGCCGCGCGATCTGTCGGGGCTGAAGGCGCTGTACGACCGGGACTCGAAGAACTCCGACCTGTTCCAGATCCTGCTGGCGCATACGCGGGTCGATTTCCGGCACTACAAGGCGACCACGATCAACCGGCGCATCCACCGCCGGATGGTGGCCAAGGGGATCGAGGATTTCCGCGACTACGTGGAGCTGTGCCGGCTGTCGGTGGAGGAGGTCGAGGCGCTGTATCGCGACCTGCTGATCTCGGTCACCAGCTTCTTCCGCGACCCCGAGCAGTTCGGGGCGCTGGCCAAGGCGGTGGCCGCCCGGGCGGCGGCGGCGCCGGACGCGCCGATGCGCGTCTGGATCCCGGGCTGCGCCACCGGCGAGGAAGCCTATTCCATCGCGATCCTGGTGGTCGAGGCGATGGGCGGGCTGGACCAGGTCGACAAGGAGCGGCTGCAGGTCTTCGCCACGGATATCGACGAGCGGGCGCTGGAGACCGGCCGGCGCGGCCGCTACCCGGCCTCGGCCGTCACCGACATTCCCAAGCCGTATCTCCAGCGCTATTTCAGCCTCGGCGAAGAGACCATCGAGGTGAGCGCGCGGCTGCGCAGCTTCGTGATGTTCACCCGGCACAACGTGGTCCAGGACGCGCCGTTCATGTCGATCGACCTGGTCAGCCTCCGCAACGTGCTGATCTATTTCGAGACGCGGCTACAGGAACGGGTTCTGACCCGCATCCAGTACGCGCTGAAGCCCGACGGGCTGTTGTTTCTGGGCACGTCCGAGAGCGTGGGCGGCATGGAGGCGTATTTCACGAGCGCCGGCCCAGGGCCGGATATGGGGCCGGATACGGGGCCGGATATGGGCCCAACCACCGGCGCCAGGATCTTCGGCAAGCGGGCCGCGCAGCTGCCGCCGGTGCCGAACCTGAATGCCAGCCTGCCGGCGGGGCTGAGCGGGCGCGCCCCGGCGCCGCCCGAGCTGTCCGGCCGGCCCGCGCCCAGCGAGGACCGGCAGCGGTTCGACGCGCTGGCGCGGTCCTTCGTGTCGACCGGCATCCTGACTGACGCGAACAAGCAGATCCTGCGGATCTACGGCGACATCGCGCCCTTCGTCGAGATGACGGCGCCGGTGCATGGCAGCATGACGCTGTCGGTCCTGCACAAGACGCTCGCCTTCGACGCTGGTTCCATGGTGCTGGTGGCGCTGCGCCATCGCGAGGTGCGCTCGGGCCAGTGGCACGCCTTCGACGGGCGCGGCTTCAACACCGTGCGGATGACGGCCTATCCGATCGTCACCGGCGACGCGGAGCCGCTGGTGCTGATCGGGTTCGAGACCGAGTCGCGCTCGGCCCCGGACCCCGCAGAGGTGGAGCGGACGGATTACGTCGACTATCTGGAGACCGAGCTCGGGCGCACGCGCGACACGCTGCAGGTCGCCATCGAGCAGCTTCAGGCGTCGAACGAGGAGCTGCAGTCGCTGAACGAGGAGCTGCAGTCGTCGAACGAGGAGCTGCAATCGACCAACGAGGAACTGGAGACCTCGAACGAGGAGCTGCAATCCACGAACGAGGAGCTGATCACCGTCAACGAGGAGCTCCTGGTCAACGCGGCGCAGCTGGAGCGGACCTCGGCGGAGCTGAACGGGCTGATCAAGGGGCTGCCCACCGACATGATGATGCTGGATCCGGGGCTGCTGATCCGGCACGCCTCGGAAAGCGCGGTGGAGACCTTCGACATCCGCGAGCGCGGCCAGGCGCTGGGGCATCTGTCGCAGTGCCGCATCCCGGCCGGCTATCCGCCGCTCGTCGAGATCTGTTCGCGGGCGCTGGTGGACCGCAAGCGGATCAGCCAGCAGTTCGAGATATTCTGGAAACTGAAGTCGCTGACGGTGACCCCGCTGTTCACCGGGGGCGACGAGCTGATCGGGCTGATCCTGGTGATCGACACGGTCGATCTGATGGCCGACACGCTGCTAAACAAGACGCTGCGCCGGTTCGGTCAGGTCGGCACCTGGCGGGCCAACCTGTGGACCGGCCAGCTGTCCTGGTCGGAGGAGGTCTATGCGATCCACGGGCTGGAGCCGGACTGGAAGCTGCGCAGCCTGGAGGACGGGCTGGCCTTCTATCACCCCGACGACCGGGCGATGGTGCGGGCGGCGCTGGACCGGTCGCTGGAAGAGGGCGAGCCGTTCCATTTCCTGGCGCGGCTGAACCGGGCCGACGGCAAGACCATCGTCGTGGAATCGGCCGGCGCGCCGGTGCAGGACGAGGAGGGGCAGGCCGTCGCGCTGACCGGCGTGTTCCGGGACTATACCCGGCTGCGCAACGACCATCTGCTGGTCAAGCATTACAACCAGGTCGCCACCGACGAGGGCATCGGGTTCTATTCGCTCGACGTGGTGAACGACCTTCTCTACTGGAGCCCGCGGCTTTACGAGATCCTGGGGATCGACCCCGAGACGCCGCCGCGGATCGCGGTCGCGCTGGACCGCTTCGCGCCGGAGGCGCGGGCGCGGGTTGCGGCGATGCTGCAGAATGCTATCGAAAGAAACGAGCCGTTCGAGTACACTGAAGAGATCGTCCGGCCCGACGGCACGCACCTCCGCTGCCGCGGAACGGGGCGAATCGAACTGGGCGAAGACGGAAGGCCGACGCATGTCTATGGCACGTTCCAGGTCGTGGATGACGAGACAGACGTCGGCGGATGATTGCCGGGCGGATCCCGGCGGCGGCGCAAATTAACACTCTATAAACTAAAACCTGTATAAAAAATTGCCGAAAACCCGCGAAAGGATTTTCCAAGTGATTGCTGACCGCGGAGAAGAGCCGAACGCACGCTGCAAGCTGTCGATCTCGCTGACGCGCGACATGGAGACCGGCGCGTGGTTCGCGGACCGTATCGAGCTGGATCTCGGCGATGCGCGCAACGTGACCTCGTTTTCGCGGCCGACGCCGATCGCCAGCGTCTTCTCGGCCGAATTCATCGAGGAACTGACGCCGTTCCTGCCGGACAGCGCGGAGGCGACGATGCTGGTCGATTCGAACGCGGTACTGGAGACACCGCGCCTCGTGCTGGGCAGCATCCGGGTCGCGGCGCATCAGCCGATGCACGGAATCCAGCATGTCGTGATCCGGTTCCGCAAGGCGCTGGGGCTCGCCCAGTCGGTCCTGCGCCCCAAGCACCGGCTCGAATCGGCCACGCTGACGGCGCTGGAGCAATCGGCGGGGGAGGCGCTTCTGAACCTGCTGCGGCCCTGCATCGACCTGGCCACGGTCGACGGCATCGACCCGTCGGACGAACGGATCGGCCGGCAGGTGGCCGAGCGGCTGGAGATGCTGTCGGAGAACAAGGAGGAACTGGCCTTCTTCTCCTATCTCCTGAAGCGCTACATCGAGAACCTGCCCGATGCCGATGCGCGGGCGCCGGCGCTGGAGCATATGCGCCGGCACAACCTGGCGGCGGCGATGGCGCGCTGAGGCGGCGCCGCGCCCCTTTCCCCTTTCCATCAGCCGTCTGACCGGGCGCGGTTTTGTCGCCTCCGCGCTCTTGTGAACCGCGCGCGTTCTGGCATGGTTCATGGCTGGGCCCTTTGGGGGAATGTCGCGGGGAATGTCGGGTAGACGCGATGGGGTGGACGAGACGCCGGGCGGCTCCGTGCCCGGGGACGGAGCGCCGGTCATGACGGCGTCGGAGCGCATCGCGCGGCTGATCCTGCGGCGCAACCGGCTGTGGCTGGCGCTGCTTCTGGCGGTGCTGGCGGGGCTGGCCGCCGGCCTGCCGCGGCTGGAGGTTTCGTCGGACAACCGCGCCTTCTTCGGGCGGGAGAACGAGGAATACCGCCAGCTCCTGGCGCTGGACGCGACCTATGCCGACAGCAGCGGGCTGTTGTTCCTGATGGTGCCGCCGGAAGGCACGGCCTTCGAGCCCGCCGCCCTGGAGGCGTTGCGCCGGTTCACCGACGCCGCCTGGCAGATCCCGTATGTCCTGCGCGTCGACAGCGCCGCGAACCAGTCCGTCTCGCGCGCGGAAGGCGACGAGATCATCGTCGAGCCGCTGCTGGAGGAGGTCACGCCCGAGGCCGCGGCGCGGTTCGAGGAGCGGCTGATGGGGCTGGAGGAGGCCGTCGGCCGGCTGGTCGCCGAGGACGGCAGCGCCTATGGCATGAGCGTGCAGGTGGTGCTGCCCGAGGCGGAGGGCACGACCGAGGAAGTGGTCGGCCACGTCCGCGCGATGATCGAGGACTGGCGCGCCGATTATCCGGGCTGGGAGTTCCGGGTGACGGGCGGCATGCTGGGCGGCCTGACGCTGGAACAGGTGGCGCTCGACGACCTGTTGCGGCTGGTGCCCGCCTCGGCCGCCATCGTGCTGCTGTTGCTGGTCTTTCTGATGCGCACGTTGGTCGGGGCGGCGGTGACGCTGGCGGTCGTTCTGTCGGGCACCGTGGCGACGCTGGGCTTCGCGGGCTGGACGGGCGTGGTGCTGACCGCGGGGACGGCGATCAGCCCCTTGTCGGTGACGGTGCTGATCACGGCGTCCAGCATCCATGTCATGCTGAGCTGGATGCGCAAGCGCGAGGCGGCGGGGCCGGACGCCGCCGCGGAAGAAGCGCTGGCAGAGAACCTGGGCGCGGTCACGGTGACGAACCTGACGACGGCCTTCGGATTTCTGTGCCTGAACTTCAGCGAGTCGCCGCCCCTGCGCGACATGGGCAACATCATCGCCTTCGGGCTGATGGTGGGGCTGGCGGCGACATTCGTGATGCTGCCGGCGGGGCTGCGCTTCGACCGGCGCGAGCATGCCGGGCGCATCCCGATCAGCGCGGCGCTGATGGAGCGGCTGGCCGGGGGCATCCTGCGCCGCTGGCGGTGGTGGCTGTGGGGCTTTCCGCTGGCCGTCGTCGTGGCGCTGACCGGCATCGCGCGGATCGGCTACGACGACAGCATCTACCGCTATTTCGACGACCGCTACGAGTTCCGCCGGGCTGCCGACGCGATCACCGAGAAGCTGTCGGGGCTGGAATCGATGCAGTTCTCGTTCCACGCGCCGGAAGGGGCCAACGTCTTCGACCCCGAGTTCCTGCGCGCGATCGACCGGTTCTCGGCCTGGCTGGAGGACCAGCCGGAGGTCGTGTCGGTCTCGTCCATCGCGGCGATCCTGAAGCGGCTGAACGAATCGATGAACGGCGGCGACGCGGCGTTCCGGACGATTCCCGACAGCCGCGAGGCGAATGCGCAGCTGATGATGTTCTACGAGTTCTCGCTGCCGGTGGGGATGGACCTGACCTCGACCATCGACGTCAGCCGCACCCAGACCCGGCTGATCGCGTCGCTCAGGGTGGCGGATTCGAACGAGACCCGCGCGCTGGCCGACGCGGCGGAGGCGTGGCTGGCCGAGAACGAGCCGCTGCTGGACGCGCCGGCCTCGGGGCTGTCGGTGGCCTTCGCGCGGCTCAGCCAGCGCAACAACCAGCAGATGCTGCTGGGGCTGGGGGCGGTGCTGATCTTGATCTCGGGCACGATGGTGGTGACGCTGCGCAGCGTGAAATACGGCGCGATCAGCCTGGCGCCGAACCTGGTGCCCGCGGTGCTGGCCTTCGGGCTGTGGGGCTGGACCTTCCGCGACGTGAACCTGGGCTCCACCGTGGTGACGACGATGACCTTCGGCATCGTGGTGGACGACACGGTGCATTTCCTGATGCACTATCTGCGGCGAAAACGGGCGGGCCTGGACGCCGCGGCGGCGCTGCGCGACACCTTCTCGGTCGTCGGCGCGGCAATCGTGATCACGACGCTGGCGCTGATGGCGGGATTTGCGGTCATGACCTTGTCAGGCTTCGTGATCAACCAACATATTGGCGCACTGACCGTATTCGTGGTTGGCTTCGCCGTGCTGGCGGATTTGCTGTTCCTGCCGGCCCTTCTTTACGCCTTCAGGGGGAAAGACTGATGCACCTCACCCGGAGAGTCCTGCTGACCGGCGCGGCCGCCGCGGCCCTGGTCCCGTCCGCCGTCGCCGCCCAGAGCGCGCGCGAGAAGGGCGAGCGCATCGCGCGCGAGGCCGCCGCGCGGACCGAGGGCTACGGCGATCTCTCGGCCACGGGCGAGATGATCCTGAAGAGCGCGGGCGGCCAGACGAGCACCCGGCGATTCGACGTGAAATGGGTCGAGACCGGCGGCGGCGCCTCGCGCTCGCTGCTGGTGTTCAACTGGCCCGGCGACATCCGCAACACGGCGCTCCTGACCCACAGCTACGAGGGCCGCAGCGACGACCAGTGGCTGTGGCTGCCCTCGCTCAACAAGGTGCGGCGGATCTCGTCGTCGGGGCGCAGCGGGTCCTTCGTGGGCAGCGAGTTCGCCTACGAGGACATGACCGACCAGGAGGTCGAGGAGTTTACCCATACCTGGGTGCAGGACGGCGCCGGGCCGGGCGGCATCGCCTGCCATATCGTCGACCGGCGGCCGAAATCGGCCTCGGGCTACAGCCTGCAGCGCGTGTGGTTCGACCGGCAGCATCTGCGGGTGCAGCAGGTGCAGTATTTCGACCGCCGCGGCGCGCATCTGAAGACGCTGCGAGTGAGCGGCTACCGGCTGTACCAGGGGCGCTTCTGGCGCGCAGGCCGGATGGATATGCAGAATCACCTGACCGGCAAGGCGACCACGCTGACCTGGTCGAACTACCGCTTCGACACCGGCGTGAACCCCAACGTGCTGACCCCGAATGCGCTGAAGCGGATTCGCTGAGCCGAAGCGTCGCAAGGCGGCCACTGTCCCCCAGGAATCCGCCTCGGCAGGATTGACTGACGCCGCGGCAGCGGTAAGCGTTCCGGTACGCTTTCGGGGGAATAGTGATGTTGAATAAATTATTGGGCCGCACGGGGTCGGCGCTGTGCCTGGCCGTTGCCATTCCGAGCACCGCAGCGATGGCAGAGACGGCAGTCGACGTCTCCGGTCAGATCGATTTCGGCGCGCGGTTCTATTTCGACGACGGGCTTTATGCCGGGCAGGACGCGGCCGGCGGCCAGTTCTTCATGGGCGCCACTCTGAACGCCGAGATGGATGCCGGGCCGGGGCGGTTCACGTTCCAGATCAAGGGACGCGAGGATACCGACGGGGCGCGGTCGATCCTCAACCTGAAGCGGGCGTATTACACGCAGGTCTTCGACAACTGGGATCTGCTGATCGGGGTGAACACCGAGAACTGGGGCGTGGCCGACAGCCATTCGGTGCTGAACGTCATCAACCCGCGCGACGAGACCGACATGATCTATGGCGGCGAGTTCATCGGCACGCCGATGATCAACGCCAACGTCCCGACCGCGGCCGGTACGTTCAGCGCCTATGCGCTGCTGGGCTTCGTGCAGCCCAACCTGCCGGACGCGGCGTCGCGTCAGCGCGCGCTGTGGCCGACGGCGGAGAGCCGCGCCTATTACCAGGAAGGCGACGGGCGCAATTTCGACTTCGCCTTCCGCTGGACCAAGACGCTGTCGGTCGGCGGCGGCGGGCTGGACCTGGCCGCGTCCTATTTCAACGGCACCAGCCGGTCGCCCCTGGCGCTTCCGGGCTGCATCACCTCGGTCGGGCCGGTGACCGAAGCGATCTGCTCGGCCGTGAACGATGCCATCGTCGGCGCCTTCGAGGGCGGCTTCCCGGCGGCGAGCGATCCGCAGGATCTGTTCGACGCGCTCGACACGCTGCCCGAAGGGGTGGTGGACGCGGCCATGGCGCTTGCCTCGGGGCTGCCGGCCGTCGGGTTCGTGCCGTATTACCAGAAGGTCCAGCACGGCGGGCTGAGCGCCGTCTACGTCCACGGCGATGCGCAGCTCCGGGGCGAGCTGGCCTATACGGTGCCCTCGGGCGAGGACGGCTTCTTCGCCGGGGTGGTCGGCGGCGACTACACCTTCTCGGGGATCGGCCGCACGGGGGCGTCGCTGACGCTGGTGGCCGAGTATCTGTGGCACGACCGCTCCACCCGGCATCCCGGCTCGATCTTCGACAACGACGTGTTCCTCGGAGCGAACTTCCTTCTGAACGACACCCGCGACACGCGGTTCCGGATCGGCGGCTTCCACGACCTCGACACCCAGGCGCAGCTGTTCCAGCTCTCCGCCTCCACCCGGGTGAACGACAGCACGCGGATCGAGCTGAACGCGATGCATGTCGAGGCCGACGGCTGGTCGGACCCGCTGTCCTTCATCGACAACGACAATTTCGTCGAGCTGAAGATCTCCACCTACTTCTGACGCGCCCCTGACGCGCGCTCGTCGCGCCTGGGGACGCACCCGGAGAGGCCGCCGCGGCTTGACAGCCACGGCGGCCTCTTCTTTCAGTATCCACGCGGGCTGTAGGAGAGCGACCGATGCGGATGACGACCGAAGAAGCCTTCGTGAAGGGGCTGCAGCGCCACGGGATCGAACATGCCTTCGGCATCATCGGCTCGGCCTTCATGCCGATCTCCGACCTGTTCCCGAAGGCCGGCATCACCTTCTGGGACTGCGCGCATGAAGGCTCGGGCGGGATGATGGCCGACGGCTTCACCCGCGCCTCCGGCAGGATGTGCATGATGATCGCCCAGAACGGCCCCGGCATCACCAACTTCGTGACGGCCGTGAAGACGGCCTACTGGAACCACACGCCGCTGCTGCTGGTCACCCCGCAGGCGGCGAACCGGACCATCGGGCAGGGCGGGTTCCAGGAGGTGGAGCAGATGGCCGCCTTCCGCGACATGGTCGCCTACCAGGAGGAGGTGCGCGATCCCTCCCGCGTGGCCGAGGTGCTGAACCGCGTCATCGTCAACGCCCGCCGCGCCTCGGCGCCCGCGCAGATCAACATCCCCCGCGACGTCTGGACCCAGGTCGTGGACATCGAGATCCCCGAACCGGTGGAGTTCGAGCGGCCGGGCGGCGGCGAGACGGCGCTGGCCGAGGCGGCGGCGCTGCTGTCGGACGCGACCTTCCCGGTGATCCTGAACGGCGCCGGCGTGGTGCTGGCCGGCGCGATCCCGGACACGATCGAGCTGGCCGAACGGCTGTCGGCCCCGGTCTGCGTCGGCTACCAGCACAACGACGCCTTCCCGGGCTCGCACCCGCTCTTCGCCGGGCCCCTGGGCTATAACGGCTCCAAGGCGGCGATGGAGCTGATCAAGCGCGCCGATGTGGTGCTGGCGCTCGGCACACGTCTCAACCCGTTCTCGACGCTGCCGGGCTACGGCATCGACTACTGGCCGAAGCAGGCCAGGATCATCCAGGTCGACATCAACCCCGACCGGATCGGGCTGACCAAGGCGATCTCGGTCGGCATCGTCGGCGACGCGAAGAAGGTGGCACGGACGCTCTTGGCCAAGCTCTCCGACGGCGCCGGCGACACCGACCGCGACAAGCGCGCGGGCGCCATCGCGCAGATCAAGTCCGCCTGGGCGCAGGAGCTGTCCTCGATGGACCACGAGGAGGACGACCCCGGCACCACCTGGAACGAACGCGCCCGCGCCGCGAAACCCGACTGGCTGAGCCCGCGCAAGGCGTGGCGCGCGATCCAGGCGGCGCTCCCGCGCGAGGCGATCATCTCGTCGGACATCGGCAACAACTGCGCCATCGGCAACGCCTACCCATCCTTCGAAGCGGGGCGGAAGTATCTCGCACCCGGGCTGTTCGGCCCCTGCGGCTACGGCCTGCCCGCCATCGTCGGCGCCAAGATCGCCTGCCCGGACACGCCGGTCGTGGGCTTCGCCGGCGACGGCGCCTTCGGCATTGCTGTCACCGAACTCACCGCCATCGGCCGGCCGGAATGGCCCGCGATCACCCAGATCGTGTTCCGCAACTACCAGTGGGGCGCGGAGAAGCGGAACTCGACGCTCTGGTACGACGACAATTTCGTCGGCACCGAACTGGGCGAGGGCGTGTCCTATGCTCGGCTCGCCGAGGCCTGCGGGCTGAAGGGCGTGGTCGCGCGCACGATGGAGGAGCTGACCGAGGCGTTGGACCGGGCGATCCGGGACCAGATGGAGAATGGCGTGACCACGCTGATCGAGGCAATGATCAACCAGGAGCTGGGCGAGCCGTTCCGCCGCGACGCGATGAAGAAGCCGGTGGAGGTGGCGGGCATCGACCCGGCCGACATGCGCCCGCAATTGCCCGTCTGAGCGCCACCTGCTGCTTCTTCTCGTTGAAAAATACGCAAATCCCGGCGGGGCAACTGGCGCCTGTCGTCGCCCCGTGATGTGATCCGGAGACACTTGCCCCGAGTGCCCCGAGTGCACCGAGCCGAACAGGAGCCCCCATGCCGGACCCCTATCCGTTTCTCTCCACCGCGACGCCCACCGTCCCGGCCCGCCTGATGGCGCAGGCGCGCGCGCGCCCCGTGCCGCGCGTGGCGCTGGTCAATGCCGGTGCGGCCAACCCGCTGGCCGGCATCCGCGAGGCGGCGGAGGAGGGGCTGGCCGAGCCGGTGCTGATCGGCGACGAGGCCAAGATCCGCGCCGCGGCCGAAGAGATCGGATACGACATCGCGCCGTTCCGGCTGATCCACGCCCCGCATGCCGAGGCCTCGGCGAAGGCGGCGGAGCTGGCCCGCCACGGCGAGGCGGACGCGATCATGAAGGGGCAGGTGCATACCTCGACCTTTCTCAAGGGGCTGTTGCCGTCGAAGGCGGGGCTCAGGGACAAGGGGACGCGCTGCGGCCACGTCTTCCACATCACCGCGCCGGGGCACGACCGGCCGCTTCTGCTGACCGACGCGGCGCTCAACGTAGACCCGGATGTCGAGACCCGGCAGGCCTGCCTGACCCACGCGGTGCGGCTGGCCGAGATCCTCGGCGTGGAGCGGCCGCGCGCCGGGCTGCTGGCGCCGACGGAGGACCCGATCCCGACGGTGCCGAACACGATGGAAAGCGCGGCCATCGCGACCTGGGCGAAAGACCATCTGCCCGATGCCGACGTCGCGGGGCCGATCGCGATGGACCTGATCCTGTCGAAGCGCGCGGCCGAGATAAAGCATTACCACAGCCCCGTCGCGGGGGACGCCGACATCATCCTGACGCCGAACATCACCACCGGCAACGCGGTGTTCAAGCTTATGGTGATGGGCATGGGCTGCTGCGCCGGCGGGCTGGTGATGGGCTGCCGGGTGCCGATCCTGCTGACCTCGCGCAGCCAGGAGGCGCCGGACCGCATCGCCTCGGCCGCGCTGGGGGTGATCGTGGCGGACGCGCAGAAACGGGCGATGGCGGCCTGATGCTGCTGGTGCTGAACACCGGCTCCTCCTCGATCAAGGCGGCGCTGTTCCGGCCGGACCTGACCGAGGTGCTGTCAGGCCATGTCGCCGGCATCGGCCAGAAGCAGGGGGCCGAGCTGGCGCTGGGCGAGACGTCGCGCGCGGTGGCGGCGCCGGATCACAAGGCCGCGCTCGCCGCGTTCCTGTCGGCGCTGGAGGAGGCCGGCGCCGGCGAGGTCACGGCGGCCGCGCACCGGGTGGTGCATGGCGGGGCCGAGCTGACGGCGCCGGTGCGGCTGACGCCCGAGGCGATCCGGGTGATCGAGGCGAACGTGCCGCTCGCGCCGCTGCACAACCCGCCCGGGCTGGCCGGGATCGAGGCGATGCGCGACGCCCGCCCCGACCTGCCGCAATTCGCCAGCTTCGACACCGCCTTTCACGCCACCCAGTCGGAGGTCGCCACGGCCTATGCGATCCCGAAGGCGCTGCGCGACAAGGGTATCCGCCGCTACGGCTTCCACGGGCTGAGCTATGCCGGGATGGTGGCGCAGTTCGGCGCCGCCCTGCCGCGCCGCCTGCTGGCGCTGCATCTGGGCGCAGGGGTCAGCCTGTGCGCGATCCGCGAGGGGCGGTCGGTGGCCACGACGATGGGCTACTCGCCGCTCTCCGGGCCGACCATGGCGACGCGGTCGGGCGACATCGACGGGATGGCCGTGCTGCGGCTGGCCGAGGAGACGGGCATCGAGGAGGCGGGCCGCGTGCTGAACCGCGACTCGGGGCTGAAGGGCCTGGGCGGCACCGCGGACATGCGCCGTCTGCTGGCGAGCGACGCCCCGGAGGCGCGGTTCGCCGTCGATCACTTCGTCTGGACCGTGGTCGAGCAGGCCGGCCGGCTGATCGCCGCGATGGACGGGGTGGACGCGGTGGCCTTCACCGGCGGCATCGGCGAGAACGCCGGCGAGATTCGGGACCGGGTGATGGCGCGGCTGGCCTGGCTGGGCGAGCTGCCGGTTCACGTCGTTCCGGCCGAGGAGGAGCGCCAGATCGCCCGGGATGCCTTTGCGCTGATGGGCTGAGCCTCAGCGGGTATCGTTCGGGTGCAGGAACAGCTCCTTGTAGCCGGTGCGCGGGTCGTCCGCACGGCGGAAGGCTACGGCGGAGGTCAGCCCGAGCACGATCTCCGCCGTCGTCCGCACCGTGCAACCCGGCAGCAGGTGGCCGCCGGTCATCCGGCCCTCGGCGTCCGATACGGCCAGGTGCAGGTGCGGCCCCTCGGCCGAGAGGGTGCCGGACAGCGCCACGATCTCCAGCGGCCCCGGCACCGCCAGCGGGTCGTCGCGGCCGGCGGGGCGCAGGCGGGCCCCGGTCAGGCTGCCGATGCAGGCCGCGACGAAGCCGGCGGTCTCGGGCGCGGCGGCGAAGGCGGCCTCCAGCGCGCGGCGCAGGTCGTCGCCCGGTTGCAGGCGCAGCGCGACGAAGCGCGTCGCGGCGGCGGGCCAGCTGGCGGAGAGGTCGGCATCGGACATGCGCGGCAGCCTAGATCGGGACGCGCGGGATGTCTGCCCGCGGGTCAGCTCCGATACGGATCGTCCAGCACCGGCACCGTCTTCACCCAGTCGCCGTAATCGCCGCTGGTGGCGCGGGCGTGCAGCGACAGAAGGTCGTCGACGGGCGTTTCGCTGTAATCCACCCGCAGGGTCAGCGGCGGGATGTCGGGACCGACGACCAGCAGCGCGGCCGACAGAAGCCCCCGGCTGTCGCCGCCGGCCCGCTCGCCCGCGCGGATCGCGGCGAGCAGGCGGTCGGGCAGGTTGCCCTCGGCCGCGCGGTAGCCGTCGGCGATCGCGTCGAGGACTGCTTCGCTCGACAGGAGATTGCCGGAGGCGACGAAATCCGGCCCCTCGCGGCTGCCCTTCACATCGGTGTTGTCGTGGCCGGTATGCACCGCCGTCCGGCCCTGCAGGTCCAGCACCGCGAGCTGGCGCGCCGCGCGCCCGGCGTCCGCGTCGACGACGCGGGGCAGCGCCTCGGGCGCGGAGGCTCCCCGGGCCATCTCGGTCAGGACATCCTCGCCCCAGAAGGTGCTGGGCGCGGCCCCCTGCGAGGCCGAGGCGCCGCCGCGGGGATTCGCGCGCAGAACCCAGCCGCCGACGCAAAGACTGCCCGTCGTGGCGGCCCCGCCGACCCAACCCGTGTCACGATCGAGCGCAAGGATTGAAAATGTCATGGTTTCTCCCTCCTTGCCCATATTTATCATGAAAATTTTGATTCACGAGAATTATCATGATAATTTAGCGGAACAGTCCAACGGAGGGAAATCCATGCAACTCATCACCTGGACGCGCCGGGCCGTCTTCGCTGCCGCCGGCGCGCTTCTGGCTGCGGGGACGGTCGGCAGCCTGCCGGCCCAGGCGCAGACGCCGCCGGGCGTGCTGGTCGTCGGCCAGATCGCCGAGCCCAAGTCGCTCGACCCCGCCGCCGTCACCGCGGTCAACGACTTCCGTATCCTGATGAACATCTATGACGGGCTGGTGCGCTACAAGTCCGGCACGCTGGAGGTCGAGCCGGCGCTGGCCGAGAGCTGGGAGATCAGCGAGGACGGCACCGAGTACACGTTCAACCTGCGCGACGGCGTGAGCTTTCACGACGGCACGCCGTTCAACGCCGAGGCGGTGGTCTTCAACTTCGAGCGGATGCTGGACGAGGACCATCCCTATCACGACACCGGCCCGTTCCCGCTGGCCTTCTTCTTCTCGTCGGTCGACACGGTCGAGGCGGTGGACGACCTGACGGTGAAGTTCACCCTGTCGGCGCCCTACGCGCCGTTCCTGTCGAACCTGGCCTATCCCACGGGCCTGATCGTCTCGCCCGCCGCGGTGGAGCAGCACGGCGAGGATTTCGGCCGCAACCCGTCGGGCACAGGCCCGTTCCACTTCGTCGAGTGGCGCTCGAACGAGGCGGTCGTGGTCGAGAAGAATGCCGATTACTGGGACGGCGCGCCGGCGCTTGAGGCGGTGATCTACCGCCCGATCACCGACGCCAACACCCGCGTGGCCGAGATGCTGGCGGGCGGGATCGACCTGATGGTCGAGGTGCCGCCGGTGGCGCTTTCGGAGTTCGAGGGCGACGAGTTCACGGTGCACGAGCAGTCCGGCCCGCATGTCTGGTTCCTGATCCTGAACCTCAAGGAGGGCCCGTTCGCCGAGAAGCTGGTGCGCCAGGCCGCGAACTACGCGATCAACAAGTCGGCGCTGGTCAACGATGTGCTGGAGGGCACCGCCGAGGTCGCCGCCGGCCCGACGCCGCCGGCCTTCGCCTGGGCCTATAACGAGGAGCTGGAGCCCTATCCCTACGATCCGGAGAAGGCCCGCGAATTGCTGGACGAGGCCGGCGTCGAGAACCCGGAGCTGACCTTCTACGTCACCGAGGGCGGCTCGGGTATGCTGGACCCGGTGGCCATGGGCACCGCGATCCAGGCCGATCTGGAGGCCGTGGGCTTCGACGTGACCATCGAGACCTACGAGTGGAACACCTTCCTGGGCGAGGTGAATCCGGGGCTGGAGGGCAAGGCGGACATGGCCGAGATGGCCTGGATGACCAACGACCCCGACACGCTGCCCTACCTGGCGCTGCGCACCGATGCCTGGCCGTCGGAGGGCGGGTTCAACTCGGGCTATTATTCCAACCCCGAGGTGGACGAGCTTCTGGAAAAGGCCCGCGTGTCGACCTCGCAGGAGGAGCGCGCGGAGCTCTACAAGGAGATGCAGGAGATCGTGCAGGAAGACGCGCCCTGGGTCTTCGTGGCGAACTGGAAGCAGAACGCGGTGACCTCGGACGCGGTGGAGAACTTCCAGCTGGAGCCGTCGTTCTTCCTGCTGTTGAAGGACGTCGTGAAGAACTGAAGGTTCGGGCCGGGCTTGCACCCGGCCCGACCCGCGCGCCGCCCGTGCCGGGCGGCGCGTGCCTCCGGCGGGAGTATTTCCGCCAAGATGAAGATGGGGCGCTTCGGCCCGGCCGGACCCGCATCCCGAAAGGAGGGCGCCCATGGGGGGCTATATCGTCAAACGCCTTCTCTCCGCGATTCCCGTCCTGCTGGGCATCACGGTCATCGTGTTCCTGATCATGGCGCTGATCCCGGGCGACCCGGCCACGGCGATCCTGGGCAGCTACGCGACGCCGGAAAACGTCGAGAAGATCAACCGCGACCTCGGGCTCGACAAGCCGCTGGTGGCGCGGTACTTCATCTGGCTCGGCAACATGCTGACCGGGGATTTCGGGCGCTCCTTCTCGCTCAACCGGCCGGTCATCGACGAGGTGCTGGAGCGGTTCGGGGCGACGCTGGTGCTGGCTGGCACGGCCTTTATCATCTGCACGATCTTCGGGATCATCGCGGGCGTGATCTCGGCCGCGCGGCAGTACGGGCTGGCGGACAAGGCGATCACCTTCGCGGTGCTGATCGGCATCTCGATCCCGTCCTTCTTCCTCGGCATGATGATGATCCTGGCCTTCGCGGTGGAACGGCGCTGGTTTCCGGTCTCGGGGATGTACGCGATCTATGGCGGCGGCGATCTGGCGGATCTCGCCTGGCACCTGGTGATGCCGGCCATCGCGCTGGCGGTGGTGGCCACCGGCGTCATCGCGCGGCTGTCGCGCTCGGCGATGCTGGAGGTGCTGCGGCAGGACTATATCCGCACCGCGCGGGCCAAGGGCGTGCATGAGCGCCGCGTGATCTGGACCCATGCGCTGAAGGCGGCGATGGTGTCGATCATCCCGGTCCTCGGCATCCAGGCGGGCTTCGTCCTGTCCGGGGCGGTCTATATCGAGATCGTGTTCCAGTGGCCCGGCGTCGGCCGGATGCTGGTGAACGCGATCCTGCAGCGCGACATCCTGCTGGTGCAGGGCGGCGTGGTCTTCGTCGCGGCCTGCTACGTGCTGTTCAACATCGCCGTGGACGTGGCGCAGAGCCTGCTGGACCCGAGGATCAAGACATGACCCAGTTCATCAAGCTCCTCGCCCGGAACCAGCTGGCGCTTGCCGGCGGGATCATCCTGTCCATCGTGGTGCTGGTGTCGATCCTGGTGCCGATCCTGCCCCTGCAGCCGCCCGACGTGACCAATACCGCAGACCGCTTCATGGCGCCGTTCAGCGAAGGCCATTGGCTGGGCACCGACCACCTGGGCCGCGATCTGCTGTCGCGGCTTCTCTGGGGCACCCGGCTGAGCCTGGCCGTGGGCGCGGCGGCGGCCATCGTGGCGGCCGTCATCGGCTCGGCCATCGGGATCGTCGCGGGGTATTTCGGCGGCACGACGGACAACGTCATCATGCGCGGCGTCGACATGCTGATGGCTTTTCCCTACATCCTCTTGGCACTGGCCATCGTCGCGGCGCTGGGGCCGGGGCTGATGAACGCGCTGATCGCCGTGGCGGCCGTCAACATCCCGTTCTTCGCGCGGAACATCCGCGGCATCACCGTGGGCATCGCGCACAAGGAATTCGTGGACGCGGCGAAGCTCGCGGGCAAGGGGCACCTGACGATCCTGACGACAGAGATCCTGCCGAACGTGGTGCCGGTCATCGTGATCGCCATGTCGACCACCATCGGCTGGATGATCCTGGAGACGGCGGGGCTCTCGTTCCTCGGGCTGGGCTCGCAGCCGCCGCAGGCGGATCTCGGCTCGATGCTGGGCGAGGCGCGCTCGGCGCTGATCACCAACCCGCATACCTCGGTCGTGCCGGGCCTGATGATCTTCATCATCGTGATGTCGATCAACCTGCTGGGCGACGGCGTGCGCGACGCTTTGGACCCGCGGCTGCGCTCGGGCGCGCTGAGCCGGCCGAAGCCGACGACCACCGTGGCGCGGCAATCCTCGCCGCCGCACGGGCCGGGCGAGGGGGTGCTGGACATCCGCGAGCTGGAGACGCAGTTCCACGTGGGCAAGCGCGTGTTCAAGGCGGTGAACCAGGTGAGCCTGAACATCGAGCCCGGCGAATGCCTGGGCGTGATCGGCGAGAGCGGCTCGGGCAAGTCGGTCACGGCGCTGTCGGTGATGGGACTGGTGGCCTCGCCACCCGGGGTCATCACCGGCGGCGCGGTGTTCCATGGCGGGCAGGACCTCGTCGGCGCGCGGTATTCGACGCTGCGGCGGCTGCGCGGGGACAAGGTGGCGTATATCTTCCAGGATCCGCTGTCGACGCTGCACCCGCTGATCCGCGTCGGCGAGCAGCTGGCCGAGGCGATCCGGGTGCACCATCCGGTCGGCAAGGCGGAGCTGCGGCAGCGGGCCATCGACCTGCTGAACGACGTGCGCATCCCCAATGCCGAAAGCCGGGTGGACAGCTATCCGCACGAGATGTCGGGCGGGATGCGGCAGCGGGTGGCGATCGCCATGGCGCTGGCCAACGAGCCGGAGGTGATCATCGCGGACGAGCCCACGACGGCGCTGGACGTGACGGTGCAGGCGCAGGTGCTGTCGCTGCTGGACGACCTCAGGCGCGAGCATAACGTGGCGATCATGTTCATCACCCACGACTTCGGCGTGGTGGCGCAGCTCTGCGACCGCGTGGCGGTGATGTATGGCGGCCAGATCGTCGAGCAGGGGACGACCGACGACATCCTCGCCAACCCGGCGCATCCCTACACCAGGAAGCTGATGGAATGCGTGCCCGAGCTGGGCGCCGGCCGGCGCGAGCTTGCGGCGATCCCGGGCCTGCCGCCGGCGGTGGACGACCTGCCGCCCGGCTGCGCCTTTGCCCCGCGCTGCCACAAGGCGCAGGCGGAGTGTACGAAGGCGCCCATCGAGATGACCCGTGGGGGCGGCCGGGCCGTCCGGTGCCTCTATCCCGAGACCAAGCTCGTCGAGGAGGAGCCGGCATGAGCCTCGCGCTGCAACTGGACGACCTGTCCAAGACCTTTCCGGTCGGCAAGCCGCTGTTCGGGCCGGCCAAGGCCCATGTGCGCGCCGTGCGGCCCGTGACGCTGCAGGTCGAGACGGGCGAGACGCTGGGCATCGTGGGCGAGTCCGGCTGCGGCAAGTCCACGCTGGCGCGGATGCTGGTGGGGCTGCTGCCGCCCTCGACCGGGGAGATCAAGATCGAGGGGCATCGGCTGAACAACGCCAATCCGGCCGAGTTCGGGCGCTCGATCCAGTACGTGTTCCAGGACCCGATCAGCTCGCTGAACCCGCGCAAGTCGATCCGCTCGATCCTGGAGGTGCCTCTGAAGCGGCTGCACGGGATGAACGCGGAGGCGCGGCGCGCGCGGATCAGCGAGATCTTCGCCTCCGTCAACCTGCGCGAGGAATTCCTGGAGCGCTACCCGCACGAATTCTCGGGCGGGCAGGCGCAGCGCATCGGCATCGCCCGGGCGCTGGCGGCCAACGCGCGGATCATGGTGCTGGACGAGCCGGTCTCGGCGCTGGACGTGTCGGTGCAGGCGCAGGTGCTGAACCTTCTGGCGCGGCTGAAGGGGGAGTTCGGACTGACCTACCTGTTCATCTCCCATGACCTGGCCGTCGTGGAGGCGGTCAGCGACCGGGTGGCGGTGATGTATTTCGGCGCCGTGGTCGAGGTCGGCAAGGCGGAAAAGATCTTCGCCGCGCCGCGACATCCCTACACCAACCTGCTGGCCGGCTCGGCGCCGGTGGTCGGTCGGCCCTTGACGCCGCCCGAGGCGAAGGGCACGGAGCTTCCCGACCCGCTCAATCCGCCGCCCGGTTGCCCCTTCGCGCCGCGATGCCCGAAGGCGACGGAGATCTGCCGCGACGTGGACCCGCCGCTCGAACAAATGGGAGAGGATCAGTTTGCCGCCTGTCACCACCCGCTCGATGCCTGAACCCGGCCCGGACCGGCTGAGCCGGCCCGCGCAGGTGGCCGAGGCGATCAAGACCTGGGTGGTCGAGCAGAACATGGGCCCCGGCGACCGGCTGCCGAACGAGGGCGAGCTGATCGAGCGGTTCGGCATGGCCAAGGGCACCATCCGCGAGGCGATGCGGATCCTGGAGGCGCAGGGGCTGGTGAAGACGCGGACCGGGCCGGGGGGCGGCTCGTTCGTCCACGCGGTCAGCGAGGTGCGGGCGCGGGCGCTTCTGGCGAACTATTTCTATTTCAAGGATCTGACCGTCTCGGACATCTACCAGCTTCGCATCGCGCTGGAGCCGGAGATGGCGGCGGGGCTGGCAGGCAATCTGGACCAGGAGCAGCTTCGAGCGCTGGCCGACAAGCTGGCCGACTACGAGAACCCGCCGGGCAGCGCCGAGGAGGAGCGGGCGCAGCACGTGGCGTCGCTGGAATTCCACGCGCTGCTGGCGAGCTACGCGGAGAACCCGCTTCTGAGTTTCGTGATCGGCTTCATGGCGCAGATGCTGTCGGACCTGACGGTCTATCGGCGGCTCTACGAACCCCGGAACTATGACCTGTGGCGCATGGGGCGCGACCATCAGGAGGCGCTGCTGTCCGAGCTGCGGCGGGGCGACGGGGCGGCCGCCCATGCCATCATGAAAGAGCATATGGAGGCCGCGCGCGACTTCATGGTCCGGCAGGAAGCCGAGATGGAGCGGCGGTTCCTGGAGGGGCGGTGACGCGCTGTCCCGCCCCGGCCGGCGGCCGGCGCCGCTACTTGGCCAGCTCCTTTGCCAGTTCGCAGGCGATATAGGCGACGCAGGCCGCGTCGTTGCCGCCGGAGCATTGCGCCTTGGCCTGCGCGCATTCCGACCCGCCGCCGCCGGCGTTCTGGCCCTTGAGGTAGTTGTAGTATTCGACCCCCTGCCGCGTGAACTTGCGGTTCGCGGGCGGCCCGGCATGGCAGAACGAACATTGCGCGCCGGTGTCGTTGGCGTATTGCGGCAGGGCGGCGGCCGGCGCGGCGAGTGCGAGGGCGAGAAACGGGGCAAGGAGGAAGCGGCGCATGAAAGAGACCTTTGTCGGGGAAATGAAACGCCTTCGCTGAAGACGCGGGTGGAAATAACTTCCCCTACGTTAGCCGGCACGCCGGAGCCTGGCCAGTCACTTTCGGCCCGGGCGCGGACCAGGGGCCCAAACGCAGCGCGCCGCCCCGGGGCGGGACGGCGCGGTAAGGGTCTGACTGTGCAGGCGCGTCAGTCGAAGGATTTCTCGATCCGGTCCAGCGTCTGCATCGCCGACAGCACGTCGTGGACCGAGCTGTTCGGCTCGCGCCCCTCCTTGATGGCCGAGACGAACTCGCGGTCGATCAGCTCGATGCCGTTGTTCGACACCGCCACGTCCGACAGGTCCACCGGATTCTCGTAGCCGTCGACGAGGTCGTCGTAGCGGGCGATGTAGGTGCCGTTGTCGCAGATGTAGCGGAAGAAGGTGCCGAACGGCCCGTCGTTGTTGAACGACAGCGACAGGGTGCAGATGGCGCCGTCGGCCGCCTTCATGCCGATGGCCATGTCCATGGCGATGCCGAGTTCCGGGTGCTTGGGCCCCTGCAGGCCGAACGCCTCCTTCACCTGGCCGCCGGTCTGGTACTGGAACAGGTCGACCGTGTGGCAGGCGTGGTGCCACAGCAGGTGATCGGTCCAGCTGCGCGGCTCGCCCTTGGCGTTCTTGTTCTCGCGGCGGAAGAAGTAGGTCTGCACGTCCATCTGCTGGATCTTCAGCTCGCCCGCCTGGATCTTGTTGTTGATCCACTGATGCGACGGGTTGAAGCGGCGGACCTGGCCGGCCATCGCCAGCACGCCGGTCTCCTTCTGCTTGGCGCAGATCGCCTCGGAATCCGCCAGGCTGTCGGCCATCGGGATCTCGATCAGCACCGGCTTGCCGGCCTCCATGCACTGGATCGCCTGCTCGGCATGGAGCTGCGTGGGGGTGGCGAGGATGACGGCGTCGACGTCGTCGCGGGCCAGGCTCTCGCCCAGGTCGGTCGTGGCGTGGCCGATGCCCTGCTCGGCGGCCAGCGCGTCGATCTTTTCCTTGGTCGGGCCCATGACGGAGGTGACCTCGATCTCGTCGATGGCGCTCAGCGCTTCCAGGTGCTTCTTGCCGAACGCGCCATAGGCGCCGGCGACACAGATACGCATGTCTTCACTCCCTCAGTCGTTGGTTCGGCAGGGAAACGCCGCGGTCAGGCCGCGACGTTTTCCAGGATGATGTGGCCGACGGCGGTGTTGGAGGCGGGCACGTGGTAGTGGCGGTGCACTTCCTTGACCTCGTCGTCCAGCGCGCCGCGCATGACGTGCCACATGACCATCTCGACGCCTTCGGAGCCGGCCTCGCGCAGATATTCCACATGCGGAATCTGGCTGGCGAAGACCGGGTCCTCGGTCAGCAGGTCGAGGAACCGCTGGTCCCATTCGCGGTTGATCAGGCCGGCGCGCTTGTACTGCAGCTGGTGGCTCATGCCGCCGGTGCCGAAGACCATGACGTTCAGATCCACGGGGTAGCTTTCGATCGCGCGGCGCACCGCCTTGCCCAGCTGGTAGCAGCGGTTGCCGGTGGGCGCCGGGTACTGCACCACATTGACGGCGAGCGGGATGACGAGGCAGGGCCATTCGTCCTCAGGCGAGACCTCGCCGAACATGACCGACAGCGGCACGGTCAGGCCGTGATCGACCTCCATCTCGTTCATGATGGTCATGTCGAACTCGTCCAGGATCAGCGACTGGGCGATGTGGCTTGCGAGCTTCTGGTGGTTCTTCACCACCGGCACGGGGCGCGGGCCCCAGCCTTCGTCGGCCGGCTGGAATTCCGCCGCCGCGCCCAGCGCGAAGGTCGGGATGCAGGAGGCGTCGAAGGCGGTGCAGTGGTCGTTGTAGACCAGGAAGATCACGTCGGGCTTGTTCTCCTTCATCCACTTGCGGGAGAACTCGAAGCCGTCGAACACGGGTTTCCAGTACGGCTGGTCGGTGATCTTGGTGTCCATCGCCACGCCGATGGCGGGCACGTGGGAGCAGCCCACGCCTGCGGTGATACGGGCCATCAGTCTTCGTCTCCCCATTCGGTCTTGTAGCGGTTGCCATCGATCGGCCGGCCGCCGTGGAGCATCATCTCGCGGTACTTCTCGACCCCCATGCCGGTCATCAGGCCGGCGAGGTTCTGGAAGTTGATGCCGTCATTCGCGGCGAGCTTCGAGGTGTAGTAGATGTTGCCGCCGAGCGCGAGCAGGCGGTTCCAGTCGCGCTTGAGCACCGCGTCGCGCTGTTCGGCGGTCATCGGGTACTTGTCGAGGTATTTCTCCTCGTCGGCGTTGAACTCGTCGCGGTTCTTCTGGAGCCGCAGCGAGATGCAGAACTGGTTCAGGTGGTAGCCTTCGCGCGAGCGGTCGGCGTCGAACACGAAAGTACCGGGAATGTCCTCATAGTCCTTTTCGGGCATCGCATCCTCCCATGGATCGGGCGCGCCGGGCGTGGCGCCTGTCTGTTATGTGTCTTTTTCGCGGGCGAGAACAAGCCGCGCGCACGCATGACACGGCAGCCGGGAGGACGCCCGGCCACGCGACGCTGTCTAGCAGGCACGCGCGGGGGGCTGTAATTCGAATCCGCCGGCCGATATTGGAAAATGCTATATCGACGGGCCGGGCGCGGTCGGCTCCGCGGCGTCGCGCGGGGCGTGGCGGCGCAGGAGTTCGATGAATCGGGCCTGTCCCTCGGTCGGCCGCCAGCCGTCGCGATAGGTCAGGCCGATGGTCCGCGCGCCGCCCTCCAGCGGGATCGGCAGCGGCGCGATATCGCCGCGCTTCTCCTCCTCGGCGATCTGGTGGCGCGAGATGATCGACACATAGGGCCCCTGCGCCAGCAACCCGCGCAGGAAGACCAGCGACGAGGAGACCACGCGCACCGGGGTCGCCGGGCGCTCCTGGATGCGCAGCGTCTCGAACAGGTAGCCGCCGGCGGGCGTGTCGCGCGGCGGGGCGACCCAGGGGTAGGCGAGCGTGTCCTCGACGCTCGGCGCGCGGTAGGAGAACAGCGGGTGCGACGGATGGGCGACGAGCGCCAGCGCGTCGTCGAACAAGGGCTCCTGGACGATGTCCTCGGCCGGGGACGGGTCGCGCAGGGCGCCGATCAGGCAGTCGAGATCGCCCTCGCGCAGGGCGCGCAAGAGCTGTGGGTAGCGGCCGTCGACGACGCGGATCTGCATGCCGGGGTCGGTGCCGACCAGCGCGTTGACGGCGCGGGGCAGGATGGTGGTCCGCGCCAGCGGCAGGCTGCCGATGGTGAAGCTGCCCGCGCCCGCGCCCTGGCTGTGGGCGATCTCGTCGGTGCCCTGCCGGATCTCGGCCTGCGCCAGCTTGGCGCCGCGGGTGAAGGCCTGCGCCGCGGCGGTGAGTTCCACGCCGACCGGCGTGGCGGTGAACAGGGTGAGGCCCGACAGCGCCTCCAGCGTGCGGGCGGCGCGGTGGATGGTGGGTTGCGACACGCCCAGGGTGCGGGCGGCCACGGTGAAGCTGCCGGCATTGGCGATGGCGATCAGGGCGCGTAGCTGCGCGGCGGTGACGAGCCGGTCGAACCCCTCCTTGCGCGCGGTGCTGCGGCCGGTCTTGAGCGCCGCGCGGGCGCCCTGCGCCAGGTGGTCCAGCGCCGTGCGGACCCGGCGGGCAAAGAGCGCGCCGGCCGGCGTCGGCGCCAGCGTCCGTGCCCGGCGGATCAGCAGCGGGACGCCGAGATCGCGCTCCAGCCCGGCGATGGCCTGGGTGGCGGCGGGCTGCGACAGGTGGCAGCGCCCGGCGGCGACCGAGACCGAGCCCGCGCGCACGGCCTCGGCAAAGACGCGCATGTGACGTATGTTCGGAAAAGCGGCGTCCATTGTCCGGCGACTCGCGGGGCTGGGTATAGCGAAATCTTATCCTGGCGATGCCATTCGAAATAGGCAATCCGGGCCCGCTGGGCAATAACGGCGCCGAAGACCACACCGGGAGGACTCCATGGCCGACAACAAGACGGCGCTGGTGATCAGCGCGCATTCCGCCGATTTCGTCTGGCGCGCGGGCGGCGCCATCGCGCTGCACCAGTCGCGGGGCTACGAGGTCACGGTGGTCTGCCTGTCCTACGGCGAGCGCGGCGAGAGCGCCAAGCTGTGGAAGCAGGAGGGCATGACTCTGGACAAGGTGAAGGCCGCGCGCGAGGAAGAGGCGCGCAACGCCGCCGCCGCGCTGGGCGTGTCCGACATCCGGTTTCTGGACCGGGGCGACTATCCGCTGGATCTGGGCCGCGAGACGCTGGACATGATGGTCGACATCATCCGCGAGGTGCAGCCGAACTTCATGTTCAGCCACTCCAAGTGGGATCCCTACAACACCGACCACATGCGCACGACCGACTTCGCGCTGGAGGCCCGCATGGTCGCGCAGGCCTGGGGCCACAACCCCGGCCAGAAGGTGCTGGGCGCGCCGCAGCTTTACCTGTTCGAGCCGCACCAGACCGAGCAGATGGAGTGGAAACCGAACGTCTTCCTCGACATCACGCCGGTCTGGGACAAGAAATGGGCCGCGATCCAGTGCATGCAGGGGCAGGAGCACCTGTGGCATTTCTACGAGAACGTGGCCGAGAACCGGGGCAACCATTTCCGCCGGAACTCCGGCGGGCAGGCGGGCGGCCGCGACTGCCGCTATGCCGAGGGCTTCCAGATGGTGTTCCCGCAGACCGTGGACGAGCTGTCATGAGCTATCAGCCGGGAACGACCGGAATCGTCGTCCAGTCCATCGAGCGCGCCGACCGGGCGGTGATCGACGGGCTGGCGGAATGCGGCGTGGCCACGGTGCACGAGGCGCAGGGGCGCAAGGGGCTTCTGGCGGCTTACATGCGGCCGATCTACACCGGTGCGCGGGTGGCGGGCTCTGCCGTGACCATCCTGGCGGCGCCTTGCGACAACTGGATGATCCATGTCTGCATCGAGCAGCTGCAGGAAGGCGACATCATGGTGCTGGGCACGATCACGCCGTCGGATGCGGGCTATTTCGGCGACCTCTTGGCGACCTCGGCGATGCAGCGCGGCTGCAAGGGGCTGGTGATCGACGGCGGCGTGCGCGACGTGCGCGACCTGACCGAGATGGGCTTTCCGGTGTGGTCGAAGGCGGTGCATGCGCAGGGGACGATCAAGGAGACGCTGGGCTCGGTGAACGTGCCGGTGATCTGCGCCGACGCGCATGTGAACCCGGGCGACGTGATCGTGGCCGACGACGACGGGGTCTGCGTGGTGCGCCGCGAGGAGGCCGCCGAGGTGCTGGAGAAGGCGCGGGCACGGGAGGCCAACGAGGCGGAGAAGCGCAAGCGGTTCGAGGCCGGGGAACTGGGGCTCGACATCTACGGCATGCGCGAGAAGCTGGAGAAGGCGGGGCTGAAATACGTCTGAGGGGTTTCGCCGCGCTGCGCGCG
>NZ_JARGYC010000037.1 GCF_029168335.1 Psychromarinibacter sediminicola
CGCTGCCCCCAGTATCTGCCCCAGGGTCAGTGAATCAGTCCCTCGGCCGAATGGGAATCCCCAATCGATTCATGTCGGTGGGCAAACGCTCTAACGCAACGTTGTCGAGCATGGCGTCCGCAAGCAGCCGCTTCAGCTTCGCGTTCTCTTCTTCCACAGCCTTCAGCCGCTTCGCGTCGGACACCTCCATGCCGCCATACTTCGACTTCCAGGCGTAGAAGGTAGCGCTGCTGATCCCGCGCCGCCGGCACACCTCTGCCGTCGTCATGCCGGCCTCCTGCTCGCGCAGGACGCCGATGATCTGCTCCTCAGTGAACTTCGATCGCTTCAGCGTCCGGTCCTCTCGTTCGGTCGGACTCTAACCACAGATGGAGGTGAAGGCGGGGGTCACAGCAGGGCCGAACGCCAAGGGCCTGTCGGCCAAGACGATCACGCGGCTGAAGGCGGACTGGTGGTCTGAGTACGAGGCCTGGGAAAAGCGCGACCTCGGCACCCGGAGATTTCTCTACATCTGGGCCGACGGCGTCTACTTCAAGCCGCGTATGGCTGAAGAAAAACAATGCTCGCGGAGACAGAGGGCTTGGCGAAGAAGGAAAGTACATGCTCGAAGTCGGAATCTCCTCGACCCGCCACATTGCGCATTTCTGGGGTTTGACGCCATAGCCAAGCCGTCGGCGGGGTTCCACCTGAGGAGGTTATGTCCTTGCGACCGATTTGAATGCCTCGTTCATTGCGGCACGCAGGCTGTCCGTGCTGAAGGGCTTGGTGAGTCTTGGCGCGTCTCGGATGGCCGCCTCGTCGTTCGGCTCTCTCCCGTATCCGGTGCAAAGCAGAAACGGGACACCTCGAGCGACGAGTTCCTCCGCGACCGGGGTGATGCGCTTGCCGTGCAGACTCATGTCGAGCAGAGCGCCGTCCAGGTCGTTCAGGCGGATCGTCGTTAGGGCTGCGTCGACAGACGCCACCAGTCCGACGATCTCGCAGCCGACTTCGTCCAGTATGGCCTCGATATCCAGCAGGATGAGCATCTCGTCTTCGGCGACGAGAATGCGCAGGCCCGCCAGTCCTTCAATGGGAAACAACATCGTTCATGACTCCTTGGGACTGCGGGAACGGATGGCCTCGTGCCAGGGGAAGGCGATGTCGCAGTGCAGGCCCTCCTCTCGAAAGTTCAGCGCGGCAGTGCCGCCAAGCTGATGGGTAATGCTTCGCTCGATCAGGGTCGATCCGAACCCGCGACGGGCGGGCACAGTCACCGGACGACCGGCGGCCTCTGTCCACTGCAAATGAATCCATGGGCCGTCATCGCGGTCTTCCCGGTCCCAAGTTACCTCGAGCTGCCCGCTTTCGTCAGAAAGGGCGCCATACTTCACGGCGTTGGTCGCAAGTTCGTTCAGGACCATGGCCATCGCAACGCCTGCCTCGGGTGCCATGATCAGGCTTGGCCCTTCAGCGCGGATCCGGTCTTCCATCCCATGAGGCGCCATCGTCCTGCGAACAAGCTGGTCCAGATCGGCGCCGCTCCAGTTTTCGCTGACCAGCAGGTCGTGAACCCGAGCCAGCGAGTTCAGACGCCCCTTGAATGCCAGCTTGAACTCTTCCAGCGTGCTGCTCTGGCGCAGGGTCTGCGACCCGATCGACTGCACCATCGCAAGCATGTTCTTCACGCGGTGGCTCAGTTCGTTGATCAGGGTCTGGCGCAGGGTCTCTGCGTCGTGGCGCTCGGTTACGTCCTCGATGGCCAGAAGTATCAGGTTCGCATGATCCCCTCCGTTGGCCAGCTTGCGCGCGTTGAGCAACATGTGACGTCGGCCCCGATTGGGGAAGACATGCTCGATCTCGAAGCCGTCGAACGACCGCCCTTCGCTCAAGACCTTGCCAAGCAACTGGCGCAGTTCGGGGATGTCCCAGGCAGCGTGGTCCAGTTCGTGCAGAAGATAACCCTTGGACTCGTCTTCGGAGCAGTTGAACGCGTCGGAAAACGCCGGATTGATGGACTGGACCCGCAATTCTCGATCGAGCACCAGCACCGGGTGCCTGACCGTATCGATGATCGCCTCGGCAAAAAGTCGTGCCTCATTGACCTCATCCTGCGCCATTTTTTGGACCGTGATGTCGATGAAGGCGATCACGACGCCAGCGATCCGATCCTCATGGGTCCGGTAGGGAAGCACACGCCGCAGATACCAGCGGCCCGCGCTGCTGCGAACTTCCGCGTCGATGCCGGTCAGCTTCTGAAGCACGGTCCGGGCATCGGACAACAGATCCTCGTCTTGCACCTTCCATGCGAAGTGGCTGACGGGCCTGCCGATATCCGTGTCGACCAGCTCGAGAAGCTCCTTGCTGCTGGGTGAGAACCACCTGATGCAGTAGTCCTTGTCGAGAAACACGGTCGCGATCTCGCTGCTGGCCAGCAGGTTGTTCAGCGTGTCGGTGGTGTTCACCAGTTCATGGTTCTTGTTGACGAGCTGACTGTTGACCGTCTCGAGTTCCTCGTTTGACGACTGGAGCTCCTCTTTCGACGTCTCCAATTCCTCGTTGGTCGACTGAAGCTCCTCGTTCATCGAGGTGACTTCCTCGTTCGCGGCCTTCAGTTCCTCGTTGGTGCGCTCGAACTCGTCGATCGTGTCCCGCAGTTCCGCGCGCGCCGCGCGGAGTTCATCCTCGAAGGCTTCGTGCGTGATTTGGATATCACCCTCGTCCGCCGTCCCGGGAGAACTCGGAGCATCGTCCAGATTGCGGAAGCTCACCAGAAGCAGGTTCTCGGACGGCTCGGGCAGCGGCGCCACCGTCACCGCGACGGCCTGCTCGTGGCCGTCTTGCCGGATCCGGACACGGAAATCGACCGCTCGTCCTTCCTCGATGGCCTGCCGCACGCCGTGGCGCAGCTTGGCGCGCAGGCCATGCCGGGCCATCGCCAAAACATCGCGGCTGGGCTCGCCCGGCGGCGCTTCCAGGTAGGGCCCCGTCGATCCGTGGAACCAGACAACCTGCCCGTTCCGCTCGATCAGAACCGAAGCGGGGGCAAAGCGCTCGATCAGCGCGCGTTGTGCCACGTCCACGATGCGCTGGTGCGGTCGGTCATCGTCAGCCATGGCCAACTCCTTGTCGTCGGGCCGGATCCGGCCGGGCAGAAGAGGAAAGTCGAGGATGTCGTGGCGGGTCGGACCGAGCCGACGGAAGATGCGCCACTTCTTCGAGATTGTCTCGAACAGATCTTCACGCCCCGAGACGCTCTCGGCATTGCCCAGCAGCAGGTGGCCACCCTGCCGCAGCGCGAAATGCATCAGCGCCAGCGCGCGCTTCTGCGCCGCGGGTTCGAGATAGATCAGGAGGTTGCGGCAACTGACGAGGTCGATCTTCGAGAACGGCGGATCCCGCAGCAGGTTATGGCGGGCGAACACGACCATGTCGCGCAGTTCGTCCTTGACCCGGTAGATGCCATCGAGCTTGTCGAAGTGGCGCTCGAGAAGATGCTTCGGAACGCCGGTCACGGCGCCCTCCGCATAGCGGCCGGCACGCGCGGCTTCGAGGTTGTCGTCGCGGCCATCTGTCGCGAAAAGCTTGATGTCGAAATGCTTGCCCGCCGTCTCGCTTCTGTCGACCAACAGCATGGCGAGGGTGTAGGCTTCCTCGCCTGTGGCGCAGGCAGGCACCCAGAGGCGCAGCGCCGCGCCGCTGTCGCGATCGGCGACCAGCGGACCCAGAACAGTCTCGTCGAGGCTGGTCCATGCCTCCGGGTCGCGGAAAAAGGCGGTCACGTTGATCATGAGATCGCGCGCGAGCGTTTCCATCTCCTCCGGCCTGGAACGCAGGATTGCGACGTAGTCCTCGACGCTGTGCAGATCGCAGAGTCCCATGCGCCGGTGGATCCGTCGCGTGAGCGTGCTGCGCTTGTAGTGGCGGAAGTCGTGGCCGGCGCGGGTCCGCAGAAGCGCAAGGACCGGGTCGATCGAGCCGTCGTCCGAAGGGCCCCTATCCTCGACAAGTTCGGCACCCGCCGCATAGGTATGGCGCGCGTAGCGCATCAGCACATCGGGCATGTCCTCCGGGGCGAGGACATGATCCGCGAGGTCCGCCTCGATCGCGCTCCGCGGCATGGCGTCGAAACGCGCGGTCGACGGCTCCTGGACCAGGACGCAACCGCCTTCGGCCTTGACCTCCTTCAGACCTTCGGTGCCGTCGCTGCCGGAACCCGACAGCACGATGCAGACCGCCCGCTCGCGCCGATGCCTCGCCAGCGACTCGAAGAGCCGGTCGATCGGGTAGCGCGCGCCGCGCCTCTCGACCGGTTCGGTCAGCCTCAATTGTCCGTCGTCGACGGTCAGCGAGGAGGCCGGGGGAATGACATAGATGTGGTCGGGCTCGATCACCATGCCGTCGGCGGCCTCGGCCACTGTCATGGTGCTGTGCTGGCCCAGGAGATGCACGAGCCCGCTCTCACGTGTCGGGTCGAGATGCATCACGACGAGAAAGGCCATGCCGCTTTCGGCCGGCATCGCCTCGAACAGGCGGATGAGCGCCTCGATACCGCCGGCCGAGGCACCGACCCCGACGACAGGCCCCAGTCGCGGCTGGTCACCGGTCGCTTCGGCGGTATTGCGGTCGACCTCGGGTGGGGACCGGGCTGCCTTGGCACGTTGGGTCGACGTCCGCTTCAAGCGCTTACCAATCATTGCTGAACGATTATTTCGCGGTCCGAATGCTGCCATATCCAGAGCGGCAGTGCCGGATTTGGCGCGACCAAGAGGAGCGCACGGCGTCGTTCGGTGCTCGAAGTTCCATACCACGAGAGTACTTCGAAGCACAGACCGAACCACAACATAAGTCAGCCACATGGGAGTCTTCTTGCGGCAGCTTCGAGAGGGCCTGCTGCCGACTGGCAACGGTGCCCGCTCCACCTTAGGGCGGAGCGCGGCGTTGATAGGGGCGAGCCGCCTCACATCATCTGACGTCCGGGCTGCCGTATCCAGCACCTCTCTCAGCACCGTGGTGCCCTCGCTCAAGTGGACGCGTCGCAGGTCAAGCTGGCGCGCTTCGCCCGTCCGGCCCCGCTGGGATAACCGATGGATGTTGCCGGCGACCGTCAAGGATCAGCTTCTTCTTGTGCGTTCGCCCATTCCAGGAAGAGACTGTAGCCGACCGCGAGAAGTGCCGGGCCTACGAAGATGCCGATGAAACCGAATGCGAGGATGCCCCCGACGAAACCGAAAAGCCCCAGGACGACCGGGAGGTCGTTGGACTGGGAGAGGATGTACGGCCGCAGCAGGTTGTCGATGGTGCTGACGAGCAGCGCCCCCCAGGCTACCACGAACATGCCCCACCAGAAATCGCCCTGAACGAAGAGCCAGATCGCGACCCCACCCCACACGAGGGGCGGTCCGGCCGGCAGGAACGACAGCACGAATGTGAGGAAGCCGAGCAGGAGGGCCTGATCGATCCCGGCGATCCAAAAGCCCAGCGCGGCCAGAAGACCCTGGGCGAGCGCGGTTCCGATCAGGCCGAAGATCACGCCCTTGATGGTGGAGCCGATGAGGTTCAACAGGCGTAGTGCCCGGGGTCCGGCGATGCGTTCGGTGCTCCGGCGAACATATGCAGCGATCCAACGGCCGTTCAGATAGAAGAAGAACGCGATGAATACGCTGAGGCCAAGCTCCAGAAGACCGACCCCGATGAAGGCTCCGCTCGCCATGGCGACATCCGCGGCTGGCCCAGTGAACCGGCCCAGCGCGGCCAGAAAGGCGGGCGCGTTCAGCGCCAGGCTCTGCCAGTAGCCGGCCACGCCCTCGCCGATGATCGGTATGCCGCCGATCCAGGCCGGCGGCGCGGGTGGTCCCTCTTCGAAAACTCGGCCGAGCACGCCGACGAGATCACCTACGCTCTCAGCCAGTGCCGCCACGAGGAGTGCAAACGGCGCAACGATGACCAGCGCCACCGTCACGGTCATCAGGGCGGCTGCCAGACCTCTTCTGCCGCCGAGCGCCCTTTCATACCTGCTGTATACCGGCCACGTGGACCAGCACAGGACCGCGGCCCACATGATCGCCGACAGGAATGGCCAGATCACCACGAGGCAGCCGGCCGCGAGCGCGACGAGCGCGACGAGCCCAAGGACCTTCTCGTGCTGATTCGCTGCGGGCATGCCGTCGTGTCCTTGTGTGATGGCGGTGACTCTCGGGATGCACTCAGGACGACTGGTACACCAAGGCGGGAGTACGGCGCACGATCTTGTCGACCGTCAGGGCGAGTTCGGGCTCCGGCGTCCCGCGCCTGCATCGCGACGAAGCTGCCGCGTCAGCTGGACGTGACACTGACCTCGACGCGCATGCGGATCAGCGCGTCCGACCCGCCGGTGAAACTCCCGGCGACGGGGACAGCCAGACGGATGTCTCGTGCGACGGCCACGGGGATGAGGTTCTTCGACCCCACGCTCCGGTTGGTGGGGTCGAAGGTGATCCAGCCCGCGCCGGGGATGAAAATCTCCACCCAGGCATGCGTGGACCCTGTGCCCGCGGATCCGACCAGATCGTTCTCCGGGTCGAACAGATAGCCTGAGACAAGGCGCGCTCCGAGCCCGAGCCGCCGCGCGGCCTCCGCGAGCAGGACCGCAAAATCACGGCACGATCCCTGTCCCCGGCCCAAGGTCGCCAAGGGCGACTGCGTGCCCTCGTCCTCGCGAACCTCATACACGATTTGCGAGGAAATACCGTTGCTGATGTCCTTCAGCAGCGACAGCGTGTCCGTAGGGCGCTGGAACACGAAACCCTCCACCCATCGGGAGAAGCGGCCGCCATCATCCAGATATTGCGGCTGCGTCAGCGCGCCGAGGTCGGTCCAGTCGTCACCGGAATACAGGAACGGATACTGGATCGCGCTGGCAGCGATCGGAAAGACCGGCCACAAGGGCGCGGTCAGTTCAAGCTGCGATCGGCTGACGATCGTCAGCCGATCAGTCTGGGAGCGAAAGGTCGCAGATGCAATCGCGTTCCCCGCCACATCCTGCGACCACGCGACGTCTGCCGCGGGCTCGAGTTCGATCTCGTGCGAAACCAGTCTGAGGTCGCGGGTCTCGCGCGGGCGCAGCATCAGACGGTGCGGGCCGAGCGAGACGGCGTGCTGGTAGGAGTATTCAGTCCTGTGAAACGTGGTCATCAGCATGTGCATGCCCGAGGGACTTCGGTCGCGATCGTCACATCGCTGCGACGCCAAGTGGTCGCGTTCAACTGGATCATCTGCCATTCGGACCTCAGCTCCCAGATCCACGACGCGCCGTAGTCGCGCAGAAAAGGCCCCGCCTTCACCGCCGGCGCTAACTCTGCGTGTAAAGTCACGCTAACTGACGAATTCATCTTCGGATCCCTCCTCTATCGTCGCGTGCCATCCCTGCCCTGCTAGAAAGGGAAGAACACGGGGATCGCAAGAACGGCGGCGACACCGACGATAACGTTCATCGGGACACCGATCTTCACGAAGTCGGCAAACCTGTAGTTCCCCGCGCCATAGACCAGAGTGTTCGTCTGGTAGCCGATCGGCGTCGCGAAGCTCGCGCTTGCCCCGAACATCACCGCTACCACGAACGGGCGCGGGTCAACCCCCAGCTGGGTGGCGAGGCCGATGGCGAGCGGCGTCACCACGACGGCCACCGCGTTGTTGGTAACCGCCTCGGTCAGCGCCGACGCGAGAACATAGACCGCGGCGAGCGCCACGAGGGGTGGCAGCCCCTCAAGCGCCGGTGCGATTGCCTCGACGATGAGTTCGACGGCCCCGGAGTGCTGCAGGCCCGCCCCCACGATCAGCATGGAAAAGATGAGCACCAGGACGCCGGCATCGATCGAGGCCCAGGCTTCGTCATTGTCTATGCACCGAAGCACGAGGATCGAGGCGACCGCGACCAGCGCCAGCACGCTGATCTCGGCAAGGCCTACAGCGGCGAGGGCAACGACCGCGATCAGCGCGAGCATGGCGATTGGCGCCTTGCGCCGACGGAAAGCACGACCCCCGGTTTGCGTGATCGCTGCGAGATCGCCCGCCTCGGTGAGACGGGCGAAGCCCTCCGGAGTGCCTTCCAGCAGCAGTTTGTCTGCGGGGCGCAGGAGCGCAGTCGACAGATCAGGGCCCAATGCCTCCCCATGGCGGTGAGCGCCAAGCACGCGCATCCCGTAGCGATGTCCCATCGCGAGCTGCGCGATACGCACTCCGCGACTGCGGCGGGACAGAGTCACGATCGCCTCTGCCACCGCCAGATCCAGGGCATCCTCGGCTACCGGTCCCTGACGCAAACCGACATCCAGCCCGCGGAGGTTTCTGAAGGTCAGAAGTTCGGACGTCGTCACCATGGCGATGATCCTGTCGCCTTCCTCCAGCACGTGTTCGCCCACGTCCTCGCGTATGACGCTCGATCCCGTGCGGACACCGACGATCGCCACGCCCGGGCGGTTCAGGGCGTCGATCTGGCCAATGGGCGTGCCGAAACCTCCGTAACCCTCCCGCGGGCGCAGCTCCGTCAGGAAGGTCGCCTCTCCGTCATCTCCGGGGTCTGCCTGATCCCGCCGGTCGGGCAACAAGAGCGGGCCGAGCACCAGGAGGACCAGCCCGCCCGTGGCCGCGGCAACCAGGCCGACCGGAGTGATCTCGAGGATCGAGAACGGCGCCATCCCGGTCTCGCGGGCCACACCGTCGACAAGCAGGTTGGTCGAGGTGCCGATCAAGGTGCACGTCCCACCCAGGACCGCCATGTAGGAGAGCGGAATCAAGAGGCGTGTCGCCGAGAGGTCGAGACTTTGCGCCAGCCGGATGGCCACCGGGATAAGGACCAGCACGACCGGCGTGTTGTTCATCAGGGCCGATGCCAGCAGCGTTGCCAGCAAGAACACGGCAGTTCCCGCAATCGGTCTGCGGCTTGCGGCAGAGACGACGCGGTTCGCGAGCGCATCGAGAAGCCCGGTCCGGACCAGCGCCCCGCTGATGATGAACATGGCTGCGATCGTGATGGGTGCCGGGTTCGAGAACGCCGCCAGAACCTGATCGGTAGGTACCAGGCCGAAGGTGACGAACAGGGCTGCCGCGCCCGCAGCCGTGACGTCCGGCGCGAAGCGCTCATACACGAATCCCGCGAACAGGAACAGCAGCAGTCCAAGCGCGAGATAGGGCTCATAACCGGTCATGAGGTCGGCCACTTCGCTGTCCTCAAGCCGGATGCATTGGCAGTCAAGACCGTCTCACCTGTCCACTCGCTCGACCAGAGAAATCCGGCGATCGTCCTGATCGAGGCGGTCACCTTGCTTCTCCCGGATGGTGTCATGCTGCGAGGTTCCGTCCGGACAGGCGGACAAACATCCCGGCCGGCGAGTCGGGATAGTCCGGCGCCTCACGCGCCAGCCTTGTTTCGCGAACCGGATGGCGCCTCGGCGGGGTCATCGTTGGCATCCCATGTCCAGACGTCGAACTGCGTCAGCGTGCCCGGCCCGAATGTCTGGGTCAGAGGCACGTCGGCGGCGTCCCGACCGCGCGCGATCAGGATCCTGCCCTTGCGCGGGCTGTTGTTTCTCGGATCGAAGACCCACCAGCGGCCGCCCAGGAAGACCTCCATCCAAGCCGCGAAATCGTCGGGCGGATGGGGCTCCGGCTGGCCGAATTCGCTGAGATAGCCTGTGCAGTAGCGCGCCGGGATGTTCATGCAGCGGCAGAGGGCGATGGCGAGATGGGCGAAATCCCGGCAGACGCCCTGCCGTCCGGCCAGAGTTTCGGAGGCCGTCCGGGTCGCGCTGGCCGCCATGTAGTCGAACGAAACCGAGGAATGCACGAAGTCGCAGATCGCCTGGACCCGCGCCCAGCCCGGCGGCGTGGTCTCGAAAAGGCGCCAGGCTTCTTCCGAGAGAAGATCGGTATCGCAGTAACGACTGCCGAGAAGATAGACGAGCGTTTCGAAGGGCAGGTCCTGAACCGCATGCTGCGCGGCATCGGTTGCCGTCGGATCGCGCAGTCCGGTGTCGCGGAAGATCCCGTCGGTGGACAGGGTGAAGTCTCCCGCCGGGGCCACCATCCGCGTGCACCAGTTGCCGAACCCGTCGCGATAGCTTTGCAGCGGCACGCTCGGCTGCGTCACGAGATAGTCGGCACGCTCCAGATCGCCGAAGCGCGAATAGTGCACGTTCAGCATGGCTATGATGGGTGTCGGCTGGGTCAGCCGATAACGCAGGCGACAGCCGATCCGCATTCGTATGCCGGATGTCTCGCCCGGGTGCGACATGGGAGCACTATCGTCCAAGAAGGCGCTCCCCGTCCGAGAGCTGAACGCTGCGGTCGCAGAGCCAGCGGTTTCCGGGTCGATCGAGATGGGCGTTCGTCAGGTAGCCGTTCTCGGGAACCGCAATCGGAACGCAGTCACCGCCATGGCTCCGCGGCTCTGCATTCTCGGGCAAAGGTGCAGTACCGTCCCGCGCGAGGACGGGAAAGGCAATCGATGCAATGACGCCGGCCAAGACTGCCATTCGCTTGACCAGCCTTGTCCTTGGGTGTCTCGTCGTTTTCTCTTTGTGTTGCGACCGCTCCTCACTTGCGGACCGGAGGCCCTCTGCCGCCGCGCGTGTCTTCGACAGCCCCAGCGTGAGGGTTCCGCTCAACCGCTGGGCGCGCGCGGTCGGTGGCGGGGCGTCCCTGCGCGAGGATCGCGATGGCATGCCTTCGTTCTCGGCCACCTGGATCGAGAAGTCCTGCGAGGCTGTCGGGCGGGTGCTACCGGTCATCGCGTCGACACCTTGACCAGAGCCGCGGCCGCAAGGGCGTGTTCCTTCTGGTGGTAGTCACCGTGAAACATGCCGTCGACCTTCACCTCCCAGATGGCGTTTCTTTCGCGCACCTGAACCCCACTGCGTTGCGCCGGCCTGTTCATGGAAGAATCCTGTGCTCCTCTGCTTTTCGGCGGCACGGGTTTCATGTCGGTCATGTCCGGCTCCTTCGCCCTTGGCGCGCGTGCCTCTTCGATGAGCATCACGGCGCGAATGAATTTTTCCGCGTAGTCGTCGGTTTCGCGGAAATCGTGTTCGTATTTCGCCATGCGCATTGGTTCCACGAACCGGTCTCTCAGATGGTCGATGAAACGCGGTTCCGTCCGTGCCATGTAGGCAATCAGCGCTTGCAGGATCCGTTCATGGGCCAGCACCCGCCGTTCTAGATCGGGCGTCTCTTCTGGTGTCCCCGAAGGATTTTCGACTGGCGACATGGGCCTGCATCCTTCGCTCTGCGGGGGCAACCCAGGAGGCTCCGTATCGGCGCGGCGGCAGTCGGGCCGTCACTTCGTCGCCATCCAGTTCTTAACAATTCACCTACCACTTGGACCGACATCGCGTGCTGATGCAGGTTAGGACCGCGAAACTCTTGCCGGCTCGTCTCGCGCGGACGTGAAAGGATTCCGGGCGCGGCAGTCCGAATGCCATGAAGAGTTGCGGACCGTCAGCGGAAGCAATTCCTTGCCACAAGTGATCGGGCGGCCGGCACACCGCACAAGGCTGCACTGCGGATCGCGCGGAAGCGCCATCGTGCACCCTGCTTGCCGATAGCCCAGATGACCACCAGCGTGGACAGCGAAAGAAGCAGGATCGCGGCCGCTTCGATCAGGATGTTCGCAGGCGCCATTTCCTTGCCCTGCAACACGACCAGCCGACCGACCGCGGTGATGGCGATGAATATCGGATAGACGAATACGGAGTTGCGCCGCGCATAGTAGACCGACACCATTCCGATAACCTCCAGATACAGAAACATCAGGAGGATGTCGGCCAGCAGGATCGTTCCCAGCCGATAGACGGCCAGGATCTCGAAGACGACGGCGAGAACGGTCATGGCCACGATGACCACAAGCAGCAACCGCTCGATCAGATGGAATAAACCGAGGGCAAAGAGCCTTTCGCCACGCCCCGCGCGAGTGTACGCCTGCGGGTCCGCGGCAGTAAACGCCTCCGTCCGGGTTCGATCCTCGGGATGCCAGTCATCCACGACGGGGGTCTGTCCCAACGCCTTGCGCGCTGCCCTCAGAGGTCAAGCTCCGCCAGGCAGCCTTGCGCGATGTCGCGGTCCGGGGCATCGGTTCCCGGCATTGTCGCCCAGCCCGCTTCCATGAGCGCGTCGCGCCGCTGGTAAGTCGAGGCGGCCCGGATCGTCGCCATCTTGTCTGCCCGCGCCGGATCGGAGCGCGCCATGTCGAGGCAGACCGGCACCATGGACGCAACTACGGTGTCACGAGACATCGCCATGGCCCTGTCGTTCGAGGTGCCGCCGGTCACCCAGCCGCCCCAAGTGAATCCGACGACACCGACAAAGACTGCGCCGATCATCGCGCCATAGAGGCCGGGCTTGAGCCATTCGGGAGTGTTCATGTTCCATCCTCCTGCGGGGGAAGCGCCGCACCGCCGTGATTGTTCGCCTCGGATGTGTCGGCGTCCCGGCGCAGCGCCTCTTTCAGGTCGCCCTCGGTTGTCGCGCGGAACTCACTTCGCCCCGCGCGAGCGCCCGTGCCGCTTACCGTCAGGTAGGTCGCCGTCCGGCGATACGCCTCGAAGCTGAGCCCCTGGAGAAGCTCTTCTTCGACGAGGACCTCGTAGTCGCCCGCAGGCAGATCGCCCAGGTATCCCGGCAAGGTGAACGGGTTCGAAAACGTCACCGTCGATCTGGTCGACCGCATGTTCATCTCTGGTCTCCGCGATGTTGGCAGATCCGTCGTTCATGGTTTCTGACGGCCCCTTGTGGTCGGGGCGCGACCAGTCGAACGATGTGTCCTCTTGTACGTCGGGATGGTTCGACTGGCGCTGACCCATGTTAGCCCCGCGCGTCGAACCGGTTGTGAACTCTCTGCAGTTCGTCGTCGGCACTGATCTGTGCAAGGGCGGCGAGACCGACCGTCGCGTATCCATTGCGGAACAGGGATGATCTGCAGCCCTGCAAACCTTGAAAGGATTGGCGATGGCCGACCCCAATGTTCCCAACCCGCACCCGCCCGAGTTCGATCGGTTTCTCCATGCCTCCGTCGGCGAGGACCGGAACGGCTATGCCGTGACTGTGCTCTCCACGCTTGCGCGGCTTGGCCTCGATCCATGGAAGGAAACGGCTGAACTGGTCACGCTGGGGCGCGACGCCGCGCGGGCACGATTGGGAACGCTGCTTGCCCGATTTCGGGACGTTCCTGCGCTGGCAAGCGATCACGGCAGGATCGCAGGAGACCTGAGCCAGCTGCTGCCCGAAGGCCGCATGCCGGGCAGCCTGAAGCGGGCAGCCTCTACGGCGGCCGATAGCCGCCCGGGCACACGCGGCCTGATCTGGTCGATGCTCGCGATCATCTTCGTGCTGGCACAATTGCTGACCGCCGGCGGATCGGGGTCGGGCAAATGACCGCTTTCACACGAACCGCCCGAAAACCGGCCCGTGTGGCGCGTGGGTCCAGCACGCTGTCGCCGCGCGAACAGGGCGTTCTCTGGGACATGGAGGAACACTTCTGGACCAGCGGCGCCGAGAGCGCGCGGGCGACAACGGCACCCAACGCCGTCACGGTCTTCCCCTATCCGCCCGGCATCCTCCATGGAGACCAGATCTGGAGCCATCTTCGGCAGAGAACCGGCTGGCGATCCGTCGTCATGGCCGAACGGCGCGTGACGCCGTGTCGTGACATCGCCATTCTCACCTACCGGGCCTCGGCAGAGAAACCCGACGTGCCGATCTACAGGGCCCTCTGTGCCTCGACCTACCTCAACGATGACGACAGGTGGCTGAGGATTTCCCATCAGCAGACCGCGGTTGCTTGAGTGCGGCGTCGACCTGCTCAGACGCCGGGCTAACCTCGATCAGTGCAGCGTGGCGTAGACTCGGGTCAGACTTGAATTGTCAGCCGAGTATTTGGTGGGACAGTTTTTTCGAGCACCCGAGAAGCGTGTTGGCATGCCGTCGCCCAAAAAGCCGGCATGTCGACGCGCTTTTTATTTTCGGAACGTCCGAGTGGATGAATTCCGATGACTCCCGAACCTGACAGGAGCGATGAGAGGAGGTGGGGCGCCCAAGCACCTTTGGGCTGCCGGCTGGGTCTTCTAGAAGAAGCATCACGCCGCAACGCGCAGCGGACGCGACACATCAAATCGACCTTCCATGACACGCCGCATCTTGTCCTCACGCCGACTGTGCCTCTTGATCTCGGAGCTTGACTCAATTCAGAAGCGGGCCGGAATGATCGAGATAGGCGGGATCGAACTCGGCCAGGTCGACCAGACGGTCGAGGTCGTGAAATGTCACATGGCCTTCGCGGAATGTCACCAGTCCCGTTTCTCGGAGCTGCCGCAGGACGCGGTTCACATGGACAGCGCTCAGCCCAAGCGCATCTGCCAGATGATACTGAGTGAGCGGACATTCGAATCCCGCCTTGCTGCCCAATCCCACGAGCAAGAGCCGTGACCCCAGTTCCAGCAGGAAATGCGCCATGCGCGCGTCGGCGTCCCGCCTGCCGATTCCGACGAGATGCTCGACCACCATCGCCTCGTCCCGTGACGCCGCCCAGAGGATTGCGGTCGCCAGGCGCGGCGTCTCCGCAAACGCATCGAGAAGGTCCTTGGTGAGAACCTCGGCGGCTTCGATGTCGACGACGGGTTCGAAGCTGTGGTCCGAGGTGCGCAAGAGCACGCTGCGCAGGCCGAGGAAATCACCGGGAACCTGGAAATCGACGATCTGGCGCGTCCCGTCCGCCTGGATCTTGTAGGAACAGACCCAACCCGTGGACAGGATGTATGCTGTCTGTTCGGACTGCCCCTGATGCACAATGTCCCGTCCGGCTACGAACGTCCTGCGGCGCCGGTGCAGACGCGCGAGAACGGCCAGTTCGACCTCCGACAGGGCGACGAAGGCCGAGAGCTTGCGGATCAGGGGGCTGTGCTCAGCCGGTGTCATGTTGCCTCCCGGTGTGTCGTGACCCAAGGGCGCAAATCTGTCCTGAATGCTGATCCGGTCCCGTCAAGCATACAGCATTTCCCGCGAGGCGTGTGCATGCAATTGCACCTCGTCTCCCACCAATGCGCGATGTCGCGTTGAAAAGGCTGCCGTACCGGCGCGCGTGCCGCTGGCCGCCGGCTTCACGTCACCACCCGGACCCAGGCCACCGCTTCGCTCAGGACCCTCTGCATGGCGTCATCGAGACCGGCCACGAGGGCAACGGTCGTGTCGGACGACACCGCGCGCAGGCTGTCGAACCGGCGCGTTCCCGCGATTTCGCGGTCTGACTCGCGGATCAGCGTCGATTGCACCGAAACATGGACCTGCGCCGATGCGGGAGGGACGCCGTGAAGCTCCGCCTGGAACGCGATGATCTCGGTCATCAGCGTGAAATCGGGATTCAGCCCCGCCCCATCCCGGCTGATCAGCCGCAGGCCGCCCCGGGACAGAAGCGAGCTCACCAGCAGCGTCTGCACCATGGCCGGGGCCGGCTCGCTCCAGCGCGCACCCGGCAGATACTCGGCCTGCCGTGGGGAAACCTTTATCAGGATGCGGTCGGTTGCCAGTTCGCCCCCCGAAGTGGGCAGTTCCACGACAAGATGACCGCGGCCTCCGGTCTCCGACGGCGCACCCTGCAGCGGCGACAGCGTGTAGGTGTCGAGCGGATCGCTTGCCGTGGAGACAGCGGACAGGGCGCCGCAACCCGGAAGAGCGCCGAAGACGGAAAGGGACAGAAACTTGCGGCGCGACTGCGTTTTTTTCATTTTCGGTACTCCGGTGTGTCATTACCCAGCAGGAACCGCCCCGGATCGCTTCCGATCTGACGGGCGAGAGCGTCGAATGTGGCAATCACGCCGCTGGCGTCCTGGATCAGTGTGTTGACCTGCGCCGACAGCCTCGGCACGTCGCCCCGCGCCACCTCGCGCACCGCAGTCATCGCCACGCGTGTGCTGTCGACGGCGGCCTTGAGTCCCTCCACGAGTTCGGGGATGTCCCGTGCAAGGAGACCGTCGGCGGAGCCAAGGCTCGTCTCGACGGCGCTCAGTGCGCCATCCACTCGGGAAAGCGTATCCTCCGCCCGGGTGGCCAGCGCATCGATCCGTCCGGTCGCGTCCTGAAGGTTGACGAGGATCCCCGCGACGGCATCGCGGTTTCCGGGCGTGACAAGGCCCCGCACCTCGGCAATGAGCGCCGTGGCCTCGGCCAGCAGTTCGGGACCGGTGACCAGCAGATCCTGCACCACCGACCGCTCCGAACGGATGACCGGAAGCTCTGCCGGCGGCACGGCCGTCAGCCGCTCCGCCCCGGCGCTGCCGCCCTCGAGGGCGATGAAGGCGACGCCGGTCACGCCTTGCGACGCGAGTGTGGCGACCGTGTCGGTGCGCACGGGTGTGCTGGCGAAGACCTCGACGCGCACCCGCACGAGGGCGGGGTCGTCCCGGTCGAGACCGATGGACAGGACGTGCCCGACATCGACGCCGTTGTAGCGCACGGCGGCAGTCTGGCTCAGACCCGCGGCCGTTCCAAGGAGGATGTCGTATTGCGCATATGTCCGGTCGATCTGCACCTTGGCCAGCCAGAGGACGAAGCCCAGCATGGCGACGAAGCCTAGAACCGTGAACAGGCCGATCAGCACGAAGCGCGCGCGGGTTTCCATCAGCTACTTCCCGCCACCGCAAGGGCGGCATGAGCGCGGGGGCCGTTGAAATAGGAACGCACCCAGGCATCATCGACATCGCGCATCTCGGCCATCGTGCCGGTGGCCAGCACGCGTCGATCGGCCAGGACCGCAATCCGGTCGCACGTCGCCTGCAGGGTATCAAGGTCGTGCGTGACCAGGAACACGGTCAGACCGAGAGACGTGCGCAGCGAATTGAGCAGGGTATCGAAGGCCGACGCGCTGATCGGGTCGAGACCGGCGGTCGGTTCGTCCAGAAACAGGATCTCAGGGTCGAGCGACAGGGCCCGCGCCAGCCCGGCGCGCTTTCGCATCCCTCCCGAAAGCGCCGAGGGAAACAGATCTCCCGCCCGCGCGGGCAGGCCGACCATCGCGATGCGAAGATCCGCCAATGCCCGCCGGGTGACGGCGTCGACCGAAAGGCGTTCGCGCATCGGTGCTTCGACGTTTTCGCGGACGGTCAAGGCCGAGAACAGCGCGCCATCCTGGAACATGACGCCGGTGCGCACGCTGACGGCTGCCCGGTCAGCCGCGCTCGCACCCAGCACATCCGTGCCAAGCATGGTGATCTGGCCGGCGCTTGGCGCCATCAGCCCGACGATGCTGCGCAGCAGCACCGACTTGCCGCTGCCCGAGGCGCCGACGACTCCCAGCACCTCGCCCCGATGGACGTCCAGCGACAGGTTCTCGTGCACCACCGTCTTGCCGAACCTGTTGGTCAGGCCGCGGATGGCGATCACCGTCTCGGCCACCATCACACCCCCCAGACTGCAAAGAACACGGAAAACAGCGCATCCGTCACGATCACGAGAAAGATCGCGGTCACGACCGCGCGTGAGGTCCGCATGCCGAGGGACTCCGCGTCGCCCTTGACCTGCAGGCCGTGATAGCAGCCCACCAGCGCGATGATTGCCGCGAAGACCGGTGCCTTGGACAGCCCGACCAGCGCCTGCGCAACCCCCACATCCGCAAGCAATCGCGTGCGGAACTGGCTGGGCGAAATCCCAAGCTCCGTCCACGCCATCAGCCCGCCGCCGAACAGGCCGGAGAGGTCGGCGACGAAGCCGAGGATCGGCAACACGATCACCAGCGCGAGGAGGCGCGGCAGCACCAGAAGCTCGATCGGGTCGAGACCCAGGACGCGTATCGCGTCGATCTCCTCGCGCATCTTCATCGATCCGATGGCTGCGGTGAAGGCCGATGCCGAACGCCCGGCGACGATGATGGCGGTCAGCAGGACCCCCAGTTCGCGCAGGATCGATACGGCGATCAGGTCCACGACGAAGACCTCGGCCCCGAACTGGCGCAATTGGGCGGCCCCCTGGAACGCCAGGACGATCCCGATCAGGAAACCCATCAGCGCCACGATGGGAACGGCGTTCAGCCCGACTTGCTGCATGTGATGGACCACGGACGTGAGCCGCAGTCGCCAGGGGCGCACCAGCAGACCGGCGAGGCGCGCCACGACGATACCCACGAAACCGAGGCCTTGCGCCACGGCAGCGAAGTGCGCGCCGACGGCAATGCCGACACCTGCAAGGGGGTCTGCCATCCGATGGTGGACCTTGCGGGGCGCAGCTTTCACGTCTGGCGGAAGGGCGTCCCGTACGGCGGCCAGCAGCAGGCTTTGCGCGTCGGTGGCGCCGAGGATAGGTCGCCCCGAAGACGCCAGCAGCCAGGCCCCGGCCGTGTCCAGACGGGTGACAGCGGAAAGGTCGGCCGGAGCCGTGGCTTCGGTCTGCTCGAAGCGCGTGCGGATGTCGGCGATGTTTGCCAAGGTCACGGGCCCGCAGATGACCACTGGCGCATGATCTGAACTGGCATCTGATTGTTGTGGCAGCACCGCTGTCACTTGGCGATCCAGGGGCGCAAGGCAGTCGAAACGCGGTGTCGGCAGCGGGATATCAAAGGACCGGCGAACGACATGGCACTGCGACCTTGTTCCAGAGGGCGCGCCGCTCCGGTGGGGGATCGGCGGCGGGAGCCGTTGCATGACGATCGCGAAGGCACGACTGCAGAACCCTCCGACCTTCGCCCTGGACCACCGCTGCGCAGGCGACGAAACTCCAATCTGGCCGGTTCGCGCCGGTTCCGCACTTACCTGGATCAGTCTGGCGCCATCACCCGCCATGACCGGGCCGGCTAACGTGGATCAGCCCGAATCGCTCGTGTTGCCCGCATGGTGTTTTCAGATTTCCCGGATTCCGCGGCGCTCCTTCAGCGTGGCGCACGACGCTGCCTCAGCCTTCCGGGCGACGGGCCGCCCATCCGTGGCCAGACCGAAGCAAAGGAGGCTCCATGCACCGCACCGTGACGACCACCTTCGGCACCGACCATGGCTTTTTGGCCAACGATTGCAGCGCTGGGCAGTCGAGGCCGGCGGAGATCGCCGCCGACCGTCGTGATGAATTCGAGCACCACCTGCCTGCGCTGCGAGCTTTTGCCCTGGTTCTGGTCGGAAAGCGCGCACTGGCAGACGATATCGTGGCCCATACAATCGTCGTCGCCTGGGCCAACATCGACGCCTACGACCGCGGGACGAGTCTGCGTGTCTGGCTGTTCAGGATGCTTCACACCCTCTACTTCGCGCAGCTGCATCCGTCCGAGCGCAGCACCGCAAGCGACATCGGTGTTCGCCTCGACGTCACCGCGTTACAGGTGCGCCCTGTTGCCGGACCAGCGGATCCCCGCTTCTGGCGCTCCTTCAGCGCCCTTGCGGTGGAACAGCGCGAGGCGCTGATCCTGATCGGGCCGGCCAGATTCTCGCACGACGAGGCCGCTTCAGTTTGCGGCTGCACCCAAGCGACGATCCGGAGCCGGTCAAAACTAGGGCGCCGCAAGCTCGCGATGTTGGTGCTGCAGGAGAGCCAGGCGGCAAACCCGGCGAACTCGGTCGTGGCGCAGGCGCCACTCGGGATCAGGGGGCCTCGGCTGCCGGCAGGATCGCAGGGCGCACCCGCCCCGGACCGCCAGAATGAAGCAGGCCCTCTCGTCGCTGGCGCCGGGCGGCCCGGAGCCAGCGTCGCGGCGCATCCAGATGACTGATGCCGCCCAACATGCGCCGAATGATGGCCCGCGCGCCCCCCGCGTCCGGCCTCGGACCGAGGAGATGACCTTGCCGACCACAGCATTGCATAACCGCGCCAGCGCCCCCGCCGCGCCTACCGACGCGCGCGACTGGGTGGCCCTGCTCGCGTGCTACCGCGAACCGTCGCGCTGGCGCAGCACCTGGGAGATCGCCGTGACGGCGGTTCCGTTCATCGGTCTCTGGGCCCTGGCGTGGTGGAGCGTCGATGTCAGCTACGCGCTCGCCGTCCTGATCGCCATTCTGAACGCCTCGTTCCTCGTGCGGCTGTTCATGATCCAGCACGATTGCGGGCACGCCGCCTTTTTCCGCAGCCGGATGCTCAGCGACTGGATCGGTCGCGCCATCGGGGTGCTGACGCTGACGCCCTACGACGTCTGGCGCCGCCTTCATGCCGCGCATCACGCAGGCACCGGCAACCTGGAGAAGCGGGGGATGGGCGACGTCCTGACGCTGACCGTCGCGGAATACCGCGCCCTGTCGTGGCGCGGGCGCCTTGGATACCGCATCTACCGTCACCCGGCCGCCCTGTTCGGCGTGGGGCCGTTCTACCTGTTCTTCCTGCGCAACCGGCTGCCGCACGGGCTCATGCGGGCGGGCGCGAGATACTGGGTCAGCGCGATGGGCACCAACGCGGCGATCGCGGCGCTGCTGGCCGGGATCGGGTATCTCGGCTGCATCGACGTGCTTCTCTTCGTGTTCCTGCCCACGATGCTGGTCGCGGCCTCGATCGGGGTCTGGCTGTTCTACGTCCAGCACCAGTTCGAGGAGACGAGCTGGGACCACGACCCCGACTGGCAGCTTCACGAGGCGGCGCTTCACGGCAGCTCGCACTACGTCCTGCCGGGCCCGCTGCGCTGGCTCACCGCCAACATCGGGATGCACCACGTCCACCACCTCCAGTCCCGCGTGCCGTTCTACCGTCTGCCCGAGGTCCTGCGCGACCACCCGCAACTCGCCGATGCGCAGCGCCTGACGCTTCGGGAAAGCCTCGGCTGCGTCCGCCGGCACCTGTGGGACGAGAAGAACCGCAGGCTCGTTTCCTTCGCTGCGGCGCGCGCGGCATGAGGAGGCTTCCGAAGAAAGTCGAGAAGATCGACCCGGGCAGGCTTGTGTCGCCTCCATGATCTCACCATGTACCATCCAAGTGGATGGGAAAAGTTCGTGCCGCGACAGATCAAGCAGACCGACACCGAGAAGATCACGATCAACCTCGGCTATGTCGACCTCGGACGTATCGACCTTCTGATCGAGGAAGGGTTCTACACCAACCGGACCGACTTCATCCGGACCGCGATCCGGGGGCAGCTCGGCCTCCACGCGGACGAGGTCGGACGGCTCATCGAACGGCGCACGCTCGACCTGGGTCTGCGCGATATTTCCCGCAGCGACCTCGAAGCCGCGCGGGACTCGGGCGAGGTGCTGCACATCCGGGTCGTGGGCCTCGCACGACTGGCCCCCGACATCACGCCGGAACTGGCACTCGCAACCATCGGCTCGATCAACGTCCTCGGCGCGCTTCATGCGCCGCCCGATCTCCGCGCCGCTCTGGCGGACCGCATCACGTAACGGCCAAGGCCGTCACCGAAAGGCAGAAGAAAATGAACGACGATTTCGCGGCGGCCATGCGCCAGTCGCTTGAACAGACGCGCGCGGGCAAGCCGTTCGAGGCGACGCGTACCATCCAGGCAGCCCTGGCGGGCAACGCGGGCTCTGCCGTTCGGCAGTCGCCCGCGCAGAAGCCGTCACTCAAGCAGGCTCGCCCCGCATCGCCGCGCTGGCGCCTGTCGAAGGTCATCTCCGAGCTGTCGCGGAAGCCTCCGGGGCTCGACGCGCACTCCGGGCGAAAGGCGCCCGCGCCTGCCGCGCCGGAGGGCGCCATCTTCGAACGCAGGCACCATGCGGGGCATCACGGTGCGCGCGACTACTTCCTGTTCCACCCATCCAACCACGACGCGCCCCTTCGCGGGGTGATCCTGATGCTGCACGGTTGCACCCAGTCGCCCGAAGATTTCGCCACCGGCACGCGGATGAACGACCATGCCGAGCGGCACGGGCTCATCGTCGTATATCCCGAGCAGGTGCGCAGCGAGAACGTCTCGCTCTGCTGGAACTGGTTTCGCCCGGGCGACCGTTCGCGATCGGGGGGCGAGGCGGCGCTTCTTGCCGGGCTCGCCGCAACCGTTGCGGCCGATCACGGCGTGCCGTCCGGCTCGGTCTTCGTCGCGGGCCTGTCGGCAGGGGGCGCGATGGCCGCGATCCTTGCGCAGACCCATCCCGAGGTCTTTGCGGCGGCAGGCGTCCATTCCGGGCTGGCGCCTGGTTCAGCCAACGACGTCGTTTCTGCCTTCGCAGCGATGCGAGGAGACCTCGCGCCTGGTGCCGAAGCGCTGAACGCGCCCGCAATCGTCTTCCACGGCTCTGCCGACGGGACCGTGGCACCGCTGAACGCCGGCCATCTCGCGGGCCGGCTCGAGGCAGCCGCGACGCGGACAGGCGAGGCTTCCGGCCGGCGATACGACGTCCTGGCGGCGCGGAATGCGGACGGCCATCCGGTCGAGGTCTGGCGGATCGAGGGCGCAGGCCATGCCTGGTCGGGCGGCGACACGAACGGCAGCTACACGGACCGCATGGGACCGGACGCATCGGCCGAGATGGTGCGATTCTTCCTCGAACAGGTGCAGGCGTAGGTTCCTTGCGGCGCCGAGGGAACTACGGTGCGGCGGCGGGCTTTCCTGATGGACGGCGGCCGGCGCTGCGAGGCGGCGGCCGGAACACGTTGAGGAAGGCCGGGTCATGAGTGGAACACGTCTGATCCTGCGACCTGGCGACACCTGCTGGCGCATCGAGACGGCTGACCGGCTTTCGGTGATCGTCGACGCAGCCGACTACTTCGCCGTCCTCCGCGAGGTCATGCAGAAGGCTCGGCACAGCGTCATCATGATTGGCTGGGAATTCGACACGCGGATCACGCTCGACCCGCGCGAGGACGAGGGGCAGGTGCCCAACCGGCTCGGCGATTTTCTGAGCTGGCTCGTCCATCGGCGCCCGGAACTCGACATCCGTCTGCTGCAGTGGGATGTGGGCGTTCTCGGCACGCTCGCCCGGGGCTCCACGCCACTCCGGCTGGCCGACTGGCTGATCGGGCGCAAGATCCGCCTCAAGCTGGACCATGCCCATCCCTCGGGCGCGGCGCATCACCAGAAGATCATCGTGATCGACGATGTCCTTGCCTTCTGCGGCGGCATCGACGCGACGGCTGACCGCTGGGACACGCAAGACTATGCCGACGATAGCCCCTACCGGGTCAGACCCACCACGAAGCGCCCCTACGGCCCGTGGCACGACGCGACCGTTGCTGTCGGTGGCGACGCGGCGCGCGCCCTGAGCGAGCTTGCGCGGACGCGGTGGGAACATGCCACGGGCGAGAGGATCGCGGAGGCGCCCGCCGCCCCGCCGATCTGGCCGGAGGGCCTCGATCCCATGCTTCGGGACGCGGAGGTCGCAATCTCACGCACGCTGCCTGCCCATGCCGGCCGCAAGGAGATCCACGAGATCGAGTCGCTTTATCTCGCGATCATCGCGGCGACCCGGTGCACGCTCTACATCGAAAGCCAGTACTTCGCCTCGCGCCTTCTGGCCGAGGCCATCGCCGTGCGGCTGGCGGAACCGGAGGGCCCCGAGGTCGTCGTCGTGAATCCCGAGTCGGCGCAGGGCTGGCTCGAGGACGCGGCGATGGGTTCGGCCCGCGCACGGCTTCTCGATGTCGTGCGCAAGGCCGACGTGCATGGCCGCTTCCGCCTTTACACGCCAGTGACCGACGGCGGCACTCCGATCTACGTGCACGCCAAGATCGTCGTCATGGACGACCGGCTGATGCGCGTGGGATCCTCCAACCTCAACAATCGCTCGCTCGGCTTCGACACCGAGTGCGACCTCTCGGTGGAGGTGCTGCCCGGCGTACCGGATGAGGCAGACCTGCGCGCGCACATCGGAGGCCTCAGGAACAGGCTTCTCGCCGAGCATCTGGGCGTTGCACCGACGACGGTGAAGCACGCGATCGATACGGCTGGCGGTTCGCTGATCGGTGCGATCGAGGCATTGAGCGGTCCCGGCCGATCGCTCGTGCCCTTCGAGCCGCCCGAATTCGGCGTCGTCGCAGACGAGATGCTGCGCGAGAACGATCTGCTCGACCCGGAGCTTCCGGCGCGCAGGTGGCGCCGCGGCAGGCTCCGTCGCCTGCGACAGCGCATCTTCGGATGATTGCAGCCGTCGGACCGCCGATACGGCCGACGGGTCGCACGGTCACATGCGCCGGGCGGTCTCGGCACCGCACCGGAAGAGGACAATATTTTTCGCGCCGAGGCTGCTCTCGATCAGTCCGGCGCTTCCCACCCTCTGCGATGGTGGCGGGGTCGGGCAACCGCTGCAAGGTCGCCAGACGACACCCCTGCACGGAAGGACGCTACAAGATGCCATCCACCAACGAGCTGTCCGGCATCGCCGCCCTGTCCATCTGCGAGTCGCTGCTGCTTGCGATGAACGATCACGACCTGCTGCCGGAGAGCGAGATCGTCGGGGTCCTGAGCGACGCGGCGGCCACGCACGAAAGCGCCATCGGCGCCGATGGCGAAGCGGATGTCACGCACCGGGCGGTGGCAAGCCTGATCAGGACGATCATCGCCGGCGGCAACTCGGTTCGGCGCAGGTGATTGTGGCTTTGTCCCTTGCATCGGGCGGTTCAACCTTCTGGTACACCGAGAGACGCACTGTGAGCACGCCGGGCACCAGATGGCCGGACCCTTCAGGGCCAATCAGGAGGAAGCATGGGGCGGCGCGCGGGCGCAGGCTCCCGACAGACGACACTGGCCGGGTGGATCCTCCACACGGCCGTTTACCCACCGATGGAGAACGCAATGGCCAAGGGTCAGAAACGCAGCAACCGAGAAGTGAAGAAGCCGAAGCAGGAAAAGAAGACGCCTCCTCCGGCAGCTTCGCCCTTCGACAAGGTGTCGCAACCGGCCAAGCCGACATCGGGCAAGAAGTAGCGGACGCGACACTGCCGGGTGTGCCCTGGCGGGGAAAGCCTTCGCCGGTTTCTGCCGAGGGGTGGTTGATCGCTGCCGAAAAAAGCGCAGGCCGGCGGGGCAAACCCCCGCCGGCAGGCCAGATCGACGGCGGACAATGATGCGCTTGACGCAGTACCTTGGCTGGGACGCGTCCGCCGGCGCGATACCCTGGAACGACGCGAGGCCGATCCGCGAGGAGTTGTTCGGGATCGAACGGCTGGAACAGCATGGGCGAAGCCTCGCCGCCGCCCACCGTGTCGTGACCCGGCCGCTGCGGGTGCCGTCGCTGCAGTCGCGCCTTTCGGACAACGCCGCAGCATTGCTGGCGACCTACCGCGCCAGCGCACGGGAAGTCAGTCAAGGCCGCAGCGAGGTGCCGGCGGCAGAGTGGTTGCTCGACAACTACCACCTCGTCGAGGCGCAGATCCGCGAGATTCGCGAGGATCTCTCTCCGGGCTACTACCGGCAGTTGCCGAAGCTCGCCGACGGGCCCTTTGCCGGTTATCCCCGGGTCTTCGACCTCTCCTGGGCCTTCGTCGCGCACAACGACAGCCAATTCGACCCCGAGACGCTGCGGCATTACCTCGTCGCCTACCAGTCGGTCGAACCGCTGACGATTGGCGAACTGTGGGCAGTGGCGATCACCCTCCGCATCGTCCTGGTCGAGAACCTGCGCCGTCTCGGGGACCAGATCACCGCGGAACGTCGGGAGCGAGCGTCGGCCGATGAGCTGGCCGACGATCTGCTGGCGCCCGGACGTGCGCACACCGCGCTGTTCACCGACATCGCCACCCGCCATCCGGGCGCCTTGTCCGAGCAGTTCGCGGCGCAACTGAGCAAGCGCCTGCGCGACCAGGACCCTAGGACAACTCCGGCGCTCGATTGGCTCGAGCAGCGGCTCGCACAGCAGGACGCCACTGTCGAGGATGTCGTGCGGCACGTGCAGGAGCGACAGGGCGCCGCGAATGTCAGCGTGCGCAACGTGATCACCAGCATGCGCCTCGTCTCCGAGACCGACTGGGCCGATCTCTTCGAAAGCGTCAGCCTGGTCCACGCGCGTCTCTGCGACGGAAGCGGCTATGCGGCGATGGATTTCCCGAGCCGCAACCTCTACCGCAGCGCCATCGAGGACCTATCCCGCGGGTCCTCGCTCAGCGAACTCGAGGTGACTGACCGCGTCCTCAGCCGGTGCCGCGACAAGGCGGACGGCCGTGACCGGACGACCGATCCGGGCTGGCACCTCCTTGCGAGGGGACGCCGCGCGTTCGAGGCGGAGATCAGCTTCCATCCCTCTCCGCGCCTCTGGGCCAGTCGCATCTCGCTCCGGCTCGGCATCGGCGGATACGTCGGCGCGATCATGGCGCTGACGTCCGTGCTCGTGGGACTGTCGCTCTGGGCGCTCTGGCTCCCGGGCCTCGGCGCCGGCTGGCTCACGCTCTGGGCGCTCTGTGCGCTGTGGCCGGCAAGCGAGGCGGCGACGGCGATCGTCGACAGGTTCGTAACCTGGAGCTTCGGCGCGAACACTCTGCCGGGGCTGGAGCTCAAGGACGGCATCCCACCGGAGCTGCGGACGCTGGTCGCGGTGCCGACGCTGCTGACGACCGAGGCCGCGCTCCGCGAGCAGGTCGAGCGGCTCGAGGTGCATCACCTCTCGGGCAGCGGCGGAGACATTAGCTTCGCGCTGTTGACCGACGGGCGCGACGCCGACACCGAGACCGTCGAAGGCGACGCTCAGCTTCTGGCGCTCGCGGCCGAGGAGATCGCGGCGCTGAACCGTCGCTATCCGCCCGAATCCGGTGGGGCGCGCTTCCGGCTTCTCCACCGGCGCAGGGAATTCAATCCCGGCGAAGGCGTCTGGATGGGGTGGGAGCGCAAGCGCGGCAAGCTGCACGCGCTCAACCGCCTGCTGCGCGGCGCAACCGACACGAGCTTCGTGACGGTGGCAGGTGTCGCGCCCGACGTGCCCGAGGGCGTGCGCTACGTCATCACGCTGGATGCCGACACCAGGCTGCCGCGCGATGCGGCGGCGCGGCTCGTGGGCAAGATGGCGCATCCGCTGAACCGGCCCGTCTTCGACAACGAGGCGGGGCGGGTCGTCGAAGGGTACGGCATCCTGCAGCCGCGCATAACGCCGGCCCTGCCGACGGGACAGGAGCGTTCGCTCTATCAGCGCACGGTTTCGGGTCCGGGCGGAATGGACCCCTACGCGGCGGCGGTCTCCGACGTCTACCAGGACCTCTTCGGCGAGGGCTCCTATACCGGCAAGGGCATCTACGACGTCGATGCGTTCGAGGCGTCGCTCGCGGGCCGCGTGCCCGAGAACGCGATGCTCAGTCACGATCTCTTCGAGGGGATCTTCGCCCGCGCCGGACTCGCGTCCGATGTCGAGCTCATCGAGGATTTCCCCTCGCGCTACGACGTCGCCGCCAAGCGCCAGCACCGCTGGACGCGCGGCGACTGGCAGCTGCTGCCGTGGCTCCTGCGGGGCCGGCTTCCGGCGATCGGCCGCGGCAAGATGCTGGATAATCTCCGACGGTCGCTCCTGGCACCGTTCGCGCTGGCGACGCTGGGGGTGACCTGGCTGCTACCGCTGCCGGCGGCGCTCACCGGGACCTTGCTGCTCCTCGCCGCGCTGCCGATCCCGCCGCTGCTCCCGCTCCTGTCGTCGATCCTGCCGCGTCGCGCCGGGCTCCGCGCCGTCGACCATCTTCGCACACTGGCGGGAGACCTGCGGCAGGCAGCGGCGCAGACGTTCTTCGCGATCGCCTTCCTGCCCGACCACGCTCGCCGGATGCTCGACGCCATCGTGCGCACGCTGGTGCGGCTCTACCGGACGCGCCGCAGGCTGCTCGAATGGACGACGGCCGCGCAATCCTCCGGCAGTCCCCGGCTGACCCTCGCGGGTTTCGCACGCGGCATGTCGGGTGGCGTCGCGCTGGGGCTGGGTGTGGCCGGCGCCGCAGTGGCGCTGGCTCCGGCGAACTGGCCGCTGATCCTCCCCTTCTCGCTTCTCTGGCTTGGCGCGCCGGCGGTTGCCCTTTGGGTGAGCCGCCCCCCGACTCCGGCGCGGAGGAGCGCGCTGACCGACCACGACGCCCGCGAGCTTCGCCTGATCGCGCGCCAGACCTGGCGCTACTTCGAGACCTTCGTCACGCCGGCGGAGAACTTCCTGCCGCCCGACAACCATCAGGAGGTGCCGCGGCCAGTCACCGCCACCCGCACCTCGCCAACGAACATCGGGCTCTACCTCCTGTCGGCGGTCGCCGCGCGCGACTTCGGCTGGGCCGGCACCGCCGAAACGATCGAGCGGCTGGAGGCGAGCCTCGCCACGATCCGCCGCCTGCCCAAGCTGCAAGGGCACCTCTACAACTGGTACGACACGCGTGACCTGCGGGTCCTCGAGCCCGCCTATGTTTCCTCGGTCGACAGCGGCAACCTCGCCGGGCACCTCGTCTCGCTCGCCAACGCATGCGAGGAATGGGCCCGGGCGCCGCAGATCGCCGACGCGCGCGTCGGCCTGCTCGACGGGGCCCGGCTGGCGCTCGGCGCGATTGGCGACCTGCCGCCGGCAAGGGCCGCCGAGGTCGGAAGACTCCTTGAGCCAATCGCGGAGAAGCTCGCCGGCGCGCAGCCGCTTGAGGAGATCTCGCCCGCTCTGCTCCGTATGGCGGACAAGGCAAGCACGGCGGCCGCGTCAGACCTCCGCCCGGAGAACTCCGAGCCCGATCTGAACTACTGGATCGGCGCGCTTCGGCGCGGGCTCATGGAGCACGACCGGGACCGCACCCTCTCCGACGCGGCGGAGCGTCTGACCGCCCTCGGGCAAGAGGCGCGCCGGATCGCGCTCGCGATGAACTTCGCGTTCCTGCTCGACCCGGATCGCAAGCTCCTTTCCATCGGCTACTCCGCAGCCGAGAACAGCCTCGACCCCAGTTGCTACGACCTGCTCGCCTCCGAGGCGCGACTGGCGAGCCTCTTCGCCATCGCCAAGGGCGATGCACCGACGCGGCACTGGTTTCGCCTCGGCCGGACCGCGACCCCGGTGGGCGCCGGAGCTGCCCTGGTCTCGTGGTCGGGATCGATGTTCGAGTACCTGATGCCGCTGCTCGTGATGGCCGAGCCGCCGCGCAGCCTGCTCGCCGAAAGCAACCGCCTCGTGGTGCGGCGGCAGCAGGCCTACGGCCGCTCGCTCGGGGTGCCATGGGGCGTGTCGGAATCGGCCTTCAACGCCCGGGATCTCGAGTTCACCTACCAATACTCGAACTTCGGCGTTCCAGGCCTCGGCCTGAAGCGCGGCCTTGCCGACGACGTGGTGATCGCGCCCTACGCGACGGCGCTCGCCGCGATGGTCGACCCGCACGGCGCCGCGCTGAACTACGAGCGGTTGGCCTCGATGGGGGCGCGCGGACGCTACGGCTTCTATGAGGCCCTGGACTTCACCGCCACGCGCCTGCCGGAGAGTGGCGAGGTCGCGATCGTGCGAAGCTTCATGGCCCACCACCAGGGGATGACGATCGTCGCGATCGCGAACGTCCTCCTCGATGGCCGGATGCAGGAGCGCTTCCACCGCGAGCCGATGATCAAGGCGAGCGAGCTTCTGTTGCAGGAACGTATGCCGCGGGATGTGCCCGCATCGCATCCGCGTGCCGAGGAGGTCCGGGCGACGCCGACCGACGCCGCCGCCGACGTCCAGGCTGTCCGACGGTACGAGGGTGGCTTGCCCGGGGTCCCTGTCACGCACCTGATGTCGAACGGCCGCTACTCGGTCATGCTGACTGCTGCGGGCGGCGGCTACAGCCGCTGGGGCAATCTCGCCGTCACCCGCTGGCGCGAGGACCCCACCCGCGACGACTGGGGCTCCTTCATCTACCTCAGGGACATGGCAAGCGGCGCGGTCTGGTCCCCGGGCCGGAACCCCGTCCCTCGTTCCGCCGACCGTGCCGAGGTGCAGTTCACCGAGGACCGCGCCGAGTTCACCCGCCTCGACGGCCGCCTGACCACGACCCTCGACGTCGTGGTCTCGGGGGAAGACGACGGCGAGGTGCGGCGCGTCTCGCTGGTCAATGGCGGCCGGACGCCACGCGAGATCGAGGTCACCTCCTATGCCGAGCTTGTGCTGGCCCCGCCCGCCTCGGACGCGGCGCATCCGGCCTTCTCCAAGCTCTTCGTCCAGACCGAGTACCTGCCCGAATACGGCGCGCTGATCGCCACGCGCCGCCCCCGCTCGCCCAGCGAGCCGCCGATCTGGGCCGCCCACTTCGCCGTCGTCGAAGGCGAGCCGCTGGGCGCGCAGGAACACGAGACGGACCGGGCCCGCTTCCTCGGGCGCGGGAATAGTCCGGCCACCGCCGCCGCAATCAACGCGCCTCTCTCCGGCACCGTCGGCACCGTCCTCGATCCGGTCTTCTCGCTCCGCCAGCGCCTGCGCGTGCCGCCGGGCCGCGCTGCGCGCGTCGCCTTCTGGACGGTGGTGGCGCCGACCCGCGACGCGCTCCTCGACCTTATCGACATGCACCACGACCGCAGCGCGTTCGAGCGGGCGCGGACGCTCGCCTGGACGCAGGCGCAGGTGCAGCTCCGCCATCTCGACATCAAGGCGCAGGAGGCGGCGGACTTCCAGCGCCTCGCTGCGGCCATTGTCTACACGGACGCACGCCTTCGAGCGCCGCCGTCCGCGATCCTCAAGGGCGGCGGCCCGCAGTCGGACCTCTGGCGGCATGGCATCTCCGGAGACCTGCCAATCGTGCTGCTGCGGATCGGCGACATCGGCGACATCGCGCAGGTGCGCCAGATCCTGCGGGCACACGAGTACTGGCGGATGAAGCGGCTCGCCGTCGACCTCGTCATCATCAACGAGCATCCGTCGTCGTACATCCAGGATCTGCAGACTGCGATCGAAACGGCGGTGCGCAGCAGCCAGTCGCGCCCGCGCTTCGGACGGGACCTCGCCGAAGGGGCGGCCCACGTTCTGAGGGCGGACACGATGCCTTCGGAGGCGCGGGCGATCCTCGCCGCGGTGGCGCGCGTGAACCTCTCCGCCGCGCGGGGCAGCATCGCCGAGCAGCTGGCCCTTTTCCCGGCCGTGCCGGCGACCCTGCTTCCCCCGCCCGCCCGCCGCGCGGCTGTCTCGCCGCCCGCGGCGTCCCTGCCGGAGCTGGAGTTCTTCAACGGAGTTGGTGGCTTCGCCAAGGACGGGCGGGAATACGTCACCATCCTCGACGGCGACGCGACGACGCCCGCCCCGTGGATCAACGTCATCGCCAATCCCGGCTTCGGCTTCCAGGTCTCGGCCGAGGGCAGCGGCTACACCTGGGCCGAGAACAGCCGCGAGAACCAGCTGACGCCGTGGTCGAACGACCCCGTGGCCGACCCTGCGGGCGAGGCGCTCTACGTTCGCGACGAGGCGACCGGCGATATCTGGACCGCCACCGCGCAGCCGATCCGCAACGGCGGCCGCTACATCGCCCGGCACGGCTTCGGCTACAGCCGGTTCGAGCACGAGGCGCACGGGATCGCGCTCGACCTCCTGCACTACGTTCCGCGAGCGGACCCGATCCGGATCTCGCGCCTGACGCTGCGCAACACCTCGGGCCGCGCCCGGCGCCTGTCGGTGACCGCCTACGCCGAGTGGGTGCTCGGCACGTCGCGCGGTGCGTCGGCCCCGCACATCGTCAGCGAGAGGGACAACGAGACCGGCGCGCTCATGGTCCGGAACCCCTGGAGCACCGCGTTTCCCGGCCGCGTCGCGTTCGCCGACCTGAACGGTTGCCAGTCCTCCTGGACGGCCGACCGCAGCGAGTTCCTGGGCCGCGGCGGCAGCCCCTCATCGCCCTCGGCGCTTGAGCTCGGCGCCCACCTTTCCGGCGGAACAGGCGCCGCGCTCGACCCCTGCGCTGCGCTTGCCCGCACGGTCGAGCTGGCCCCGGGCGAAAGTGCCGAGGTGGTGAGCTTCTTGGGCCAAGCCGGTTCGGCCGAAGGAGTGCGAGAACTCGTCCGGCGCTACCGCGCCGCCGACCTCGATGGCGTTCTCGCCGAGGTCGAGGCGCATTGGGCCCGGCTTCTGACCAAGGTGCAGGTCGAGACGCCGGACCGCGCGATGGACGTCATGCTGAATGGCTGGCTGCTCTACCAGACCATCGCCTGCCGCATCGAGGCGCGCGCGGCGTTCTACCAGGCCAGCGGCGCCTACGGGTTCCGCGACCAGTTGCAGGACAGCATGGCATTGAGCTTCGCGGCGCCGGAGACCGCGCGGGCGCAGTTGCTTCGCGCCGCCTCGCGGCAGTTCCTCGAGGGTGACGTCCAGCACTGGTGGCTGCCGCATTCCGGTCAGGGCGTGCGGACCCGCATCTCCGACGACCGCGTCTGGCTGGCCTATGCCGCCGCCGCCTACGTCCAGTCGTCGGGCGACGTGGCCGTGCTCGATGCCGAGGTGCCGTTCCTGGAGGGTCCGCAGGTGCCGCCGGACGCCCATGACGCGTTCTTCGTCCCGTCCGAGGCCGACGAGACGGCATCCCTCTTCGAGCACTGCGCCCGCGGGCTCGACCAGTGCCTCGGGCTGACCGGCGCGCACGGGCTACCGCTGATCGGAACCGGAGACTGGAACGACGGCATGAACCGCGTCGGCGAGCATGGCCAGGGCGAAAGCGTCTGGCTCGGATGGCTGCTCCTGCGCACCATCGCGCAGTTCGCGCCGCTGGCCGACATCCGCGATCCGGCGCGCGCCGCACGCTGGCGCGCGCATGGAAAACTGGTGCGGGAGGCGCTGGAGCGCGAGGCCTGGGATGGCGCCTGGTACCGCCGCGCGACCTTCGACGACGGCAGCTGGCTCGGCACCGGCACGGACGACGAATGCCGGATCGACTCCATCGCCCAGTCCTGGGCCGTCTTGTCCGGCGCCGCCGACCCCGGGCGTGCCGCTCTGGCGATGGCGTCCCTCGACCGCGAGTTGATACGGCGCGACACCGGGCTCGCGCTCCTCTTCACGCCGCCCTTCGACACGACGCCGCGCGATCCCGGCTACATCAAGGGGTACCCGCCGGGCCTGCGCGAAAACGGCGGACAATACAGCCACGCCGCCATGTGGGCGGTCCTCGCCTTCGCCGAGATGGGCGACGGCGACAAGGCGGCAGAGCTCTTCGCTCTCCTCAACCCGATCAACCACGCCCGAACGCCCGCCGAGGTCCGGCGCTACAAGGTCGAGCCCTACGTGGTCGCGGCCGACGTCTATTCCGTGCCACCCCACGCGGGACGTGGCGGCTGGACATGGTACACCGGCTCCGCCGCCTGGATGTACCGCGCAGGCATTGAAGGTATCCTCGGCCTCCGCCGCGAAGGAACGTCTCTCGTGATCACGCCCCGTTTGCCCAGTACATGGCCTGGCTTCAGCGTCACCATTGCCGTGGGCGCGGCCACGATTGCGGTCCAGATCATCCGCGGTGCCGAACCAGCTTCGGTACTGGATGGAGTGATCATCGCTGCAGGTGCTTCTGTCCGCGTGCCCCTCGACGGCCTCTCTCACGATGCGCGGATTGTCCTGTCAAAATAGGCCGCAGTTGCCTTCCACTCCTGCCTTCTGGATCGCGCCCCGCGACAGCCCGACATGCGCGGCGTACTGGCGCTCGCTCATGCCTTGCATCGACGGCTCCGATTATCATTCAGAATCATGTGCTTATTGAGTTGATAAGCGTCACGGACAGAGCGAACGTCCTGTCAGAAGGACGATGCAACTCACCACGGAGCCACCACGATGACCACGCGCCTGAACCCGATCACCACCCCGCGCCACGAACTCCGCGCCGAGAGGGCGCGCAGGAACAAGGAAGCCGCGCTCGCGGCCTTCATCGGCAAGAAGGCCGAGATCGACGAGATGCTCGCCCGCCTGCAGGCGCTCAGCGACGACCATTTCAACTGCGCCCCCGACGAGGCGGGCTGGGCGATGGTCGGCACCCTCGAACACTACGCCAGCCTCTTGAAGCGCATCACCGACAGCGCCTTCGGCGAGGGCGAACACGCCCGCTGATCTCCGGCAACGCCGGAACTCCCGCCGCGCGCCCAGCGCGGCTCGGGGTCGTAGAAGGCGCCGCATGTCGCGGGCCCAAATACGGAGACGACCCCATGACGAAGATTTCCGATACCCAAGCCATCATCCTCAGCGCCGCCGCACAGCGCGAGGACCGCATCGCCTTGCCGCTGCCCGAGAGCCTGCGCGGTGGGGCTGCCGCCAAGGTGGTCGGCGCGATGCTCGCCAAGGGCTTCCTGCAGGAGGTCGACGCGGACATGCTTAAGGGCGAGACCGTCTGGCGCGAGACCGGCGACGGCCACGGCGTCACGCTGGTCGCCACCGAAGCGGGCCTCACCGCCATCGGCATCGAGACCGAGGACGCGAAAACCGCGCCTGCGGGCGCGACGGACGCGGCGACCGAGGAGCCCGAGCCGGACACCCCCACCGAACCGAAGGCCGCGCCCAAGGCGCGCATACCGCGCGAGGGCACGAAGCAGGCCACGCTGATCGCCATGCTGCGCGCGCCGGACGGCGCGACCATCGAGGAGATCATGGCCGCGACGGGCTGGCAGTCGCACACGGTGCGCGGCGCGATGGCCGGGGCGCTGAAGAAGAAACTCGGGCTCGAGGTGACCTCGGAGAAGGTCGAGAACCGGGGGCGCGTGTACAAACTCCCCGCCGCCTGACGCACCGGACCCCGACAAGTTGATGGACGCCGTCCCTCCGGGGCGGCGGTCGATCATTTGGCGCTCCGCATCCGGATGGCATCGAAGATGCCGCCGCAAGGCAAAGGACATAAGCCCAGTTACGAATTTCACGCGGGTTACGGCGCGGATGACATCATAGGAGCGCCGTCAGAACCGGTTGTATCCGGAGCGGCAATCATGATCGGTGATTTACTTCACGGGGCGATCGGTCCCCTTGAGATGGATTCCATGGTGCTGGCTCCCACCGGAGTCCGGCTGGATTCCGGATGCGCCACGGAATCCACCACTTGAGCGCCTCGAACGCCAACAATCATTGGCCAGGTGGCATACGTTCTGGACTCCAATTTCCGGGGTGGCTTCCCAAAATTTCGGCCCTGTCGCTGGCGATAGTGCGCGCTGTGCCCTCCCGTATACACAATCGCCCAGAAGGAACCAGAAACTTCAACGGGTTAGCGGGTGGACCCCGTCTGGACCCCGGTGCGGAGTCCGGGGTCCAGTGGGGAATCCGGTTAGGGTTCCTGCGCGTCCGCCCTGCTTTGCCGCGGCCCATACAGCTTCTCGCCCAGCTGTCGGACCAGCTCCCGCTCTGGCCAGCTGAGGCGCTCATCGTCAATTGAGATGGCGAGCACGCCCTGATCGCGCCACCCGTCCCTTTTCACGCGGTCCGGGTCGCGGCGCTCGCCACCATAGCCCGGAGGATGCCAGCGCATCGTCTTCATCCGTGCCCCTCCTGCCGCTCTCTTTCCAACGCCGCACGGGCTTGCTGGGCTCGGCGACGGTCGCGGTCGTTATCGAGGTCGATCCGGCTCTCGCCGGTCTCGCGGCTGATATGGCAGCCCTTGCCGTGACGCGCCCAGGCGATGAAGGCGTTGTCGATCCTGCCGTGGAGCGCGATCAGGGAGCTCTGGTTGGCGACCGAGATGAGCGGTGCGAGATGGCGCGAGAGGAACGGCAGCCAGTCCGCGGGGTTTGGGACGATGACATGCTCGACGAAGGAGAGCGGCGTTTCGATCAGCACGAAGAAGCCGTGGATCTCGCTCGGCCAGAACCGGATCTCGAGCGCACCGCCCAGCAAGCCCTCCTCGGTCAGCAGCGTGTATTCGCAGTCGAGGACACGCTCGAGCGCGCGATGCCAGTCCACGCGTTCGGTTTCGCTAATGCGCACGGCCGCATGATACCAGTCGGGCAACTCCGTGTCGTGAAATCGCCCGGCGTCGTAGAGGCGCATCCTGTCAAAACTCATGCCTCGGTCTCCTCTTCTGGTTGGGGGTGGTGGGTGCGGCGCAGGGCGGCGGGCTTCGCGGCGTCTAGCCGCGCAGACAGCGCTTCGAGCGCAGCGCGGCGCGCGGCGAGCACGGCCTGCATGCTGGCGGTCAGGCGGGATGCGAGGGTGTCGAGGCGTGCCGCCGCGGCGGGATCGGGTGCGTCAGATCCGGAGCCCGCGATCGACCGCATCTCGAAGCTGGCGAGCGGCCCGAGGCGGTTGGTGAGCCAGGCTTCCGGATCGGGAATGCGGGAGAGATCGACGCGGGCGGTGCGGGCGCGATGACCGGGACCCTCCGGGCGATAGGTCACCTCTGCGGAGGAGTGTGACATTTGGCTATTATAGAGGTCTCTATAATAGCAGTTTGTCACACTCCTCGACCGATCCTGCCGCGCGGCGGCGGCCGTGGACCACAGCTCGGGGAAGCAGGCGGCCATGTCGGCGGCGTTCTCGATCTCGATGCCGGTCAGCGCCATCAGGTCGCGCCGGGTCGGGCGGAGGTCGGACCAGGGCACCAGCGCATCGACGGTGACCGGCAGGACCACGTCCGTGAGCAGGTCGATCTCGAGCGGCGTGGCGGCGGTGCGGTTGACGCCGCGCCCGCGCCCCATCGCCTGGATCAGCTCGCCCTCGCAGATGCACCAGCGCACGGCCTCGGCGATGGGATCGGCATGTTCCTCCATCGCGAGCGGCGCGGTCCGGTCGTCCGCGAGCCGGACACGGCGTTCGAGCATCGGATACCACCAGCCCGCGTCCTCCGGGTTCGGCGCGGGCACGCGGCCGGTCAGCGCCGTGGCAATCAGTTCAACGGTGCGCGGCGCGGGAAGCGTGCGGCCCAGCACCACCATGCCGCCGATCCCGCCCCAGCGGTCGAGCCCGCTCAGCGCGTTGAAATGCACCGCCTCAACCCGCGGCGGCAGCCCCGCGGACCTGAGCGCATCAATGGCGGTCTTCTGGCCCACCACCAGCAGATCGATTGCCTGGCCAGGGCGACGGCATTGGCGGGCCCGGAGGTCGATCCAGGCGCGGAGGTCGCGCAGCCGGGTCGCGGCGGCCTTGCGGTCGCGCTCGGGCGCATCGGCGGAGGGCGTCAGGGCGCGGGCCGAGGTCGGGCTGCCGGTGACTTGGCGGACGCGGACCTGCGGCTGGCGCGCGGCGACGGGCGCGCCGATATCGATCCGTGGCAGGTAGGTCTGCACGAGTTCCGGCCGCAGCGTCGCGTCGAGATGCAGGATCGGCGCCTGGGCCGCCCAGCCGGTCCGCATCGGGCTGCGCCAGCGCAGGCGGAGGGCGCGGACCGAACCGGCCTCGGTCATGTCGTGCACGAGCTCGGCGCCGGCGGCGTCGTGGCCGTTCTCCAGCGCCTCGGCGAGGATCAGCCAGAGCGTGGCGCAGCGCCCGGGCGGCGCCCATGGCTCGCCCGCGGGCGGCAGGACCGCCTCGATGCGCTTGCGTCGCTCGACGGGCGACATGCCGGGGCGGAGGCCCGCGTCGCGCATCCGGCGGCGTTCCAGCGTCGCAGCATGGCGGCAGTCCTCCGGGGTGAGACCGACGGCTTCCAGCAAGCCCACACGCAGCGGACCGGGCTCCGTGACCCGCAGCGCCTTGCAGAGCCGCTCCCGCGCGGCGACGAGGTCGGCGGTGGCGCTGACATCCATCTTCCCCTTGCCGGTGTAGCAGGTGAGCGAGGTCCGGCCGGGCTCCAGCCCGTCCTGCGTGAGCGTCGCCTTGCCGTCGAGACCGCGCAGGCCCGACTGCCAGAACGCCTCGTCGATGACGAGGAGCCCGACCTCGCCGATGGCCTGCGGCTTCATGTGGAAAAGGCTGTCATGGGCGCAGACGATGACCTGCGCCGCCTGCGCCAGCGGCTTCTGGCGCTGGTAGCCGCAGTCGTGGAACCAGGGGCAGAGCAGCAGTTCCGCGCCGTTCTTGACCTTGCAGCAGCTCTGTTCGACCGGATGCTCGATCTCGAGCGCGTCGAAGGTGGCCTCCGTGTCGAGGCACATGAGTTGGTCGGGATTGTCCGGCGTGGGATCGGACGCGGTGCGCCCCTTCCAGAGCATGGCGCTGAGGCCGAGCGCCTCGAAGGCCGCGACCTGCTCGGCCCCGAGATCGTGACGCGGCACGGCATAGACGACCTTGCGTGGCCCAAGCCCGCCCGCGGCGATCAGCTCGGCGATGGCGACGCGCGCGCTCGAGGTCTTGCCGAGGCCCACGTCGACCGGCAGGCCGAGAAGCGGAGGCAGCGCCGCCCGTGCAACGATGTTGAAATCCAGCGGATCGCGATTGGAGTCGGGGTTCTTGGCCTCCTCCTGCGCCGCCTCGACGGCGGCCCAGTAGTCCGGGATCGCGGTCATGAAGCGGGCGATGGCGTCGGCCAGGCAGGCGCGGGCCTCATCGGGCGTAAGGACCGGCGCGGGATAGGTCGGCGGTGGCGGCGGTATCCGGGCGGCACCAGCCACCAGCGCCGCAACGGCGTCCGGCCCCTCGGCGCAGAACAGGTCGTTGGCGTCGCCCGGGCTGCCCGGCGCGGCCAGACGGCCGTCGACCGCGAGAGCGACCTTGCGGGCCGCCTCGACACCGGGATTGCCATTGCGGTCGGGCTTCTCGTCGTTGTCGGCGACCAGGACGAGGTCGGCCGCCGGAAAGCGCGCCCGCAACGCCTCGGCCACCGGCATCAGGTTGCCCGCGTCCATCGCCGCGATCACGGTATGACCCGTGGCGATGTGCAGGCTCGCGCCGGTCGCCCAACCCTCGCAGATCAGGACGGGGCCGTTGGGCTCCCCGAGTGGCCCCGGCTCCGCGCCCACCACCGCGAAATGCCCCCGCTTTGCGCCGCCAGCGAGGAAGCGCTTGGCGCCGTCCGGCGCGATGGTCTCAACAGTGTGCAGGCGGCCGTCGCCGTCTTGCAGCGGCACGACGAGATGTCCGCGCGCGTCCATGCGCAAGCCGAGCGGCGCAACCTTCTTGGCAGTGAGATAGGAATGGTCATCCGGGGCTGGACGTGCGCTGGTCCAGATCCGCTTGGCGCGAGCTGCGGCTTCCTCTGCACGGGAGACGGCCGGGTCTGCATCGTCGTGAGGCGTCTGAGGCGCGGTTTCCGCGCCCGGCTGGGCCGGAGGTGAAACCGGCTTGTTCGTCGACAGGAACGATGGCGCCGGGTGCGTCCGGGTCGGCCGATGGCGTCGCCCGATGCCGATACGATCGGCCGTCCAGTCCAGCGCGTCGCCGCGGGAGAGACCGAGATCCCGGCCAACCAGATCGACGAAACCACCGCCGTCGCCCGTCTCATGGTCGAACCACATGCCCGCCTTGGCGCCGCCGATCACGACCGCGAGGCTGCCCTTGCGGCCCCAGCGCCATTCCTGGCCCGCCCGGAAGGTCGGCTTGCCCAGCAGCTCCACCGCCAGTTCCGGCACGCGCGCGCGCAGCTCCGCATCGAAGGCCCGCCAGTCCCGCGCGCTCATCGCCGCCCCCACGGGATGGGCGCATGCGCGCCGGTCGGCAAAGGAGCCGCGGCGGCATGGTGCGAGAGTTGGCGGAGACGGACGGACACGGGGGCTGCGGAACCGGTTGAAGGGCGTCGTTGCCCTCGGTTCTGCCGCGCATCAGACCGCCCTCGCGACGTCGGAACCGGTCCGCCCGGCCACAGGCCATCGCTCCGGAAAGGGGTGATCCCTTCCGCCAAGGCATTGAAATAACGTCAATTAATGGGTGGACCCCAACGGGCCCAACGACCCCTGTGGAGCGCCTTCAGCGGCCGCGGCCGATCAGAGGGGTGACCCCTCGTCCGCGCGAACGCAGTGAACGGTTCCGCCCTTCATCGAGACGCCCAGCGTCCGGGGGCCGCATTTGCAACAGGGGTATCGAGGGCAATGGTAACGGCACGGGCCAGAGCCAGCCGCCGCCATAATCGCGTTGTCCCCAACAACGCGCTTGCGGGCGCCTTCGCCGATCCTATCCGGTCTGGCGCAGATCGGGCCCCAGCACCCGCTTCGCGCCGCCGCGCTGTGCCGACGGCAGCCGGATCAGCGTGGCCATGGCGTCGGCCAGCTTGTTCGACACCGGCTCGCCCTCGATCTGCTGCTCGAGGAACCAGTCGACGAGGCAGTCCTTCTTGCCCTGGTCCTCGGCCGTGATCCCGAAATGTGCAATCGCGGTCTGCATCAACTCGAGATAGGGCGTGGTGTAAATCGCATCTGCCGCGTCCTGTGCAGGCCGCACCGGCTCCGGGATGTAATCCGGCCAGATCGCCTTCACGAGGAAACGCGCCACGCGGATGTCGATGAATTCCCAATCCCGCGCGGTCAGTCGCCCGAATGAACACTTGCCCTCGCGCCACTGCTCCGGGCGGATGCTGGTGTGGTAGCCCGAATGCAGACCGAAGCCGCTGCTGCTGCCGCCATTTCCCCAGCCATGCGTCCGCTCTTCGGTGTAACGGCCCTGCGCCAGAAGATCGCCGTCCCTCAGCGCGACGAGCAACTCGGTCTCCCCTTCCGCCTTCCAGGCCACAGCGGGATCCTGCGGCGGGTTCCAGGTCTGGTATTCCGGCACAGGCTTCGGCGGCAGCTTTGCCGCCTCCGTGGCGCGCCGTGCGACGGTCACATTCTGCACATGGGCCAGCGCCTCTGCATAACTCCATTGGGTACGGTCGAGCGTTTGCAGCGACATGGGCGGCCTCGTGAATCGATTGGGGACAGTTCGAACATAATGGGAACGCCCTGACCCCTCAACCCACCACGGTGTTGCAACACCTAAGGGGTTCACCCTTTCCGGCCGGGCACGGGGTGACCCGTTCCGAGGTCGCGGTCATCGGCGCAATCCGGCACCGATGGATCATGATGTTCGATCCCGGTCCCATTCGTCGCCCCAACCCGCTCGCCCCTTCGGCGATGACGCTCGCAGAGCGTCGCGCCGAGATGTGTGGTCTGCTGGCGCTCGGGCTAGTTCGGTTGCGGATGCGGGAGACGGGCGAAGTATCTGACGATACTGGAGAACGTTGCCTACACTATCCGCCCGACCAATGCCGTCATGCAACTCCAACGCACCGGAGAAATGCATGAACAAGCCCGATCGCATCCCCGCGCGCCTGGCCGCGCTCAAGACCACGCCGACGCCCGACCTGAAGAAACAGTGGCGCGACCTGTTCGACAGCGAGCCGCCGCCGTTCAACCGGCGCAATCTGGAGAGCCGCCTGGCCTATCGCATTCAGGAACTCGCCTATGGCGGACTGCAGCCGGAGACGATCCGGCGGCTTGAGCGGCTGGGCGAGGAACTGGACGGCGGCGACAGGAAGAAGCGCGGCATGCGCGCCAACCGCGACCGCCCGATCACCGGAACGCGGCTGCTGCGCGAGTGGCAGGGCGTCGAACAGGTCGTCACCGTCACCGCCGACGGCTTCGAATGGCAAGGGCGGCCGTACAAGTCGCTGTCCGCCATCGCGCGCGCGATCACCGGCACCCGCTGGAACGGATGGGTCTTCTTCGGGCTCAAGAACCACAGGGGGCGGACATGACGAAGCCGCCGGAAAAATCGAAGGTCGTCCGCAAGCTGCGTTGCGCGGTCTACACTCGCAAATCCTCCGAGGAAGGGCTGGAGCAAGAGTTCAACTCGCTCCACGCCCAGAGGGAGGCCTGCGAAGCCTACATCGCCAGCCAGCGCTCCGAGGGCTGGGTGCTTGTCCGCGATCAGTATGATGATGGCGGCATCTCCGGCGGCACGCTGGAACGGCCCGGCCTGAAGCGGCTGCTGGAGGACATCGAGGATGGGCTGGTCGATGTGGTGGTGGTCTACAAGATCGACCGCCTCAGCCGCTCGCTGGCGGACTTCGCCAAGCTGGTCGAGGTATTCGACCGCAACGGCGTGACCTTCGTGTCGGTCACGCAGTCGTTCAACACCACCACCTCCATGGGCCGGCTGACGCTGAACATCCTGCTGTCCTTCGCCCAGTTTGAACGCGAGGTGACCGCCGAACGCATCCGCGACAAGGTCGCGGCGAGCCGGAAGAAGGGCATGTGGATGGGCGGGGTGCCGCCGTACGGCTACCGCGTCGAGAACCGCAAGCTGGTAGTGGACGAAGAAGCCGGCAAGCATGTCCGCTGGATCTTCTCCCGCTTCCTCGAGATCGGCTCTGGAACGGAACTGGCCCGCGAGGTCGCGAAGCGCGGCATTCGCACGCCCCGCGGCAACCGGATCGACAAGAAGTACCTCTACCGGATGCTGAACAACCGCGCCTACGTCGGCGAGGCCGTCCACAAGGGCGATAGCTACCCCGGCGAGCACGACTCGATCATCGACCGTGAGACATGGGACCGGGTCCACGCCATCCTGCAGGAGAGCCCCCGTAAGCGGGCGATGCGCACCCGCGCTGCGACCCCGGCGCTGCTTAAGGGCCTGTTGTACGGACCCGACGGCGCGGCCTTCTCGCCGACCCACACGCGCAAGGGCGGCAGGCTCTACCGCTACTACGTCAGCCAGACGGTGCTGAAACACGGCGCCGGATCATGCCTGGTCGGCCGCGTACCCGCAGGCGAGATAGAGGCCACTGTCATCGACCAGCTGCGCGCCGTGTTCCGCCAGCCGGAGATCGTGGCGGGTACGTGGAAGGCGGCGCGCGCCCACGCCGACGACATCACCGAATCCGAGGCCCGCGCGGCCCTGCAGCAGCTCGATCCACTGTGGGACGAACTGTTCCCCGCCGAGCAGGCGCGCATCGTGGCGTTGCTGGTCGAGCGCGTGGACATCGGCACGGAGGGCCTGAACGTCCGCCTCCGCGTCGATGGCCTTGGCGGCCTTGCGCGCGAAATGCTGGCTGGAGATATGGGGGCAGCGGCATGACGCGGGGCGCACCGATCCCGGAGACTGTGACGCTCCACATCCCTTACCGTGTCGTGAAGCGCGGTGGCCGGAAGGAGATGCAGCTGCCGGAGGGAGCCGTGCTGCCACGGCGGGCTGATAACACGCTGGTCAAAGCGCTGGCGCGCGCGTTCCGTTGGAAGCGGATGCTGGAGTCGGGTGAGTTCGCTACCATCGCCGAACTGGCCGAGCGCGAGGGGATCGCACCGTCCTACATGACCCGGGTCCTCCGGCTCACGCTGCTCGCGCCGGACATCGTTGAGGTGATCGTAGCCGGCGCGCAGGGACCGGAGGTGACGCTGGCGAGCGTGCTCGAGCCGTTTCCGTTAGAGTGGGCAGCCCAGCCGGAGCAATTCAGGCAGAATGGCTAAAGCGGCCGTTCGTGATCGGCACGGCGAACTGGTGCTCCGAGCCCTGGTTGACCACGGCGTGCCAAGCCGACTTCGCGCGTGCCGCGAGGAACTCGCTATCGCTGCCGGCCCGTAGCCGCCGTTCATCGGCGGCAGCATGCGGCGGCGCAGCTTCCCGGAAGCGGCCTTTCGTGCCGGTGTGCAGCATGATCCGATCTACGAAGACCGGCAGTGCGAGTTTTGCCACCGTTCCTTGCGCGCCCAGGAAGACCGACGTCTGCGCATCGTCAGGTCGAACCGCTCCATAGATTCCGGAGTGCGCCGGGCAGGATCTTGTGCAAACACGGGCTTCAGCAGCCGCTGTCGTCGGGCTACATGTCGGCCTTCTCCAGGTTTCGCTCCACGTCGGTCATGTAATCTCGTGTTATCGGGACGGCGTCGATGCGCCGGGCGATTTGCATCTGGAAAACGATGTTCGTGCGCTGCCGAAATCCGATTTCGCTCAGCACAAGATAAAACTCCCACATGCGGAAAAAGCGTGCGTCATACTGCGTGATGACATCGGCCGACCGCGCTGTGAAACGCTCGCGCCAACGGCGCAGCGTCTCGGCATAATGCAAGCGCAGAATTTCGAGATCCGTGACGAAGAGGCCGTTGGGTTCGGCCGCGCCGAAGACTTCGGACATCGACGGAAGATCCGCCCCGGGGAAAACATACTTCCGTATGAACGGATTGATCGGCCCCGGTGCATCGGCGTAGCCGATCGAGTGGACAAGGGCGATGCCGTCTTCGGTCAGAAGCGCGCGAAGGCGGGCGAAGAACTCCGGGTAATTCTTCTTTCCCACATGCTCGAACATTCCGACCGAAACGATCCGGTCGAAGTGCCCCTCAATCTCACGGTAGTCTTGGAGTTCGAAACGAACGCGCTCGCTGGCCGGGGAGTCGGCCGCTCTGCGCAGGCTATAGCTGTGCTGCTCCTTGCTTAGCGTGACACCGGTGACCTCGGCGCCGAACGTCTCTGCCAGATACAATGCCATGCCGCCCCAGCCCGACCCGATGTCGAGCACGCGCAGCCCCGGCCGATCCAGGCACAGCTTCGCGGCGATGTGCCGTTTCTTGTTTTCCTGAGCGGCATCGAGCGTTTCGTCCATGCTCTTGAAGTAGGCACAGGAATACTGCCGATCCTGGTCCAGGAAGATGTCGTAGAACTCGGGCGAAAGGTCATAGTGATGTGCCACGTTGCGCTGCGCCCGGCCCATCGGGTTGGACTGCTTCAGTCCCCTGCGGAGCCGTTTGAGGAAGACCAGCCAAGGGTGCTGTCCCCCAGGACCGAAGTTTCGGGCCACAACGTCCAGAAAGTCGTAGAGGCTGCCGTCCTCGATCACCAAGCGGCCGTCCATGTAGGCCTCGCCGACCGAAAGCGCCGGGTTAACGACCATCGTGTACTCGCTCAGCTTGGAGGTCAGACGCAGTGTTGCCTTGGGGGCTGAACCATCTCCAATATGGTGAGCTTCGCCGGACGCGTCGATCACGCAGAGACTGCCGTCGCGAACAATGGATCCGAGCATTGCCACGAACGCCATGAAGACCTCCTGGAGCCTGCCGGGCAGCGCATCCGCGCAGTGACGCGGCCAACGTTCCCCATTGCAGGCGCAGTTTGGCTTCTCACGCAACGGGGTCAAGTGCCCTTGGGTCGAGCGAGCGGACCTGGTTTCCTGCAGTCACGCCACAACTTGGGTGCCGCCATTGCCGCAGCACCAACAAATGTCGCCATTCACCGCGCTTGGGCACCCCTCCGCAGCCAACCATGAACGAACGCCAGCTTTTGGCGCGCGACATCCGAAAGAACGAAGGGATAGATGTCGGGCAGTCCCATCGAGCGGTTGACGTGATTGATCCCCATGACGAGCGAGATCGCGACGCGGATCAGGTGGTCTGCGTCCGGTTCGGCATAAGCGTCCCAGCCGGCAACCGGAAGGCCCGGCGCGGAATGCCCGGCGGCGGACAGGCTGTCGCAGATGTCGGCCAGGTGCAGGAGGTGTGCGGCCGTTTCGGCCCAGTCCTCGTGCGGATGCGCCGAGGCGTAGGTGGTCACGAAGCGCGCCCGCCAGTCGGGCGGAGGGCCGTTGCTGTAATGGCGCCGCAACGCAGCCGGGTAATCCTCACGTTCGTCGCCGAACACCGCGCGGAACGCCTCGAGGAAATCGGCGCGCAGGCTGAGACGCCACCAGAGCATGTGCGCGATCTCGTGGCGCATATGTCCGATCATGGTGCGATAGGGTTCCTGCAGTGCTTCGCGCCGTGTCATTCGCAGAACCGGGTCGGCCTCGGCTACGCTGATGGTCACCACGCCGTTCGCGTGCCCCATGGCGACCGGCGTCGGGCCTTCCGCCAGCATGTTGAAGACGGGTCGCGTTCCGGGGTCTTCGGGCCGGAACCAGTGCCACCGGCCGAGATTGTCGAGCACCCAGCGCTTCGCGGCTTCGGTCTGAGCCCAATTCGGCATGGCATTGGGGATGGACGTGTCGGGCGCCAGCGCCGTCATCGCGCAGGATCGGCAGAAGGCGCCCGGCTGAGGCGCGATCCAGTTGCACCCGATGGTCTCGCGGTTCGCGCAGAACGGCGGGATCGCGACGAACGCGCGTGCCTGCGGATCGTAGCCGACAGGGTTTCCGTCCGCGGTGGCGAGGTTGTCGAACCAGAGTGATCCGGCCCCCACCGGGTTTGAAAAGATGCGCATGCAAGGCAAGCTCCGCGGTAATGATTTCGAGGGACAACGTTTGCCGACGCAATTCGATGCGGCGCGCTTTTCAGGGCCGACGCACCGAATTGCCGCCGGCGATGATTCCGTTGATGAGCTGCGCCACGGCCGTGTGCAGGTCGTCGTCCGAGCCTGTCGAGGCGTGTCCGTGCGCGTCGGCCGCGTCCCGGAGGATGCCGACGATCTCCTTTTCTGGTAAGATTTTATGATCGTTGAGCGCGAGAAGCAGCGATTCGCAGATGCTCAGTGCAGCGGTGCCGGCGATGTCGTGTTGCGCGGTCATTATGGTTCGCCTTCAATCCGGAATTTGAAAATCCGGCTGGGGCTGCCGGAAAGAAGTGACCATAGGCCCTTTGGGGCGGGACGGACTGATGCACAGCAGCCCGATACGCAGAAATTCCGGCTATCCGCGGACGGATATCTTTCTCCAGAGAGCACCAGACGCGATGCATCAAAGCGCCCTGAGCCTGAAACTCTCCACCTTTGTCAGCCTGTCGGAAACCGACCTCGCGACGCTTGCGCGCTTCTTAATCCGGCGGCGGAACTTCACTGTCGGATACGAACTGACCCACGAAGGACAGGTCAACGCCTCGGCCTTCGTGCTCGCCGAGGGGTGGGCCTTTTCGTACAAGACGACACCGGACGGCGATCGGCAGATCGTCGACTTCCAGGTGCCCGGCGATTTCCTCGGCCTGCGCAGCATTCTCTTCCGCACATCCGACCACAACGTCGAGGCCCTTACCCGCATCGAGGCGACCGAGGTTCTCGCCTCGGACCTGTTCGATGCCTTCGCCGACGCACCGCGGCTGGCCACCGCCGTCCTGTGGGCAGCGTCGCGCGACGAGGCCATGGTCGTCGAACATCTGGTGAATCTTGGGCGGCGCACGGCCGAGGAGCGTACCGCGCATCTATTGCTTGAACTGGGAGCGCGCCTGAAACTCGTGGGACTGGCCGACGATGCCGGGTTCGACTGCCCGCTTACGCAGTATCACCTTGCCGATGCGCTGGGTCTCAGCGCCGTGCACGTCAACCGTGTCCTGCGGCACCTGCGCGAGCAGAAGCTCATGACCTTCCAGAAGGGACGCGTCGTCTTCGACGACTTCGCCAGGCTTACGGACCTCGCGGGCTTCGACACCTCGTACCTGGATCAGGACGGTCCGCTCTTGCGGTAACTCGCGTGCAGGACGGCGCTTCCGGCGCAGCCTCCGGGCGTTCTTCCGGCAACAATAGTCATCACGACTGATGTGGATCAGCCGGGACCGAGCTCGGTTGGGGCATGATCGCCAGACGGTCCCCGACTCAGTCGCGCGGTTCGAGCGCGCTGCCCCACAGGATCACCACACTTCTGCCGGAGCGCTGCGCTCTGCTGAGGCGCCGCGCAGGCGAGTCGGGCAAGACACAAAGGAGTTGCCATGGACTGCCGAGTCACGAGCGTCCACAGCCCCATCAAGGTCTGTACCGTCGACGACGCCCGCGCGCGTCGCTCACTGGTGGCGAACACGACGAACGACCCGCGCAATGGGATCGAGCAGCACTTGGCCGCGCTGCGCGCCTTCGCGCTCGTTCTCGCCAGTAACCGCGGGTTTGCAGACGACATCGTTTCGCTGACCGTGATCGAGGCATGGGCCGGAATCAAAGCCGCCGACACCGGATCGGGCTTGCGGGCCCGCCTGTTCCGGATGGAGCTATGCCCGAATTTGGGTGACGCTGCCTGATCACGCGGCGCGGGTTTTGGTGTCGCCCTGGGCGACGCCGTCGGTGAATGTGACACCCTC
>NZ_JARGYC010000038.1 GCF_029168335.1 Psychromarinibacter sediminicola
CGGAGGTCGTGGACCTGTCACCGCTGACGGGGCTGCGGGCGGTGCGGCACCTGGACCTGGACGAGACGCCGGTGGCCGATCTGGCGCCCCTGTCGGCGCTGCACGGGCTGGAGCGGCTGTTTCTGTGGAACACGCAGGTCAGCGACCTGTCACCGCTGGCCGGGCTCGACCGGCTGGAGATGCTCGACGTGCGTCAGACGGCTGTGCGCGACCTGGCGCCGCTGGCCGGGCTGGGGCGTTTGCGGAATCTGAACGTTTCGCTGACGGCGGTGACGGATGTGGCACCGCTGGCCGGTCTCGCCGGGCTGGAGCATCTCAGTCTCTACTACACCGACATCGCGGATATCGCGCCGCTGGCCGGGCTGACGGGCCTGCGGTCGCTGGACCTGAATCAAACGGCTGTCGCCGATCTGCGGCCGGTGGCGGGGATGCCGCTGCTGGCAGAGGCACCCGGGAAGATGGGGCTGCAATTCGCCGGCTGTGCGGCCGCCGCGGCCGATCCGCGGATCGCGGAGATTGCCGAGATCCGGGACGACGCGGCGCGGGCGCGCGCGCTGTTCGCACATCTCGGCGGATGAGCGGCCGGGCGCGCGCGGCGCCCGCCCGGCAATGCCTCAGGCCTCGGCCTTCTGCAGCACCTTGTTGCCCAGAACCTCGGCGATCTGCACGGCGTTCAGCGCCGCGCCCTTGCGCAGGTTGTCGGACACGACCCAGATGTTCAGGCCGTTGTCGATGGTCGGGTCCTGGCGGATGCGGCTGATGAAGGTGGCGAAGTCGCCCACGCATTCGACCGGCGTGACGTAGCCGCCGTCCTCGCGCTTGTCGACGACCAGGCAGCCCGGCGCGGTGCGCAGGATCTCGCGCGCCTCTTCCTCGTCGAGGTGCTCCTCGAACTCGATGTTCACCGCCTCGGAGTGGCCGACGAAGACCGGGACGCGCACGCAGGTGGCCGTGACCTTGATCGAGGGGTCGATGATCTTCTTGGTCTCGGCGACCATCTTCCACTCTTCCTTGGTCGAGCCGTCCTCCATGAACACGTCGATATGCGGGATCACGTTGAAGGCGATCTGCTTGGGATAGACCGACGGCGCGACCTCCTGCCCCGGCACGTAAAGCCCCTTGGTCTGATCCCAGAGCTCGTCGATGGCGTCCTTGCCCGAGCCGGAGACCGACTGATAGGTCGAGACCACCACACGCTTGATCTTGGCGCGGTCGTGCAGCGGCTTCAGCGCCACCACCATCTGCGCGGTCGAGCAGTTGGGGTTCGCGATGATGTTTTTCTTCTTGTAGCCCACGATCGCGTCGGCGTTGCATTCCGGCACGATCAGCGGGACGTCCGGGTCGTAGCGGTAGAGCGACGAGTTGTCGATCACGACGCAGCCGGCCTTGGCGGCCTTGGGCGCGTATTCCTTCGTCGCGTCCGAGCCGATGGCGAACAGCGCGATGTCCCAGCCGGTGAAGTCGAAGGTGGCGAGATCCTGGGTCTTGAGGGTCTTGTCGCCGAACGAAACCTCTGTGCCCAGCGACCGGCGGCTCGCCAGCGCGGCGATCTCGTCGATGGGGAAGTGGCGCTCGGCCAGGATGTTCAGCATTTCGCGGCCCACATTGCCCGTGGCACCGACGACGGCGACCTTGTAGCCCATTTCGTACTCCTCGAGTCTAGGGACGCGGGTTCTTACCGCACACGAGGTAGCGTTTAAAGCGGTTTGTCGAGTTTGCTAGGCAACCGTGCTGGAGGCGCGGACCTTCAGCTGCACCGGTTCGCGGGTGAACTCGTCGGGCCGGTTGCCGGTGTCGATCCAGCCCAGCAGCGCGGCGACGCTGCGCTCGGCCAGCCGCGCCACGTCGCAATGCACCGAGCTCAGCGGCGGATCGGCGGTGGCGCATTCGGGGATGTCGTCGAAGCCGACGATCCAGAAATCCCGCCCCACGGTGCGCCGCGCCGCCCCGGCCGCGCCCAGCATGCCCAGCGCGACGCGGTCGTCGATGCAGATCGCCGCCTCGGCCTCCGGATGCTCGCGGGCAATCCGGGCCATGGCCGCCCGCCCGAAGTCGCGGCTGGCGTCGCCTTCGATCACCAGGGGGCGCTGGCCGTGCACCTGCATGATGTCGCGGTAGCCCGACGCGCGCTCCCACGCGATCTGGTGGCCGGAGTGACCGCCGACGAAGGCGATGCGGCGCAGCCCCTGGTCCAGCAGGTGCTGCGCCGCGAGATGACTGCCGATGGCATAGTCCATGGAATGGAACGGCAGCCTGTCGAGCCGGTCGTCGCTCTGCCGCAGCACCTGCATCGCCGGGATGCCGGCGGCGAGGATCGTGTCGAAGACCGGCAGGCCCGCGCCGTGGCAGGGCGCGATCAGCAGCCCCGCGATGTCGTGTTCCAGCGCCAGCCGCACGGCGCGGTCCTCGGTCTCGGCGTCCTCGCCGGCGGAGCCGACGATCGGCGCGAGTCCGCGCCGCATCAGCGCCGCCTGCGCGGCGACCACGAAATCCGTCACGAAGGGGGTGGCGAGGTCGTTGACGACGATGCCGATGCGCCCGCTATTGGCACTGCGCAGCGCGGCGGCGGCGCGGTTGCGGACATAGTTCAGCTCGCGGATCGCGTCGGCGACGGCGGCCTTGGTCTCGGCCCGCACCAGCGGCGAATCGTGCAGCACCAGAGAGACCGTGGACTTGGAAACCCCGGCCCGCTCGGCCACGTCGCGGATCGTCGCGCGTTTGCCCATCCGCCCCCTCCTTGCACCCGCCGGGCCGCGCCACCGCGTGCTCCGGCCAAACCGTTCCTGTCCCCGGCGCCAGCCATAGACCGCCTGACGCGCGAACTAAAGGCCCAGCGCACGGCTCCGCCTCCGGCCCGACGCAACGGGGCCGGAGCTGCCCGCCACGCAGGCCGTTCGCGCAGGGATCGGGCAGCGCCCCGGCGCCGGACCCGTTGTGCTTTGGCCGCGAATGTCGTCTCCTGCCCCGCGTCAGGCAGGGTGAACCGCATGTCGAAGGTCGCGGAATACGTCATCGTCGGCGCCGGCTCGGCCGGCTGCGTGCTCGCCAACCGGCTGAGCGAGGATGCAAGCGTCGTGCTGCTGGAGGCCGGCGGCAAGGACACTTATCGCTGGGTGCATATCCCGGTGGGCTATCTCTACTGCATCGGCAACCCGCGGACCGACTGGGGCTTTCGCACGGCCGAGGAGACGGGGCTGAACGGGCGGTCTCTGCTGTATCCGCGGGGGCGGATCCTGGGTGGCTGTTCCTCGATCAACGGCATGATCTACATGCGCGGTCAGGCGGCGGATTACGACGGCTGGCGCCAGATGGGGCTGACCGGCTGGGGCTGGGACGACGTGCTGCCCTATTTCCGCAAGTCGGAGGACTATTTCGCCGGCGAGAGCGAGCTGCACGGCGCCGGCGGCGAATGGCGGGTCGAGGAACAGCGGCTGAGCTGGCAGATCCTCGACGACTTCATGGCCGCCGCGGAACAGGCCGGCATTCCGCGGACCGACGACTTCAACACCGGCGACAACGAGGGCGTCGGCTATTTCAAGGTGAACCAGCGGCGCGGCTGGCGCTGGAATACGGCCAAGGCCTTCCTGCGGCCGGCGCGCGGGAGGGCCTTCCTGCGGGTGGAGACCGACGCGCAGGCGACGCGCATCCTGTTCGAGGGCCGCCGCGCCGTCGGCGTGGAGTATCGCCGGGGCGACCGGGTGGAGCGGGTGACGGCCCGGCGCGAGGTGATCCTGGCCGCCGGCGCCATCGGCTCGCCGCAGCTGTTGCAGCTGTCGGGCGTCGGGCCGGGCGAGGTGCTGCGCGCGCACGGGATCGAGGTGGTGCGCGACGTGCCGGAGATCGGGGAGAACCTGCAGGATCACCTGCAGCTGCGCTGTGCCTACAAGGTGCAGAACGCGACGACGCTGAACACCCTGTCGGCCAGCCTCCTGGGCAAGGCGCGGATCGCGGCGGAATACGCGCTGACCCGTTCCGGCCCGATGTCGATGGCGCCGTCGCAGCTGGGCGCTTTCGCGAAGTCGCGGCCGGACGTGGCGACGCCAGACCTGGAATACCACGTGCAGCCGCTGTCGCTCGACGCCTTCGGCGAGCCGCTGCACGCCTTCGACGCGATCACCGCGAGCGTCTGCAACCTGCGCCCCGACAGCCGCGGGCACGTGCGCATCGCCTCGCCCGACCCCTTGGCGCCGCCGGAGATCCGGCCGAACTATCTGTCGGAAGAGAGCGACCGTCGGGTGGCCGCCGACTCGATCCGCCTGACGCGCCGGATCGTGGAGCAGCCGGCCTTCGCCAGGTACGCGCCGGCGGAGTTCAGGCCCGGCCCCGCCTATGAAAGCGACGCGGAGCTGGCGCGCGCCGCCGGAGACATCGGGACCACGATCTTCCATCCCGTCGGCACCGTCCGCATGGGCCCCGACGACGCCGCGCCGCTGGACGGCGCGCTGCGGCTGCGCGGGGTGGAGGGGCTGCGCGTCGTGGATGCCAGCGTGATGCCGCGGATCACCAGCGGCAACACCAATTCCCCGGTCATCATGATCGCCGAGAAGGCGGCCGACATGATCCGGGAGGGCCGGCGCACCGGGTCGGCGCAAGACACCTAAAATACCGGGAAAACCCGGATATTCGCCATCTTAATCGCGACAATTGGACAGGTTAAGGCCACGTTCACCGGCCCCTTCTATCAGCCATGTGGGGGTAAAGTTCCGAGGTGGTGGGATGAGCGCGAAGAGCAACGCGCCAGTCATCATCAAGCGGAAGAAGGTCGTGGCCGGCGACGGGCACCACGGTGGGGCGTGGAAGGTTGCGATTTGGGTACATTTCCTTCGCTCGTGCGGTGCCGTTTTGCACCGCAGGTTCAGTTGCGCCCCGTTCGACAGGACGATTGCGATGTCGTTCTGACTGTTGCGCGGGATCGTTCGCCCCGTGCGCCACCCCGTCGGGTGCAGGGGCAGTCCTGACGCCAAATCGGTAAGAGAATGTGAAAATGACGCGCCAGCTTCGGGCGTTTTCGGTAAAACTCAACGTTAAGACGTGTCGCGCTCAAGGCGCATCGCGTCGGTCCGAGTTCGTACATTCAATGCGATACACTCGGAGCGGCGACCCGGATCGGCTGCCCGGCCGCGACGCTCAGCGGCGCCGGTTCGTCGGACGCGCGGCGCCGTCCAGCACCTTCTTGCATCCGCTGGCATCGTAGGTGTGAAGCGTGTCGGGGCGGCGCAGGGCCTCGAGCCGTGCCTGCGCGTCGGTCAGCCCGGACTGCGCGGCCGCCAGCAGTCGGCCATTGCGCTCGGCCTTCCGCCGCAGGCACTCCAACTCGCCGCCGCCGGACGCTCCGCGCGCCAGCCGCGTGCCCAGACGTTCCTTTTCCGGCGCCAGCCGTTCCAGCACATCGAACCGACCGGCCAGGATCGCCTCGCGCTCGCGATCCAGAAGATCGTGCAGGGCGCCGGCGGCGTCGCGAAACTCAAACAACGCCATCCTGCCGCTCCTTCAATGCCTCGAACAGCGATTCGGCGAGGCCGATTCCGCCGGCCCTTGCCATCTCCTCGGCCTGGGCGCGGACCAGGAACGACGAGAACTGATCCTCTCCCACGCCACCGCCGAAGGAGTCCCGCGTCTCGCCAAAGCCCGCGGATTTCAGCATTTCCGTCAGGAACGTCGCCTCCAGCGCCCGCGCCGCGCGGTGCAGATCGGCATCCTGGCCCGTGGCGTCCGGGCCGGTCGGCGCGGGCATCGCGCCGGGGGCGCGCAAACCGTCGAGAGGTGTCATCGCGTTACCTTCAATTCGAAGAAGTCTCGCCCCCTCATGCACCTCGATAGGTAAAGAACCGGTAACCATTGTCGGTCATAACCGGGCGACACCGCGGAAGAAGACCCGGAAAGACAGTATGCAGGCAAACCAGATTTTCGAGGGCCAGGTCACGGGCCGGCGATCCAAGCGGCCGGACACGGACGCCACGCCGACCGGTGCCGAGACGCCGTTCGCGCGGTTCGTGGACAGCGGGCCCAGCACGGCGAAGGGCGATCGCGCTGAGGCGAGCGCCGGTGCCATCGGCGCGTCCGGCATGCGGCCGGGGCATCCGGACGTCGCGGGAGTCCGGAACGCACCGCGCCGCGTCGCCTTCGGGATCGAGGTGCCTCCCGAATCGAACGGCGGCGCTTCGGGCCATGCCACGTTTATGGAGCAGGTCGGAGAAGACAGCGGCCCGGCAGGGCCAGGCGATCTACCGGACACCACGCAGCCGGCGGTCGACCAGCACACGGCGACGCCCGGTGCGGGCGCCGGACCGGTGCTCGCCGATGCGCCAACGGGCGGCATCCCGCCGTCCATGCCCCTTTCGACACGGGACGATGCGGCGCAGACGGGGAGCGCGTACGCGCTTCGCGACGCCGCGACAACGAAACCGGAGACCCCCGCCGCGGCGAACAGCCATGCGCCGGGGACCGTGCCCCTCGACCAGTGGAGTCCGGCTCGGGCTCCCTCAGGCCCGCTGGAGGCGCCGCCGCCGCGTGCCGCCGGCGCGGCAACACCAATTACCGCACAACCACCGGATCAGAGGAATGCGCCCGTGGCATTGCCCGGGACCACGCCTTCGGCGCCGGCAAGCGGTCCGGGCACCGACCTCGCGCGTTCCGCCGACGGGGATCAGGCAACGGGTTTGGCGGAGCTCTCCGCTACTCGGCCCGGATCCGCGGGCCACCCGACGCGCCCGACCGACGGCTCGACCGCACGCGGTGAGGCCGGGCCGGTGCGCGACGGCGTCCCAAGGGCGACCGTCCCGGGGACGCTGACGGACCCGGGCGACCCGGCCGCCACGGCTGTCTCGCGGGATACGCATGGCCCGCGCGGATCTGCGGAGGATGCGGTCGCACCAAGGCGAGCCCGATTGCCTCAGCTCGACTCCGCGACGTCTCTGGACCGACAGCCCTATGCGAGAACCGGCACGCTGCCCGCCACCACGGCCGAGGGCGTCCGGGACGCACCGCAGCAACCGGGGAATCCGTCCTCCACACCGCAGTCCGGTCTGAGCGGTCCCCCATCCGCCACGACACCGCGACCGCCATCCGCCCCCGCTTCGGTTGGGGCCGGAGGCACACCGGCAGACTCTTCCCTCCCGTCGACGCCCCCGGCGGGACTGCCGTCGGACTCCGGCCCGGCCCGGGACGCCGCGCCGGATCGAGGGACCGCCGCACCGCTCCGGCCGACCCTATCGTCCCCGCAATCGGCCAATGCGGGCCAGGCCACGCATACCGCACGCGCGAAAACGGCGGGCGCCACGTTTATCCCCGACCCCAACACTCCCGTGCGGCACGACCCGAAACCGGCCGACGCACCGGTCCGTGATGCCGATGCCCGCACGGTCTCGGCGGCCGCGCAACCGCGCGTGCCGCCCGCCACTGCGACGCCGTCCGGTCCCGCGACACCGGCAGACGTCCCGGATCCGAAGTCCGCGATACCGCCACCGACCGATCCGACGGTCGCGGCATCGCAGAACCGATCCCCGCATCGCGTCGGCGCGCCGCAGGAGGGGCCGGGTCGCTCAGCGTCCCCAGGGGGTGCGCACCAGGGCGTGCCGCTCAACGGCACCGAGTTAACCGCGACCACCCGCCAGAAGGACGGAGCGGTTTCGCCGTCAAGGCACCGCGCTCCGTCCGGCTCCGGTTGGCCGCCGCCGGGCACCTCTGGCCCAGGTCAGAGCCCCGACTTGTCCGCTCCGGCCCAGAAGACCACGCGACCCGGCGGCGCGCCCGTCACCCGGGCCGGAGACCCCCTAACCGCTAGGAACCTCGCCACCGCGCAGGGGGAGGGCCGCCGGTCTGTATCCCAGGCCCAGGCCAGCGAACCGGCCCGGTCGCCGGCCCCCGCAACGGCGCCCGTCGCGCCGAAGGGGCCGAGCGTCGCCGAAGGGCCGCCGGTTGCCCGGACGCCACCGGACGCGCCTTTGCCCGCCGATCGGGCCGCCCGCCATGATCGCAGGCCCGACTCGCGCGAGAACGCAAGTCCCGCGCCGACCGCCCGGACAACGACGCCGGCCCCTCCGGCCGCGGCCGCGCAGGCGGTACCGATGGCGCCCCCGGCCCCGGTCTCGCCCGCGCCCATGGGGCAATCCCGCGACATGGCGCCCGCCGGACAGACAGGCCAGGACTCCGACCGCGTCGCCGCCGAGGCCGCGCCCGCCGCCGCAGAGTCGCGCTCCGCCCCCGCGCCCCTGCGTCCGCCGGATCAGCCCATGCCGCACCGGATCGCACTGCAACTCGTCGAAGCCGCTCGGCAGATGGCCGACCGCCCCGTCGAGCTGACGCTGGAGCCGGAGGAGCTTGGCCGTGTGCGCATGACGCTGACCACGGGAGACGGCGCCATGACGGTCGGCCTGACGACCGAACGCGCCGAGACCGCCGACCTGCTGCGGCGCCACATCGAAACGCTGGCCCAGGAATTCCGGCAGCTCGGCTATCGAGACGTCACGTTCGAATTCGCGGGCGGCCGGGGCGGGAACGGTGCAACGCCGGAGCGGGACGCGCCGGGCCACAATGACGCCGCCGCGACCGAGTCCGAGACGCCAACCGAAGACGGCGCGGAAGCGCCGGCGCGCCTGCACCTCTCCGACCGGATGGACCTGAGACTCTAGAAAGGACGACACGCATGGACATCGCAACGACCAACCCGAACGCGGCAACGCCCCCCGCGGCAGCGCGGGCCGCGGACAGCGACAAGCCCGGAATCGCCTCGGATTTCGAGACCTTCCTGCGGATGCTCACGGTGCAGATGGAGAACCAGGATCCGCTGAACCCGGTGAAGGCAGAGGAGTTCGCCGTCCAGCTCGCCACCTTCGCCGGCGTCGAACAGACCGCCTATACCAACAAGCTTCTCGAGGAGATGCAGGCGCAGATCGGACTGACCGGCATGTCGGACTATGCCGGCTGGATCGGCAAGGAGGCGCGCGCGCCCGTCGCCGCCCATTTCGACGGCACGCCCGTCCATGTCGCGTCAGATCCCGATCCGACGGCCGAGGAAGCCTTCCTGGTGGTGCGCGACGCGAACGGGCTCGAAGTGCAGCGCACTGCCATCCCGACGCAGCCGGCCGATATCGCCTGGGACGGCAGCACGGCCAGCGGCCTGCCCCTGCCGAACGGGCTTTACAGCTTTACCGTCGAGAACTGGAAAGACGACGGCCTGTCGAGCGAGACCAGGGCCGATGTCTATACCCGGATCACCGAGGCGCGCATCGAGAACGGGGTGCCCGCGCTCGTCACCGCGGGCGGGGTCGAGGTGCCGGCCGACTCGGTGACCGGGCTGCGCGAATAGCCGCAGCGGCCCGGCGCGTCGCTGGTGGCCTTTAAAACGGCCTGTCCGGGCCTCCTCACAGAACGGAGGCCAGCCACATGCCCGCGGCCACGAGCCCGCCGCCAAGCCCCATGAACCCGAGGGCGGACCAGCCCCACCAGGCGCCCTTGCCGGCCGGTTTCTGGTTCTCCGCCATCAGCAGCGCCTCCGCCACCTCCGGCAGGCGCGGGCCGAAGCGGGACACGACCCGCACCGTCTTGGTCAGGTCGGCGAGAAACGCGCGCGGGCCGATATGCGCCTTGATGTAATCCTCCACGACCGGCTGGGCCGTGCGCCAGATGTTCATATGCGGGTCCAGCGAGCGCGCCACGCCCTCGACCACCACCATCGTCCGCTGCAAGAGGATCAGCTCGGTCCGCGTCTCCATCCCGAACCGTTCGGTCACCTCGAAGAGATGGTTCAGCAGCCGTCCCATGGACACGTGCGAGGCATCCAGATCGAAGATCGGCTCGCCCACCGACCGCAAGGCGCGGGCGAAGGCGTCGATGTCGCGGTCCTTGGGAACGTAGCCCGCCTCGAAATGCACCTCGGCCACGCGGCGATAGTCCTTGCGGATGAACCCGTAGAGGATCTCGGCATAGACCCGGCGCGTGTATTCGTCGATCGTCCCCATTATGCCGAAATCCAGCGCGACGATGTCGCCGTTCTCGGCCACCTTCAGGTTGCCCTGGTGCATGTCGCCGTGAAAGAACCCGTCGCGCAGCGCGTGGGCCAGGAACAGCTGCAGCACCCGCTCCGCCAGCCGCCGCCGGTCGTGCCCCGCCGCGTCGATGGCGGGAAGGTCGTGCAGCGGGATACCGTCCGCCCAGCCCAGCGCCATGGCCCGCCGGCCGGAGATCGACCATTCCACCTGCGGCACGCGAAAGCCGGGATCCGTGGAGGTGTTCGCCGCGAACTCGGCCGCCGCCGCCGTTTCCATCCTGAGGTCCAGCTCGCCCAGCACCACGCCCTCGAAATGCGCGATCACGTCGCGCGGCCGCAGCCGGCGTGAGGCCGGGGACAGTAGCTCGATCATGTCGGCGGCGAAGTAGAAGGCGTCGATGTCCTTGCGGAACGCCTTCTCGATGCCGGGCCGCAACACCTTCACCGCGACGTCGCGCCCATCGCGGTGCAGGGTCGCGCGATGCACCTGCGCGATGGACGCCGCCGCGACCGGATCCGAGAATTCCGAGAAGACCTCCGAGACGGGCCGCTCCAGCTCCTGCGCGACGGTGCGCTTGGCCTCCTCCACCGGGAACGGCGCCAGCTTGTCCTGCAAGACCTGAAGCTGCTTCGCCAGCTCCTCGCCCACGACGTCGGGCCGGGTCGAGAGGATCTGGCCGAACTTGATATAGGCCGGGCCCAGGGCGGTCAGCGCCCGCGTCACCGGCGGCATCGTCGGGTCGCCCTTGTAACCCAGCCACTTGAACGGCCAGCCCAGCACCCGCGCGGCGGCGCGCAGCGCCGGCGGGGCGCTGAAGGCGTCCAGCACCGCCCGCATGGCGCCGGTCCGCTCCATCGTCGCGCCGGTGCGGACCAGCCGCCAGATGTTGTGCGGACCCCTCAAAGCTTCCAGCCGGAATGCAGCGCGGCGACGCCCATGCTCAGGTTGCGGTACTTCACCTGGTCGAACCCGGCGGCGCGGATCATGCCGGCGAAGGTCTCCTGATCCGGGAACCGGCGGATCGACTCGACGAGATACTGATAGCTGTCGCGGTCGTTCGCGATCGCCTGGCCCATCCGCGGGATCACGTTGAACGAATACAGGTCATAGAGCCTCTGCAGCCCCGGATTGGGCAATTGCGAGAACTCCAGCACCATCAGCCGGCCGCCCGGCCGCAGCACCCGGAACGCTTCGGCCAGGGCGTCCTCGGGGCGCGTCACGTTCCGGATCCCGAAGCTGATCGTGTAGACGTCGAAGCTGGACGTCTCGAAGGGCAGCGCCATGGCGTCGCCGACGACCCAGTCCAGCCGGTCGCCGATCTCCCGCGCCCCGGCGCGCTGCCGGCCGGCCTCCAGCATCCCCTCGGTCATGTCGCAGACCACGGCCGACGCCTCCGGCGCGCGCTGCAGGAACCGGAACGCGATGTCCCCGGTGCCCCCCGCCACGTCCAGCAGCCGCTGGCCGTTCCGCGGGGCCAGCCAGTCCATCATCGCATCCTTCCACAGCCGGTGGACGCCGCCCGACATTACGTCGTTCATCAGGTCATAGCGCGAGGCCACCGAGGTGAAGACGCCATGCACGCGGCCGGCCTTTTCCTCCTCGGGGATCGTCTGGTTGCCGAAATGCGTGGTCTTTTCCGTCATGGCGCTCGCCCGCTCTGTTCCCCCGTCCCGATATAGCGTCCGGCGCCCGGTGACAAACGCAGATGGCGACGCATGTACCTTATGCGCGGGCATTTCCGGTCTGGCGGCAGGGCGCGCGGTCTGGAATACCTGTCGCACCCGCAACCGGAAGCCCCGAATGCCCGAACTGCCCGAAGTCGAGACGGTCCGCCGCGGCCTCGTCCCCGCGATGGAAGGCGCGACGATCACCGCGGCCGAGGTGCGGCGGCCCGACCTGCGCTGGCCGCTGCCGGAACGGATGGCCGAGCGGCTAACCGGCCAGCGCGTGACGCGGCTGGGCCGGCGGTCGAAATACCTGCTGGCGGACCTGGCCTCGGGCGAGACGCTGATCGTGCATCTGGGCATGTCCGGCCGCATCCTGATCTCGGGCGCGATGCCGGGCGCCTTCCACCACTCCCACGCGGCGCGGGACAAGCACGACCACGTGGTGCTGGAGATGTCCTCGGGCGCGCGCATCACCTTCAACGACGCCCGCCGCTTCGGCGCGATGGACCTCTGGCCGACCGAGGCGATCGAGACCCACTGGCTGCTCAGCAGTCTCGGGCCGGAGCCGCTGGGCAATGCGTTCAACGAGGACTACCTGGCGGCGCGGCTCAAGGGGCGGATGACGCCGGTGAAATCGGCGCTTCTCGATCAGCGAGTCGTCGCGGGGCTGGGGAACATTTACGTTTGCGAGGCGCTTTTTCGGGCACAGGTGTCGCCGCGTCGCAAGGCGGGCAACATCGCGGAAAAACGGCTGCGGGCGCTCGTCCCGGTGATCCGCGACGTGCTGACCGACGCCATCGCCGCCGGCGGCTCCAGCCTGCGCGACTACCGCCAAACCAGCGGAGAGCTTGGATATTTCCAGCACACCTTCCGCGTCTACGGCCGCGAGGGCGCCCCCTGCCCCACCCCCGGATGCCCCGGAACCATCGCCCGAATCGTGCAGTCCGGGCGGTCCACCTTCTTTTGTCCGAAATGCCAAAGATGACTTGATCCGCCCCGCTTCGCTGTTATGGAGTCGTCCGGACGGGGAACAGCCAAGGGCACGCACATGGCCTTCAAGACGATTGTCGTCGAGATCGAGGACCACGTCTCTCTCATCAAACTGAACCGCCCGGACGCCCTGAACGCTCTGAATTCCGAGCTCCTGGGGGAACTGGCGACGGCGCTGCGCGAGGCGCAGGCGAACGAGAAGGTGCGGGTGATCGTCGTCACCGGCTCCGAGAAGGCCTTCGCCGCCGGGGCCGACATCGGCGAGATGTCCGAGAAGGACTTCGTCGACGTGTTCCTGGAGGACCTGTTCGCCGAGGACACGACCGCCATCCAGCGCTGCCGCAAGCCGATCATCGCCGCCGTCGCGGGCTATGCGCTGGGCGGCGGCTGCGAGCTGGCGATGATGTGCGACTTCATCATCGCGGGCGACAACGCCAAGTTCGGCCAGCCCGAGATCAACCTTGGGGTGATCGCGGGCATCGGCGGCACACAGCGTCTGACCCGGTTCATCGGCAAGTCCAAGTCGATGGACATGCACCTGACCGGCCGCTTCATGGATGCCGCCGAGGCGGAACGCTCGGGTCTCGTCAGCCGCGTCGTCCCGGCCAAGAAGCTGATGGAAGAGACCATGGCCGCCGCCCAGAAGATCGCCGAGAAATCGGCGCTGACGACGCGGGCGGTGAAGGAGGCGGTGAACCGCGCCTACGAGACGCCGATGTCCGAGGGGCTGCTGTTCGAACGGCGGCTGTTCCACTCGCTCTTCGCCACCGAGGACCAGAAGGAGGGCATGTCCGCCTTCCTCGACAAGCGCGAGCCGCAGTTCCGCGACAAGTAGCCGCCGCGCGACGCGCCGTGCGCAAGGGTCTTCGAAGGCCCTTGCCCCATGCGGCTTTCCGCGCCCGGGACAGGCGCCGCGATTCCGGCTTCACAAGCGCGCCGTTCTGCCCTATACGCACCGCTCGTTACATGCGCGTGAGGCCCGCCAGGCCGGAACAGCCGGTTGTCCCAAACCCGGCCGGGCTCCTTGCGCTATTCGTTTGCAATGAACCCGGAGAAGGGAAAGACACATGGCGAATTCGCCCCAGGCCAAGAAGCGCGCCCGCCAGAACGAGCGCCGTTACACCATCAACAAGGCCCGCCGGTCGCGTATCCGCACCTACCTGCGCAAGGTCGAGGAGGCCATCGCCTCCGGCAACCAGGACGCCGCCGCCTCTGCGCTGCGCGACGCCCAGCCCGAGCTGATGCGCGGCGTCACCAAGGGGGTGCTCCACAAGAACACGGTCGCCCGCAAGTTGTCGCGCCTGAACGCCCGCGTGAAGGCGCTCGGCTGATCCGAGCCGCGACTCATCGACAAATCGAACAAAGGCCCGCGACGCCCGCGGGCCTTTGTCGTATCCGACTGTGGTTTTTTGGTATCGCCGGACGCCAGTGCTTCAATGGCTTACCGGAATCCGCCCAAGAAAGCTCTGCGTCGACGCCGGGGACACATTGCGCCCGCCGCGGACAGCTTGCTAGCTTTCCCGGGCGATTCACGTTGCACTGGGGGGACATGAAGTCGAGACGGAACCCGGCAGCCGCACCAGAACGGTAACGGTTGCCACAGCAGGTGTCGGGCGAACACCGCGCCGGGTTTCGGACGGGACGGACCAAGGGGGCGCTGCCGAATGCCCCGGGACCGGCCCCGTCGGATCGGAGGACGCGAACCGCGCGTCTCCGTCGGCTGAAATGTCCAATATGGTTTGGCGCCTGGTGAAAGGCCGACTCGACGGGATGCTGCCATCCTGTCGATTCGGATCTTTTTCCCATGCGCCAGCGGACGGGGAATTCCGGCGCGGTGCGCGCGGCCATGGCCGTACGCGGCCGTCAGACGCCGGCCCGGTGCGGCATGACTTGCAAGATCGAACGGGCGTCTCCGCCGGGACGTGCCGGGCCCGGGGAAGCAATCCCGGGTTTCAAAGTGTCAGAGGTGCGGGTCAACAAGAAGATGAACGAAGAGCTTTGGGGGAAGATCAAGAATGAACTTGCAGATGTCGTGGGCAGTGATCACTACCGGAACTGGATCGAACCGCTGCGGTTCGCCGGGCTGAACGAGGGCACGGCCACCTTTCACGTTCCGACCAATTTCATCGGCGACTGGGTGTCGCGGAACTATTCCGACCTGATCCTGGGACGGCTGAAGGCGGCGGGCGTGCCGGTCACGCGGCTGAACTTCACGCTGCCGCAGCACCGCACCCAGCCGCGCCCGTCCGCGGCGCAGCCCATGGCCGCCGCACCGCGCCCCGCGCCGCGCCAGGCCCAGGCCGCCGGCGGCGGCGGCGACGACGGGCTGCCCGGCGCACCGCTCGACCCGCGCTTCACCTTCGACCGGTTCGTCGTCGGCAAGCCGAACGAGCTGGCCCATGCCGCCGCCAAGCGCGTGGCCGAGGGCGCCGAGGTCACCTTCAACCCGCTGTTCCTGTATGGCGGCGTCGGCCTGGGCAAGACCCACCTGATGCACGCCATCGCGCACGAGCTGACCAACCGCCGCGACGGGCTGCGCGTCGTCTATCTCTCGGCGGAGCAGTTCATGTACCGTTTCGTCCAGGCGCTGCGCGACAAGCAGATGATGGACTTCAAACAGCTGTTCCGCTCGGTCGACGTGCTGATGGTGGACGACGTGCAGTTCATCGCCGGCAAGGACAGCACGCAAGAGGAGTTCTTCCACACGTTCAACGCGCTCGTGGACCAGAACAAGCAGATCGTCATCTCGGCAGACCGCGCCCCGAACGAGATCAAGCAGATGGAGACGCGCATCTCCAGCCGGCTGCAATGCGGCCTGGTGGTGGACCTCCACCCCACCGATTACGAGCTGCGGCTCGGCATCCTGCAGCAGAAGGTCGAGAACCAGCGACAGCAATATCCCGACCTGGTGATCGCCGACGGCGTGCTGGAGTTTCTCGCGCATCGCATCTCGAACAACGTCCGCGTGCTGGAGGGGGCGCTGATGCGGCTGTTCGCCTTCGCCACGCTGGTCGGGCGCGAGATCAACCTGGAGCTGACCCAGGAATGCCTGTCGGACATCCTGCGCGCCTCGGACCGGAAGATCTCGATCGAGGAAATCCAGCGCCGCGTGTCCGAGCATTACAACATCCGCCTCAGCGACATGATCGGCCCGCGCCGCCTGCGCGCCCTGGCCCGGCCGCGTCAGGTGGCGATGTACCTGTCGAAACAGCTGACCTCGCGCTCGCTGCCCGAGATCGGGCGCCGCTTCGGCAACCGCGACCACACCACGATCCTGCACGGCGTGAAGAAGATCGAGGAGCTGATGGCGCAGGACAGCCAGCTGGCCGACGACATCGAGCTGCTGCGCCGCTCGCTGGAGGCCTGAATCGCGGCGGAACGGGGCCTTGACGCTGGTTTGAAAGCGACTCACTGTCCGAAAAAGCACTTGAGCCGGGGCGGAACCCATGTAGGGTTCTCGCCCCGGCAGGCATGAGGGTCGAGGGATGAAGATCAGTATCGAACGCGGCACGCTTCTGAAGGCGGTCGGCCAGGCGCAGTCGGTCGTGGAGCGCCGCAACACGATCCCGATCCTCGCCAACGTGCTGATGGAGGCCGAGGGCGACAGCGTGTCCTTCCGCGCCACCGATCTGGACATCGAGGTGGTCGACAAGGCCCCCGCCCAGGTGGAACGCGCCGGCGCCACCACCGTCAGCGCCGTGACCCTGCACGAGATCGTCCGCAAGCTGCCCGACGGCGCGCTGGTGCAGCTGGTCGACGACGGCGCCAGCGGCAAGCTGGAGGTCACGGCGGGCCGGTCGCATTTCACCCTCGCGACCCTGCCGAAAGAGGACTTCCCGGTGATGGCCTCGTCGGAGTACCAGTCGAACTTCTCCGCCCCGGCGCCGGTGCTGCGGCGGCTGTTCGACAAGTCGAAATTCGCGATCTCGACCGAGGAGACGCGGTACTACCTCAACGGCGTCTACATGCACGTGGCCGAGGCCGAGGAGGGCCGGGTGCTGCGCTGCGTCGCCACCGACGGCCACCGGCTGGCCCGGATCGACGCCGACCTGCCCGACGGCGCCGAGGACATGCCGGGCGTGATCGTGCCGCGCAAGACCGTGGGCGAGCTGCGCAAGCTGCTGGACGACGACGACATGCAGATCGCGGTGTCGGTGTCCGAGACCAAGATCCGCTTTGCCACGCCCGAGATCACCCTGACCTCCAAGGTCATCGACGGCACCTTCCCCGACTATTCCCGCGTGATCCCCATAGGCAACACCCGCCAGATGGAGGTCGACGCCCAGGAATTCGCCAAGGCCGTCGACCGCGTCGCCACGGTGTCGTCGGAACGATCGCGCGCGGTCAAGCTGCAGCTCGACGAGGACCGGCTGGTGCTGTCGGTGAACGCGCCGGATTCCGGCGCCGCCGAAGAGGAGCTGGCCGTGGCCTATGGCGACGAGAAGCTGGAGATCGGGTTCAACGCCAAGTACCTGCTGGAAATCGCGTCCCAGGTGGATCGCGAGAACGCCGTCTTCCTGTTCAACTCGGCCGGCGACCCGACGCTGATGCGCGAGGGCACGGACCAGTCGGCGGTCTATGTCGTGATGCCGATGCGCGTATGACGAAGGCTCCTGCGGAGCCTGCCTTCGGCCAGAGTATTTTTGCCAAGATGAAGACGGGGACATGCCCGGGCTTTCGTTCATCGAGCTGACCCTGTCGCATTTCCGGTCGCACCGGCGGGCGCATCTGGCACTGGATGCGCGGCCGGTCGCGATTCACGGGCCGAACGGGGCGGGCAAGACCAACATCCTGGAGGCCGTCTCGCTGTTCTCGCCCGGTCGGGGCCTTAGGCGCGCGGCGGCCGACGAGATGGCGCGGCAGCCGGAGGCGCTGGGCTGGAAGGTGACGGGCGTGCTGCAGAGCCTGCACCAGATCCACGAGGTCGCCACATGGTGGGAGCCGGGCGGCGCGCGCCAGGTAACCGTCGACGGCAAGTCGGCGGCGCAGGTCGCGCTGGGCCGCATCGCGCGGATGGTCTGGCTGATCCCGTCGATGGACCGGCTCTGGATCGAGGGCGCCGACGGCCGGCGGCGGTTCCTGGACCGGATCACCATGAGTTTCGAGCCGGGCCATGCCGACGTGTCGCTGGCCTACGAGAAGGCGATGCGCGAGCGCAACCGCCTGCTGAAGGACCAGGTGCGCGACGCGCATTGGTATGCCGCGCTGGAGCGGCAGATGGCCGAAGCCGGCACCGCGATTCAGACGAACCGCCGTGCGGCGCTGGAGCGGATCGCGGCGGCGCAGGACGGGGCGGAGACGGCCTTTCCCGCGGCCGAGCTGACCCTGGGCGCGGCGGAGGACAGCGCGCCGCCCGACGACGCGCGCGGCTTTGCCGAAACCCTCGCCGCCAACCGCCAGCGCGACCTTTACGCGGGCCGCACCCTGATCGGCCCGCATCGCGCCGATCTCGACGCCGTCTATGCCGCCAAGGGCGTGCCCGCGAAGCAATGCTCCACCGGCGAACAGAAGGCGCTGCTGATCTCGCTGATCCTCGCCAATGCCCGCGCGCTGGCGCAGGATTTCGGCGCCCCGCCCGTGGTGCTGCTGGACGAGGTCTCGGCCCATCTCGACGCCGCCCGCCGCGCCGCGCTCTACGACGAGATCTGCGCGCTGGGGGCCCAGGCGTGGATGACGGGCACCGGCCCCGAGCTGTTTGCGGAACTTGGTGAACGTGCGCAGTATCTGGCGGTCAGCGAGTCGGACGGCATCTCGGAGATCGGGCCATGAGCGAAATCACCGTCGCGCTGCTGCGCGGGATCAATGTGGGCGGCCGCAGCAGCCTGCCGATGGGCGAGCTGCGGACGATGCTCGGCCGGCTCGGCGCCGGCCCGGTTGCGACCTATATCCAGAGCGGCAACGTCGCGTTCCGCGGGGCGATCCCCGCCGATGCCATCTCCGACGCGATCGAGGCGGAGAAGGGGTTTCGCCCGCATGTCCTGTGCCTCTCGCTGGACGACTACGAAGCGATTCTCGCCGCCAACCCCTACCGCGACGCTGCGGCGGCGGACGGCAAGGCGGTGCATGTCGTCTTCCTCGACGGCCCGCCGCAGGCGCTGTCCGAAGAGGTGCTGGCGCTGGCGACGCCGTCGGAGGCGGTGGCGGTCGCGGACCGCGCGGCCTACCTGCTGGCGCCCGAGGGCATCGGCCGGTCGAAGCTGGCCGCGCGGCTGGAACGCGCCCTCGGCGTCCCGGCGACGGCGCGGAACTGGACCTCGGCACGGAAGATCGCCGACATGGCGCGCGGGCTGCGATGACCGTTTCACCGCTCGAATTGGCGCTTTATGCTGGCGGCCTGCTGGCGCTGTTCCTGACGCCCGGGCCCGTCTGGCTGGCGATGATCGCCCGCGCGCTGTCGGGCGGGTTCCACGCCGCCTGGCCGCTGGCGCTGGGCGTGGTGGTGGGCGACGTGATCTGGCCGTTCCTGGCGATCCTCGGCGTCACCTGGCTGGTCTCGGTCTTCTCCGGCTTCCTGCTGGTCCTGAAATGGGTCGCCACGGCCTTCTTCATCGGCATGGGCGTCATGATCCTGAAGAACGCCGACAAGACGATCTCGTCCGACAGCCGGCTGACACGGCCCGGCATGTGGGCGGGGTTCATGGCCGGGCTGGCGGTGATCCTCGGCAACCCCAAGGCGATCCTGTTCTACATGGGGATGCTGCCCGGCTTCTTCGATCTGGGTGCCCTGACCCTGCCCGACATCGCCGCGATCTGCGCGCTGTCGGCAGCGGTCCCGCTGATCGGCAACCTGATCCTCGCCCTGTCGCTGGACAGGGTCCGAAGGCTCATGACCTCGCCCACGGCGCTGCGCCGGACGAACATCGCCGCCGGCTGCCTGCTGCTCGGGGTGGGCTGCGTGATCCCGTTCACCTGATCGCCGGGTATTCCTCGGTCTTGCCCAGCTCGTTGTCGGCGATCAGCGTCATCTCGTAGCGCTCCACCCGCGGTTCGCTGCCGTAGGTCTCGACGATGGACGCCCGCCAGGCCGCGTCGTGCCAACGGTCGGCGGCCGCCGGGTCGGCCCATTGGTAGACGGCTCCCGCCACGCCGCGCTCGGGGTCGTGAAAGAAGCTCTTGCGCACCAGTTCCGGCACCGCGCGCCACTTGTCGGCCACCTTGTGCGCCCCCGCCAGAACCTCCTCCCGCGTCGTTCCGGGACGCAGGTCGAAGGTCACGATCTCGATCATCACGGCAGCAACCCTCCCTCTTCGCTCGAAACGATCCTAGCACGTCCTTGCGCTCTGCCGGAAAGACACCAAATATAGTGTCATACACGTGACAATCCCCCCATAACCGCGTATAAAACCGGCAAAATACCAAGGGACGAGCGCATGGCCGAAGCAGCCCGGCAGCCGGACGATTACGGCGCCGAATCAATCAAAGTTCTCAAGGGCTTGGAAGCCGTCCGCAAGCGGCCCGGCATGTATATCGGCGACACCGACGACGGCTCGGGCCTGCACCACATGGTCTACGAGGTCGTCGATAACGGCATCGACGAGGCGCTCGCCGGCCATGCCGACCGCGTGACGGTGACGCTGCATGCCGACAACTCCGTCTCGGTCAGCGACAACGGCCGCGGCATTCCGGTGGACATCCACCAGGAGGAAGGCGTCTCGGCGGCCGAGGTCATCATGACCCAGCTGCATGCCGGCGGGAAATTCGACCAGAACTCCTACAAGGTGTCGGGCGGCCTGCACGGGGTCGGCGTCTCGGTGGTCAACGCCCTGTCCGACTGGCTGGAGCTGACCATCTGGCGCAACGGCAAGGAGCATTCGGCCCGGTTCGAGACCGGCGAGACGGTGAAGCACCTCGAAGTCGTCGGCGACGCCGACGGTCAGCAGGGCACGCGGGTGCGGTTCCTCGCCTCGACCGACACGTTCTCGAACCTCGATTACAGCTTCAAGACACTGGAAAGCCGGCTGCGCGAACTGGCCTTCCTGAACTCCGGCGTCCGCATCGTCCTGCGCGACGAACGCCCGGCCGAGCCGCTGGAGACGGACCTGCATTACGAGGGCGGGGTCAAGGAATTCGTCCGCTACCTCGACCGGCACAAGCAGCCGCTGATCGACGAGCCGATCTTCGTCACCGGCGAGCGCGAGGGGATCACCGTCGAAGTCGCGATGTGGTGGAACGACAGCTACAACGAAATGGTGCTGCCGTTTACCAACAACATCCCGCAGCGCGACGGCGGCACCCATCTGGCCGGCTTCCGCGGCGCGCTGACCCGGACGATCAACCTCTACGCCGGCTCCTCCGGCATCGCCAAGAAGGAGAAGGTCACGCTGTCCGGCGACGACGCGCGCGAGGGGTTGACCTGTGTGCTGTCCGTGAAGGTTCCCGACCCCAAGTTCAGCTCGCAGACCAAGGACAAGCTGGTCTCGTCCGAGGTGCGCCCGGCCGTCGAAAGCCTGATGAACGAAAAGCTGGCCGAGTGGTTCGAGGAGAACCCGCAACCGGCCCGGATGATCGTCACCAAGATCGTCGAGGCGGCGCAGGCCCGCGAGGCCGCCCGCAAGGCGCGCGAGATGACGCGGAAGAAGACGACGCACGACGTCTCCTTCCTCGCCGGCAAGCTCAAGGAATGCTCCGAAAAGGATCCGCACAAGCGCGAGCTGTTCCTGGTCGAGGGCGACTCGGCCGGCGGCTCGGCCCAGACCGGCCGCGACCGGCGCACCCAGGCGATCCTGCCCCTGCGCGGCAAGATCCTGAACGTGGAGCGCGCGCGCTTCGACCGGATGCTGTCCAGCCAGGAGATCGGCAACCTCGTCATGGCGCTGGGCACCGGCATCGGCCGCGACGAGTTCGACATCGAGAAGCTGCGCTATCACAAGGTCATCATCATGACCGACGCCGATGTCGACGGCGCGCATATCCGCACGCTTCTCTTGACCTTCTTCTTCCGGCAGATGCCCGAGCTGATCGAGGGCGGCTATCTCTATATCGCGCAGCCGCCGCTCTACAAGGTCAGCCGCGGCAAGTCCGAGGTGTATCTCAAGGACGTCCCCTCGCTGGAGAACTACCTGATCAACCAGGGACTCGAAGGCGCCGTGCTGCGCCTGAACACCGGCGAGGAGATCGCCGGCAACGACCTGCATCGCGTGGTCGAGGCGGCGCGCCAGTTCAAGCGCGTGCTCGATGCCTTCCCCACCCATTACCCGCGCAACATCCTGGAACAGGCGGCCATCGCCGGCGCCTTCGACCCGGGCCGCGCCGATGCCGACTTGCAGACCGTCTCCGACGACGTGGCCCGCCGGCTGGACCTCGTGGCCGAGGAATACGAGCGCGGCTGGCAGGGCCGGATCACCCAGGATCACGGCATCCGCCTGTCCCGCGTGCTGCGCGGGGTCGAGGAGATCCGAACCCTCGACGGCGCCGTTCTGCGCTCCGGCGAGGCGCGGCGGCTGTCCGAGGTCTCGGGCGAGACGCGCAACGTCTACACCCACCCCTCCGACCTGGTCCGCGGTGCCCGGAGCCAGCGCATCTACGGCCCCACCGACCTGCTGGACGCGATGCTGGAAGAGGGCGAGCGCGGCCTGACGCTGCAGCGCTACAAGGGCCTGGGCGAGATGAACCCCGACCAGCTCTGGGAAACCACGCTGGACCCCGAGGCGCGGACGCTTCTGCAGGTCAAGGTGGAGGACGTGGCCGACGCCGACGACCTGTTCACCAAGCTGATGGGCGACGTGGTCGAACCCCGGCGCGAGTTCATCCAGAAGAACGCGCTGAGCGTGGCGAACCTGGACTTCTGACAGCATTCGGCGACGCCGAAGCCCGTCAGGCCCGCAAAGACCGGCCCGGTCGGCATCGCCGCCGGGCCGTTCGTTTTCACGAGATGCGCCGGATCAGAACGGGCTGTCCGGATAGTAGTACTTCTCGGCATTCTCCGGCGTGATCAGGACCGAGCCGATGATGAAATCGCCCGAAACCGGCGCGTTCGAGACGTAGTTCAGCGCCGTCAGCTCGATCGCGGTCGCCGCCATCGACGGCGGATAGGTCACGTTGGCCGGCACCATGTCGGTGTCGCCGTCGACCAGCCGCTTGATCATCTCCTTCATGCCGGCGCCGCCCAGCACCCACATCTCGTCGCTGCGGTCGGCCTGGTCGATGGCCGCCAGAACGCCCACCGCCATGTCGTCGTCAGAGGCCCAGACCGCGTCGATATCGGGATACTTCGACAGGAAGTCCTGCATCACGGTAAAGGCGTCGTCGCGGTTCCAGTTGCCGTGCTCCATGTCGAGAATCTCGATGCCCGAACCCTCGATGGCCGCCTGGAACGCCTCCACCCGCTCGTTGTCGATGGTGGTCGGGATGCCGCGCAGGACGACGATGTTGCCGCCGTCGGGCATCTGCTCGACGAAATACTCGCCCGCGACGCGGCCGAAGCCGGGGTTGTCGCCGGCGACGTAGAGGTCCTCGATTCCGTCCTCGGACAGGCCGCGGTCGATCACCGTGACCCAGGCGCCGGATTCCTTGACGCGCTTGACCGGGCCGGTCAGCGGCTCGGACTCGAAGGGCAGGACGACCAGCGCGTCGATGTTGCGCGTGGCGACCATGTCCTCGATGTCGTTGACCTGCTTGCCCGGATCGCTCGCCGTGGCCAGCACGAAGTCGAGGTCGGAATAGGTGGCCTCCAGCCGCTCGATCGCCTCGCGGGTGTGGAAGTTCATGCCGCCGGCCCAGCCGTGGGTCGCCGCCGGAATCGACACGCCGATGACGGTCTGCGCCGCCGCCGCGACCGGCAGGGCCAGCGCCACCGCCGTCGCGCCGATGAAATGTCTGAATTGCATTGGTCTTCTCTCCCTTTTGCTTGCCCGTCTCCGGGCGCTCCCGGACCTCTAGCGATCCGCTTTCTTCTGGCGTTGCAGGACAACGGCCAGGATGATGATGACGCCCTGGATCGCACCGTTGAGATACGGGCTGACCAGGTCGGTAAGGTTCAGGATGTTGCCGATCAGGCTGAGGATCAGGACGCCGACGACGGTGCCCCAGACCCGGCCGAAGCCGCCCTTCAGCACCGTGCCGCCGATGATCACCGCGGCGATCGCCTCCAGCTCCCACAGCACCCCGGTCGACGACGACGCCGAGCCCAGCCGCGGCACGTACATGATCGTGGCCAGCCCCACCAGGATGCCCAGCAGGACATAGGTGGCGGCCCGGACCCGGTCCACATGCACCGCCGAGAACCGCGCCACCTGCTCGTTCGAGCCGATGGCGGCGCAATGGCGGCCGAAGGACGTGTGACGCATGGCGATCTCGCCCAGGATCGCGACGACGGCGAAGACGATGATCGGCCAGGCGACGCCGAGGATGCCGTCGTAATAGACCGGCCGGTACAGCTCGCGCATCTCGAAGTCGAGCGAGATGGTCCCGCCGTCGGCGAGCCAGGTGACGAGCGAGCGGAAGATGCCCATCGAGCCCAGCGTCACGATGAACGCCTCGATCCGCGCCTTGGTGATCAGCAGGCCGTTGAACAGCCCCGCCGCCATGCCGACGATCAGCGAGGTCGCCATGCCCAGCAGGATGACGGCCCAGCTGATCCCGAAAGTCGGGATCAGCGCGTTCATCACCAGGATCATCACCCCGGCGATGAAGGCCGCCATCGAGCCCACCGACAGGTCCAGCCCGCCCGCGGTGATGACGAAGGTCATGCCCACCGCGATGATGCCGATGAAGGCCGAGCGCGCCAGCACGTTGGTGACGTTGCCGTAGCTGAGGAAGTTCGCGTTCATCAGCGCGCCGACGATCACCAGTGCGATCAGCGCCACGATGGGCCCCAGCACCCGGATATCGACGCGAAGGCCGCCCCGCCTGGCCGTGTTTGCGGTGACGTTAGCCATTGTCCCTGTCCCCTCGGTCCAGCCCCATGGCGAGGCGGACGATCTTGTCCTCGTTGACGTCGGCGCCGGACAGCTCACCCGCCACCCGGCCCTGCCGCATCACCACCACGCGGTCGGCGATGCCGATCACCTCGGTCATCTCCGACGAGATCACGATCACGCTCTTGCCGGCATCGGCGAGGCGGTGGATGAAGTGGTAGATCTGCTGCTTGGTGCCGATGTCGATGCCGCGCGTCGGCTCGTCGATGATCACGATCTGCGGATCGGCCAGCATGATCTTCGCCAGCAGCAGCTTCTGCTGGTTGCCGCCCGACAGGTTGCCGACCAGCATGTTGCGCGTGGGCGCGCGGATGTCGAATTCCTCGATGGACCGGTCCAGCGCCGCCTCTTCCGCGCGCCCGTCGATCAGCACGTTCGTGAATTTCGGAAGCGCCAGCAGCGTCAGGTTCTGCCGCATCGACTGGTTCAGCAGCAGCCCGCGTTCCTTCCGGTCCTCCGTCAGATAGGCGATGCCGGCGGCCCGGGCGTCCTCGACCGAGCGGATCTGTACCGGGGCGCCGTTCACCTCGATCCGGCCGCTGGCCTGCCGGGCGCCGATCAGCCCCTCCATCACCTCGGTCCGGCCGGAGCCGACCAGACCCGCAAAGCCCAGGATCTCGCCGCGGCGCAAATCGAAGCTGACGCCCCGCACATCGTCGCCCACCGTCAGGTCGGACACGCGCAGCACCGTGTCGCCGTCATCGGCCGGCGTCTTCGGCGGAAACAGATCGGACAGTTCGCGCCCCACCATCGCCTCGGCCATGGCGTTCTCGGTCAGCTCCTCCGCCGGCGCCGTCAGCACGCGCTTGCCGTCGCGCAGCACAGTGACCTGGTCGGCGATGCGCTTTACCTCGTCGAGCTTGTGCGAGGTGAACAGGATCGCCGTGCCCTTGGCGCGCAGACGCTCGACCTGGCGGAACAGGATCTCCGCCTCGCGGCTGGTCAGCGAGGCCGTCGGCTCGTCCATGATCAGCACCCGCGCGTCGCGCGACAGCGCCTTGGCGATCTCCACCATCTGCTTCTCGGGCACCGAGATGTCGGCCACGGTGGCGCGCGGGTCGATATGCGTCTCCAGCGCCGCCAGAAGCTCCAGCGTCGTCGCCCGCATCCTCTTGTGGTCCAGCCGCCAGCCGCGCTTCAGCTCGCGGCCCAGAAATATGTTCTGCTCGACCGTTAGCTGCGGGGCGAGGTTGAACTCCTGATGGATCATCACCACGCCGCTGTCTTCCGCCGCCTCGCCCGACGCGAAGGTAACCGGCCGGCCGTCGAGCAGGATGCGCCCCTCGCTCGCCGCCAGATAGCCTGCGAGGATCTTCATCGTGGTCGACTTGCCGGCGCCGTTCTCGCCGATCAGCGCGTGAACCTCGCCGGCCCGCAGGTCGAAATCCAGGTCGAACAGCACCTGAACCGGCCCGAAGGCGCGCGACACGTTCTCCAGCGCCAGCACCGGCGTCGCCTCGCCCGGCGCCGCATCGGTCCGCCGGTCTTCAGCCAAGGCTGCGGACATCTCCATGCCCCCGCCTCACGCCAGCCGGACCCAGGCCGCGTTACGTTGCGATGACCGCACGCAGGCATCGACGAACTGCACGCCCAGAAGCCCGTCCGCGGCGGTGGGGAACACGACCTCCGGCGGAACCGGCCGGCCCGCCTGATGCGCGCGGATCGCGCGGGCGGCCTCGGTGTAGATATTGGCGAAGCCTTCCAGATAGCCCTCTGGATGGCCCGGCGGCACGCGGCTCACCCGCGCGGCGACCTCGCCCGCGCCCGCCCCGTTGCGGGTGATCCGCCGCGTCGGCTCGCCGAAGGGCGTGAACCACAGCACGTTCGGATCCTCCTGCATCCATTCGAGCCCGCCCTTGTCGCCGTAGACCCGCAGGCGCAGAGCGTTCTCGTTGCCCGGCGCGACCTGCGACGACCACAGCATGCCCCGCGCGCCCCCGGCAAAGCGCAGCATCACCTGCGCATTGTCGTCCAGCGGGCGCCCGGGCACGAAGGCCGTCAGCTCGGCCGACAGCGTCTCGACCTCCAGCCCGGTGACGAAGCTCAGAAGGTTGAAGGCATGCGTGCCGATATCGCCGATGCAGCCGCCGGCGCCCGACCGCGCAGGATCGGTGCGCCAGGCGGCCTGCTTGTTGTCCTGGCTCTCCTCGGCCTCGGTCAGCCAGTCCTGCGGGTATTCCGCCTGCACCACGCGGATATTGCCCAGTATCCCGGAGGCGACCATCTCGCGGGCCTGCCGGATCATCGGATAGCCCGTGTAGTTGTGCGTCAGCACGAACAACGCGCCGGACTCCGCCGCCAGCTTCGCCAGCCGCCGCGCATCCGGCAGCGACGCGGTCATCGGCTTGTCGCAGATCACGTGGATGCCGCGCTTCAGGAATTCGCGCGCCGCCGGGTAGTGCATGTGGTTCGGCGTGACGATGGCGACCGCCTCGATCCCGTCCTTGATCCGGTTCTCGCGGATCGCCATGGCCTTGAAGTCGTCATAGGTCCGATCCGGCGCCAGGCCCAGCGCGGCGCCCGATTCGCGCGCCCGCTCGGGCGTGGAGGACAGCGCGCCGGCCACCAGCCGGAACTCGCCGTCGATGCGCGACGCGATCCGGTGAACGGCGCCGATGAAGGCGTCCTTGCCGCCGCCCACCATGCCCAGGCGGATCGGCGCGGGGCGGGTCGTTGTATCCTGTCCGGTCATCTCAGCGCTCCAGTCCCAGCATCCGGCGGTTCGCGGCCTCGTCCGTGCCCGCGCCGGCGAAATCGTCGAACGCCCGCTCGGTCACCCGGATGATGTGGTCGCGCACGAAGGCGGCCCCCTCGCGCGCCCCGTCCTCGGGATGCTTCAGCGCGCATTCCCATTCCACGACGGCCCAGCCGTCGAAATCCATCGCGGCGAGCTTCGAGAACACCGCGCCGAAATCCACCTGCCCGTCGCCCAGCGACCGGAACCGCCCGGCGCGGTTCACCCAGCTCTGGTAACCGCCATAGACGCCCTGCCGGCCGGTCGGATTGAACTCGGCATCCTTGACGTGGAACATCCCGATCCGGTCGGCATAGATGTCGAGATTGTCGAGATAATCCAGGCACTGCAGCACGTAGTGGCTGGGGTCGTAGAGCATCATCGCCCGGTCGTGATTGCCGGTGCGCTCCAGGAACATCTCGTAGGTGACGCCGTCGTGCAGATCCTCGCCGGGATGGATCTCGTAGCAGATGTCGACGCCGCAGTCCTCGGCATGGTCGAGGATCGGCCGCCAGCGCGCGGCGAGCTCGTCGAACGCCGTCTCCACCAGCCCGGCGGGCCGTTGCGGCCAGGGATAGACGAAGGGCCAGGCCAGCGCGCCGGAGAAGGCGGCGATGGCCGTCAGGCCCATGTTCTTCGACGCCGTCAGCGTCTTCATCACCTGATCGACGGCCCATTCCTGCCGCGCCTTGGGGTCGTTGTGGACCGAGGGGTCGGCAAACCCGTCGAACGCCGCGTCATAGGCGGGATGCACCGCGACGAGCTGGCCCTGCAGATGCGCGGAGAGCTCGGTGACGGCGATGCCGCGCTCGGCCGCGACGCCCTTGAACTCGTCGCAGTAGTCCTTCGACGCCGCCGCCTTGTCGAGATCGAAGAGCCGCGCGTCCCAGCTGGGCACCTGGACGCCGCGATAGCCGCAGTCCGCGGCCCATTGCGTGATGGCGTCCCAGGAATTGAACGGGGACTCGTCGCCCGCGAATTGCGCAAGAAACAGCGCCGGGCCTTGCAGCGTCTTCATTGTCTCTCCTCCCCCGCCGCCTCTTCGGGCGGCATTGTAAACGTTTACATTGCGTGATATCTGATTCTGTAATCGTTTACAACAGGACTTGTGCGCCAGATGATGGCACCGGCGCGGCGGCCGGGCCGGACGGAAAGGGAAGACGCGATGACCAAGGGCGTCCCCAGCATCCGCGACGTGGCGGATGCGGCCGGCGTTTCGACGGCCACGGTCAGCCGCGCGCTGTCCAATCCCGGCGTGGTCACGGAAACGACCCGGCGCGCCGTCTTCGACGCCATCGAGCAGACCGGCTATACGGTCAACGTCGCCGCCCGCAACCTGCGCCGGCGCGAGACCGGCGGTGTCGTGGTCCTGGTCCCGAACCTGGGCAACGCCTTCTTCTCGCTGATCCTCGCCGGCATCGCCGAGGTCATGGCCGAGGCCGACTTGAACGTCCTGATCGCCGACACGGCGCCCGGCGTGAACGACGAACGGCAGATCCTGGACTATCTGGGCAACCACCGGGCAGACGGGCTGATCGTGCTCGACGGCATGCTGTCGGCCGATCTCTTGCTGGACCGCGGCGACCCGCGCACACGCGCGCCGCTGGTCTTCGCCTGCGAATGGGTCGAGGATCTGGTGCGGCCGGCGGTCACCATCGACAATGTCGCCGCGGCCAGGCTCGCCGTCCGGCACCTAGTCGATCTGGGCCACCGCGACATCGGCCACCTGGCCGGACCGCCCGGCAACGTGCTGACCGCGACGCGACGCGCCGGCGCGGAACAGTGCCTGGCAGAGGCCGGGCTCGACCTTCGCGACGACTGGTTCATCGACGGCGATTTCTCGCTGCGCTCCGGCGCCGCCGCGGCGGAACGGTGGATGGCGCTCCGGCACCGGCCGACGGCCCTCTTCTGCGCCAGCGACCAGATGGCCTGCGGCTTCATCGCGGCGCTGCATCGCGCCGGCTACTCCGTGCCGCGCGACGTGTCGGTCGTCGGCTTCGACGACATCGAGTTCGCCGCGCATTTCGTGCCGCCGCTGACCACGATCCACCAGCCCCGCGTCGAGATCGGGCGCACCGCGGCCCGCATGCTCCTGCGGCGCATGGAGGCAAGGCGGATGGAGCGGCCCGACCCCGAGACGACGTCCGAGACGCTGCCCGTGCGCCTGGTCGTCCGCGACAGCACGCGGCGCGTGTCGGTCTAGTTTGGCCGGCCGTTACGCCCCCCGCATCACCGGCCGCAGCGCATCGACGATATCCAGCAGAGCATAGACCCCCAGCGCCGCGACCGACACGCCCAGCCAGCTGCCCGTCAGCGCCAGGAACGGCAGCAGCCCCGACACGCCGGCGACGATGACCACCGGCCAGTCGCCCGGCGCGAGCGGGGCCGGCGGCGCGGCCGGCGCCGGCATTCGCTGCTCCACCCGGTCGCGGACCATCCGCGCCAGCAGCCGCCCGCTCGCGGCGCCGCCGGCCAGCGCGGTCCAGCCCCAGCCGCCGCCCAGCACCCGGTCGGCCAGCAGGCCGATCGCGAGGTACAGCGTCACCCATTGCAGCATGTCCACGAAGAAATCCATGTCGGCGCCGCGGGTCGAGCTCCGCCCCGTCACCCGCGCCAGCGTACCGTCGACGCAGTCCAGCACCTGGAACAGCGCCCCGCCCAGCGCCACGACCCATGGCGCCGCCGGCAGCGGCAGCGCCCAGGCCAGCGCCGGAAGCGCCAGCGCCAGCGCCATGCCGAGCAGCGTCACCGCCATCGGCGCGAGACCCGCCCGCGCGCAGAGCCAGACCAGCGGCAGGCTCGGCGCCCGGTACAGCACCGCGATGGCCCAGGAGCCGCGCAATTCCTGCCGCAGCCGCCCGCCGCGCAGGTCGTCCGCGATCTCCGCCAGTGTCGGGTGATGCCGTTCCGCCAATCCTGCGCCCCCGGGCTCCGTCCGTCGCGGGGGTCTTAGCACACGGAGGCCCGGGCGCCAGAGCGTGTCGCACAAAAGCGCGGCCCGGTCCCCGCGCGCCCCGGACACGCGAAATCAACACGTTAGAGCGCGCCGCGCGCTAGGCTGCGGCGCCCTCGAAATAGTCCGGAAATTCCTCGCGCAGCAATGTCACCCGCCGGATCGTCGCGCCGATATGGCCCCGCATCGCCGCCGCCGCCAGCTCCGGATCGCCCGAGGCCAGCCCCTCGACCACGGCCATGTGGCCGTGCACGATCTCCGACAGCTTGCCGGAGCGCGGAAGCTCCAGCCGCTGGCACCGGGCCAGGTGCCCCAGCCGCCGCGCCAGCATGCGGTAAAGCGGTATCATCCCCACCGCCTCGAACAGCGTCGCGTGGAACCCCCGGTCCAGCTCGTAGAACAGCGCCATCTGCGACGGGTCGTCCATCAGCGCCTCCTGCATGCGGACATAGCTTCGCGCCCGCTTGACCACGGCCGCGTCGCCGGCCAGCGCCACCCTGCGCACAACCTCGGTCTCGATCGCGACCCGCAGGAAATGCGTCTCCTTCAGCTGGTCCTCGTCGATCCGCGCGACGACCGTCTTCGACTGCGGATAGATCCGGATCAGCCCGTCCTCCTCCAGCCGCTGCAGCGCCTCGCGCACCGGGGTCTGGCTGACGCCGTAGGCCTTGGCCAGATCGTTGCGCGACAGGGTCGCATCGGGCGGCAGGTCGAATTCCAGGATGCGGGTGCGCAGATCCTCGTAGACGCGGTCGGCCGCGGTTCCTCCGCTATCCACCCGGCTGGCGACTCCGCCCCGCAATTTGTTCTCCGTCGACAGGTTCATGTCCGGTCCCGTGCCGTCGTCCCCATGGCGCCGGCCCGAGTGGCAGACACCGGAAAAACTGTAGGATCGCTTGGCGGTTGATTCAACTAGGTCACTAATATATTAGCATGGCGTTATCGGCGGCGGACATGGTGCCCGCCGCTGGGGACAGTGATTTCAAAGGGAGGAAATCCATGAAAGTCAAAGGCTTGGGCACGGCGCTCGCAACCTTCGCCGCGCTTGGAATCGGGACTCTGTCGGCGGATGCCGCAGATCGCACGCTGAAGATCCAGACCTCGTCGAATGCCAGCCACGCCTCGCTGGCTTATCTCAACGAGGAATGGGTGCCGAAACTGGAAGCGATGACCGGCGGCTCGCTGACCGTCGAGCTTCTGCCGGTGAACGCGGTGGTTCCGCGCCGCGAGACGCCCGAGGCGATCAGCGTCGGCATCCTCGACGGCGACCTCACCTCGATCAACTACTTCTCCGGCGTCGACCCGGCCTTCGCGCTGATGGGCGACCTGATCGCGGGCTACGACAGCGCCGACCAGATCCAGGCGTTCTGCGCCCAGGGCGGCGGCAAGGAAATGCTGCAGAAGCTCTATGACGCGCATTTCGAGGGCGTCCACGTCGTCGGCTGCGGCGCCTATGCCCGCGAAGCCTTCGTGTCCACCGTGCCGGTGCGCGGCGTCGAGGATCTGGAAGGGCTGAAGATCCGCTCGCCCGAGGGCCTGGCCGCCGACGTGTTCCGCCGCGCCGGCGCCGCGCCGGTGTCGATGGCCGGCTCGGAAACCTACGGCGCGCTGGAGAAGGGCGTGATCGACGCGGCCGACAACTCGGCCTACGCCAACAACGACGCCAACGGCATGCACGACATCGCCCAGTACCCGATCTTCCCGGGCATCCACTCCACCCCGATCCTGCAGTTCACCGTGTCCGAGCAGGTCTGGAACGAGCTGAGCGAGCAGGAGCAGGTGGCGCTCGAAGTGTGGTACCTGGCCGCCTATAACGGCCTGCGCCAGTACTTCGACCGGCTCGACCGCCAGCTGGTGGCCCGCGACAAGGCCGAGGGCGAGCTGACCATCATCGACTGGCCGCAGGAAGAGCGCGACAAGCTGCGCGAGATCGCCCAGGAAGCCTGGAACGACTTCGCCGCGCAATCCGAGCTGGCGCAGGACGTGTATGACGCGCATATCGCCTTCATGAAAGAGGCGGGCCTGCTGTAAGGCCCCCGCTTCGCCGCGCCCGGCACGCCCCGGGCGCGGCGTCCCGACCGGCCCCCGGAAGGCCGGCAGACCAAACTCCGCCCCGGCAGCCGGCCGGCAGGATAGCTGACAGCACACACAGTTGACGCGGCCGCGCACAGCCGTGCATGCCGCACCGGGAAGAGGGCCAGCCATGAGCCGCGAGTACGAAGACCGCCTGCAGGACGCACCGCTGGAAGTGTCCGGGGACGACCCGATCCACGACCAGGACAGCGTGGCAAGGTCGGCCTATACGCCGGTCGATCACCTCAGCCACCTCATCGGCATCGGCATATCGTGCTTCTACATGGTGGCCGCGCTGGCCACGCTCTACGAGGTCTTCTCGCGCTATCTGATGAACGCGCCGACCCACTGGGCGTTCGAGACGGTGATGATGCTCTGCGCCGCCGCCTGGATGCTCTCCGCCGGCTTCATCACGATGAAGAACCGCCATATCGGCATCACCGTGTTCCATGTCATGGCCAGCGACAAGCAGCGCTGGTGGCTCGACCTGTTCGGCATGGTGGTGGGCGTCTTCGCGCTCTACATGCTGCTGGCCGACGCCTCGATCCGCGCCTATGTCAGTGTCGAGCGGCTGGAGAAATCGGGCTCCGCCTTCAACTCGCCGCTGCCGATGATGCTGAAATCGCTGATGGTGGCGGGCGCCTTCCTGTATCTCACCCAGCTGATGGTGAACCTGCACCGCCACTTCGCGTCGCCCGCGTTGCGGCTGGCGGTTAAGGTGCTGGGGGCCTATTTCATCGTCTATTTCGTCTCGGGGTTCCTGGCCGAATATCTCGGCTTCGGCCTGGCCGAGACGTTCTCCGGCTTCATCTCCCAGATCGGCGACGCGCTCGACCCCTCCGGCGCGCTGCAGATGCGCGAGATGGACCTGGGCACCGTCTCGATCATCATGGTGCTCCTGCTGATCGCGCTGATGATGACCGGCATGCCGCTGGGCATCGTGACGCTGTTCGTCTCGGTCATCATGGCGATCTCGTTCTTCGGCCCGCGCGGGCTGTTCCTGGTGTCCTCGAACGCCGCGGGGCTGCTGGAGCACTATACCCTCGTCGCCGTGCCGTTCTTCGTTCTCATGGCCTCGATCCTGGAACGCGCCGGCATTGCCGAGGATCTGTTCGACGCGATGTCGATCTTCGCCGGCAACCTGCGCGGCGGCGTCGCGGTGCAGACCACCGTGGTCGCCGTGATCCTCGCCGCCATGTCCGGCGTGATGGGCGGCGAGATCGTGATGCTGGGCCTCGTCGCGCTGCCGCAGATGTTCCGCCTGGGCTACGACCGGAAACTGACCATCGGCCTGATCTGCGCCGCCGGCGCGCTGGCCACGCTGATCCCGCCGTCGATCATCATGATCGTCTACGGCCTGTCGGCCGAGGTGGGCATCGGCGACCTGTTCATGGCCGGCGCGACGCCGGGCATCATGCTGGCCGTGTTCTATGCCAGCTACGTGCTGATCCGCTGCAACCTGAACCCGTCGCTGGCGCCGACCGCCGCCGAGGTGGCCGAGCGCACCGGCGAGGACCAGAAGCTGTCGAAGGACCGGGTCACCGCCGTCATCCTCTGCATCATCCTGATCGCCTGCGTGATGGGGTCGATCTACGGCGGCATCGCTTCGGTGACCGAGGCCGCGGCGGTGGGCTGCATCGGCTCGCTCTTCGTCGCCGCGGTGCGCAACCAGTTCAAGTGGAGCGTCGTCAGCGCCGCGATGATGGGCTCGATGGCGACCGTCGGCACGATCATCTGGCTGGTCCTGGGCGCCGTCAGCTTCGTCGGCATCTTCAACCTCGTCGGCGGCGGCGACTTCATGCGCTCGCTGTTCCTCGACATGGGGCTGTCGGCGCTCGGCACGATCCTGGTGATGATGCTGATCCTGATGGTCCTGGGCACCTTCATGGAATGGATCGCCATCGTGTTCATCACCGTGCCGGTCTTCGCGCCGGTGGTGATGACCCTTGCACCCGAGCTGGGACTCACCGAAAGTCAGGCGAAAATCTGGTTCGGCATCCTGTTCGTGATGAACATCCAGATCTACTTCCTGTCGCCGCCCTTCGGCCCGGCCTGCTTCTGGCTGAAATCGGTGGCGCCCAAGGACGTGACGCTGCAGGAGATCTTCATCTCCGTGCTGCCCTTCATCGCGCTGCAGGTGACCGGGCTCATCCTGGTGATGCTGTTCCCGTCCATCGCCCTGTGGCTGCCCGACCTGTTGAACTGAGGAGAGACCCATGATCGGAAGAGACAGCCGCGAAGACATCGACGGGTACGGCATCTGGCCCTGGATCGCCGGTGTGGGTCTGGCGCTCGCGCTGATCTTCATCCTGCACTACTTCGCCACGCCGATTTCCTGAGGACACGCCGATGAAAGACGACAAGCACGTCAAACGCTACGAGGACCTGCGCTCGGCCCGGTTCTTCGCCGCCGACGACTTCCGCAGCTTCGGCCACCGGTCGCGCGCGATGCAGATGGGGCTGTCCCACGAGGACTGGGACGGCAAACCGATCATCGGCATCATCAACACCTGGTCCGAGGCACAGCCGTGCCACATGCACTTCAAGGACCGCGTGGAATGGGTGAAGCGCGGGATTCTCCAGGCCGGCGGCATGCCGATGGAGCTGCCGGTGCATTCGCATTCGGAACAGTTCCTGAAGCCCACCTCGATGCTCTACCGCAACATGGGCGCGATGGAGGTCGAGGAGACGCTGCGCGCCCACCCGGTCGACGGCGCGGTGCTGATGGGCGGCTGCGACAAGTCCACGCCGGCGCTGGTCATGGGCGCCCTCAGCTGGGGCTTTCCGTTCATCTACCTGCCGGCCGGCCCGATGCTGCGCGGCAACTACGCGGGCAAGATCCTGGGCTCGGGCACCGACGCCTTCAAGTACTGGGACGAAAAGCGCGCGGGCACCATCACCGACGAGGAATGGAAGGGCATCGAGGGCGGCATCGCCCGCTCCGACGGCCATTGCATGACGATGGGCACCGCCTCGACCATGACCGCGATTGCCGAGGGCTTCGGCCTCTGCCTGCCCGGCGCCTCCTCGATCCCCGCCAACGACGTCAACCACAAGCGCATGTCCGCCGCCTGCGGTCGCCGCGCGGTCGAGATGGTGTGGGAAGACCTCACCCCCGACAAGATCGTCACCAAGACGGCCGCAGAGAATGCCACCACCGTCGCCATGGCCACCGGCTGTTCGACCAACGCCGTCATCCACCTGATCGCCATGGCCCGCCGCGCCGGCATCGACTGGACGCTCGCCGATTTCGACCGGCTCAGCCGCGAGGTGCCGGTGCTGGCCAATGTCCGGCCCTCCGGCAAGGAATACCTGATGGAGGATTTCTTCTACGCCGGCGGTCTTTGCGCGCTGATGAAGGAACTGGGCGACAAGCTGGACCTGACCGCGATGACCGTGACCGGGCAGCCAATGGCCGTGTCGCTGGAAGGGGCCGAGAACTACAACCCCGACGTCATCCGCCCGCTGTCGAACCCGGTCTACAAGGAGGGCTCGCTGGCGCTCTTGAAAGGCAACCTCGCCCCCGACGGCGCGGTCATCAAGCCCGCCGCCTGTGATCCGCGGTTCCACAAGCATTCCGGCCCGGCCATCGTCGCCGACAGCTACCCGGAGCTGAAAAAGATCATCGACGACCCCGACTACCCGATGACCCCCGACCACGTGCTGATCCTGCGCAACGCGGGCCCCCAGGGCGGGCCGGGGATGCCGGAATGGGGCATGATCCCGATGCCCAAGGCGCTCCTGAAGGACGGCCACCGCGACATGGTGCGGCTGTCGGATGCCCGCATGTCCGGCACCAGCTTCGGCGCCTGCATCCTGCACACCGCGCCCGAGGCCTATATCGGCGGCCCGCTGGCGCTGGTGCAGAACGGCGACATCATCGAGCTGGACGTGCCCAACCGCACGCTGCACGTGAAGATCAGCGACGAGGAAATGGCCGAGCGCAAGGCCGCCTGGACCCCGCCGGAGCCCCGCTATGAACGCGGCTACGGCTGGATGTTCACGCAGCATATCGAACAGGCCGACAAGGGCTGCGACTTCGACTTCCTGAAGACCGAATTCGGCAAGCCCGTGGACGAGCCGGTGATCTTCTGATGGATCTGTCGACCCGCCGCATCGCTGCCCGACGACCCTTCGGCGGCGCGCCCGACCGGGCCGCCGCCCAGGACGCGCTGACGGGCATAACCCTGTCCCACATCGTCCTGCCGCTGGAAAATCCGCTGTCGGACGCCAAGGTGCTGACGGGGCGCCAGTCGCCGCTTTCCGCCGTGGACATCCTCGCCTGCGAGGCGGTGTCGGAAAACGGCCACCGCGGCATGGGCTTCGCCTATACCCTGCGCGCCGGCGGGTCCGGCATGTTCGCGCTGGCCTGCGAGGTGGCCGACCGCATCCTCAGCCACGACCCGAACGACATCGGCCGCCTGTGGGAACGCCTGCGCTGGCAGACCAACTCATTGGGCCAGGGCGGCATGTCCTACCAGACCATCGGCGCCTTCGACACGGCGCTGTGGGACATGAAGGCCCGCGCCGCCGGCCTGCCGCTGGCCAAGCTCCTTGGCGCGCATCACGACAGCATGCGCATCTACAACAGCCAGGGCCAGTACCTGCAGGCGTCGGTCGACGAGATGAAGGCGGCCGCCGACCGCTCCATCGGGCTCGGCATAGGTGGCATCAAGATGAAGGTCGGCCAGCCCGACGGGCAGGAGGACCTGAAGCGTATCCAGGCGATGCGCGACCACCTGCCCGACCACATCGCCTTCATGGTCGACGCCAACCAGCAATGGGACCGCGCCTACGCCCTGCAGTTCGGCAGGATCGTGGACGAGATGGGCCTCGCCTTCATCGAGGAGCCGCTCGATGCGCTGGATTTCGAGGGCCACGCGGACCTCGCCCGCAACCTCGCCACGCCCATCGCGACCGGCGAGATGCTGACCTCGCCGACCGAGGCGATCCAGCTGGCGCAACAGGCCGCCTGCGACGTCAGCCAGGTCGACGCCCTGCGAATCGGCGGCGTGACGCCGTTCCTCAAGGCGATGGCGATGGCCGAGGCCCACCGCATCCAGATCGCCCCGCACTGGCTGATGGAGCTGCACGTCCACCTCGCCGCGGCCTTCCCCGAAGCGCCGTGGATCGAGCATTTCCACTGGTTAGAGCCGCTGTTCGACGAACGGCTCGACATCGCCGACGGCCGCGTCGCGGTGCCCACGCGCCCCGGCCTCGGCCTGACGCTGTCGTCCAAGGCCCGCGACTGGACCGTGGCCAGCCAGGACATCGGAGAAGGAGGCCGCCCATGACCGAGGTACTCACCCCAGAGCAACAGGACTTCTACGCCCGCGAAGGCTATCTGATCCTGGAAAACCGCGTCCCCGACGCGATCATGGACGGCATCCGCGCCGAGATTGACCGCTTCCGCGCGCTCGCCCGCGGCATGACCGCCTCCGACGACCGCATCGACCTGGAGGACAGCCACAACCCGGACGACCCGCGCATCCGCCGGGTCAAGCTGCCCCACACCCAGTCGCAGCCGGTGGACGAGCTGATGCGCTCGGACCACATCCTCGCCCCGGTGCGCGACCTGATCGGCCCGGATGTCCGCCTGCAGACGACCAAGCTCAACATGAAGTCCGCCGGCTACGGCGCCGCGGTCGAATGGCACCAGGACTGGGCGTTCTACCCCTATACCAACGACGACGTGCTCGCCGTGGGCCTGCTGATCGACGACATGACCGAGGAGAACGGCCCGCTGATGGTCATGCCCGGCACCCATCGCGGCCCGGTGCTGAACCACCACCACAACGGCTACTTCGCCGGCGCCGTGGACCTGCAGGCCGAAGGGATCGACATGGCCGACGCGGTGCCGCTAATGGGCCCGGCCGGCTCGATCTCGATCCATCACGGCCGCGTGCTGCACGGCTCGGCGCTGAACCGCTCCACCCGCGACCGCCGGATCGTCTTCTTCGAGATGATGGCCGCCGACGCCTTCCCGATCTTCGGCCAGCACCCGCACCCCGCCTCGCTGGAGGAGTTCGACGCGCGGATGCTCTGCGGCACCCCGACGCTGGAGCCGCGCATGGCCGAGGTGCCGGTGCGCGTGCCGCTGCCGAAACCGCCGACCCAAGGGTCGATCTACGAAATCCAGAAGGCCATGGGCAAACGCTCGTTCGAGGTACATCAATGACCAACCTGACCCGCGCCCTCACCGGCATCTCCGGCATCCTCGCCACCCCCTACGACGCCGACGGCGCCATCGCGCCCGAGAAGCAGGCGCCCATCGTCGAGCGGGCGCTGAAGGCCGGTGTCCACATCCTGACGGCCAACGGCAATACCGGCGAGTTCTACTCGCTGACGACCGACGAGGCGGTCGCGATGGTGCAGTCCGCCGCCGACCATATCCGGGGCCGCTGCCCGCTGGTCGCCGGTGTCGGCCGCGCCATCCCCGACGCGATGCGGCTGGCGAAGGCCAGCGCCGAGGCCGGCGCCGACGCGCTGATGATCCACCAGCCGCCCGACCCGTTCGTGGCGCCGCGCGGCGTGGTCGATTACGTGAAAGCCGTCTCTGATGCGGGCCAGAACCTGCCCCTCATCCTCTACCTGCGCAACGACGCCATCGGCACCGACGCCATCGCCGCGCTTTGCGAGATCCCCGGCGTCGTCGGCGTGAAATGGGCCACGCCCAACCCGATGAAGCTCAAGGCCGCCATCGCCGCCTCGCCCGACGACATCGTCTGGGTCGGCGGCCTGGCCGAGGTCTGGGCGCCCAGCTTCTACGCCGTCGGCGCGCGCGGCTTCACCTCCGGCCTGATCAATGTCTGGCCCGAACGCTCTGTCGCCATCTCCGAGGCGCTGGAGGCGGGCGACTACCGGAAGGCCCGCGACCTCATTGCACAGATGCAGGTGTTCGAGGATATCAGGGCCGAGGAACAGGGCGGCGCCAACGTGCCCGGCGTGAAGGCGGCGCTGGCGATGATGGGCGAGGACTGCGGCGGCGTCCGCCCGCCCGCCGCCTGGCCGCTGACCGACGACCAGACCGCGCGCCTGCGGGTCTTCATGGATGAAAACGGCCTGCTGGCGCGGGCTGCGAGCTGAGGGAACGGAAATGACGGACGTGAAATCGGAAACGCTGGAAAAGCTCAAGACGGTCAGCGTGGCGACGCTCTGCACCGCGCTCTACAAGCGCGGGCTCAGGAACCAGGTGATCCAGGACGTGCATCCGGTGAAGGCCAAGGGCGTCAACATGGTCGGCCCCGCCTTCACCCTGCGCTACATGCCCGCGCGCGAGGACCGCAACACGCTGGCCGTGTTCCGCAACCCCGAGCATCCGCAGCGCAAGGCGATCGAGGAGTGCCCGCCGGGCCACGTCATGGTGATGGACAGCCGCAAGGACGCCACTGCCGCCTCGGCCGGCGACATCCTGATCACCCGGCTGATGGTCCGGGGCGGCGCCGGAGTCGTCACTGACGGCGGGTTCAGGGACGCGATGCGCATCGGCGAGCTGGACATGCCGGCCTATCATAACCGCCCCTCCAGCCCCACCAACCTGACGATCAACGAGGCCATCGAGATCAACTGCCCGATCGGCTGCGGCGACGCGCCGGTGTTTCCGGGCGACATCATCGTCGGCGACGACGACAGCGTCATCGTGATCCCGGCGCATCTTGCCGACGAGGTCGCCGAGGAGGCGGTCGAGATGACCGCCTACGAGGATTTCGTCGTGGAGCAGGTAAAGGGCGGCGCGACCATCATCGGTCTCTATCCCGCCACGAAAGAGGAAAACCTGGAGAAGTTCGCCGAGTGGCGCAAGGCCAACAACCGCTAGGCCCGACGCCACACGATCTTCTAGAAGATCGTGGCCGGCAAAATCTTCTAGAAGATTTTGAACATGCAGGATTTTCTAGAAAATCCTGCTCTCAGGATCCACGCAGGACCGCATGACCACCGAAACGCTCGCCAGATCCCCCGTCATCCGCCTCGACCCCGCCGACAACGTCGTCGTGGCGCGCGAGGACATCGCGGCCGGGGTCTCGATTCCGTCCGAGGGCGTGACCACGAACCACGATGTGCCGGTGGGCCACAAGCTCGCCACCCGGCCCATCGCCAAGGGCGACCCGGTCCTGAAATACAACACCACCATCGGCTTCGCCGGCGAGGACATCGCGCCGGGCGACTGGCTGCACGCCCACAACGTGCTGATGGACGAGGTCCAGAAGGACTACCGCCACGCGCAGGATTACGTGGCGGTCGAACTCCTGCCCGAGAACGAGCGCGCCACCTTCCTGGGCTACCCCCGCGCCGACGGCCGCTACGGCACGCGCAACATGATCGGTATCTTCATCACCGTGAACTGCGCCGCCACCGTCGCCCGGATGATCAGCCGCTATTTCGACGAGGAGCGCCTCGCCGACTATCCCAACGTGGACGGCGTCGTGGCCTTCATCCACGAACAGGGCTGCGGCATGGAACAGACGGGCGAACCGCTCGACCTCCTGCGCCGCACGCTGGCCGGCTATATCCGCCACCCCAATACCGCCGGCGCGCTGGTCTGCTCGCTGGGCTGCGAGCGCAACAACCTGCAGAGATTCATGGAGGCCGAAAGCCTCGACACCGGCAAGATGCTGCGCACCGTCACCATGCAGCAGATCGGCGGCACCAAGGCCGCGATCGAGGAGGGCAAGGCCGTCATCCGCGAGATGCTGGAGGAAGCCAACCGGATCGAGCGCGAACCCGCCTCCGCCGAACACATCACCATCGGCCTGCAATGCGGCGGCTCCGACGGGTTCTCGGGCCTGTCGGCCAACCCCGCGCTCGGCAAGGCGGTGGACATCCTCGTGCGCCACGGCGGCACCGCCATCCTGTCGGAAACCTCGGAGCTTTACGGCGTCGAGCACACCCTGACCGCCCGCGCGAAATCGGAAGAGATCGGCCGCAAGTTCATCGAGCGCATCGACTGGTGGCTCGACTACAACGCCGGGCGCGACACCCAGATCAACGGCCGCGTCAGCCCCGGCAACCAGGAAGGCGGGCTGGCCAACGTGATCGAGAAATCGCTGGGCGGCGCCAAGAAGGGCGGCTCCACCGGCATCAACGCGGTCTACGAATACGCCTATCCGGTCACCGAAAAGGGCCTCGTCCTGATGGACACGCCCGGCTTCGACCCGGTCTCGGCCACCGGCCAGATCGCTGGCGGCGCCAACCTGATCTGCTTCACCACCGGCCGCGGCTCCTGCTTCGGCTCCTACCCCGCGCCGACGATCAAGCTGGCCTCGAACACGCCGATGTACACCCGGATGCAGGGCGACATGGACCTCAACTGCGGCCAGGTGATCGACGGCACGAAGACGCTGGACGAGATGGGCGAGGAGATCTTCGCCAAGATCCTCGCCACCGCCTCGGGCGCGCCGTCCAAGTCGGAACTGCTGGGCGTCGGCGAGGAAGAGTTCGCCCCGTGGCAGATCGGGGTTCTGTCGTGACCGATATCGCCGCCGATACGCTCGACAAGCTGAAGACATGCAGCCAGGGCACGATCACCACCCAGCTCTTCAAGCGCGGCTTCAAGCAGCAGTTTCTTGTGGGCCTCGCGCCACTCAACAAGGCCGCCGGCCCCTTCGCCGGCGAGGCCTTCACCCTCCGCTTCATCCCGTCGCGCGAGGACAGGGATTACGACCTGTCCGATCTGCACAAGCGCGGCGAGGACAACATGCAGTGGGAAGCGGTCGAGGCCATCGGCGAAGGCCAGGTCATGATGATCGACAGCCGGAACGACCCCCGCGCGGCCAGCGCCGGGAACATGCTGATGACCCGCATGATGCGCAAGGGCGTCGCCGCGGCCGTGACCGACGGCGCCTTCCGCGACGGGACGGAGATCGCCGCCATGCCCTTTCCCGCCTACTGCCGCGCCAACACCGCCTCCACCCGGCCCGCCTTTCACCGCGCCGTCGACATGCAGCTGCCGATCGGCTGTGCCGACGTCGCGGTCTATCCCGGCGACATCGTGGTGGGCGACGCCGACGGCGTCTCGGTGATCCCTCGCGCCATCGCCGCCGAGCTGGCCGAAGAGGCCGCCGAGCAGGAACTGCGCGAGACCTTCCTGTTCACCAAGATCGACGCGGGCGCGCCGCTCTGGGGCACCTACCCTGCGAGCGCCGAGACGCTGACCGAATACGAAGCCTGGAAAGCCGGGAGGAATACGCCGTGACAGCCCGGAAGGCCGAGGCGCTGATCCGCCACTACTTCGACATGTGCAACGCCGCCGACCGGCAGGGTCTGATCGACTGTTTCACGCCCGACGGCACGCATTACTTCCCGCCGGGCCTCCCCGGCGCACCGTGGCGCGGGGCACAGGCCGTGGCCGACGGCTGGGTGTGGTGCGTCGAGAATTTCGGCTCTAAATGGACGATAGAGAAGATCCTCGCCACGCCCGACGGTCGCGAGGCGGTCATCGAATGGACCCACTGGAAGACCGCCATCGGCGAGGTCCTGCGCGGCGACGAGTGGTACGTCTTCAACGACGACGTCACCAGGATCGTCGAGATCCGCGCCTACTACGCCAGCCCGGTGAACAAGGCCGATCCGGTGAACGCGCTGCACGGGTTCGACTACGCGACCCGCGGGTTTCACATGGAGCCCCCCGAGGTTCCCGGCCGGGACTGACGCATCGCTTGCAGCACGGTCCGCACTCTGAGACGGTCCGCGCGGCACAGGAGGACGAGGGATGGAACTGAACGAATCGGAACGACAGGGCCTCTGGCTCGGCCGCGTCTGGCGGCCCGGAATCGGCCCCGCCGTCGTCACCCTCCGCGACGGCCAGCTCGTCGACATCACGTCGAAGACCGCGCCCACCGTGCGCGACGTGCTGGACATGGACGACCCCGCCGGGCACGTCCGCAGCGCGCCGGGCGACCCGCTCGGCCCGCCCGAGGACTTCGACGGCCCAACCGCGACCCCGGACGGCCCGCATCTCCTCGCCCCCTGCGACCTGCAGGCGATCAAGGCCTGCGGCGTCACCTTCGCCCAGTCCATGGTCGAACGGGTGATCGAGGAACAGGCCGCCGGCGACCCGGCCAAGGCCGACGAGATCCGCAAGCGCGTCTCGGAAAGCATCGGCGACAGTCTCGACCAGATCGAGGCCGGCTCCGAGCAGGCCGCAAAGGTCAAACAGGAACTCATCGCGCTCGGCATGTGGTCGCAGTATCTCGAAGTCGGGATCGGCCCCGATGCCGAGGTCTTCTCCAAGGCGCAGACGCTCTCCGCCGTCGGCACCGGCGCGGAAGTGGGCCTGCACCCCATCTCGAAATGGAACAACCCCGAGCCGGAGATCGTGCTGGCGGTCAACGCGCGCGGAACGATCCAGGGCGCGACGCTCGGCAACGACGTCAACCTGCGCGATGTCGAGGGGCGCTCGGCACTGCTTCTGTCCAAGGCCAAGGACAACAATGCCTCCTGCGCCATCGGCCCGATGATCCGCCTGTTCGACGACGGCTTCACGCTGGACGACGTGCGCAACGCCTGGCTGACCCTCCGGGTGGAGGGCACCGACGGCTACACGCTCGACGGCCGCTCCGACATGTCGAAGATTAGCCGCGATCCGGCCGACCTCGTGTGCCAGACCATCGGCCGTCACCACCAGTATCCCGACGGCTTCATGCTGTTCCTCGGCACGCTCTTCGCGCCGACCGAGGACCGGGACGAGCCCGGACAGGGCTTTACCCACCATATCGGCGACCGCGTGACCATCGCCTGCGATGGCCTAGGTCGCCTTACGAACACCGTCCGGCTGTCCACCGACTGCCCGGAATGGACCTTCGGGCTGGCCGCGCTGATGCGCAACCTGGCCGGCCGCAACCTGCTGTAACGAAAGGACGCGAAATGACACTGACAGGGAAACACCTCATCGCCGGCGACTGGGTCATGGGCGACAACACGTTCAAGTCCGACCCCGTCGACGGGAAAGGCAAGGAATATTCCGTGGGCTCCCCGGCCCATGTCGAGGCCGCCTGCTCCGCCGCGGAAGAGGCGTTCTGGGAATACGGCTATGCCAGCCGCGAAAAGCGCGCCGAGTTCCTCAACAAGATCGCCGACGAGATCGAGGCCCGCGGCGACGAGATCACCGAGATCGGCACCCACGAGACCGGCCTGCCCGAGGCCCGGCTGCAGGGCGAGCGCGGCCGCACCACCGGCCAGCTGCGCCTGTTCGCCGACCACATCCTGAAGGGCGACTACCTCGACCGTCGCCACGACGAGGCGCTGCCCGACCGGCAGCCGGCGCCGCGCCCCGACCTGAAGATGGTGCAGCGCCCGATCGGCCCCGTCGCCGTCTTCGGCGCCTCCAACTTCCCGCTGGCCTTCTCCACCGCCGGCGGCGACACCGCCTCGGCGCTGGCGGCCGGCTGCCCCGTGGTGGTCAAGGGCCACTCCGCCCATCCCGGCACCGGCGAGATCGTCGCCCAGGCCATCGACGCCGCGATCAAGGCCGTGGGCCTGCATCCCGGCGTCTTCTCGCTGATCCAGGGCGGCAAGCGTGACGTGGGCCAGGCGCTGGTGCAGAACGAGTTCATCCGCGCCGTCGGCTTCACCGGCTCGCTCGGCGGCGGCCGTGCGCTGTTCGACCTCTGCGCCCAGCGCCCCGAGCCGATCCCGTTCTTCGGCGAGCTGGGCTCCGTCAACCCGATGTTCCTACTGCCCGAGGCCGCCAAGGCCCGCGGCAAGGCCATCGGCGAGGGCTGGGCCGGCTCGCTGACGATGGGCGCCGGCCAGTTCTGCACCAATCCCGGCATCGCCGTGGTGCAGGAGGGCGCCGAGGGCGACGCCTTCGTGCAGGCCGCGGCCGAGGCGCTGAAGGGCGTGCAGACGCAATGCATGCTGACCGACGGCATCGCCGACGCCTACCGCTCCGGCAAGTCGCGCTTCGACGATCGCAACGCGGTGGAACCCGTCATGGTCACCGACAGCGACGGCCGCTATGCCAACCCGAACCTCTACCAGACCCGCGCCGACGCCTATCTGCAGGACCACGCGCTGGGCGAAGAGGTCTTCGGCCCGCTCGGCCTCGTCGTCCGCGTCAACGGCCCGGACGAGATGGAGACGCTGGCGCGCGGCTTCGACGGCCAGCTCACCATGACGCTGCACATGGACGACGGCGACACCGACGTGGCCCAGCGCCTGATGCCGGTGATCGAGCGCAAGGCCGGCCGCCTGCTGGTCAACGGCTTCCCCACCGGCGTCGAGGTCTGCGATTCCATGGTCCATGGCGGCCCCTATCCGGCCTCGACGAACTTCGGCGCCACATCCGTGGGCACGCTGGCGATCCGCCGCTTCCTGCGGCCGGTCTGCTACCAGAACTTCCCCGACGCGCTGCTGCCGGGCGACCTGAAATAAGCCTTTCCCGGCCCGTCCCGTCCGATCGGGGCGGGCCGATTTCTGTCCGGCCTCCAGACACCACGAACCAAGGGACACCCAAATGCTTTCCCCGTCCGAGCTTCAGGGCATCATTCGCTCCGGCCTGCTCTCCTTCCCCGTCACCCCCTTCGACGCGGACGACAACTTCAACGCAACCGCCTTCACGGCCCATCTCGAATGGCTCGGCCAGTACGACGTCTCCGGCCTGATCGTCGCCGGCGGCACGGGCGAGATGTTCTCGCTCACGCCCGCCGAGATCGTCGAGGTGGTGAAGACCGCCAAGGCCGCCCAGCCCGACGCACCGATCCTCGCCGGCTGCGGCTACGGCACCAAGCTCGCCTGCGAGCTGGCACAGGGGATCGAGGCCGCCGGCGGCGACGGCATCCTGCTCTTGCCGCATTACCTGATCGGCGCGCCCCAGGACGGCATCGAACAGCACATCCGCACCGTCTGCAAATCCACGAACATGGGCGTCATCGTCTACAACCGCGGCTCGTCCGTCTGTTCGGCGGAAACGCTCAAGCGGCTGGCCGACGATTGCCCCAATCTCGTGGGCTTCAAGGACGGCACCGGCGACATCGACACCGTCAAGCGCATCACCGTCGGGCTGGAGGATCGCCTCGCCTATATCGGCGGCATGCCCACGCACGAGCTCTTCGCCCAGGCCTATCGCGGCGCCGGCGTCGATACCTATTCCTCGGCGGTGTTCAACTTCGTCCCCGAAACCGCACTGGAATTCCACAAGGCGTTCCAGGCCGGCGACGACGCCCATTGCGAACAGATGCTGCGCGACTTCTACTACCCGTTCGCGAAGATCCGCGACCGCAAGACCGGCTACGCCGTTTCGGCCATCAAGGCGGGCGTCAAGCTGCGCGGCTTCGACACCGGCCCGGTCCGCCCGCCGCTCACCTCGCTCACGGCGGAAGAGTTCGACATGATGGAAGCCCTCATCGCCGACCGCAAATAGGGCGCGCCCCGCCGCTTCTTCTCGTTGCAAATACGCTCAGGGGGGTCCGGGGGGATGAAATCCCCC
>NZ_JARGYC010000039.1 GCF_029168335.1 Psychromarinibacter sediminicola
CGGTCGCGGCGATCGGCGCGACCGCGCTGGTCTTCGAGATGCTGACCGAGGAGCAGGCGCTGCGGGTGCGGCCGGGGCTGCTGGACGACGCGGAGGCGCTGGAGCGGGCGCTGGGCTGGGAGGCGTCCGGCTGGCCGGATTTCGCGATGTATTATCCGATCTTCGCGGCGGCCGAGGGGGCCGCGATCTTCGGCGGGGCGCTGCCGCGCGATGAGGTGCGGCGGGCGGTCTCCGAGGGGGCGGCGGCCGTGTTCGGCGGCGCGGCGGGGCTGTTCGGGCTGGACGGGGCGCTGACCGAGACCGAGCAGGCCGACCGCGAGGCCGGGCAGATGGTCGCCCATTGCGATGCGCTGCCCGAGGCGATGCTGGGCGGCATGGTCGAGGCGCAGCGGCTGCGCGATGCAGGCCTGGCCCGGGCCGTGGTGGCGGCGCTGGCCGAGACCGGCGGGCCGGTGGCGGTGATCACCGGCAACGGGCATGCGCGGCTGGACTGGGGCCTTGCGCGGGCGCTGGCGCGGGCGGCGCCGGAGGTGTCGGTGATCTCGGTCGGGCAGTTCGAGGAGGCCGCGCCGGAGGCGCCGCCCTTCGACTACTGGCTGGTGACCGAGGCGGCGGAGCGAGACGATCCCTGTGCCGGGTTCTCGGCGGAGTAGGCCGGCGGCGCTGGCCGTTGCCCCCTGGGGCGTGGCAGCCTAGAACGGGGGCGCGGCGGTTCAGAGGGCGGCACATGCTGGCGGGCAAGCGGATACTCCTGATCATCGGCGGCGGCATCGCGGCCTTCAAGGCGCTGGACCTGATCCGACGGCTGCGCGAGCGCGGCGCGACGGTGACCCCGGTGCTGACGCGGGCGGGCGAGGAGTTCGTCACGCCGCTCTCGGCCTCGGCGCTGGCGGCGCGCAAGGTCTATCGCGACCTGTTCGACCTGACCGACGAGGCGGAGATGGGCCATATCGAGCTGTCGCGCGACGCGGACCTCGTGGTCGTGGCGCCCTGTACCGCCGACCTGATGGCGAAGATGGCGGGCGGGCATGCGGACGACCTGGCCTCGACCCTGCTGATGGCGACCGACAAGCGGGTGCTGATCGCGCCGGCGATGAACGTGCGGATGTGGGAGCATCCGGCGACGCGGCGGAACCTTGCAACGCTGCGGGGCGACGGGATTCTCGTGGCCGGGCCGAACGACGGGAACATGGCCTGCGGCGAATACGGGCCGGGGCGGATGGCCGAGCCGATGGAGATCGTGGGGGCCGTGGAGGCGGCGCTGATGGACGGGCCGCTGAAGGGGCGGCACGTGCTGGTGACCTCCGGTCCCACGCATGAGCCCATCGACCCGGTGCGCTATATCGCGAACCGCTCGTCGGGGGCGCAGGGCACCGCCATCGCGCGGGCGCTGGCGGCGCTGGGGGCGCGCGTGACCTTCGTGACCGGGCCGGCGGAGGTGGCGCCTCCGCAGGGTGTCGAGGTGGTGCGGGTCGAGACGGCGCGGGAGATGCTGGCGGCGGTCGAGGCCGCTCTTCCGGCCGATGCGGCCGTCTTCGCGGCGGCTGTGGCGGACTGGCGCATGGCCGAGGACGTGGCGCAAAAGATGAAGAAGGAGGCGGGCGGCGTGCCCACGCTGCGGTTTGCCGAGAACCCGGATATTCTGGCGACCGTGGCGGCGATGGGCGACGGGCGGCCGGGGCTGGTCGTGGGCTTTGCCGCGGAGACCGAGAGGGTGGTCGAGCATGCGACGGCGAAGCGGGCGCGGAAGGGCTGCGACTGGATCGTCGCCAACGACGTCTCGCCCGCGACGGGGATCATGGGCGGGGCGGAGAACGCCGTGGTGCTGATCACCGGCGCGGGCGCCGAGGACTGGCCGCGGATGACCAAGGACCAGGTGGCCGGGCGGCTGGCGGCGCGCATCGCGGCGGCGCTGGGCTGAGTCTTTCTGCCTCCGGCGGGAGTATTTTTTCCAAGATGAAGCTGCGGGGCGCGGGTGGCTTTGCGTATTTGGAACGAGAAGAAGCAGGGGGCTGCGCGATGCGGGCCGGAGCCCCTGTCTGGCGGGTGAAGGAGCGGGCGCATGGGCGAGCCGGTGCTGAAGGTGATGCGCGAGGACTGGGCGGACCCGGAGGTGCCGCTGCCGTCCTACGAGAGCGCGGGCGCGGCGGGGGCGGATCTGCGGGCGAACCTGCCCCTCGACGATCGCGCCGGGCTGGTGCTGGCGCCGGGGGCGCGGGCGCTGGTGCCGACGGGGCTGCGGCTGGAGATCCCCGACGGGTTCGAGGTGCAGATCCGGGCGCGGTCGGGGCTGGCCTTTCGGCACGGCGTCGGGTTGCCGAACGCGCCGGGGACGATCGATTCCGACTATCGCGGGCCGCTGGGGGTGCTGCTGGTGAACTGGGGCGCGGAGCCCTTCACCGTGGTCCATGGCGAGCGTGTGGCGCAGATGGTGGTGGCGCCGGTGGTGCGGGCGCGGTTCGAGGCGGTCGCGGCGCTGGGCGACACGGTGCGCGGCGCGGGCGGCTTCGGCTCCACCGGGCGCGGGTGAGGGGGCGCGGCTGATGGTCTGGTTTCTGGTCCTTGCCGCGGGACTGTGGTTTCTGGGCTGGTTCCTAGGGGCGCCCGCCAGCGCGCGCTGGATGATGATCGGGCTGTTATACGTCGCGGTGCTGGCGCTGCTGGTGATCTTTCCCGAAGGCTCGCCGCTGCAGCGGTCGCTGGGCGGATCGCTGGGCGAATGGCTGGTGCTGGGGGCGCTGGCGCTGGTCGTCTTCGGCTATGGCCGCATCGTGGGCCGGCTGAAGGCGAAGGCCGCCGGGCGCGCGCCCGCGGCGCCGGCCGGGGCCTATGCGCCGGGCGAGGTGGAGCGCTATGCCCGCCACATCATGCTGCGCGAGATCGGCGGGCCGGGGCAGAAGGCGCTGAAACAGGCGAAGGTTCTCGTGGTGGGCGCCGGCGGGCTGGGCTCGCCTGCGCTGATGTACCTGGCGGCGGCGGGTGTCGGGCGGATCGGGGTGATCGACGCGGATGTCGTCGAGGCGACCAACCTGCAGCGCCAGATCGCCCATGCCGACGCGCGGATCGGGATGCCCAAGGTGTTTTCCGCCGAGGCGGCGATGCGGGCGCTGAACCCCTATGTCGACGTCCGGCCCTATCACCGGCGGATGGAGGAGGGGATCGCGCGCGAGCTGGTGGCCGACTACGACCTGGTGCTGGACGGGACGGACAATTTCGCCACGCGCTACCTGGTGAACCGGGCCTGCGTGGCCGCCGGCGTGCCGCTGATCTCGGGCGCGCTGACGCAGTGGGAGGGGCAGCTGAGCCTGTTCGACCCGGCACAGGGCACGCCCTGCTACGAATGCGTCTTCCCCGAGGCGCCGGCGCCGGAGCTGGTGCCGTCCTGCGCCGAGGCCGGCGTGCTGGGGCCGCTGCCCGGCGTGGTGGGGGCGATGATGGCGGCCGAGGCGGTGAAGGAGATCGCCGGCGCGGGGCAGGGGCTGGGCGGCCGGATGCTGATCTTCGACGCGCTCTGGGGCGAGAGCCGGGTGATCGGGCTGAAGCGGCGCGCGGGCTGCCCGGTCTGCGGCGGCTGACGCGCGCGCGCGCCCCGTTTCCTTGGGGCCTCATGTGGGCTAGGTTGCGCCGCAGCCAACCTGACAGGAGCCCCGCGCGATGACCAACCCGTTGCTGGAAAGCTGGGACACGGACTTCGAGATGCCGCCCTTCGACCGGATCGAGGACGGGCATTTCGAAGAGGCGTTCGAGACGACGATGGCCGAGGCGCGGGCCGAGATCGCGCGGATCGCGGAGAATGCGGAGGCGCCGACCTTCGCCAACACGATCGAGGCGCTGGAGCGGGCGGACGACCGGCTGGGCCGCGTGCTGGCGGTGTTCTTCGCGCTGGCGGGTGCGGACAGCAACGACGCGCGGCAGGCGCTGCAGCGGCAGTTCTCGCCGAAGCTGGCGCAGTACGGCTCCGAGATCATGATGAACCCCGAGCTCTTCGCGCGGATCGAGACTCTGTGGGGGCAGCGCGACGATCTGGGGCTGAGCGACGAGCAGGCGCGGCTGCTGTTTCTGACGCGGCGGAGCTTCGTGCGGGCGGGCGCGCAGCTGGAAGGCGTGGCGCGCGACCGGCTGAAGCAGGTCAAGGAGCGGCTGGCGGTGCTGGGCACGCAGTTCACCCAGAACCTGCTGGCGGACGAGCGCGGCTGGTACATGGAGCTGGACGAGGCGGAGCTGGAGGGGCTGCCGGAGTTCGTCGTGGCCTCGGCCCGCGCGGCGGGGGCGGAGAAGGGCGGCGACAAGCCCGTCATCACCCTGTCGCGGTCGCTGATCACGCCGTTCCTGCAATTCTCGCCGCGGCGCGATCTGCGCGAGCGGGCGTTCCGCGCCTGGACCGGCCGGGGCGCGAACGGGGGCGAGACGGACAACCGCGAGATCGCCGCCGAGATCCTCGATCTGCGCGAGGAGCGGGCGCAGCTTCTGGGCTATGACAGCTTTGCCGAGTACAAGCTGGAAACCGAGATGGCGAAGACGCCGGAGGCGGTGCGCGATCTGTTGATGAAGGTGTGGGAGCCGGCGCGGACGCGGGCCGAGGAGGACGCCGTGCGGCTGTCGGCGATGATGCATGCCGACGGGGTGAATGGCGAGCTGGAGCCGTGGGACTGGCGCTACTACTCCGAGAAGCGGCGCAAGGAAGAGCACGACCTCGACGAGACCGAGCTGAAGCCGTACCTGCAGCTGGAGCGGATGATCGAGGCGGCCTTTGCCTGCGCGAACCGGCTGTTCGGGCTGGAGTTCCGCGAGGCGGACCTGCCGAAGTACCATCCCGACGTGCGGACCTGGGAGGTGACGCGGGACGGGAAACACATGGGGGTCTTCGTCGCCGACTACTTCGCGCGCGGGTCCAAACGGTCGGGCGCGTGGTGCAGCGCGATGCGGGCGCAGCAGAAGCTGGCGGGCGACATCCGGCCCATCGTCGTCAACGTGTGCAACTTCGCCAAGCCGGAGGCCGGAAAGCCCGCGCTTTTGTCCTATGACGACGCGCGCACGCTGTTTCACGAGTTCGGCCACGCGCTGCACCAGATGCTGTCGGACGTGACCTATGAATCGATCTCCGGAACATCCGTGGCGCGCGATTTCGTGGAATTGCCCAGCCAGCTCTACGAGCACTGGCTGGAGGTGCCCGAGGTGCTGGGCGAATTCGCGACCCATGCCGAGACGGGCGAGCCGATGCCCAAGGAGATGCTCGACAAGGTGATCGCCGCGGCGACCTACGACATGGGGTTCCAGACGGTGGAATACGTCGCCTCGGCGCTGGTCGACCTGGAGTTCCACGACGGCGAGGCGCCGGAAGACCCGATGGCGCGGCAGGCCGAGATCCTCGACGGCATCGGCATGCCCCACGCCATCGCGATGCGCCACGCCACGCCGCATTTCGCGCATGTCTTCTCGGGCGACGGCTATTCCAGCGGGTATTACAGCTACATGTGGTCCGAAGTGATGGATGCCGACGCCTTCGAGGCGTTCGAAGAGGCCGGCGCCTTCGACGCCGAGACCGCGAAGAAGCTGGAGGACTACATCCTCTCGGCCGGCGGGACCGAAGAGGCCGACGAGCTCTACAAGAAGTTCCGCGGCCGGCTGCCGGGGGTCGAGGCGCTCTTGAAGGGCCGGGGGCTGTCGGACGCGGCGTGAGCGCGACACGCAGACGTGAAGGGGGCCGGGGCCGACAGGGGCCGGCCCGGCGCTAACCTCCTAGATGTGGCGTTTCGCCGCAGAAAAGGGAGGATGGTCATGTTTGCAAGAGTTTACGCCGCCGCCGCGCTGGTCGCGCTGGGCACGACGGCCGCCGCGCAGGACGCCCCGTTCGGGAGCGACACGGATCAGGATTATGCCGCGGACCTGTGGGCCGCGATGGAGGAGGACGGGCTGATCGGGCCGGATGCGCCGGTGATCTTCCCCTATGCGGGGACCGAGCCGCACGGGTTCCAGCTCTCCACCCTCTACACCACCGCGACGGTGGACGGGCACGAGGGCGTGCTGGTCATCAAGAACAACTACGGCCCCTCCGGCGTCTCCGCGGACGAGGTGGTGACCGACCCCCAGGGGCACCTCGCCGCCGTCACCGTGATGTTCAAGCGCGCCGAAGGCTATGACGACGAGACCGGCAACTGGTTCTACGCCAAGTATCTCAAGGACGGCGCGCTCGACCGGAACCCCGCCGGGATGGCGCTGGCCGGGCTGGTGGGCAAGAACGCCGATGCCGGCTGTATCGCCTGCCACCAGAACGCGGGGGGCGGCGATTACCTGTTCACCACCGATGCCGACCTGTCCGAGACGCTGACGATGGCCGACTGATCCGCGCCGAGGCGCCGCCGCCGGGAACCGCCGGCCGCTCCCGTGGGTTCGGGGGGAGACCCCGAGACACGGAGCGCGCCGACATGGCGGATCGAGACGACCTGTGGACCTTTGAGCGGCGGTTATCGCCGCGACGGTGGCAGCGGATGGCGCATGGCCGCGCACCGGCAGCGGCCGGTGGCGCCGTCCTGACCGGCCGGGCGCGTCATCGGGTCTGGGCGGGCCGGCGCCTGGGGTCTTCCGGGTGCGGCTTTACCCCTACCGGATCCTTGTGGATCATCACGTCGGCCTGCGGATAGGCGCTCAGGATCGCCCGGCGCAGCGCGGCGCCGATGGCGTGCGCCTCGTCCAGCGTCTGCGCCCCGTCCAGCTCGATATGCAGGTTCACGAAGACGACCGAGCCGGAAATCCGCGTCTTCAGGTCGTGGAAGCCCAGCACGCCGGGGAAATCGCGGGCGATGGTCTCGATCCCCTCGATCATCTCGGGCGGGGCCGAGCGGTCCATCAGCGCGTCCCACGCGCCCTTGCCGATCCGCACCGCGCCGACGGCCAGCATCGCCGCCGCGCCCAGCGCGACGATGCTGTCGACCTGCCCCAGCCCCAGCGTCGCCGAGGCCCAGAGCGCCAGGATCGCGCCGATGCCGGGGATCAGGTCGCCCAGATAGTGCAGCTGATCGGCGGCCACCACCTTGTTGCCGGTGGCGCGGATCACCCGCCGCTGCCACAGCACCAGCCCGCTGGTCAGCGCGATCGACAGCACCATCACGACGATGCCGCGCCCCTCGGCCGTGATCGGCGAGGGCGGGCCGGAGACCAGCCGGAACACCGCGCCGCCGGCGATGGCCGCGGCCGAGGCGAGGATGACGACCGACTGGCCCAGCGCGGCGAGATCCTCGGCCGAGGCATGGCCGAAGGCGTGGTCCTCGTCCGGCGGCCGTGCGGCATAGGCGATGGCGGCCAGCCCGCCGACCGAGACCATCAGGTCCAGCGCGCTGTCGGCGAGGCTGGCGGCGATGGACAGCGACTGCGTGGCCGACAGCGCCCAGAGCTTGGCCAGCACCAGCACCAGCGCGACCGAGGCCGATAACAGCCCCGCCGACAGGTTCAGCCCGTGCTTGCGATTCCCGCTCATGGGCAGGGAAATGGCAGAACCGCGGGGCAAGGCCAAGCCGGAGCTTCGGCCTCAGCCGCCCTCCTCCAGCGGCCGGGCGCCCGCGATCACCGTCGAGAACCCCGCGCCATCGGCGAGGATCGCCTGCACGCAGCCGCGCGCGCCGTAGCTGTCGCAATAGGTTCCGTGCCGGCCGATCAGGATCAGCGGCTGGCCGCCGTACTCGGTCACCCGCCAGGTGCCGCCGGTCCAGGTCCGCGCGATCTCGCCGTTCAGCACGAAGACCAGCCGGCTGCCGCCGGAGCCGTGCCAGAGCGAGTAGGTGGCCGAGCACATGATGCGGTTGAAGTCGATGACCAGGTCGTTCGGCGGGCCGTCGCCGTCCAGATCGGTCCAGGTCATCGCGCCCGTTTCCATCTCCAGCCGCGGCTTCGGCCCGCCCGCGGCGGCCTCGGCGGCGCATTCGGCGCGGGCCTCGTCCAGCACCGCGGCGATGGCGGGCGCGGTCTCGTCCACCTCCTGCGCGGCGAGCGGGGTGGCGAGAAGGGCGAGCGTCAGCGCGAGACCCAGGGCGAGACTTGGTGACAGGCGGATCATTTCTTCGCTCCGATGCGCGGTTCGGTGCCGTCGAGGATGCGGCGGATGTTCTCGGCGTGCTTGATGAAGATCAGCACCGACATCACGGCGACCACGGCCGCCACGTGCCAGTGCTGGAAGACCAGCGCATAGATCGGCGCCGCCACCGCCGCCACAAGCGCCGAGAGCGACGACATCCGCAGCGCAAGCGCCACCGCGAGCCAGGTCGCGCAGGCCAGAAGCCCCATCGGCCAGTTGAGCGCGATCAGCGTGCCCAGGAAGGTCGCCACGCCCTTGCCGCCGCGAAACCCGCCGAAGCAGGACCACAGATGCCCCGCCATCGCGAAGAGCGCCGCAATGCCGGCCGCGTCCTCGCCCACCAGCCAGCGCGCCAGCAGCACCGCGGCGGCGCCCTTGCCGGCGTCGCCCAGCAGCGTCAGCAGGGCGGCCGGCTTGTGGCCGGTGCGCAGCACGTTGGTCGCGCCGATATTGCCCGAACCGATGCTGCGCAGGTCGCCGAGCCGGAACAGCTTTGCCATCAGCAGGCCGAAGGACACCGAGCCCAGCAGGTAGGCAAGGCCGGCGGTCAGCAGCAGCAGGTACATGGGCGAGGCTCCTCCTTGGTCGCCGCGCATCCTGTCGGGAAACGCGGGCCGGGAAAAGGGGGGAAGGGGCGCGGCGCCGTCCGCCACGATCTTCCAGAAGATCGTGGCGGGCAAAATCTTCTAGAAGATTTTGACGCGGCAGGATTTTCTGGAAAATCCTGCTACCTGCGCGCCCGCTTGGCCAATTCCAGCACCGAGGGCCCCAGCCCCTCGACGATGATCTCGACGCCCGCCGCGTTGGGGTGGATGCCGTCGGCCTGCATCACACTGGCCGGGTCGCCCTCGCCCACCGCGTCGCGCAGGGGCGCCAGGAAAGTCGGCCCCAGCAGCGCGTCGTAGTCCTCGGCCAGCTCGGGATAGATCGCGTCGAAGGCGCGCTGGTAGTCCGGCCCGTAATTCCCCGGCGCCGCGATCCCGAACAAGAGCGCCTCGACCCCGGCCTCGCCGGCCGCGTCCAGGATGCCCGCGAGGTTCTGCCGCGTCACCGCCGGGTCGATGCCGCGCAGCATGTCGTTGGCGCCCAGCGCCACGATCAGCCCGTCGACGTCGTCGGTCAGCGTCCAGTCCACGCGCGCCAGCCCGCCGGCCGTGGTGTCGCCCGACACGCCGGCATTGCGGAGCTCCACCTCTGCACCGCGGTCGTCCAGCCACGCCTGCATCGTGGGCACGAAGCCCTCGCCCTCGGCCAGCCCGTAGCCGGCGGTCAGGCTGTCGCCCAGCGCGGCGATCACCACCGGCTGTGCCGCCGCAGCACCGGTTCCGATCAACAGCCCGAGGGCAAGGTTGCGAAGCCCCCGAACCGCCCCATATCCGACGGAACGCAACCGCAGGAGCCCGCCCATGACCGCCCCCGTCGCCACGCTGTCCGACGCCCGCCTGTCGCTTGCGGGCAATGCGGGGCGGGTGGATATCCTGAAGGGCATCAGCCTGAAGATCGCGCGCGGGGAAACCCTGGGGCTGGTCGGTCCGTCCGGTAGCGGCAAGTCGTCTCTCCTCATGCTTCTGGGCGGGCTGGAGCGCGCCACCGGCGGCACCGTCGAGGTGCTGGGCCGGGACCTGACGGCGATGGGCGAGGACGCGCTGGCCCGGTTCCGTCGCAATCATATGGGGGTGGTCTTCCAGTCCTTCCACCTGATTCCGACGATGACCGCGCTGGAAAACGTGGCCACGCCGCTGGAACTGGCCGGCGTGGCGGATGCCTTCGACCGGGCGGCGGCGGAGCTCGACGCGATGGGCCTCGGCCCCCGATCCGGGCACTATCCCTCGCAGCTGTCGGGCGGCGAGCAGCAGCGCGTGGCGCTGGCCCGCGCCGCCGCGCCGCGCCCCGACATCCTCTTGGCCGACGAGCCTACCGGCAACCTCGACGGCACCACCGGCGCCGCGATCATGGACCTGCTGTTCGGCCTGCGCGACCGCCACGGCGCGACGCTGGTGCTGGTGACGCACGCCCCCGACCTCGCGGCGCGCTGCGACCGGGTGATCGAGCTGGTCGACGGTACGCTCGCGCCGCGCGCCAAGGCCGCCGAATGAGCGTCCGGAACGCCGCCCGCATCGCCCGGCGCGAGCTGCGCGGCGGCCTGTCTGGCTTTCGCGTCTTCCTCGCCTGCCTCGCCCTCGGCGTCGCCGCCATCGCCGCCGTCGGCAGCGTGCGCGAGTCGCTGGACCAGGGCCTGGCCCGCGACGCCGCCGTGATCCTCGGCGGCGACGCCGAGATCGAGCTGACCTACCGCTTCGCCTCCGACGCCGAGCGCGCGTGGATGGAGGAGATCTCCGACGCCGTCTCCGAGACGGTGGATTTCCGATCCATGGCCGTCGTGCCGCGCGGCGACGGGGCCGAGCGCGGGCTGACCCAGCTGCGCGGCGTCGACGGGGCCTATCCGCTCTACGGCGCGGTCGGGCTGGAGCCGGCGATACCGCTGGCGGAGGCGTTCGACGGGACGCCGGAGCACCCCGGCGCCGTGATGGACCCGGTGCTGATCGCGCGGCTGGGGCTGGAGACCGGCGACACCTTCCGCCTCGGCGAGAAGACCTTCGTGCTGACGGCCGCCCTGACGCGCGAGCCCGACACTTCGGCGGGCGGCTTCACGCTGGGCCCGCGCACGCTGGTCCGGCTGGCCGACCTCGACGGCACCGGCCTGATCCAGCCCGGCACGCTCTACGAGAGCGAATACCGCCTCGCGCTGCCCCCCGGCGCCGACCTCGCCGCGCTGGAGCGGCAGGCGAACGCGGCGCTGGAGGGGGCCGGGCATCGCTGGTCCGACACCCGCAACGCCGCGCCGGGCACGTCGGAGTTCATCGACCGTCTGGCGAGCTTCCTGGTGCTGGTGGGCCTCGCCGGGCTGGCCGTGGGCGGCGTCGGCGTCTCGGCGGCGGTGCGCGCCTATCTGGAGCGCAAGACCGGCGTGATCGCCACGCTGAAGACGCTGGGGGCCGAAACCCGCACGATCTTCCTCGCCTACGCCTTTCAGATCGCCGCGCTGACGGCGGTGGGGATCGTGCTGGGCCTGGCGCTGGGCGCCGCGCTGCCGCTGGCCTTCCGCCCGCTGATCGAGGCGCAGTTGCCGATCCCGGCGGTGTACGGTGTCCATCCCGGCCCGCTGCTGGAGGCGGCGCTCTACGGCCTGCTGGCGGCGGCGCTGTTCACCCTGTGGCCGCTGGCGCGGACCGAACAGGTGCGCGCCGCCACGCTCTACCGCGACGGGGCACAGGCCGGGGCGGGCTGGCCGCGTTGGCCGCATGTCGCCGCCACGCTGGCGATCCTCGTCGGACTCGTCGCTTCGGCGGCGGTGCTGTCGGGGCTGGCGCGGCTGACGCTCTGGTCCGCCGCCGGCATCCTCGCCGCCTTCCTGTCCTTGCTGGCCGTCGCCTGGGCCACCCGCCGCATCGCCCGCCGGCTGGCGCGGGCGCGCGTCGTGCGCGGCCGGTCGTCGCTGCGCATGGCGCTGGGCTCCGCCGGCGGGCCGGGGAGCGAGGCGGGATCGGTCGTGCTGTCGCTGGGCCTCGGGCTGACGGTGCTGGCGGCCGTCGGACAGATCGATTCCAACCTGCGCGGCGCGATCACCCGCGACCTGCCCGAGGTGGCGCCGAGCTACTTCGTCGTCGACATCCAGACCGACCAGCTGCAGGGCTTCCGCGACACCGCCACCGGCGACCCCGGCGTGACCCGCGTCGAGACGGCGCCGATGCTGCGCGGCGTCATCACCCGGATCAACGGGCGGCCGGCCTCGGAGGTCTCGGACCACTGGACCCTGCGCGGCGACCGCGGCATCACCTATTCCGCCGACCCGCCGACGGGCGCCGAGGTGACGGCGGGGGCGTGGTGGCCCGAGGGCTACACCGGCCCGCCGCAGATCAGCTTCGCCGCCGAGGAGGCCGCCGAGATCGGCCTGTCGCTGGGCGACGAACTGACCGTCAACGTGCTGGGCCGCGACATCACCGGCGAGATCACCAGCTTCCGCAACGTGGATTTCTCCAATGCCGGTATGGGCTTCATCCTGTCGATGAACCCGGCCGCGCTGCGCGGCGCGCCGCACAGCCATATCGCGACGATCTACGCCGACCGCGCGGCCGAGGCGCGGCTGCTGCGCGAGATCGGCGGGGCCTGGCCCAACATCACGATGATCTCCGTGCGCAGCGCCATCGACCGGGTGTCCGAGATCCTCGCGGGCATCGCGGCGGCCACGACCTATGGCGCGCTGGCGACGCTGTTCACTGGCTTCATCGTGCTGATCGGTGCGGCGGCGGCGGGCGAGCGGGCGCGGACCTACGAGGCGGCGATCCTGAAGACGCTGGGCGCGACGCGGGGCGCGGTGCTGGCCAACTTCGCGCTGCGCAGCGCGATCTTCGGGCTGGCGGCGGGGCTGGTGGCGATCGTCGCCGGCGGGCTCGCGGGCTGGGCCGTGACCACCTTCGTGATGGAGACCGAGTTCTACTTCGAGCCGGTCTCGGCCATCGCCATCGTCGCCGGCGGGGTGGGGGTCACGCTGCTGGCGGGGCTGGCCTTTGCCTGGCGCCCGCTGGCCACGCGACCCGCGAGGGTGCTGCGCGCGCGCGAATGACCGGGCGCCGGATCGTTGCAAACGATCCGCTCCGTTTTCTTTTCAAGAAAACGGCGACGGGCGGTCAGGACAGCGCGGGCAGGGCCGTGGTCTCGACCAGGAAGCGCTCGGACAAGGGCAGGCTCGCCGCGCCGATCGCCCGGGCCGCCGCGCCCATGGTGCCGGGGCGCACCTCCGGCCGCCTGAGGCCCGCCAGGTTCACCCGGTCCAGCCCCCGGTCGACCGCCGCCACCAGCCGGGCGCGCAGCTCTTCGGTGATCCACCCGTCGATCATCACCACCGGCAGGTCCAGCACCGCCACGGCCGAGGCGCAGGCATAGGCGATTCCCGGCGCCGCCGCGTCCAGCCAGTCCGCCAGCACCGCCTCGTCCGCCGTCAGCGCCTCGGGCCCGGCCCACAGCCCGTCCGCATCGTGCCCCGCCGCGACCAGCGCCGATTCCAGCCCCGACAGGCTCGCCACTTCGATCAGCTGCATCGGCCGTCCCGCCGGCCCCGGCACCGGGATCGAGCCCAGCGCGCCGGCATTGCCGCTGTGGCCGGAATAGAGCCGGTGGTTCAGCACCACGCCGCCGCCGATGAAATAGCCCAGGTAGAAATGCAGAAAGCTGCCCTGCTCGACCGCCGGGCCAAAGACCAGCTCCGCCCCGCAGGCCGCCGTGGCGTCGTTCTGCAGGAACACCGGCAGCCCGCAGCGCTCGGCGATGCCGGCGCGGATGTCCTCGCTGCGCCAGGCGTCCATGACCGCCTGCGGCGCCCCCAGCGCCTCGGCCCAGTCCCATAACAGGTAGGGCATCGCGATGCCCATGCCCGTGACCCGGCCGCGCCTGTCGCGGGGCAGCCCGTCGCGCAGGGCGGTCGCCGTCTCCTGCGCGAATCGCATCACCGCGTCGGGCGTGGGATAGTCATGCGTGCGCCGCCGCCGCTCCAGCACCGTGCCGGTGAAGTCGATCAGCACCATCTCCAGCGACCGGCGCCCGACGTTCAGCCCCAGGAAATACGCCCCGTCCGGCGCCAGCGCCATCGGCACCGAAGGCTGCCCCACGCGCCCGCGCACCGGCGTGCCGCGCAGCAACAGCCCGTCCGCCTCCAGCCCGCGCATGATCACCGACACGGTCTGCGCCGACAGCCCCGTCGCCCGCGCGATGTCGGCCTTGGCCGTCGGGCCGCGCTGGCGGATCAGGGTCAGGACCAGCCGCTCGTTATGCGCGCGCATCCCCGCCTGGTTCGATCCGCGGATCGCCGGGTCGTCGACGCTTGCCGCCTGACTGCGATACCATTCCTGCACACCGTGTCTCCCGCGTGTCCCCCGGGGAGTCTTTCCCCTGGGTCCGGTCGGAGTCAATAAATAAATCTACATGATTTATTTATTGACAGCCAAGCCCGGATTCGCTCTTATGTCGGTACGGCGCCGGGGTTCGGCACCGTTCAAGTTGCATCATGCACCTTAGGGAGGAACAAATGAAGAAGCTTATCGCGGGCACCGCGCTCGGCCTCATGGCCACCGCCGGCACCGCCGCCGCGCAGGACGTCTCGGCCTGCCTGATCACCAAGACCGACACCAACCCGTTCTTCGTGAAGATGCGCGAGGGCGCGTCGGCCAAGGCCGAGGAGCTGGGCATCGAGCTGAACAGCTATGCCGGCAAGGTCGACGGCGACAACGAGACCCAGGTGGCGGCCATCGAGACCTGCATCGCCAACGGCGTCGACGGCATCCTGCTGACGCCGTCGGACACCTCGGCCATCGTGCCGGTGGTCGAGCAGGCGCGCGACGCCGGCATCCTGGTGATCGCGCTGGACACCCCGCTCGACCCGATCGACGCCGCCGACATGACCTTCGCCACCGACAACTTCCGGGCGGGCGAGCTGATCGGCGAATGGGCCGCCGCCAAGCTGGGCGACGCCGCCGCCGACGCCAAGATCGCGATGCTGGATCTCGGCATCAGCCAGCCCACCGTCGGCGTGCTGCGCGACCAGGGCTTCCTGACCGGCTTCGGCATCGACCCGATGGACACCTCGATGTGGGGCGACGAGGAGGATCCACGGATCATCTGCAACGAGGTCACCGCCGGCAACCAGGAAGGCGGCCGCACGGCGATGGAGAACTGCCTGGCGCAGGATCCGTTCATCAACCTCGTCTACACCATCAACGAGCCCGCCGCCGCCGGCGCCTACGAGGCGCTGAAGGCGCTGGGCCGCGAGGACGAGGTGATGATCGTGTCCATCGACGGCGGCTGCCCGGGCGTGCAGAACGTGGCCGAGGGCGTGATCGGCGCCACCTCGCAGCAATACCCGCTGCGGATGGCCGCGCTGGGCATCGAGGCGATCGCCGAGTTCGCCGAGAGCGGCGCCACGCCCGAGGCGACCGAGGGCAAGGACTTCTACGACACCGGCGTCGCGCTGGTCACCGACGATCCCGTCGAGGGCGTCGACTCGATCTCGGTCGAGAAAGGGCTGGAGCTCTGCTGGGGCTGACCGCCCGCTGAGACCCGGAGGGCGCGCGCGCCCCGCGCGCCCTCCCCCCGCGAAGCGCGGCGACGAATCGCGCGCCGTCTGTCATCATCCGACACATCCACCGCGGCACGGACCCGATGGAAGGGAGGATCACGCATGTCACCACAAGATAGCAGCAGCGACAGCTACGAATCGTCGCTGTCGGGCGCGTCCAGCGACGTCGCCTCGTTCGAGGACCATCACAAGGGGTTCGTCGGCCGGTTCCACGACCTGCTTCACGGCACCCCGGCGCTGGTGCCGCTGATCGTGCTGGTCGCCGCCGTCCTGATCTTCGGGCTGGTGCTGGGCAGCAACTTCTTCTCGCCCTTCGCGCTGACCCTGATCCTGCAGCAGGTGCAGATCGTCGGCGTGCTGGCCGCGGCGCAGAGCCTGATCATCCTGACCGCCGGCATCGACCTGTCGGTCGGCGCGCTGGCGGTGCTGACCTCGGTCGTCATGGGGCAGTTCACCTTCCGCTACGGCATTCCGCCGTTCCTCGCGGTGCTCTGCGGGCTGGCCATCGGCACCGGCGTGGGCGCCGCCAACGGCTGGCTCGTCAGCAAGGTCAAGCTGCCGCCCTTCATCGTGACGCTGGGGATGTGGCAGATCGTGCTGGCCGCCAACTATCTCTATTCCAAGAACGAGACGATCCGCGCCCAGGAGATCGAGCAGCAGGCGCCGTTCCTGCAGCTGATGGGCACGACGCTGAAGCTCGGCGGCGCGACCTTCACGCTCGGCGTGATCATGATGGTGGTCCTGGTCTTCGCGCTGGCCTACGCGCTGCGCTCCACCGCCTGGGGCCGGCACGTCTATGCCGTGGGCGACGATGCCGAGGCGGCGCAGCTCGCCGGCGTGAACCGGCACCGCACGCTGATGTCCGTCTACATGCTGGTGGGCTTCATCTGCGGCCTTGCCGGCTGGGTGATGATCGGCCGCTTCGGCTCGGTCTCGCCCTCGGCCACCACCGGGGTCATCGGCAACATCCAGTCGATCACCGCCGTGGTCATCGGGGGCATCTCGCTGTTCGGCGGGCGCGGCTCGATCCTCGGCGCCTTCTTCGGCGCGCTGATCGTCGGCGTGTTCGAGCTGGGGCTTCGCATGGCCGGGGCCAACCCGCAATGGACCTACCTGCTGATCGGTGTGCTGATCATCGCCGCCGTGACCGTGGACCAGTGGATCCGGAAGGTGTCGGCATGACCCGGCGGACCCAACCCCTCCCGGCGGGCCGCGCGCCGGCCGGGCGGGCGCCCATCACAAAGGAACGGCAGGCTGCGGGGCTGCCCGCGGCCGGAACCCTGATCGGAAAGGTGTCGGCATGACGACGGAACCCATTCTCAAGGGCCGCGGGCTGGTCAAGCGCTACGGCCGTGTCACCGCGCTCGACCGCTGCGACTTCGAGCTCTACCCGGGCGAGATCCTCGCGGTGATCGGCGATAACGGGGCGGGCAAGTCCACCCTGATCAAGGCGATCTCCGGCGCCGTGGTGCCGGAGGAGGGCGAGATCTACCTCGACGGCCAGCAGGTGCTTTTCCAGTCGCCGATCGAGGCGCGCGCGGCGGGGATCGAGACGGTCTACCAGACGCTCGCGATGTCGCCGGCGCTGTCCATCGCGGACAACATGTTCATGGGGCGCGAGCTGCGCAAGCCGGGCGTCATGGGCAAGGTGTTCAAGAAGCTCGACCGCCCGGCGATGGAGAAATTCGCGCGCCAGAAGCTGTCGGAGCTGGGCCTGATGACGATCCAGAACATCCGCCAGCCGGTCGAGACTTTGTCGGGCGGCCAGCGCCAGGGCGTGGCGGTGGCGCGCGCGGCGGCGTTCGGGTCGAAGGTGATCATCCTCGACGAGCCGACGGCGGCGCTGGGGGTGAAGGAATCGCGGCGTGTTCTGGAGCTGATCCAGGACGTCAAGGCGCGCGGCATCCCGATCATCCTGATCAGCCACAACATGCCGCATGTCTTCGAGGTCGCCGACCGCATCCACATCCACCGCCTGGGCCGCCGCCTGACGGTCATCAAGCCGGGCGACTACGCGATGTCCGACGCCGTCGCCTTCATGACCGGCGCCAAGGAACCGGAGAAGGAAGCGGCCTGAGTCCCGGCGAAGGCGGAGCGAGGAGCCGCGCGAGGGCCGACGCGCGCGGCGGCGCTCCGACCTCCGAACGGCGCACTTAATGGCTGCCAAGTCCGGGCGACCTCGGAACTCCGCGATAACGTCGACCAAAGCGCCGCCGCTCTGGGGCGCGTCTCTCGGGCATTTCGCTGGCGAAATACCCTGCCGACAGGCGATTGCTGTGCAATCGCCGAGAGGCGGCGCTCGCGCGGCGGCCTTCGGCCTTGTTCCGCGCGGGGCACCGTTCGGACCGCCTGAGCGACGCCATCTAGACGGGGGTCGAGCACGCCCGCCGTCCCGTCGCTACCCCCCGCTGCTTCTTCTCGTTAAAAATACGCCGGGGGGTCCGGGGGGCTGGCCCCCCGGTTCCGCCCGCGGTCCAGGCGCACCGTCCGACAAGCGCTCTCACCCCATCCAGATCGGGTTCGACCACGCCCGCCGTCCCGCCGCGTCGATCACCGTCACGCGGATCCACGGCGACGCCGCGAACGGGTGCAGCGGCATCCGCGCCCGGGTCATCGACAGGCCGTGCACCGCCTTCGCCGTATTCCCCGCCGCCTGCACGATCATCGACACGACCGCGGAGCTTTCCACCACGATCTCATCGTCCTCCAGCACGATGTTGTGCAATTCCGGCCCCTGGCTGGAATAGAACGTGCCCGCCTTCAGCGCCTCCATCAGCGCATCGGGGTCGTTCTCGGCCGCCTTCACCATGACCCAGCCGCCGAAATGGTCCGGCTCGGTGAAATGCGCGTCGTCGGTGGCGATCAGGTCCAGCCGCCGGCCCTCGGCCAGCAGCATCTCCAGCACGTGGAACCCGTCGGGCCGGTCGGCGCCCATGGCGCAGCCGTGGTTATAGGCCTCGACCGAATGCGCCGCCGCCAGCGAGCGGGCGTCGTCCAGCGTCAGCCCCGACCATTGCGGATGCGCAATGGACACATAGGCCCCGGCCCCGGCCGCCCGCGCGGCCAGCTCGGGCCCCGTCTCCTGGTCGTCGGCGGCGGAGAACTCCTGCGTCGCCGCGGGCGCGAAGTCCTCCGGCAGGCCGACCGCCAGGATATGCCACAGCTCGCCGTTGGCCTGCGCGCCGGAATGCAGCTCCGCCCCCGGGATCGTGGTGAAGCCGGGGGTCCGGTAGGCGCTGGTATCGGCGATGGGAAAGCCGAAGCGGCCCAGGAAATGCTCGGTCAGCGACAGAAAGTCATAGCCCTCGTCGCGATAGCGGCGGCAGACCTCGGCGGGCTCCAGCGCCCCGTCCGACAGGGTGGAATGGGTGTGCAGGTTGCCGCGGTAGAACCGCCCCGGCGTGCTGAAGAAATCGGTCATGTCGCTGTCTCCCGGCCTGTCCCGTGCCTGATACGCGCGCAGTCTGACAGCTTCGTGACGGGGCTGCCAGAGCCGGGCGCGCGGTGGATTAACGCTTTGTTATAAAACGCAAAACGTTTCGCGCGCGAAACATTCGCCGCCCCGCCGGCGACCTGGCCGGCGGCTAGCCGGCTTCCACCGAATAGGGTGCCGCGAACCAGTATTCCTCCAGGTTCGGCGTCTCGCCGATCCGGTCGATCACCGCGAACAGCCCGTTTCCCGCCAGCGGCGTCAGCACCCCGTGCCAGGTGTTCCGAAGCAGATTTATCCCCTGTCCCGGCGCCGTCAGGAACGCCCGCGGCGCCCCCGGCACGCCGCCCGCATCCGGCGCCACGATCACCAGGAACGGCTCGGGGTCCATCGGCACGAAGGCCTGGCTGCCGTCCGGGTGCCGCTCCACCATCTCCAGCCGGTAGGGCAGGGCCCGAAGCTCGGCGCGAAACACCGAGAGGCCGGCCCGCCCGCCGGGTCCGAAATCCAGCCGCGCCAGGTCGTGGAACCGCCCGCAAAGCCCCTGGTTGATCACCTTGTCCGGGTCGCCCGCCGCCTCCAGCACGTCGCCGAACGACGCGAAGGCCGCCGCCGTCAGCGGCTCGGTCCGCAGGATCACGTCAGCGGCCCCAGCGACGGATGCCGGTTCACGTCCTTGTAGAGCAGGTAGCGGAACGGCGCGTCGCCGGTGGCGATGCAGGCCTGCGGGCAGAAGGCGCGCAGCCAGATGAAATCGCCCGGGCCGACCTCGACCCAGTCCTGGTTCAAGAGATACCGCGCCGTGCCCTGCAGCACGTAAAGCCCGTGCTCCATCACATGCGTCTCGGCGAAGGGAATCCGCCCGCCGGGCCGGAAGGTCACGATGTTGACGTGGAAGTCGTAGGCCAGGTCCAGCGGGTCCAGGAACCGCTGCGTGCCCCAGGCCTCGCCGCAATCCGGCATCGGCGCGACGGGCACCTCCGCTTCGTGGGTGATCAGCGGCTCGGGGAGCGAGACGCCCTCGGCCGGGACGAAGCGCTTGCGGATCCAGTGAAAGCCGCAGGGCTCGTCATGGGGGTTCCAGATCTGCCAGGGCGCCCCCGCCGGCAGGTAGACGAACGAGCCGGGCACCAGCTCGTGCCGCTCGGCTCCCAGCGACAGACGCGCGCGGCCTTTCGCGACGAACAGCACCGCCTGCGCCTCGCGGTCGGGCTCGGGCGCGGCGCTGCCGCCGCCGGGGAACAGCTCCACGGCGTATTGCGCGAATGTCTCGGCAAAGCCGGTCATGGGCCGCGCGAAGATCCAGGCGCGGTGCTTCTGCCAGGTCGGGAAATAGCTGGTGACGATGTCGCGATGGGTGATGGCGGGCATCACCGCGTAGGCCGGGGTAAAGACCGCCGCGCCGTCGGCATCCATTGTCTGGTCCGGCAGGCCGCCGGACGGAAAGGCGTAGCTCACGCCAGTAGCTCCTTCAGTCGCAGTTCCGCGATGCGCTCCACCTGCCGGCACGCCTCGGCGAACTCTGTCTCGCGGTCGTTCCCGACCCGGCGTTCGAAGGCGGCGAGGATCCCGGCCTTGTCGTGGTCGCGCACCGCGATGATGAACGGGAATCCGTGCTTGGAGGTATAGGCGTCGTTGAGCCGCGTAAAGGTCTCGCGCTCCGCGTCGGTCAGCGCGTCGAGCCCGGCGCTCGCCTGCTCGGCGGTGCTGTCCGCCGTCAGCCGTTTCGCGGCGGCCAGTTTGCCGGCGAGGTCTGGGTGGGCGTTCAGCACCTCCAGCCGCGCGTCGTCCGAGGCGCTGCGGAACGCGCGGCAGAGCGCGTTGTGCAGCCCCGCCGCGGTGTCGTGCGCCGGGCCGAGCTCCAGCTTGTAGGCGCGTTCCGCGATCCAGGGCGAATGCTCGAAGATGCCGCCGTAGAGCTCCACGAAGCGGTCCTGCGACATCCGCGAGGGCCGTTCGAAGCGCTGCGGCGGGTGGGTCTCGGCCCAGTGCCGGGCGATGTCGATGCGGCGCGGGGTCCAGACGCCCTCGAACCCGGCGATATAGTCGAGGAACCGTCTCAGCCCGGCGATCTTGCCGGGGCGGCCGATCAGCCGGCAATGCAGGCCGACGGACATCATCTTGGGGCTTTCGGCCCCCTCGGCATAGAGCGTGTCGAAGGCGTCCTTCAGGTACTGGTAGAAATCCTCGCCCGTCACCCAGCCGGGCGAGACGGCGAAGCGCATGTCGTTGGCCTCCAGCGTGTAGGGGATGATCAGCTGGTCGTGCTCGCCGATCTCCAGCCAGTAGGGCAGGTCGTCGTCATAGGTGTCGGAGACATAGGCGAACCCGCCCTCCTCGGCCACGAGCCGCACCGTGTTCTCGGAGCACCGCCCGGTGTACCAGCCGAGCGGGCGCTCGCCCACGACCTCGGTATGCAGCCGCACGGCCTCGGCGATGGCGTCGCGCTCCTCGCGCTCGCCCATGTCCTTGTGCTCGACCCATTTCAGCCCGTGGCTGGCGATCTCCCAGCCCGCGTCCTTCATGGCCTTCACTTGCTCGGGCGAGCGCGCTAGCGCCGTGGCGACGCCGTAGATCGTCAGCGGCACGCCCATCCCGGTGAACAGCCGATGCAGCCGCCAGAACCCGGCCCGCGCGCCGTATTCGTAGATCGACTCCATGTTCCAGTGCCGCTGCCCCGGCCATTGCGCCGCGCCCGCAATATCCGACAGGAACGCCTCGGAGGCGGCATCGCCGTGCAGGATGTTGTTCTCGCCGCCCTCCTCGTAGTTCAGCACGAACTGCACGGCGATCCGCGCGCCGCCGGGCCAGTCCGCCTGCGGCGGGGCGGCGCCGTAGCCGATCATGTTCCTGGGGTAGCGCGGGGCCATGGGCGATCTCCTGTCCGGGTTCGCCCAAGTCATAGGCGTTCGCCGCGCCGCATGGAAATGGAAAGCGTTTTCGGCGTCTTGCACCTGTTCATCTGCTCGCGGATTGGGCAGGCTGGCGGCAAGAGAACCCGGGATCTGGCCCCGGGAGAGGCGACGGAGGCGAAGATGGGCTTTCTGACCACGCATGTTCTGGACACCGCCCGGGGGCAGCCGGCGGCGGGGCTGAAGATCCTGCTCTACCGGCTGGAGGGCGAAAGCCGCGCGCTGCTGGCCGAGACGGTCACCAATGCCGACGGCCGCACCGACAGCCCGATCCTGCCCGAGGACGGGTTCGAGACGGGCACCTACGAGCTTGTCTTCCACGCCGGCGACTACCTGCGAAACGCCGGGCGGGCGGGGGCGGAGCCCTTGTTCCTCGACCAGGTGCCGATCCGCTTCGGCATGGCGGAGGACGCGCATTACCACGTGCCGCTGCTGCTGTCGCCCTATGGCTATTCGACCTATCGGGGCAGCTGACAGGCGCGCGCGCGACGGCGCCACGGCAGAGGGGAGCGACGGATGTACGACTACGCGGTGATCTGGGAATGGGTCGAGTTCCTCGTCCGCTGGACCCATGTGATCACGGCCATCGCCTGGATCGGCTCGTCCTTCTACTTCATCGCGCTGGACCTCGGCCTGCACCGCGACCGCGACCTCGGCCTTGCCGACGGCGAGGAATGGCAGGTGCATGGCGGCGGCTTCTACCACATCCAGAAATACCTGGTGGCGCCCGAGGCGATGCCCGAGCACCTGACCTGGTTCAAGTGGGAGAGCTATTCGACCTGGCTGTCCGGCGCGGCGATGCTGATCCTGGTCTACTGGATGGGGGCGGAGCTGTACCTGGTGGACCCGGAAAAGACCGACATGGCGCTGTGGCTGGGCGTGCTGATCTCGGCCGTGTCGCTGACCATCGGCTGGCTGGTCTATGATTACCTCTGCAAGTCGCCGCTGGGCGAGCGGCCGACGGTGCTGATGCTGCTGCTGTTCGTGCTGCTGGTGGCGATGGGCTGGGGCTATACCCAGATCTTCACCGGCCGGGCGATGATGCTGCATCTCGGCGCCTTCACGGCGACGATCATGACGGCGAACGTGTTCTTCATCATCATCCCGAACCAGAAGGTGGTGGTCGCCGACCTGAAGGCCGGCCGCAAGCCCGACCCGAAATACGGCAAGATCGCCAAGCTGCGCTCGACCCACAACAATTACCTGACGCTGCCGGTCGTCTTCCTGATGCTGGCGCCGCATTACCCGCTGGCCTTCGCGACGCCCTATAACTGGGTGATCGCCGCGCTGGTGTTCCTGTCGGGCGTCACCATCCGGCACTACTTCAACACCCGCCACGCGCGGAAGGGCAACCCGCACTGGACCTGGGCGCTCACCGCGCTGATCTTCATCGTGATCGCCTGGCTGTCCTCGGTGCCGATGTATCCCGGGGAGGCGCGCGAGGAGGTGGAGCTGGACGGCGCCGCGCTACGCTTCGCCGAGGCCCCCGGTTTCGCGGATGTCCACGACATCGTCATGGGCCGCTGTTCCATGTGCCACGCGGCCGAGCCGTTCTATGACGGCATCCTCTGGCCGCCCAAGGGCCTGCGGCTGGAGACCGAGGCGCAGATCGCCCGCGCCGCGCGGCAGATCTATATCCAGTCGGGCCGCACCCACGCGATGCCGCCCGCCAACGTCTCCTGGATGGAGCCCGAGGAGCGCGCCGCCATCGTGGCCTGGTACGAAGGCGCCACGCGGTAGCGGCCGTCAGAACCGGTAGGTGGCCTTCAGGCTCAGCTCATAGCTGAGCCCGCCGTCCAGGGAATACACCGGGTCCAGCGCGCCCACGGCATCGGAATCGGGCAGGAAGCGGTCGATCCGGGGATACTTGCCCCAGTCCACGCTCAGCCCGGCGCCGATGTTCAGGTTGCGGTACTGCCAGTCCAGCCCGGTGCGCAGGCCAAGCCGGAATTGGGTGTCGTCGAATTCGTGGTCTTCCGTGTTGGCGTAGTTCAGCGCGCCGCCGAGACCGGTCGCGAGGATCTGCTCCCGGACGTTGAAACAGTAGTAATCCAGCCCGGCGATGCCGGACAGGCTGAACGTGGTGATCGAATCGTTCACGCCCTCGAAGGCCCGGCGGTGTTCGAAGCCGCCATAGATGCCGCCGAAGGTTCCGTCGAAGTCGGTGTCGTACCGCGTCTGCCAGTCGCTGTTGACGCCGAAGGCGGGCGTGTCCGCGAAGTAGTTGGTCGTTTCGTTCTGGTCCAGAATGCCGAACCGGACGCCGCCGACGAAGCCGGTCACGCCGATCGTCGGCCGCGGTGCCGTGGTGCCGAACGAGCCCAGCCCGCCGCCGCCATAGACCCCGAAGGTCAGCGGCGCGTCCAGGCGGATGTCGAACTCGATGCCCGACCGCTCGACGTCGATCTCGCCCAGCACCAGGTCGGTCGGCGAATTGATGTAGAACCCGGGGATGCCGCCGATTCCGGTGGCGCCCAGGCCCTCCAGATAGGTTTCGTTGCGGATCGTGTCGGTGCCGTCCAGCTCGTAGGTCAGCAGGCCGAAAGTCAGCTTGTAGGGCAGGACGCGGTCCTGTCCGAAGCAGAGCGAATACTCCGCGCCGATGCCGAAGCCGTTGAGGCTGACATCGAAGCCGGTGGCCGGATTCACCAGAAAACCGCCGTTCTCCGTGGCGAGGCCGGTGCGCTCGTAGGATCCGGTCGTGATGATGTTGACTACGCCGGCCACGGCATCCGAGCCGTAGATCGCGGCCGCGCCGTCGCTCAGAACCTCGATACGTTCGATCGCGGATTGGGGGATCGGCGCGTTTTCGAAGGAATAGCCCGTCCCGACCCGTCTTCCGTTGAGCAGGACGAGCGTGTTGTTCTGGCCGAGGCCGCGCAGGTTGATCTGGCCGCTTCCGTCCTGCGTGGTCGTGGCCAAGCCGGGGACGTTCAGGCCGGGCAGGCGGTCCAGCGCCGGCGCCGCGGCAATCTGTTCGGAGGTGACCACCGAGACCGGGCTGGCGCCGTCCAGCTGCAGGCTGCGCTTGCAATGGGTGAAGTCGCGGCCCTGCGCCTCCGACCCGATCAGGGCCGCGCCGGCCAGCGTGGCCGTCAGTGTCAGAGATAAAACCGGATTGCGCATGCTGTCCCCCTCCCCGTTGGTGCCGGGCCGCCCCGACGCCCGCCGGCGATGCACGGGACGGCCCCCGAAGCCTGTTGCCGATTATCCCCGCCCCGGCGAGAGGGCCAAGCGGGGAGAGGCGGGGGCAGCATTTACGCAGGGTAAGTTGCCGAAGCGCAACGGTGTCAGTCGAGCTTGAACAGCCGCCGCGCGTTGTCCTCGAAGAACGCCTTCTTGGCGTCGTCGGTGATCGCCATCGCGTCCAGCGCGCCGACCTCGCCGGGGACGAACTGCCACGGGTAGTCCATGGCGTACATCATCCGGTCGGTGCCCACGACGTCCATCACGTAGCGGATCGGCGGCTCCCAGCCCACGCCGGAGGAGGTGTAGTGGAAGTTGTCGACCAGGTAGTCCCAGGCCTGCCGCTTCAGCGGCTTCACGTTGGGGTGCCGGCCGGTCGAGGCGATGCGGGTGTGCATGAAGTCGATGCGATAGAGCCAGTAGGGCAGCGCCTCGCCGCAATGGCCGAGGATGATCTGCAGCTTGGGGAAGCGGTCGAACAGCCCGGCGATCATCAGGCGCAGCGCGTGCAGCCCGGTGTCGCAGGCGAAGCCGTAGATCGCCGCGTCCAGCGCGCGGGTCAGGAACGGCTCGATCATCTGCGGGCTGGGCATGTTGGGGTGCAGGTAGATCGGCACGTCCAGCGCCTCGGCCGCCTCGAACACGGCCCAGTATTTCTCGTCGTCCAGGTAGGTGCCCAGCACGTGGCCGTTCAGGATGCCGCCCTTCAGGCCCAGCTTGGTCACGCCGCGCTCCAGCTCCTTCGCCGCCGCGTCCGGGTCGAGCGGCGAGAAGGCGGCGAGGCCGGCGTAGCGGTCGGGGTGGCGGGCGATGCCCTCTGCCAGCTGGTCGTTGGCCGAGGCGGCGAGGGAGGAGCCGGTGGCGGGGTCGAAGATCTGCACCCCGGGCGAGCAGAGCGACAGGATCGAGATGTCGATGCCGCTGTCGTCCATGTCCTTCAGCCGTTCCGCGTCGAGGTCGACCATCCGGCGCCGCTGGGTCTTGGCCAGGTCGCTGTCGCCGGCGAAGAAGCCCCAGAGCTGGTTGAAGCCCGGGTCGTCGATGGTCTTCTCGGCGATCTCGCGCACGTAGAGGTCCATGATGTCCGGCGGCAGCCACGCCTCCTCGGTCGCGATCCGCTTGTAGGGCGGGTTCGGGTTGCGCGGCGGGAAGGGCGGGTATCTTTCGGCCATCAGGTGGTCTCCTTGGGTGCGAGGGCGGGCGCGCCGAGGCGCGACAGAAGCAGGGCGGCGGGAATCGCGGCGAGCGCCAGCGCGATGACGGGCAGCGAGGCCGGCGGCAGGACGGCGGTGCTGCCGCCGACGACCAGCGCCACGGCCAGCCCCAGCCAGCGCATCGCCCCGCCGCCGAAGGCGCGGCGGGTGGCGAGGAACTCGGCGAGCAGATAGCCCGACACCAGGATGGTCAGGCAGGACACGCTGATCTCCAGCCAGGTGCCGTTCATCAGAAGCGCCGGGTTCAGCGCGAAGACGAAGGGCAGGAGGTAGGCGACGATGGCGAGCTTCACGCCGGTCACGCCGGTTTTCCACATGTCCGATTCCGCGATCGAGGCGGCGGAGTAGCTGGCGACCGCCACGGGCGGGGTCAGCATCGACAGGAGCCCGAAGTAGAAGATGAACAGATGCGCCGACATCTGGTCGATGCCCTGCCGCACCAGCGCCGGGGCCAGCAGGACCGAGACGATCACGTAGACCCCGGTGGTGGGCATGCCGACGCCGAGGATGATGGCGATGATGGCCGTTGCGGCCAGAAGAGCCACGATGCCGCCCAGCTCGGCGATCTTGCCGAGGGCGAGGGTCAGCGCAAAGCCGAGGCCGGTGGTGTTGATCGTGCCGATCACGATCCCGGCGATGGCGCAGACCAGCAGGATCGGGATCAGCGTGGCGCCCGACGCCTTCAGCAGCCGCGGGATGGCCCGCAGCGCGTCGCCGGGCTCGCGCACCACGTGCAGCGCATAGGCGGCGCCGGCGGAATAGAGCGCCGCCTTGCCGGGGGAATAGCCCAGGTAGAACAGAAACCAGATCAGCACCCCCAGCGGCGCCAGGAGCGGCCAGCTTTGCAGGAGGCTCAGGCGCAGCGAGGGCAGATCCTCGCGGGCGACGCCCTCGATGCCCTGGGCCGCTGCGAAACGGTCGACCTGGCGGTAGAGCAGGTAATAGTAGAACACGGCCGGCAGCAGCGCGGCGGCGACGACATCCGTATAGGCGACCTGCAGGAACTCGGCGATGACGAAGGCGGTGGCGCCCATCACCGGCGGCGCGATCTGGCCGCCGTTGGAGGCGACGGCCTCGATGGCGCCGGCATAGCGCGGCGGGAAGCCGGTCTTCTTCATCATCGGGATGGTGACGACGCCGGTGGACATCACGTTCGCCACGGTCGAGCCCGACAGCGTGCCGAACAGCGACGAGGCGATGATCGCGACCTTCGCCGGCCCGCCGCGGCGGTGGCCCATGGTGGCCATGGCGAGGTTGGTCAGGATCGCGCTGCCGCCCACGGCGTTCAGCGTGGCGCCAAAGACGATGAAGCCCAGGATCTGCGTGGCGCCGACCTTCAGCACCAGCCCCGGGATGCCGTTGGTGTCGGTGTAGATGTAGAGCAGGAAGCGGTTCGGCGCCATGTAGGCGCCTTCGAAGATGCCGGGGCCCAGCCAGCCGAAGAAGCCGTAGGCCAGGAAGACCGCGCCGAGCATCGCCAGCACCTTGCCGCAGTGGCGGCGCGTCGCCTCCAGCGACACGGCGATGGCGATGACGGCGGGAACCCATTTCTCGGGTCCGCGGCCCAGCGGGTCCAGAAGCCACGCCTCGTAGTTCCAGGCCATCCAGAGCCAGGCGGCGAGCGCGGCCAGGCCGAGCGCCCAGTCGATGACGACCAGGCGCCCGGGCAGGGGTTCGGTGACCAGCCCCGCGAGCAGCGCGAGCCCGAGGATCACCACCAGGTACTGTTCGGTGATGACGACCCAGTCGATCCATTGCGGCGCGTCGAGCATCCAGAGGATGCCCAGCGCCGGAAGGATCCCGTAAAGGACCGCGCGGATCATCGGGCTGGTCACGGGCGGCTGCGCCTTACTCGGCCACCGCCATGTCGCGCTCCTCGTTCGCCTCGGTCCACATGCCCTTCTCCTCGAAGAACGCCTTGGCGGCCGGGTGGAACGGGACCGTGTTGGTCGGCTTGGCGAAGTCGTCGCGGCTGCCGCCCCGGATCGGCGGATAGTCCTCGCGCAGCTGCGGGAAGGCCTCGTAGAGCGCCGTCAGGATCTCGGTCACCTGCTCGTCCGGCAGGTCGGCCGAGACGGTCATGAACACGTCGTAGCCGATGGTGGTGAAGGGTTCCGTCACCTCGGGCATCCGTTCGGTCGGCTGGATCTCCAGCATGTAGGTGCCGGGATAGATCGAGTTGACGTATTCCGTCGTCGCGTTCTCGCCGGTGATGTCGAGATAGCGGATGCCGCCGGGGATCGAGGCATGCGCCTGCGCGGTCAGCGGGATGCCCACGGCGATGCCGGTGGCGTCGAGGTTGCCCTCGGTCAGCGCGTCCATGCCGGGGGCGAGGCTGGAGACGGTGACGCCCTCGACGTCGTCGACCTCCAGGCCGCCGGCGCGCAGGATCGTCTGGTTCACGATGCTGACCGATTTCAGCGCCGCGAACTCGGTGACGACGCGCTTGCCTTCGAGGTCGGCGACCTCGGTCATGCCGTCATTGGCCCGGGTCACCAGCGCCACGCGCAGCGGCCAGAGCCGGGCGAGCATGCGCAGGTCGGGCTGCGGTTCCGTCCCCTCGTAGTCGCCGCGAGAGACGGCGCCGGTGTCGAGGCTGGAATTGATGCCGACGGTGACCTCGCCCGCCGCGACCAGCGGCAGGTAGACGGTGGAGCCGGCATAGGGCTGGACCGTGACCTGGCGCTGCAGCGCCTCTTGCAGCGCGGCCGCGATGCCGCCGCCGACGGTGTAGTAGAGCGACCCCTGCGGGTTGGTGCCGATGGTGACGCGGCCCTGTGCCTGCGCACCGGTGGCCGTGAGAAAAGCCGCCGCGGCGAGCGCGGCGTACCGGACTGTCTTGAACATCATGTCCTCCCTTTCGGCGGCGCGTTGGAATGGCCGCCCATTGGGAAAGTATGAATTCCGGATGCACATAAAGGAAACGAAAACTTTTGAGACATTCATGAAATGACTTTATGAATGGCGCCATGCAGCTGTCGCGCCTGACCCTGAAACAGCTTTACGCCATCGCCGCCGTCTACCGGACGGGGAAGGTCTCGGCCGCGGCCGAGCAGCTGTTCATCACCCAGTCGGCGGTCAGCGTGCTGATTCGGCAGGCGGAAGGGGCGCTGGGCCTCGCGCTGTTCGACCGGACCACGCGGTCCTTGGTGCCTACGGCGGCGACGGAAGAGGCGATCGGGGTGATCGAGCGCATCCTGGGCGACCTGGACGCGCTGTCGCTGACGATGGGCGAGCTGCGCGAGTTGCGGCGCGGGCAGGTGCGGCTGACGGCGACGCCGGCGACGGCGCAGGCCTTCCTGCCGCGCACGGTCGAGCGGTTCCGGGCGGCGTATCCGGCCATCGGGCTGGTGCTGGACGATTGCGCGCCGAACCAGTTCTTGCCGAACATAAGGCAGGAGCGGGCGGAGTTCGGCGTGGGGATGCCGCCGCCGGACCGGGGCGAGTTCGACTGGTCGCTGCTGCACGACGACCCGCTGTGCCTGATCTGCCCGGCGGATCATGCGTTCGGCGGCCGCACGGCGGTGGCCTGGGCGGAGCTGCGCGACGTGCCGCTGTTGCTGTCGCGGCGCGATTACGGGGTGCGGACGATCGTGGAGGAGACGCTGCTGCAACAGGGGATCCGACCGACGCTGGGCGCCGAGATCGGGTTTCTGGGGAGCGCGTTCTGGATGGCCTCGGCGGGGATCGGGCTGTCGATCCTGCCGCAGCGGCTGACGCGGGCGTTCATCGGCGGCGATCTGGTGTCGGTGCCGCTGACCGGGCCGGTCCGGACGCGGCCGATCGGGATCGTCACCCGGCGCGGACGCTCGCTGTCGCCGTCGAGCCGGAGCTTCGTCGACATGCTGATGGAGGAGCAGGGGCAGCCGTGACGGCGGGCGGCGGCGCGTTCGGTTGCAGTCGCGCGAGGCGCGTGACGACCGGACCCCGCCTGCGTGCGGCCGGCCTTAGTCGAGGACCATGTCGATCACCGTGTCGAGCGCGTCCTCGACCCGCGCCCACCGGTTCTCCTCGGGGCCGGGGAACTGGCGGTCGAGCGCCATCATGATCGCGCCGTGGACCGCGCACCAGATCGCCTGGGCGACGGTCTCGGTCGGCTTGCCGGCGGCGGCGCCCTTGTCCTGCGCGGCGCGGACGCCGTGGGCCAGGGGCTGCACGGCGGCGGCGTCGATCTGCACCTGCGAGCCGTTCACCGCGTGCTGTGGCGCGAAGACCAGGCGATAGAGCGCCGGGTTCTCGCGCGCGAAGGCGACGAATTCGCGCCCGTCGCTGCGCAGCGTGTCGGCGGGCGAGCCGACCCGTGCGCCGGGGGTCCGCATCCGGTCGGACACGAGGTCTTCGAACACCTGTTCGCGCACCTTTTCGAGCAGGTCGTCCTTGTTGGCGAAATGCGCGTAGAGCGCCGGCGCGCTGCATCCGATACGCTTGGCGAGGACCGACAACGAAAGAGAGTCGTCGCCTTCCTGCATCAGCGCGATGGCCTCGCTCACCGCCCGCCCGCGAATGTCTATGGCGTCTTCTTTCCTCGGCCTCGCCATGTCAGCCTCCTGTTCGCATCAGGCTGCAAATACTGCGACCGCCAGATTTCCCGTATCTGCGTCCTTCGGTTTCACTTCGATGCGCTCCACTTTAGGCAATAGCACACCTTTCCGATACCCTTTAAGGTAAAGTTGCATTCAGGCTGCAAAGTCAACGAATTAAGCGAAGAAAGACGTTGGCCGTGCGGCCCGGATTCTGGCGTTTCGCCGCTGTTCGGACGGCGCGTGCCGCCCGTTGCGTCAATCGGGGGACCTAGCCTCGGACCGGCGGAAGTAAATGGCGTTGGCGGAAAAGCTGAAAACGATGTGCAGGTTTTTGCCGATGCCACGGCCGCCGGGGCCGGGGCGGGGCCGGTGCGGGGCCGGTGCGGGGCGCTTCAGGTCGCGTTTCAGGTTGCGGCGGGCGTTTCGAGCCGGGACAGCAGGAGCGACAGCGACCGCTCCGCCATGTCCCAGCGCGCGTCCTCGGCCCCGGGCAGCGTGCCGTCGAGCGCCAGCATGATGGCGCCGTGCAGCGTCACCCAGATCAGCGCCGCGACGGCCTCGGCGTCCTGGCCCGGGGCGAAGCCGGCCGCCTGGGCGCGGTCGACCGCCTGCGTCAGCGGGGTCAGCGCGCCGTCGCGCAGGCAGGCGCCGTTATCCGCCGTCGGGTGGGACGGGGCGAAGACGATGCGGTAGAGCGCCGGGTTCTGGCGGGCGAACGCGATGAAGCTGTGCGCCTCGTCGTGGAGGGCCTCGGCGGGGCAGACCGCGGCGTCCGGCGGCTGTCGTTCGGTCTGCATCCGGTCGAGGGCGGTCTGCCGCACCTCTTCCAGCAGCGCGTCGCGGTTGACGAAATGCGTGTAGAGCGCCGGCGTGCTGAGGCCGATGCCGCGGGCGACGGCCGAGAGCGTGAGCGCCTGCGGGCCCTCATCGAGCAGGGCCATCGCCTCGGCGAGCGCCCGCTCGCGCACCATCCGCGACCGGAGGCGTCGGCGTCCGGCGGGTCTATCCTGCGGCATGGCCCCCCGCGCGCCGCCCGGATCGAGGGGGCGTGCCACGGCTCGGGTCGCACGATCACCGCGTGCCCGAAAGAGGGACAGGTTGCGATCGGACATCAGCGCTCCTTACCGGCGTTAGGATAGGGCGGTGGGGGTCGAATTCAATGATTGCCATGTCTACAGGACGGTCTCCGGGCGCGGCCCACCGGGCGCCGGATCCGCGGGGTCTCGAAAACCGGATGGACATAACCGATAGAATTTGTCAGGCTTTCGCGACTCAGAAACCGCAGGACAGGCCGAGATGAACGAGACATTGATGGATCGGGGCGTGTTCCCCACCGCGAAGGCGAGCCGCTATCTGCAGCAGCTGTGCAAGCATTTCGCGCATAAGCGCGACGTCACCTATGACGCGCAGTCGGGCGAGGTGGCGTTGCCGGTCGGGCCGGCGCGGATGCAGGCCACCGAGTCGGAACTGGTGGTGGAGGTGCAGGCCGACGACGACGAGAGCCTGGCGCGGGCGCGCACCATCATCGACAGCCATTTGGAACGTTTCGCTTTCCGCGAGGAATTCAAGCAGATGGACTGGTCTGGACCGGTTTCCTTATAAAGATCAGAGGGTTGCAGGAAAGACTTGCGGCTGGTCGCAGGGCGCGCCTAATGTGACGCCAGTTGCGCACCGGGGCGCGCCGGGTGGCGGGTTGGACCGTTCCAGACGATCGGTCCGCACCGTCGGCCCGGCCCCGGTTCGCCCGATGTCACAGGCGGACCCAGCCCATGCCGAACCCGATTCTCATCGACATCAACGCCTTTCTGATCAGCGCCCGGACCGGGGGCTTCTCGGCCGCCGCGCGCGAGATCGGAACGACGCCGTCGGTCGTGTCGAAGCGTGTCGGGCGGCTGGAGGCCGAGATCGGCGAGCGGCTGTTCAAGCGCTCCACCCGGGCGCTGGTTCTGACGCCCGAGGGCGAGCGGCTGCAGCCCGAATTGCAGCGCATCGTGGCCGAGCTGGAGGACACGCTGACGAACCGCGCCCTGAGCGGCACCGAGCTGCGCGGGTCGCTGCGAATCCGCACGCCGACCACCGTGGGCGCGCAGTTCGTGGGGCCCGCGGTGCATCGATTCCAGCACCGCAACCCGGCGATGACGGTCGAGCTGCACCTGCTGGACCGGCCGGTGAACCCGCTGGAGGACGGCTTCGACATCTCGATGGGCGCGCTGCCGCAAAGCTTCGGCGGGGTGAAGGAGACGGCGTTCTGCCCCTATCCGCGGGTACTGGTGGCCGCGCCCTCCTATCTGGAGCGGCACCCGGCGCCGCAGGTGCCCGGCGAGATCTCGCGGCACGACTGCCTGGCCTTCGTGCTGGTCGGGCACACCTGGACCTTCGAGGGGCCGTCGGGGCCGGTCGCGGTGGATATCCGGGCGCGGTATTCGGTGAACGACAGCCGCGTGCTGCTGGACGCGGCGGTGGACGGGCTGGGCCTGGCGATGGTGCCGCTGTTCCTGGCGCGGGCGGCGCTGGCCGAGGGGCGGCTGGTGGAGCTGATGCCCGACTACCCGGTGTCGGAGCTGTGGTTCAAGGCGCTGGTCCCCAGCCACAAGACGCACCGGCCGGAGGTGATCGCCTTTGTCGAGCATATGCGGCGCGAGCTGGACCCGGCACCGTGGCTGGAGGCGTGACGGGGCGCGGCGGGCTTCTCGATCGCGGTTGCACCGACGGATCGTTGGTGTAGGGTCCCACTCAGGCACCGCCCTGTCCCGCGACATTGCAACCGACCGCCCGGCACCGACCGGCCCGGTTCAAGTCGTCCCCTGCCACACGAGGACACGCCGTGACCTGTGAAAAATCCGCATTCCTTCGCCTGGGCCGTTTCGCCCCGACCCTCGGGGTCCGGGACATCGAGGCGTCCTGTCTAATGTACAGCGCCCTGTTCGGGTTGGAGAAGGTCTTCACCAACGGGGATCCTGTCGGTTTCATGATCCTGAAGAAGGACGCCGCCGAGCTCCACCTGACCTTGCAGAAGGACCACAAGCCTGAGCGGTTCAACGTGGCACATCTGCTCGTGTCCGACGTCGACGACGTCCACCGGCGCTGTGTCGAACGCAACCTCCGGATCATCAAGCGCCTGCAGGACAAGGGCTATGGCCTTCGGGCCTTCGTCTTTGCCGACCTGGACGGCAACCGGATCGACATCGGCCAGGCGCTGGAAGGCTAGGCGGCAGATTTTTCTAGAAAAATCTGGAGGGCACGATCTTCTGGAAGATCGTGTTGGGCAGGATTTTCTGGAAAATCCTGTTGCGTCGCGGCGGCCGTCCGCGCGGGTTTCCGGCAAGTTCCGGCGCAGGACCTTTCGCGGTTTGCGATGTTCTCGGGGCGATTCCGGCTTGTTACGTTTCCAAACGCGAACAATGACGGACCCTTCCCATGACGGACGCCCCGTTCCGGATCGACTGTGACTTTCACCTGCCGCAGGCGGCGGTGACCGAGCTGTTGCCCTATCTGGACGAGTACTGGACCCGGCAGATCACCGACCGGGCGATGCACAGGATGCCGTTCCGCCTGTCCTCCTACCCGCCGAACGCGCCGCTGACGCGGAACCCGGCCTATGACGATCTGACCGTGTCCGGCGCGCTGGACCGGTTCGACCTGTCGCTGGCCGTCGCGTCGATGCTGCACGGGGTCGTGGCGCTGCACAATCCCGACATGCGCGCGGCGCTGCTGCGGGCGGTCAACGACCACCTGGCGGCGGTCTGGCTTGAGGCCGAGCCGCGGCTCAGGGGCGCGATCCTGGTCTCGGGCGAGGACCCGGCGGCGGCGGTCGAAGAGATCGAGCGGCTGGCCGGCGACCGGCGGTTCGTGCAGGTGACGCTGCTGGCGATGCAGGAGGTTCCGCACGGCGCGCGCTTTCACTGGCCGGTCTACGAGGCGGCGGCGCGGCACGGGCTGGCGGTGGCCTTCCACGCCGGCAGCCTGTATCGCCTGCCGCCCGCCGTCTCGGGCTGGCCGTCCTATCAGTTCGAGGATTACGTGCTGCAGTCGAGCGGGTTCGAGAACATCCTGGTGGGCCTGCTGGGCGAGGGCGTGTTCCACAAGTTCCCGTCGCTGCGCGTGGTGTTCCAGGAAAGCGGGTTCTCCTGGCTGCCGACGACGCTGTGGCGAATCGACAAGACCTGGCGCGGGGTGCGGCAGGAGGTGCCGTGGCTGGACCGGCCGCCGTCGCAGATCATGGACGGGCGGGTGTTCTTCGGGCTGCAGCCGGTGGATGCGCCGGGGCCGGCCGCGCTGGAGCAGGTGCTGCGCCATATCGGGGGGACGGGTATGCTGCTGTTCTCCACCGATTTTCCGCACCGGCAGTTCGACGGCGACCCGGTGCCCGAGGGCTTTCCCGACGACGCGCGGCCGGGCCTGTTCGCCGGCAACGCGCTGCGCGCGTATCCGCGGCTCGCGACCGACCCGGCCGTGCCGGAGCGGCTACGGACAGAGGAGGAACCGGCATGAACACGCAACTGCGCCCCGAGAGCGGCGAAAACACGCGGCTGCGGCTGGTCGACTGCGACATCCACCCGGCGCAGCGGACGGCCGGGGCGCTGTATCCCTATCTGGAACGGCGTTGGGTCGACCATCTGGAGAGCTTCGGCACCCATATCCGCCAGGCGCTGGTGGGGCAGCTGGCCTATCCGCGGATGAGCGACGGCGGCATGCGGGTGGATGCCAAGCCCGAGGACGGGCCGGCGGGGTCGAGCCTGGAGTTGATGCGCGAACAGCACCTCGACCCGCTGGGGATCGAGATCGGCCACCTGATCGCGCTGGGCCGCGGCGGCATGGAAGAGCGCAACCCCGAGCTGTCGGCGGCAATGGCGCGGGCGGTGAACGACTGGCAGCTGGCGGAGTGGCTGGAGCCGGAGCCGCGGCTGCGCGGCGGCATCGTCGTGCCGCAGGACGTGCCCGAAAAGGCGGTCGCGGAGATCGAGCGGCACGCGGACGATCCGCGCTTCGTGCAGGTCATCATGTCGACCCGGCCGAACGAGACCATCGGGGCGCGCAAGTACTGGCCGATCTACCGCGCGGCCGAGGCGGCGGGCCTGCCGGTGGGGCTGCACCCGGCGGGGTATTCCAGCGGCAAGCCGTCGACCGGTGGCGGCTGGCCCAGCTTCTATTTCCAGGAGCATTACACCTTCGTGCCCGGCTCGCAGGCGCTGGTGACCTCGCTGGTGATCGAGGGCGTGCTGGAGGCGTTCCCGAGGCTGAAGGTGGCGATCATCGAGGGCGGCTTTTCCTGGGCGCCGGCGCTGGGCTGGCGCATGGACCGGCATTTCGACACGTTCCGTAAGGAAGTGCCGCATCTGAAGATGAAGCCGTCGGAGTACATGAAACGCCATTTCTGGTGGGCGACGCAGCCGATGGAGGAGCCGAAGAACGGCCGCCATGTCGAGGAGGTGATCGACTGGATCGGCTGGGACCGGATCCTGTATTCCAGCGACTATCCGCACTGGGACTACGACAACCCGAATTTCATCTTCAAGTTCCCGCTCGACCCCGAGCGGCGGGCGGCGGTGTTCGGCGGCAACGCCCGGGCGCTCTACGGTCACGCATGACCAGGCATGTGGTGGCAGAGGCGTCGGATTTCGCGGATCGCGAGATCCGGCGGGTGGAGGCCGGCGGCAAGGCCATTGCCCTGGTGCGGGTGGACGGCGCGTTCTTCGCCCTGCTCGACCGCTGCCCGCATGGCGGCGCGGCACTGTCGGGCGGGCGACTGGCGCATCAGGTCGAGAGCAGCGGGCCGGGGGACTACCGGATCTGCCGGCGCGACGAGATGCTGCGCTGTCCGTGGCACGGCTGGGAATACGACCTGAAGACCGGGCAGAGCTGGTCGGACCCGAAATCGACCCGGACGCGCGCTTTCGCGGCCGAGAACGTGGCGGGCGACGAGCTGGTGAAGGGCCCCTATGTGGCCGAGACGATCCCGGTGACGGTGGAGGGCGACTACGTGGTGGTGGAGCTGCCGTGAGCCGGGTCGCCGGGCCGGCATTCCTGGACCGGGCGACGCCGCCGACGACCTTCTCGCTGATCGTGCTGACCGGCATCGCGGCGATGGCGATGAACATCTTCCTGCCGTCGCTGGCGCGGATGGCCGAGGATCTGGGCACGCGCTATGGCGTGATCCAGCTGTCGGTGGGGCTGTATCTGGGATTCTCGGCGCTGAGCCAGATCGTGCTGGGCCCGCTGGCGGACCGGTTCGGGCGGCGGCGGGTGATGCTGGCCGCCTACGGCATCTATGCGCTGGCCAGCGTGGCCTGTGCGCTGGCGCCGAGCATCGCGGTGTTCCTGGTCTGCCGCATGTGCCAGGCGACGGTGCATTCGGGCATCGTGCTGGCCCGCGCCATGGTGCGCGACAGCCATGGCGAGGAGGAGGCCGCGGCGCGGATCGGCTATGTCACCATGGGCATGGCGGTGGTGCCGATGCTCAGCCCGATGCTGGGCGGCTGGATCGACCACGCGGTCGGCTGGCGCGGCTGTTTCTGGCTGATGGCGGCGCTGGGCGCGGGCGGCGTGGCGCTGATCCTCGCCGATGTGGGCGAGTCGCGGCCGTGCGGCTTCGCGCGGTTCGGCGCGCAGTTGCGGCAGTATCCGGCGTTGCTGACGTCGGGGCGGTACTGGGGCTTCGTGATCGCGACCGTGGCGGCGGCGGGGACGTTCTTTGCCTATCTCGGCGCGGCGCCGTTCATCGGGGCCGAGATCTTCCGCCTGTCGCCGGAGGCGCTGGGGATGCTGTTCGGCGCGACCTCGGTGGGGTATTTCACCGGCAGTTTCCTGTCGGGCCGGCTGTCGCGCGCGCGGGGCGTGCGGGCGATGGTGCTTCTGGGAACGGCGACGACCACCGGGGCGGTGGCCCTGTCGCTGGGGCTGTTTATGGCCGGGCTGGGAAGCGCGGCGAGCTTCTTCGGGCTGACGGTGGTGATGGGCGTCGGCTATGGCATGACCATGCCCAACGCGACGGCGGGGTCGCTGTCGGTCAGGCCGGACCTCGCCGGCACGGCCAGCGGGCTGGGCGGGGCGATCACGATTGGGGCCGGCGCGGGGCTGTCGGCGCTGGCCGGGGCGTCGGTGGGGCCGGTCCGCGGGGTGGAGACGCTGCTGACGATCCAGCTGGGCTGTGCCCTTGTCGGGCTGGCTGTGGCGCTGTGGCTCCGGCGGCTGCCGGCCCTGCCACCTTACGCGAATCGCGAAAGTTAAAGACGCGCTTTGTGCCGTTCCCGGCATAGGCCGGCCCCGTCTACATTTGATTCACGCAAGATGCCCGATTTGGCGACCGGCCCGGGCACCCGCGACAAGCAAGGAGCCCCGGCGGCGATCCGGGGCCACGCCAACAGGGAGGAGACAGTCCGATGAGCGTTCGGCTGACCGCAGCAACACTCGCCGCCACGACGGCGCTGGCCGGGGCGCAGACCGCCGCGGCCGAGGAATACATCTACAGTTCCTGGTTCGGCACCAATCACACCGCCAACGTGATGGCGCTGGGCCCGTTCTTCGAGAAGCTGGCCGAGGCCACCGACGGCGAAGCCGAGTGGAAGCTGGTGCCCGGCGCGCAGCTCGCCTCCGGCCCCGGCACGCCCGAGGCGGTGGGCAACGGGCTGGTCGACGGCGGGATCGCCATCGCGCCCTACCAGCCGCGGCTGATGGCGGCGACGAACACGATCTTTTCCAACTCGCTTCTGGGCAAGGACACGCTGGCCGCGGCGGCGGCGATGAACGAGGCGGTGCTGTTCGGCTGTCCCGAATGCCGCGAGGAATACCGCGACCTGAACGCGGTGGGCTTCGCGGGCTACGCGACCACGCCCTACGTCTTCATGTGCGCGACGGATGTGCAGAGCGTGGACGACCTGAAGGGGCTAAAGGTCCGCTCCTCCGGCGGCGGCGTGTCGATTTCCGAGATCGCGGGCGCGACGCCGGTGTCGATGTCGCCGGGCGAGGCGACCACGGCGCTGGAGCGCGGCACGCTGGATTGCGTGCTGGGCGCGGTGTCCTGGCTGAAGAGCTACGGCTATCAGGACGTGGTCGAGACCGTGGTCGACAGCCCGATGGGCACCGGCGGTCCGCCGCTTCTGATGTTTCTCAACCGCGACATCTGGAACGGCATGAGCCCGGAGGTCCGCGCCGCGCATATCGAGCTTGCGCCGGAGCTGGTCGCCTCGGCCTCCTACGACGCGCAGCTGGCCAACGATGCCAGGATCGTCGAGGCGGCCGTCGCCGACGGGCTGAAGATCACCCCGGACAGCGCCGAGTTCCAGGCGATCATGGAAGAGCACGACCGCCGCCAGCGCGACCGGGTCATCGAGGAGGCGAAAGCCGCCGGCGTCGAGAACCCCGAGGAGATCCTCGACTTCTACCTTGCCTCCTACGACCGCTGGAAGACCCTGCTGGACGAGGAAGGCCGCGACCGCGAGACCTTCGTGCGGCTATTGTGGGACGAGATCTACAGCAAGGTCGATCCCGAGGCGCTCTGACACACGGATCGGACAACGGCAGGCGGCGGCGCCCGGGGCCGGGAACCGCCCGGCCTGCCTGCGGATGAGGGACGGATGAAGCGACTACTGGACCTGACGGTGAACGCGGCGGCCTGGGTGGCGGCGGCGGCGGCGATCCTGATGATGCTGCACGTCACCGTGGACGTCGCCGGGCGGACGCTGTTCCACGCGCCGCTGACCGGCACGCTGGAGATCGTGGCGAACTATCACATGGCGGCGCTGGCCTTTCTGCCGCTGGCGCTGATCGCGCGCGAGAAGGGGCATATCATCGTCGAGCTGTTCACCGGCTGGATGCGACCCGGCCCGCGCCGGATCCTCGACGGGCTGGTGGGGATCATCACCGTCGCCTATGTCGGCGTCTTCACCTGGAAGGCGGTGGACGTGGCCATCGACAAGACCCGCATCCGGGACGCCAAGGAGGCGGGGTTCGGCTTTGTCGAGGTCTGGCCGGCGCGCTGGTTCGTCGTCGCGGGCTTCGGGCTGATGGCGCTGTATGTGGCGATCCACGTGGTGCGCGACCTGCGGGCCGGGCTGTCCGGCGGCGACGGTGACGACACGGATAACGGGGCCGGCCGGTGAGCGCCGAGCTGTTCGGCCTGGTTCTGAGCCCGGAGCTTCTGGGCTTCGGCAGCCTCGCGCTGGTGCTGCTGCTGATCGCGGTGCGGATGCCGATCGGCGTGGCGCTGGGCGTGGTGTCGTTTTTGGGCTTCACGCTGGTCCGCAACGAGCAGGTGGCGCTCGCCATGATGGCGCAGACGCCCTATGAGCTGGCCGCGAACTGGGGGCTGTCGGCGATCCCGATGTTCATCCTGATGGGTGCGATCGCCCACAATACCGGCATATCGGAGTCGCTGTTCCGGGCGGCGCGGCTCTGGCTCTCCTCCCTCCCCGGAGGGCTGGCGGTGGCCACGAACTTCGCCTCGGCGGGGTTCGCGGCCGCCTCCGGCTCGTCGGTGGCCACGGCGGCGACGATGGGGCGGCTGGCGATCCCGACGATGCTGAAGGCGGGCTACGCGCCGACGCTGGCCACCGGCGTGGTCGCCTCGTCGGGGACGCTGGGCGCGCTGATCCCGCCGTCGATCATGTTCGTGGTCTACGGGGTCTTCGCCGAGGTCTCGATCACCAAGCTGCTGATCGCCGGCGTGGTCCCCGGCATCCTGACCGCCTTCGTCTACGCGGCGATGATCATGGGCCGCTGCTGGCTGAACCCGGCCATCGCGCCGCCGTCGCAGAGCCATCGGCCGCGCGCCGAGGTCTGGCGCGAACGGTGGCAGTCGCTGCTGCCGGTCTGGCCGCTCCTGCTGCTGATCTTCGGGATCATCGGCGGGCTCTATGGCGGCATCTTCACGCCGACCGAGGCCGGGGCGGCGGGGGCGTTTTTGTCCTTCTGCGTGGCCGCGCTGCAGGGGCGGCTGACGCGGCGCGTGGTGTCGACGAGCGTGATGGAGGCGATCCGCACCACGGCGCAGCTGTTCTTCGTGGCCTACGGCGCGGTGATGTACACCCGGTTCCTGGCGCTCGTGGGCCTGCCGGGCATCATGGCGGAGATGATGGGCAGCTGGGCGGTGGACCCGGTGCTGATGCTGGTGGCGGTATCGATCATCTATCTGATCCTGGGGATGTTCCTGGACCCGCTGGGGGTGCTCTTGCTGACCCTGCCGGTGGTGCAGCCGATGTTCGAGGCGCTGGGGCTGGATCCGATCTGGCTGGGCGTGATCGTGGTGAAATACATCGAGATCGGCCTGCTGACGCCGCCTGTGGGGTTCAACGCCTATGTGGTGAAGAACGTGGTGGGGGATTCGATCCCGCTGGAGACGATCTTCAAGGGCATCGCGTGGTTTCTGCTGTGCGAGCTGGTGATCATGGTGCTGATCCTGAGCTTCCCGCAGCTGTCGCTGTGGCTGCCGGCCACGATGCGCTGAGCCCGCAGGCGGGGGTCAGACGGCTGCGGCCGGCGCCACGGCATCGGGTTCCGTCCGCGGCTTTCGCTGGCCGAGCATGAGCATGGCCGGCGTGACCACGAGGGTCAGCAGCGTCGCGATCACCAGACCGCCGACGATCGCCGCCGAGAGCTCGGTCCAGTATTGCGTGGACGGCGCGCCGAAGACGATCTCTCTGCCGAAGAGGTCGATATTCATGCCGAGCACCATCGGCATGAGGCCGAGAGCCGTGGTGATGGAGGTCAGCAGCACGGGCCGGAGGCGTTGCGCGCCGGTTCTCAGAGCGGCTTCCTGCGGCGAGGCGCCGGCGCGGCGCAATTCGTTGAAGGAATCGATCAGCACGATGTTGTTGTTCACGACGATCCCGGCGAGCGCGATGACGCCGACGCCCCCCATCACGACGCCGAAGGGGCGGCCGGTGATGATCAGGCCGAGCAGCACGCCGGCGATCGAGAAGACGATCGCGCTCATGACCACGAAGGCCTGGTAGAAGGTGTTGAACTGCAGGATCAGGATCGTGAACATCAGCACGATGGCGGCGACGAAGGCGCTGCCGAGGAACGCCATCGATTCCTGCTGGTCCTGCGTCTCGCCCGCGAAGTCGACGGCCGCGTCCTCCGGCAGCGCGTTTCCGTCGAGCGCCGACCGGAGCGCGGCGATCTGGTCGCTGACCAGCAGGCCGGGCGCGACGTTGGCCTCGATCGTCGTGATCCTCGTCTGGTCGATTCGCCGCAGCACGCCGACCCGCTCGGACGGTTCGAAGGAGACGAAGTTCGAGATCGGCACCAGGCCGGCGGAGGTCGGCACCCGGAGGTCGCCCAGCTCGCCCAGCGACCGGTCGTCGTCGGGGAAACGCACCCGCACGTCCAGTTCGCCGTCGACATCGCCGGGGCGGTAGTTCGTCACCGTGATCCCCTGGGTGAGAAGCTGGATGGCCTGGCCCAGCACGCTGACGTCGGCGCCGTAGCGGGCGGCCTGCGTCCGGTCGACATTGATCGCGACCTCGACGCCGGGAAGCGGGCGCGTGTCGGTGACGTCGACGAAGCCGCCGATGGAGTCCATCGCGGCCAGAACGGCCTCCACGGCCTGCTGCTGGCCGGCGGGCGTGGCGGCCGAGACCTGCAGGTTCACGGGCTTGCCGCCGCCGGGCCCGCCGCTTTCGGATTCCACCTGCACGTCGATGCCGGCGATATCCGTCAGCATGGCGCGCACGTCTTCGGCGATCTCGGCGGCCGGGCGTCTTTGGTCCCACGCGACCAGGTCCATCTGGATCGTGCCGATGATGTCCTCGTCGCCCTGTCCGGTGTTGATGACCGAGCGCGCGTAGAGGCTCTCGACCCCTTCGGTGCCGGCAAGCCTGGTTTCGACCTGCCGCACGAGGTCGTCGCGCTCGTAGATCGACAGGTTGTCCCGGGCGCGGATTTGCACCTGCAGCGCTTCCGGCTCGATCGAGGGGAAGAAGCTGACGCCGCTCCCCAGCTCGCCGTAGAGGGCGAAGGATCCCAGGAGCATGGACAGGGCGAGGACCACGGTCGTCCAGGGGCGCAGGATGGCCCATTGCAGCAGGCGCAGGTAGGCCCCGGTCAGTCCCGGGATCGTCCGCGGGTCGCCGTGCTCGGCGGCGTGGAGCGCCGCCTTTGCCTTGGCCGTCCGCGGCTGGCCCCGGCCGATGACGCCGCCCATCACCGGAATGAAGATCAGCGCCATGACGAGCGACGCGGAGAGGGTCAGGATGACGGTGATCGGCAGATACTTCATGAACTGCCCGATCAGGCCGGTCCAGAACAGAAGCGGGAAGAACACGCTCAGCGTGGTCGCCGTCGAGGCGATGATGGGCCAGGCCATGCGCTTGGCGGCATGGGCATAGGCTTGGGCCGGGGTGTCGCCCGCGTGCAGCCGCCGGTCTGCGAGCTCGACGGTCACGATGGCCCCGTCCACCAGCATCCCGACGACGAGGATCAGCGCGAAGAGCACCACGATGTTCATCGTCAGCCCCATCACCCAGATCGCCGCGACCCCGGCGAGGAACGCGCCCGGGATGGCCAGCCCCACGAGGACCGCCGACCGGAACCCCAGCGCGAACACGATGACCACCATGACCAGCAGGACGGCGGCCAGGACGTTCGATTCGAGATCCGACAGAAGGGTCTTCACCTCCTCGGACTGGTCCTGAAGATAGGTGACGCGCACGCTGTCCGGCCACGCGCCGCTCATCCGCTCGATCGTGGCCCGCACGGCGGCCACCGTGTCGATGACGTTCGCGCCCGACCGCTTGGTCACCTCCAGCGACAGGGCCGGCTGGCCGTCGATTCGGGCGAAGCCGGTGGGCGCCTCGAAGGTCCGGCGGACCGTGGCGACCTCGGCGAAGGTGACCACCGTGTCGCCGTCCACCTTGACCGGCATCGTCAGGATATCGTCGATATCCTGCACCAGCCCCGGCACCTTCAGCACGATGCGTCCGCCGCCGGTGTCGATGGCGCCGGCCGCGATCAGCTGGTTGTTGCGCTGAAGCTGGTTCGCCAGGTTATCGAGGTTGAGGTTGTAGGTCTGGAAGACCGTGGGGTCGATCAGGACCTCGACGAACTCCTCGCGGGCGCCGCCGATCTCGACTTCGAGGACGCCGGGCAGCGACTCCACCTGAAGCTGCACGTCCTTGGCCAGGTCGTTGAGGGTCCGCTCGGGCACCGGCCCCGAAAGGGTCGCCGTGATGATCGGAAAGAGGGCGGTGTTGACCTCGGTGACGTTCAGGTCGCGGGCATCCTCGGGCAGGTCGCCCTGGACCGTGTCGGCCGCTTCCCTGACCTTTCGCAGCGCTTCCTCGATGTCGCCGCCGGCCTGGAATTCGAGCTGCACGCTCGCGAAGCCCTCGGCCGCCTCGCTCGACATCGTCTGCAGCCCCTCGATCGCGCTGAACTTGGCTTCCATCGGCTCCAGCAGCAGACGCTCCGCGTCCGAGGGGCTGATCCCGTCGATCCCGGTCGAGACGTAGACGAGCGGAAGAGGCACCTCGGGGTTCGCTTCTTTCGGGATGGAAATGTAGGCGAACGCGCCGAACGCGAGCACCATCGCGAGCGCGAGGATGACCGCGCGGGTGCGGGAAAAGGCCGCGTCGATGATCGGGTTCATTGGTCCGCCTCGCCTTGCTCTTCGAGGCCCGCGTGTTCGGAGCGCCCCGGGGCATCGTCCCTCTGGACGCGGACCGCTTCGCCTTCGCGGACGAAGCCCTGGCCGACGACGATGATCTGCGCCGTCTCGGGCAGCCCCGTGGCCCAGAGGCCGCCGATCTCGGCGTTGATCAGGTCGACCTCGTGGAACTGCACCACGCCGTCGACCACCGTCTTGATGCCGGTCCGGCCTTCGGGATTGAGCGACACGACCGAGGCATCGACGAAATGCGCGGTCTCCTCGCCGGTGCGGATCGTGACCTCGGCCGAGACCCCGGCCAGAATGGCGCCGTCCTCGTTCGGCACCTGGACCTCGGCGAGGAAGGTGCGCGTCTCCGGCGAGGCCGCGGTGCCGACGAAGGTGACTTCCCCCTCGCGGGTCTGGCCGGTGACGAACCGGACTTCGGCCGGGCTGCCCGTCTCGATGCCCGCGCGGTTCTGCTGCGGAATCTCGAAGGCGACGGTGATCGGATGGTTGTCCACGAGCCGGGCCACCGGGTCACCGGCCGCCGCGTATTCCCCGTCGTTGATCATCAGGTCCTCGATGCGTCCGGCGAACGGCGCGGTGACGGTGAGGGTGTCGAGCGTGTCGCGGGCCGCCGAGACCTGGGACTCCGCCGCCGCCAGCGTGGCGCGGGCCTCCGCGACGCGGTCGACCGTGCCCACGCCGCGATCGCGGAGCGTCGTGGCGTTGTCCAGCTCGCGTTGTGCCCGGTCCCGTTCCTCCTCTGCCTGGGCCAGCGCGGCCTCGGCGCTGTCCGCGTTGAGCTGGGCGATGACGGCGCCGCGTGCCACGACCTGCCCCTTGCTGACCGGCACGGATGCGACGGTGCCCGAGGCTTCCGTGACGATCTCGGTGTCGCGTTCGGGCAATGCCTGTCCCTGCGCGCTGAAGCTCATGGGAACTGGCTCGGCAACCGACTCCCGGACGACCACGGAGGACGGCGGCGGCGCCGCGGCCTCTGCCGGCTCGCTGGCCGGCGGATCGGTCCGCACGAACCCGCTCCCCATCCAGAGCAGGATCGCCAGAAGGATCGCGCAGGCCGTCCACAGGGACCGGGCGGCGCCAGGGTCGGTCTCGAAGGTCAGGTCGGCGCGCGCCGTCGCGCGCTCGGCATCGGGTTTTTCGGACATGGAGAACGGTTCCGGTAGAAAACGGTTGATGTGTCTGCGGCCGGAGGGCAATTATACCGACGGTTGGTCGGTAACTAGGGGACGGATCGACATGTTGCAATACCCGGAGGACGTCACATGCCCGCTCGCCTTCGCCTGTCCGCGGAAGAGCGCCGATCCGCCATCCTCGATGCC
>NZ_JARGYC010000003.1 GCF_029168335.1 Psychromarinibacter sediminicola
TCTCGGGCATTGCTATGCAATGCCCTGCCGACAGGCGATTGCAGAGCAATCGCCGAGAGGCGGCGCTTGCGCGGCGGCTTCGCCTTGTTCCGCGCGAGGCACCGTTCAGAGCGAATGCGCCAAACGCCCCCCACCCGCGGCCGCGCTCAGGGTCCGCGACGGATTACTCCGCCGCCTCCAACCCCTCGATCAACGCCGGCAACTCCGCCACCGTGTCGATCACGTAATCGGCCCCCGCCGCCCGCAGCGCCGCGCCGGCCGACTCGCGGAAGCCCTGCAGCTCGGCCTCCGAACAGGCCGCCAGCTCCTCCGGGGTCTTGCCCACATGGTTGCCCGACAGCGTCAGCCCCACGGTCACGCAGCCAGCGGCCACGCCCTCGGCGATCCCCGGCGCGGTGTCGTCCACCTTGATGACGGCCTCGGGCGGATACACGGCGAGGTCAACGAAGCACTGGTACATCCCCAGCGGCCCCGGCCGCCCCTCGGGCAGGTCGTCCGAGCATACCAGGTTGTCGGGCGCGTAGCCCTGCTCGGCCGCCACCGGCAGCACCCGCTCCATGATCGAGCGGGTGTAGCCCGTGGTCGAGCCGATCTTCATGCCGCGCCCGCGCAGATAGGCCAGCGTCTCCAGCGCACCGGGCACCAGATCGGCATACTCGGCCACCACCTCCTCGTTCATCGGCACGAAGACCGCATAGACCCTGTCCACGTCGGCGTCGGTCGGTGCCGCCCCGTACTTCTCGGCCCAGGCGGCCGCGATCTCCGGCATGTCCATCATCGCCCGGATATGGTCCCACTTCGCCGCGCCCATCGGCGCGCGCGCCTGCGCGATCGTCACCGGGATGCCGAACTGCTCGAACGCCTTCACGAACACGCCCATCGGCGCGAAGGAGCCGAAATCCACCATCGTGCCGGCCCAGTCGAACACCACCGCCTTGAACCGGCTCATGCCGCCTCTCCCAGTTTCGCGCGTTCCGCCAGGGCGGCCGCGGGCGGTGCCGGGTCCGTCACGCCCAGCGCCCGCAGGGTCGCCTCCACCGCCGCCACGGCCTGCCGCATCACGTCGGCGTCCACCTGGCCGATATGGCCCAGCCGGAACGACTCCGCGACCGTCAGCTTGCCGGGATAGATGATGAAGCCGCGCGCCTTCATCCCGTCGTAGAACGCGTCGAACGAGAAGGCCGGATCGGCCGGGCAGAAGAAGGTGGTGATGATCGGCGACAGCCAGCGGTCGGCCAGCAGCGTCTCGAATCCCAGCGCGCGCATCCCCGCCACCAGAACGTCGCGGTTCTCGGCATAGCGCGCCCCGCGCGCCGCCACGCCGCCCTCGGCCGCGTGCGCGCGCAGCGCCTCCAGGAAGGCCGCGACGGCGTGGGTCGGCGGCGTATAGCGCCACTGGCCCGTCGCCTCCATCGCCGCCCATTGCGCGTGCACGTCCAGGCAGAGCGAATGCGCGTTGCCCTCGGCGGCCACGACCGCCTCGCGCCGCGCCAGCACGAAGCCGAAGCCCGGCACGCCCTCGATGCACTTGTTCGCCGAGGAGACCAGCGCCGCATAGGGCACCTCGGCCGGGGGCAGGGGCAGCGCGCCGAAGGCCGACATCGCATCGACCAGAAGCGTGCGGCCCGCCGCCGCCACCGCCTCGGCGATCTCGGCCAGCGGGTTCAGGATGCCCGACGAGGTCTCGCAATGGATCGCGACCACATGGGTGACGGCCGGGTCCGCCGCCAGCCTCGCCGCCACTTCGGGCCCGCGCGGCGGCAGGTAGTCGCCCTTGTCCAGCGCGTCGAAGGCCCGCCCGATATAGGCCAGCGCCTGCGCCGCCCGCTGCCCGTAGGCGCCGTTGGCCAGCACCAGCGCCTTGCCGTCGCGTGGCACGAAACTGCCCAGCATCGCCTCGACCGAGAACGAGCCGGAGCCCTGCATCGGCACGCAGGTGAAGGCCTCGTGACCGTCGCCCAGCATCGCCACCAGCCGCTCGCGCATCTCGGCCGTCATCGCCCGGAAATCGCCGTCCCAGCTGCCCCAGTCGCGCAGCATCGCCTGCTTGACCGCGTAAGACGTCGTCAGCGGGCCGGGGGTGAGCAGATAGGGCTCTCCGAGGCGCGGCGGGTCGATGGCGGGACAGTCGGACATGGGCGCCTCGCGTAGTCGGCAGGGGGCTGTTCGATGCCTACAACTAGACAACTATACATGTCGAGCGAAAAGCGGTGTCCCCGGATGCCCTGGTTCCGGCGCCCCCTCGGGCCGTCCCGGTTGTCATTCCGGCGGCGGGGTGGTCTGATACGCCCGCAACAGCCCGGACATCGACGAGCACAGATCATGACCATCGCGACGACCCATGTCGGAAGCCTGCCGCGCGGCGACCGTCTCTCGGCCTTGCTGCTGGCCAAGGACAAGGGCGAGCCCTACGACCGCGCGGAATTCGAACGGACGGTCCAGGCCGCGATCAACGACGCGGTCCGGCACCAGCGCGAGGCCGGCGTCACCATCGTGTCGGATGGCGAGCTGGGGAAGGTCGGCTATTCGACCTACATGCAGGAACGCCTGAGCGGCTTCGGCGGCCATATCGAGCGGAAACCGGCAAAGGACCTCGCCGCGCATCCGGATCTCGCCAAGAAGCTCGGCGCGATCATGGGCAGCCAGGAATTCACCCGCGCCTCCTGCGTCGACGAGGTCAAGCTGATCGACCTGCAGCCGGCGCTCGACGATATCCGCCGGTTCAAGAGCGCGCTGGAGGCCGAGGGCGACGGCACGCGCGCCTTCATGAATGCGGCCTCGCCGGGGCTGATCACGGCGTTTCAGGTCAACAAGTACTACCCCAGCCACGAAGCCTATCTCGACGCGCTGGTCGCGGCGATGCGCCCGGAATACGAGGCCATCCTCGACGCCGGGCTGGATATCCAGTTCGACTGCCCCGACCTGGCGATGTCGGCGCATACCGGCTATCAGGACCTGTCCGAGGAGGAGTTCGTCAAGATCGCCGCGCTGAACGTCGAGGCGCTGAACGCCGCGACCGAGGGGCTGCCGGCCGACCGGATGCGGATGCACCTGTGCTGGGGCAATTACGAGGGCCCGCACGACCACGACATCGCGCTGGAAAAGGTGATCGACGTGGTGCTGTCGGCGCGGCCGAATACCATCCTGTTCGAAAGCGCCAATCCCTGCCACGAGCACGAATGGGTCGTCTGGCGCGACGCCGAGATCCCCGACGACAAGATCCTGGCGCCGGGCGTCATCGACACCTGTTCGAACTATGTCGAGCACCCGCAGCTCGTCGCGCAGCGGTTGCAGCGGTTCATCGACATCGTCGGCGCCGACCGGGTGATCGCCAGCACCGATTGCGGCTTCGGAACCTTCGCGGGCTTCGGCAAGATCGACCCCGAGGTCACCTGGAAGAAGCTGAGAAACCTGCGTCTCGGGGCGGACCTGGCCGCGGGCTGACCCGTCCGCGGCGGGCTCAGCCGCCGACGAAGCGGTGGACGAAGGCGCGGCCGACGGGCGGAACGGCTGCCGCAAGGCGCAGCACCGAGGTCGCCAGGCCGCGGCGAAGCGGGCCGCCCTGCAGCAGGCGCCGGGCGCGTTCGGTGGCCGTCATGATCCGCGCGGAGGCGGCATGGCGGGCGGCGGCGTAGCCGTCGGTGCGACCCTCGACGATGCGCGCGGCAAGGTCGGCGGCGTCGGCGATCCCGAGATTCATGCCGCGCCCGCCGACGGGCGAATGGCAATGCGCGGCGTCGCCGGCCAGGAACACGCGGCCCTGCGCATAGTCGCGCACCTGGCGGACCGAGATGTGGAACGTGCCCGCGCGATGCGTCGCGTCGACCTGCATCGGCACCGGCAGCGCGGCCAGCGCGTCGGGCTGCGAGGCGATGATGCGAAAGCGGCTGGGGCCGAGGGGCACCACGACACAGACGGCGCCCTGCGGCAGAAGATAGCCGTGAAAGGCGGTGGGATCGGGCCAGGCGGCGCTTTCGACATCCGCGATGGACCAGGTCTCGGGCAGCTCGTAGCCCGGGAAGTCGAGGCCGAGCGCCTCGCGCACCGTGCTGCCGACGCCGTCGGCCCCGATCAGCAGGTCGGCGCGGTCCTCGTCCGACGCGGTTCGGACGGTGACGCCACGTTCGTCCTGCGCGACCTTCGTCACCGGCGTGCCGTACTCGACCTCGACGCCGTGGCGCCGCAGCGCCTGGGCGAGATGCGCTTCGGTCCGGTCCTGCGGCAGGCCCCAGATGCGCGAGCGGTCGTCGAAATCCATCGGCAGATGCGCGATCGGGCGCGCGCCGACATGGAACGCGATGGCCGAGAAGGTGACCGCCTCGGCCATCAGCGCCTCGGCCACGCCGGAGGGGCGCAGGATCTCCATCGAGCCGCGGGTGATGCCGACCGCGCGGGAGAAGGGCGAGGGATCGGGGCGTTTCTCGACGATGCGCAGCTCGGCGCCGCGCCGGGCGAGCTCCAGCGCGGCGGTCAGGCCCGTGGGGCCGGCGCCGGCGACGAGAACCTTCATTGCCCGGTCCGCGCGTGGAACACGAAGCCCAGAAAGTTCAGCAGAAGCTGCGCGGCGAGGATCTGGGTGGACCCCGAGGGGTCGTAGTCCGGCGCCACCTCGACCAGGTCGATGCCGACGATGCGGTGGCGGTTGGCGGCCTCTTGCAGCAGCTCCAGCCCCTCGTAATAGAGAAAGCCGCCATGGCTGGGCGTGCCGGTCCCCGGCGCAATGGACGGGCAGAAGCCGTCGATGTCGATGGTGACGTAAAGCGGTGCGCCCGCGGGGATGCTGTCGAGCGCGGCGGCGGGGCCGAGCCGGCGGGCCTGGCGCACCGACAGGATCGTCGAGCCCATGGCGCGGGCATCCTCGTAGCCCTCGCGCGCGGTGGAGGAGACGTTGCGGATGCCGATCTGGGTCAGGCCGGTGACATAGGGCTTCTCGGCGGCGCGGCGCATCGGGTTGCCGTGGCCATAGCGCACGCCGTGGCGTTCGTCGACGAAATCCAGGTGAGCGTCGATCTGCAGGACGTGGAAATCGCCGGATTTTTCGAAAGCGTCGATGCAGGGGATGTTGACCGAGTGGTCGCCGCCGATCACCACCGGCAGGGCCCCGGCGGCCAGGATCGCCTCGACGCCCTTGCGAATATTTGCGTGGCTTTGTGCGGTGTCGGTATGGACAATGTCGGCATCGCCGATATCGACGAGGCGCACATCGGGGCCGAGATAGGTGACGTCGTCCTCGTGGTCGTAGGCGCCGGCATGGCCGAAGGAGAACAGGGTCGACGCCTCGCGCACCGCGCGGGGGCCGAAGCGGGCGCCGGGGCGGTACTGCGTCCCGCCGTCGAAGGGGGCGCCTAGGATCGCGGCGTCGGCGTCGATCCGCGACCAGTCGGCCTCGACGGGGCGCTTTCCGAAGCTGGGCAGCCCGACGAAGGGCAGGTCGAGGCGGCCGCTATCGTATCCATGTCCGGTCATGGCCGCACGGTTGCGCAGAGCGGGGCAGGGTGCAAGGCTCGTCTGCGGCGAATGGGCGCTTGGCACGGGAGCGGGCGGGCGCGTAACTGGTCGCATTCGGCAAGCGGAATGCGAGGGGGCGATGAGACAGGATCCGGTACAGCGCGTGGCCTTCTGGCGGCGGACCCCGCCGGCGGTGTTTCCGCCGCTCATGGGGCTGTTCGGGCTGGCGCTGGCCTGGCGGCGCGCGAGCGAGGCGTTCGACCGGCTGGGCTGGGTCAGCGACCTGCTGCTGGGCGCGGTGACATTGCTGTTCCTGGGGGCCCTGGCGGCCTATGCGGCGAAGGCGATGCGGCGGCCGGGGGCCGTGATCGAGGACTTGCGGGTGCTGCCGGGGCGGCTGGGCCTCGCGGCGCTGTCGATGTCGGTGATGCTATTGGCCGCCGGGCTCGTGCCCTTTGCGCCGGGCGCGGCGCGGGTGGTCCTGGTCTGCGGGCTGGGGCTGCACGGGATGCTGGCGGCGCTTGTCATCTACGTGCTGGTGGCGAGCCCGCCGGAGGGGCGGATGGTGACGCCCGCCTGGCACCTGACCTTCGTCGGCTTCATCGTGGCGCCGCTCGCCGCCGTGCCGCTGGGGCTGCCGGGTGTGGCCTGGGCGGCCTTCTACGGCACGCTGCCGGTGGCGGCGCTGATCTTCGCGGTGAGCGCGGTACAGTTCGCCACCCGCCCCCCGCCGGCGCCGCTCCGGCCGCTCCTGGCGATCCACCTCGCGCCCATGGCGCTGTTCGGCACGGCAGGGGTGCTGCTGGGGCTCACCGGCGTGGCGCTGGCCTTCTGCGCGGGGGCGGCGGTGCTGTTCGTGGCGCTGGTCGTCTGGAACGTGCCGCTGCGCGCGGCGGGGTTCAGCCCGCTCTGGGGCGCGTTCACCTTCCCGCTGGCGGCCTTCGCCGGGCTGTTGCTGCTCCTGAGCCCGGTCGCGGCGCCGTTCCGGGTGACCGGCGGCGTGCTTCTGGTCCTCGCGACGTTGCTCTTGCCCTGGATCGCCGCCAAGGTGCTGCAGATGTGGGCCAAGGGTGCGCTGGCGGTGAAGACGAACAGCGCCGTTGCGTGAAGAGAGACGCGCAAACATCTGATAATAAAGACAGGGCTCTCCGCTCGCCCGATCTCCGCACCTTCTTCTGGTCTGAAATATCCCGGGGGGCCGTTCATCGTGCGCCATCGGTTCAAGCCCGATGGACGGCGGGGGCTGGCCCCCCACCACGGTCGGACCGCGCAGCGGTCCGAAACCGGCAGCTACTCCGCCGCCCGCCCCTCGTCCAGCCAGTCGAGGATCGCCTGCCGGTCGCCGTCCAGTTCCGGCACCGGCCCGCGCGTGGTGGTGTCGGGCAGCGCCGACATCTTGATCGGGTTGCCGGCGGCGGTGAAGACATGGCCCGACCGGCTGGGCACGTCGACCACCATGGAGCGGGCCAGAAGCTGCGGATCCTTCAGCGCCTCGGCCACGTTCTGGATGGCGCCGGTGGGGATGCCGGCCTGCTGCAGCAGGTCGATCCAGTGCTGCTTGGGCTTTTCCAGCGTGATCGTCTCGATCAGCCGCTTCAGCACCTTCACGTTGTCGCAGCGCGCCCGGTTGGTGGCAAAGCGCGGATCGTCGGCAAGGTCCATGCCCAGCGCCTCGCAGAGGCGGCGGAACAGCACGTCGTTGCCGGCGGCGATGACGAACAGGCCATCCTTGGCGTGGTAGGTCTCGAACGGGGTGATCGTGGGGTGGCGGGCGCCCGAGGGGCCGGGGATCTGCCCCGTCGCCGAGGTCAGCGCGACGGCGTGTTCGAGGATGGCGATCTGCGAATCCAGCATCGCCACGTCGATCTTCTGCCCTTCGCCGGTCTTCTCGCGCGCGATCAGCGCCGCCATCAGCCCCTGCACCAGGAACATGCCCGCCACGATGTCGCCGACCGAGGCGCCGACGCGCACCGGCTCGCGATCCTTCTCGCCGGTGATCGACATCACGCCGCCGCGCGCCTGCACGACCATGTCATAGGCGGGTTTGCCGGCCTCCGGCCCGGTATGGCCGAAGCCCGAAACGGCGCCGTAGATGAGCCGCGGGTATGTCGCGTGCAGCGCCTCCCAGCCGTAGCCGAGCCGCTCCATCACGCCGGGGCGGTAGTTCTCCACCACTATGTCGGCGCGCGCCAGCAGGCGGTCGAAGACCTTGCGGTCGTCCTCCTGCCGCAGGTCCAGCGCGATGGACTGCTTGCCGTGGTTGATGGTGGCGAAATAGGCGCTCATCCCGTCGACGAAGGGCGGGAACTCGCGGGTGTCGTCGCCGGCGCCGGGGCGTTCCACCTTGATCACCTTCGCGCCGAGATCCGACAGGATCATCGTGCAGTAGGGTCCGGCCAGAACATGGGTCAGGTCGAGGATGGTGACACCGGACAGCGGCGCGTCGGTCATCGCGGGGGCTCCTTAATCGATTCGCGCGAAGGCCAGGGGCGCCTTCTTTCGATTCCATGGATGTCGCCTCTTTCCCCCGATGCCAACCCATGCAATAGGGAGGCGCCAACCGATATCCCCCGATGGAGACCCAGATGGTGATTCGCGAGGCACTTACCTTCGATGACGTCCTGCTCGTTCCGGCCGCCTCGGCCGTTCTGCCCTCGACGGCGGACACGTCGACGCGGGTGACGAAGGACATCGCGCTGAACATTCCGCTTCTGTCCTCTGCGATGGACACCGTCACCGAAAGCCGGATGGCGATCACCATGGCGCAGGCCGGCGGCATCGGGGTGATCCACAAGAACCTGGACGTCGAGACCCAGTCGCGCGAGGTGCGGCGGGTCAAGCGGTTCGAGTCGGGCATCGTCTACAACCCCGTCACGCTGCGCCCCGATCAGACGCTGGGCGACGCCAAGGCGCTGATCGAGCGGTACAATTTCACCGGCTTCCCGGTGGTGGACGACCAGGGCCGCGTCGTGGGCATCGTCACCAATCGCGACATGCGCTTCGCCGATGCGGACGACACGCCGGTGCGGGTGATGATGACCTCGGACAACCTCGCCATCCTGCAGGAGCCCGCCGACCGCGAGGAGGCGATCAGCCTGATGAAGGCGCGGCGGATCGAGAAGCTGCTGGTGACGGACGCGCAGGGCAAGCTGACCGGTCTTCTGACGCTGAAGGATACCGAGAAGGCCGTGGTGAACCCGACGGCCAGCAAGGACCGGCTGGGCCGGCTGCGCGTGGCGGCGGCGACCTCGGTGGGCGATGCCGGGTTCGAGCGGACCGAGGCGCTGGTCGATGCCGGGGTCGACATCGTGGTGGTCGACACCGCGCATGGGCATTCCGCCGGCGTGCTGGAGGCGGTGAGCCGGGCCAAGCGGCTGTCGAACGAGTTGCAGGTGATCGCCGGCAACGTGGCCACGGCCGCGGCGACGCGCGCGCTGATCGACGCGGGCGCGGATGCCGTGAAGGTCGGGATCGGCCCGGGCTCGATCTGCACCACGCGGATGGTCGCCGGGGTCGGCATGCCGCAGCTGACGGCAATCATGGACTGCGTCGAGGCGGCCGGCGACGTGCCGGTGATCGCCGACGGCGGCATCAAGTTCTCGGGCGATTTCGCCAAGGCCATCGCGGCGGGGGCGTCCTGCGCGATGGTGGGCTCGATGATCGCCGGGACCGACGAGTCGCCCGGCGAGGTGATCCTGTACCAGGGGCGGTCGTTCAAGTCGTATCGCGGCATGGGCTCGATGGGCGCCATGGCGCGCGGCTCGGCCGATCGGTATTTCCAGAAGGACGCCGCCAGCGACAAGCTGGTGCCCGAGGGGATCGAGGGGCAGGTGCCCTACAAGGGTTCGGCCGGCGCGGTGATCCACCAACTGGTCGGCGGGCTGCGCGCGGCGATGGGCTATACCGGCTGCGCCACCGTCGAGGAGATGCGGCGGAACTGCTCCTTCGTGCGGATCACGGGCGCCGGGCTGAAGGAAAGCCACGTGCATGACGTGCAGATCACCCGGGAGAGTCCGAACTACCGGATGATGTGATATGTCAGCCGATTACGCGGTGATCTTCAGGTGACGCCCGCGGCGCGGATCGCGGCGGCGATCGAGGTACTCGACGCCGTGCTGGCCGGCGAGGCGGCCGAGAAGGTGCTGACCGGCTGGGCACGAGGGCACCGGTTCGCCGGCTCCGGCGACCGTGCGGCGATCCGCGACCATGTCTTCGACGCGCTGCGCTGCCGGCGCTCCTGCGCCTGGGTCGGCGGGGCCGACACCGGCCGTGGGCTGATGCTGGGTGCGGTGCGGCTGGCGGGGGGAGCGCCGGAGGAGATGTTCACCGGCGCGCGCTTCGCGCCGGCGCCGGTGGGCGCGGACGAGGGCGGCGAGTCGCTGGAGGACGCGCCCGAGGCGGTGCGGCTGGACATGCCGGACTGGCTGATGCCGCCGATGGCCGAGAGCCTCGGGGACGATTGCACCCCGGTGCTGGAAGCGCTGCGTCGCCGGGCGCCGGTTTTCCTGCGCGTGAATGCGGCGAAGGCGGAGGTGGCCGAGGCCCGCGCCGCGCTGGCCGAAGAGGGCGTGTCGACCCGGCCGCATCCGTTGGCGGAGACGGCGCTGGAGGTCACCGAGAACCCGCGCCGGGTGCAGGGCACGCGCGCCTATCGCGAGGGGCTCGTCGAGTTGCAGGACGCCGCGAGTCAGGCGGTCTGCGCCGCCTTGCCGGCGGGGCCGGGGACGCGGGTGCTGGACTATTGCGCGGGCGGCGGCGGCAAGGCGCTGGCGCTGGCCGCGCGCGGCGCGGAGGTGGTGGCACACGATGCCGACCCGCGGCGGATGCGCGACCTGCCGGAGCGGGCGCGGCGGGCCGGGGTGCGGATCGAGACGGTCGCGACGGAGGCTTTGCCGTCGGCGGGACGCTTCGACCTGGTGCTCTGCGATGCACCGTGCTCGGGCAGCGGCGCCTGGCGGCGGAGCCCCGAGGCGAAGTGGAGGCTGACGCCTGCGCGACTTCGGGAATTGCAGGAAATCCAGATGGATATATTGCTGCGTTCATGTGATCTGGTCGCGCCGGGCGGCACGCTGGCCTATGCGACCTGTTCGCTGCTGGCGGCCGAGAACGACCGGACCGTGGCGGCATTCCGCGCCGCGGCGCCGGCCTGGCGGCTGGTGGACCAGCGCCGCTGGACCCCGCGCGACGGCGGCGACGGATTCTACCTGGCCCAGCTGATGCGCGACGAAACCGATCCGCCTTAAGGCCGCGTTAACTTTTTTCGTGGAAGGGTGGCGCACGGATCGTAAAGGAGCGCTGTGCTTGTCGGACGTGGCCGAACCGCCCGGATCGCTGACGCGGATCGCGCTGGCCGTCGCGCCGCGCTGGCCGCGCGTTCTGGCGCCGGCGGTCGGTTTCCTGGGGCTGGCGCTCTTCTTCCGGGGCGGCTTCGCGGGCAGCCTGTTTCTGGTGGCCGGCGCCACGCTGATCGCGCTGGGTCTTTCGATCTCCTGGCTGGTGCACCGTCACCGCGCACGGCAGGGCCGGGTGACGGCCGCGGTCGCCGCGCTGATCGGCCGCGACGCGGTGCCCAGCTTTCTGACCGACGAAAGCGGCCGCGTCACCTATCGCAACGCCGCCGCGTCGGCGCGCTATCCCGGCCGGCCGGACCAGACGCTTGCCGCCGCCATCGGCGATCATTTCGCGGCCCCGGCCCATGTCCTGCGCCGGATGCGGCTGCGCGCCGATGCCCAGGGCGCGGCGGCCGAGGATGTGGCGACGGCCAAGGGCGCGCTGCGCCTGTCGGTGACGCAGGCGGAGCCGTGCGGGCATATCTGGCGGCTGGACGATCATGGCACCGCCTCGGCGGCCGAGATCGAGATGCCGATGCTGCGCCTGTCCAAGACCGGCAGCATCGTGGAAATGAACCAGGCCATGGCGGCGCTGCTGGGCGGCCGCCCGGCCAGCATCGACCGCATCGTCAGCGACCCGCCGCTGCGCAAGGGCCAGCTGCATCACCTCGACACGGCGAAAGGACAGCTCGCCGCGCATCTGGCGATGCTGGAGGAACCGGGCGGGCTGACGCAGGTCTATGTCTGGCCCAGCGAGTCGCCCGACCGGCACCTGACCCATGCCGACGCGATTCCCGTGCCGATCATGAAGATCGCGCCGGAGGGCCGCATCCTGATGGCCAACCGCCGCGCGCGCACCCTGCTGGAGCTGCCGGACGAGGACGGGCTCGAATTTTCGGCGATGGTCGAGGGGCTGGGCCGGCCGGTGGAGGAGTGGCTGCGCGACGTCTCGGACGGCCGCGGCACCACCCAGGCCGAGGTCGTGCGCGCCACCCGGCCGCAGAAGGACGTGTATCTGCAGGTCGCGCTGGGGCGGATGGTGGATGGCGGCGGCACCTCGCTTTTGGCGGTGCTGATCGACGCGACCGAGCTGAAGACGCTGGAGGCGCAGTTCGTCCAGAGCCAGAAGATGCAGGCGGTGGGCCAGCTCGCCGGTGGCGTGGCGCATGACTTCAACAATCTTCTGACAGCGATTTCAGGGCATTGCGACCTGCTGCTGCTGCGCCACGAGGCCGGGGATCCGGATTACGGCGACCTCGTGCAGATCAACCAGAACGCCAACCGGGCCGCCGCGCTCGTCGGCCAGCTGCTGGCCTTCTCGCGCAAGCAGAACATGCAGCCCGAGCTGATCGACATGCGCGACGCGCTCGGCGACCTGACGCATCTGCTCAACCGCCTGGTCGGCGAGAAGATCCGGCTCGACTGGACCCACGACAACGACCTGCCGCGGCTCCGCGCCGACAAGCGCCAGCTGGAGCAGGTGCTGATGAACCTCGTCGTCAACGCGCGCGACGCGATGCCGGAGGGCGGCCAGATCCGGATCGCCACCCGCGCCGTCCGGCTGGCCGAGCCGCTGCATCGCGACCGCGCCGAGGTTCCGGCGGGCGACTATGTCGTGGTCACCGTCGAGGACGAGGGCTGCGGCATCGCCGCGGACCGCCTGGCGAAGATCTTCGAGCCGTTCTATTCGACCAAGCGCACCGGCGAGGGGACCGGGCTGGGCCTGTCGATGGCCTATGGCATTGTCAAGCAGACCGGCGGGTTCATCTTTGCCGACAGCGTCCCGGGGCAGGGGACCGTGTTCTCGATGTATTTCCCGGCGCATCGCGGCGGCGCCCTGCCGGCGGTGGCGTCGGGCGACGCGGTCGCGCGGCCCGCGGCGCGGCCGAATGGCGGTGTCGTGCTGCTAGTCGAGGACGAGGCGCCGGTGCGGGCCTTTGCCGGCCGGGCGCTGCGGCTGCGCGGGCATACCGTGCTGGAGGCCGACAGCGCCGAGGCGGCGCTGAAGCTCTTGGAGGATCCGGACCTGGAGGTCGACGTCTTCGTGACCGACGTGGTCATGCCGGGAATGGACGGGCCGACCTGGGTGGCGCAGGCGCTGAAGGCGCGCCCCGACACCCGCGTCGTCTTCGTGTCGGGCTATGCCGAGGATTCGATCTCGCACAACCGCGCGAAGATTCCGAATTCCGTGTTCCTGCCGAAGCCGTTCTCGCTGGCGCAGCTGACCGAGACGGTGCAGAGCCAGGTGTGAGCCGGTGGCGGATTTCCGGGCGATTTCGGATATTTGCGCCTCGCGGGTCATTTTCCTCCGCATCTCAACCCTTCGTTAAGACCTGGGATGCCAAGCTGGGGACCAGGAAAATTTGGCTTGAAATGTCCACGTTTTGTTCGCATTGTCGCGAACGGAACATGAGGCGAACATCGGCAGTCATTGCCGCGGGGCATGCGCTGTGAAATAAGGGACCGGAATCCATGGCTACGGCAGAACTCCTGAACATGATGGACAAGAAGGACAGCGACAAGCAGAAGGCGCTGGACTCGGCGCTGGCGCAGATCGAACGGCAGTTCGGCAAGGGTTCGATCATGAAGCTCGGCGCCGACAACCCGCTGCAGGACATCGAATCGACCTCGACCGGCTCGCTGGGGCTCGACATCGCGCTCGGCATCGGCGGCATCCCGAAAGGGCGGATCGTCGAGATCTACGGCCCCGAAAGCTCGGGCAAGACCACGCTGACCCTGCATTGCGTCGCCGAGGAACAGAAGAAGGGCGGCGTCTGCGCCTTCGTCGACGCCGAACACGCGCTGGACCCGCAATACGCCAAGAAGCTGGGCGTGAACCTGGACGAGCTGCTGATCTCGCAGCCCGACACCGGCGAGCAGGCGCTGGAGATCACCGACACGCTGGTGCGCTCGGGCGCCGTCAACATGGTGGTGGTCGACTCGGTCGCCGCGCTGACGCCGAAGTCGGAGCTGGAAGGCGACATGGGCGATAGCTCGGTCGGCGTGCATGCCCGGCTGATGAGCCAGGCGATGCGCAAGCTGACCGGGTCGATTGCCCGCTCGAAATGCACCGTCATCTTCATCAACCAGATCCGCATGAAGATCGGCGTGATGTTCGGCTCGCCCGAGACGACGACGGGCGGCAACGCGCTGAAATTCTACTCCTCGGTCCGGCTGGACATCCGCCGGATCGGCGCGATCAAGGACCGCGACGAGGTGGTCGGCAACCAGACCCGGGTGAAGGTGGTGAAGAACAAGGTCTCGCCGCCGTTCAAGCAGGTCGAGTTCGACATCATGTATGGCGAGGGCATCTCGAAGACCGGCGAGCTTCTGGACCTTGGCGTGAAGGCCGGCGTGGTCGAGAAGTCGGGCGCGTGGTTCTCCTATGGCGACGAGCGAATCGGGCAGGGGCGCGAGAACGCCAAGACCTTCCTGAAGGAGCATCCGGACATGGCGCTGGACATCGAGGACAAGATCCGCGCCGCCCACGGGCTGGATTTCGACATGGGCGCGGGCAGCGAGGATGACGCGTTGGTCGACGAATAGGCCTCCGCGCGCAGGGTGCATATCGGACATGCGGGGGCGGCGGTTGCCGTCCCCGTTTTTTGTATATACGTTCGCTATCCTCGAACGACACGAAAACGGAGGATGGCAAGATGCGGACCCTGATCGAGCGGGTAAGGGCGGCGCGCGAGCGGCGCCGGGCGATCCGGGCGTTGCGCGGATACCCGGCGGAGGTGCTGCGCGACATCGGGATCACGCGGGACGAGATTCGCGATTACGTGACCGGCCGGGGCCGCTTTGCGCCGAATCCAGCACGGCCGAGCGCCGAAATCATCCCGTTTCCCTGTCCGGCGCGGCCGGCGGGGCGCTGCTGTGCCGCGTGAGCGCGCGAGCGCAGTGGACACGCGGAAGGCGCGGGGATAAAGGGGGCCGACGCCTATCTCTCAAGCCCGGACCGCACGCCAGATGGCCAGCCTGAACGACATCCGATCCACCTTCCTCGACTATTTCCGGCGGCAGGGGCACGAGGTCGTGTCCTCCTCGCCGCTGGTGCCGCGCAACGACCCGACGCTGATGTTCGTCAACTCGGGGATGGTGCAGTTCAAGAACCTGTTCACCGGGGTCGAGCACCGCGACTACACCCGCGCGACCACCTCGCAGAAATGCGTCCGCGCGGGCGGCAAGCATAACGACCTGGACAATGTGGGCTACACTGCCCGGCACCACACGTTCTTCGAGATGCTGGGGAATTTCAGCTTCGGCGACTATTTCAAGACCGAGGCGATCCCGTTTGCCTGGGAGCTGCTGACCCGGGATTTCGGGATCGACAAGAAACGCCTGCTGACCACGATCTATCACACCGACGACGAGGCCTTCGAGATCTGGAAGAAGGTCGGCGTGCCGGAGGACCGGATCATCCGGATCGATACCTCGGACAACTTCTGGCAGATGGGGCCGACCGGCCCCTGCGGGCCGTGCACCGAGATCTTCTATGACCACGGCGACCATATCTGGGGCGGCCCGCCGGGCAGCGCCGAGGAAGACGGCGACCGGTTCATCGAGATCTGGAACATCGTCTTCATGCAGAACGAGCAGTTCGAGGACGGCTCGATGCGCGCGCTCGACATGCAGTCGATCGACACCGGCATGGGGCTGGAGCGGATCGGCGCGCTGTTGCAGGGCAAGCACGACAATTACGACACCGACACGATGCGCGCGCTGATCGAGGCGTCGGCGAATGCATCCAACACCGACCCCGACGGCGACGGCAACGTGCATCACCGGGTGATCGCGGATCACCTGCGCTCGACGTCGTTCCTGATCGCCGACGGGGTGATGCCGTCGAACGAGGGGCGCGGCTATGTCCTGCGGCGGATCATGCGGCGGGCGATGCGGCACGCGCATCTGCTGGGCAATGCCGACCCGGTGATGCACCGGCTGGTCCCGGCGCTGGTGGCGCAGATGGGCCAGGCCTATTCGGAACTCGGCCGGGCGCAGGCGCTGATCCAGGAGACGCTGGAGCTGGAGGAGACGCGGTTCAAGCAGACGCTCGACCGCGGCCTGCGGCTGCTGGACGAGGAACTCGGCAAGATCCCCGAGGGCGCCGACCTGCCGGGTGCCGCGGCCTTCAAGCTCTACGACACCTACGGCTTCCCGCTGGACCTGACGCAGGACGCGCTGCGCGAGATGGGGCGGTCGGTCGACGTGGCCGGCTTCGAGGCGGCGATGGCCGAGCAGAAGGCCAAGGCGCGCGCGGCCTGGGCGGGCTCGGGCGAGTCGAAGGATCTCGCCATCTGGTTCGACCTGGCCGAAGAACACGGCGCGACCGAGTTCCTGGGCTACGACACCGAGACGGCCGAAGGGCAGATCCTGGCGATCATCAACGACGGCAAGCTGACCGACTCGCTGCCCGAGGGCGAGGCCGGCTGGATCATCGTGAACCAGACGCCGTTCTACGGCGAGGCCGGCGGGCAGGTGGGCGACACCGGCACGATCCGCTCGCTGAACGACCACGACGTCGAGGGCAAGGTCACGGACACGCAGCGCTTCGGCGGCGGCGCGATCCTGGGCCATTTCGTCAAGGCCTCGAAGGGCGCGCTGGAGAAAGGCGAGCCGGTGGCGCTGAAGGTCGACCACACCCGGCGCTCGCTGATCCGGGCGAACCACTCGGCGACGCACCTGCTGCACGAGGCGCTCAGGCAGGCGCTGGGGGACCACGTGGCGCAGCGCGGCTCGCTGAACGCGCCGGACCGGCTGCGCTTCGATTTCAGCCATGCCAAGGCGCTGAGCCCGGACGAGATCTCGCGGGTGGAGCGCGAGGTGAACCAGTTCATCCGGCAGAACACGGCCGTCGAGACGCGGATCATGACGCCCGACGACGCGCGCGAGATCGGGGCGCAGGCGCTGTTCGGCGAGAAATACGGCGACGAGGTGCGCGTGGTGTCCATGGGCCGGGCGCCCACGGGCAAGGGGCTCGACAAGGAGACCTACTCGATCGAGCTCTGCGGCGGCACGCATGTGACGCGGACCGGCGACATCGGCGCCTTCGCGCTGACCTCCGAGACGGCGTCGTCGGCCGGGGTGCGGCGGATCGAGGCGCTGACCGGCGACGCCGCGCTGAGCGAGCTGCGCGGGCGCGACGCGGTGCTGGGCGAGATCGAGGATCTGGTCAAGAGCTACGGCCCGGATGCGGTGGCGCGGGTAAAGGCGCTGCTGGACGAACGCAAGGCGCTGACCAACGAGGTGTCGCAGTTGCGCCGCGACCTGGCGATGTCGGGCGGCGCGAGTGACGGCGGGCCGGCCGCGAAGGAGGTCGGCGGCCGAAAGTTCCTGGCGCAGGTGCTGCAGGGCGTGTCAGGCCGCGACCTGCCGTCGCTGATCGACGAGCACAAGGCGCGGCTGGGCTCGGGCGCGATCCTGCTGATCGCGGATGCGGGCGGCAAGGCGGCGGTGGCCGCGGGCGTGACTGAGGACCTGACGGGCTCGGTCAGCGCGGTGGACATGGTCAAGGCGGCGGTGGCCGAACTGGGCGGCAAGGGCGGCGGCGGCCGGCCCGACCTGGCCCAGGGCGGCGGCAAGGACGCCGGCAATGCAGAGGCCGCCATCGCGGCGGCGGAAAAGGTTCTGGGAGGCTGAGATGGGCGCACTCTGGATCGCGCATGTGACGGTGAGCGACGAGGACAGCTACGCGAAATACGCCAAGATCGCGACCGAGGCGATCGCGGAACACGGCGGCGTGTTCCTGGCGCGCGGCGGGCGGTATCAGGTGCTGGAGGGCAAGGACCGGCCGCGCAACGTGGTGGCGCGGTTCCCCAGCATGGAGGCGGCGGTGGCGTGCTACAACTCGCCGCGCTACCAGGAGGCGCTGGAATTCGCGAAGGTCGCCGCCGAACGCGACCTGATGGTGGTGGAGGAGGTCTGAGGACCCTTGCCGAGCTGACCGCGACCGACGCGCAGGCGGGGCGAATCGACTGGATCGGGCTGCGGCCGGAGCGGCGCGGCGCGATGCGGCCCGTGAGCGCGGCGGAGCTGCGCCCGGACGGGCTGGCGGGCGACCACGCGCGGGCCGGAAAGCGGGCGCTGACGCTGTTTCAGGCAGAGCATCTGGCCGCGGTCGCGGGCTTTCTCGGGCGCGGGGCGGTGCCGCCGGAGCTGTTGCGGCGGAACCTGATGATATCCGGGCTGAACCTCTCGGCGCTGCGCGGCGTGGCGCTGGCCCTGGATGGGGCCGTGGTGCGGATCACGGTTCCCTGCGCGCCCTGTTCGCGGATGGAAGAGGCGCTCGGCCCGGGCGGGTATAACGCGATGCGCGGACATGGCGGCTGGTGCGCCGAGGTGTTGCAGCCCGGCCCGGTCGCCACGGGCGCGCCCGTTCGCCGCGTCTGATCTGGGTCCGATCCGGGCCCAATCTGGGGTTGAACCCGGTCAACCGGTTGATCTGCGTGTTTGATTCGTCTTATCCCCAACCATCGGCCGCCGATAGGCCCTCAAAGTCGGAACAATCGCAAAGGCTTAGGCCGTTTGTTTCGCCCGGATAGCCAATTTATGAATCGCGGCCTCCGGCCCTGCGCGCGGAAGTGATGCGCGATGAACACAAATCCGGTGCGATTCCCGAGAAAATTCACGTTTTCCATGCCAATCCACGAATCCGGTAACCGCGGGTACTAGGTCAGATGAAATCCAGCATGGTAAATCTGACTCACTTTTTGGGTAACGGAGGTTCTAACAATGAAATCGATCCTGACCGCTGCAGCTGCCGCTGTTGTTCTCACCGCTGGTTCCGCGATGGCCTGGGAAGGCCGGACTGTCGCCTGCTTCGACAAGGTGTGGGTGCCGGCCACCTATGCCACCGACAAGGTTCTCGTGAAGCCGGCGAAAGAGCGCTACGAGCACAAGAACGGCCGCATCGAGCTGGTCCACTACGCCCCGGTTTATCGGGAAATCAAGACCCTGGCCTCGAAGGGCTACTGGGTCATGAAGGAAGTCAGCTGCGGCTGCCCCAAGTGCTGATGACCTGACCGGCGCCGGTGACATCCCCACCGGCGCATCTGTCTTCCGGCGTCTTTCTGTCGCCGGACGAGCGCGGGCCTGATCAGCCCGCGCTTCTTGTTTGTCCGGAGCTACTCCGCCGCGCGGGCCTGCCGCTTGCGCTCGTGCGGGTCCAGGAACCGCTTGCGCAGCCGGATCGCGTTGGGCGTCACCTCGACCAGCTCGTCGTCGTCGATATAGGCGATGGCCCCTTCCAGGCTGAGCTGCACCGGCGGGGTCAGGCGCACCGCCTCGTCCGAGCCCGAGGCGCGCACGTTGGTCAGCTTCTTGCCCTTGAGCGGGTTCACCTCCAGGTCGTTCTCGCGGCTGTGCTCGCCGATGATCATGCCCTGATAGACCTTTTCCTGGGCGCCGATGAACATGTGGCCCCGCTCTTCCAGGTTCCAGAGCGCATAGGCCACGGCCTCGCCCGCCTCCATCGAGATCAGCACGCCGGCGCGGCGGCCGGGAATCGGCCCCTTGTGCGGCGCCCAGCCCTGGAACACGCGGTTCAGCACCCCGGTGCCGCGCGTGTCGGTGAGAAACTCGCCGTGATAGCCGATCAGCCCGCGCGACGGCACATGGGCGACGATCCGGGTCTTGCCGGTGCCGGCGGGTTTCATCTCGACCAGGTCGCCCTTGCGGGGGCCGGTGAGCTTTTCGATGACGGCGCCGGAATAGTCGTCGTCCACGTCGATGGTGACTTCCTCGATGGGTTCGACCGTCTGGCCGTCCAGCTCGCGCAGGATGACCTGCGGGCGCGAGATCGACAGCTCGAACCCCTCGCGGCGCATGTTCTCGATCAGCACACCCATCTGCAGCTCGCCGCGGCCCGAGACCTCGAAGGCCTCGCCGCCCGGCGTGTCCTTGATCTTGATGGCGACGTTCGACTCCGCCTCCTTCATCAGCCGTTCGCGGATGACGCGGGACTGCACCTTCTTGCCGTCGCGCCCGGCGAGCGGGCTGTCATTGATGCCGAAGGTGACGGTGATCGTCGGCGGGTCGATGGGCTGGGCGTCGATCGGCTCGTCCACCGCCAGCGCGCAGATCGTGTCGGCGACGGTGGCCTTGGACATGCCGGCGATGGAGACGATGTCGCCGGCCTCGCCCTCGTCGATGTCCTGGTGGCCGAGGCCGCGGAAGGCGCGCACCTTGGCGACGCGGAACTGCTCGATCTTCTGGCCGATGCGCGAGATCGCCTGCACCGTCTGGCCCACCTTCACATGGCCGCTCTCGATCCGGCCGGTCAGCATCCGGCCGACGAAGGGGTCGGCGGAGAGCGTGGTGGCGAGCATCCGGAAATCCTCGTCCCGGTGGTGGATCTGCTTGGGCGCGGGGACGTGGTTGACGATCAGCTGGAACAGCGCCGAGAGATCCTTGCGCGGCCCGTCGAGGTCCGCATCCGCCCAGCCGGAGCGGCCGGAGGCGTACATGTGCGGGAAATCGAGCTGGTCCTCGTCGGCATCGAGCGCCGCGAAGAGGTCGAAGCATTCGTCGAGCGCGCGGTCGGGCTCGGCGTCGGGCTTGTCGACCTTGTTCAGCACGACGATGGGGCGCAGGCCCAGGGCGAGCGCCTTGGAGGTGACGAACTTGGTCTGCGGCATCGGGCCCTCGGCGGCATCCACCAGCAGCACGACGCCGTCGACCATCGACAGGATGCGCTCCACCTCGCCGCCGAAATCGGCGTGGCCGGGGGTGTCGACGATATTGATGCGGGTGCCCTTCCATTCCAGCGAGGTACATTTCGCCAGGATGGTGATGCCGCGCTCGCGTTCCAGGTCGTTCGAGTCCATGGCACGCTCGGCCACGGCCTGGCCCTGGCGAAAGGCACCGGACTGTTTCAGAAGTTCGTCGACGAGCGTGGTCTTGCCGTGGTCGACATGGGCGATGATCGCGATATTGCGCAGGTCCATTGAGGTCGTCTCTTGTGGGGAGTTGCGCGGCTGATACCTGCTGTCCGGGCCGGTGGCCAGCCCCTACCGCGACACGGCGCGGGCCCGCGCGCTCTTTCCCGGGGTCAGTGCGGCGCGGTCGCCGAGAACAGGTGGATCACCAGGATACCGCCCAGGATCATCGCGATGCCGAGGATCGCGGGCAGGTCGAGCCGCTGGCCGAAAGCAACATAGCCGATGATCGCGATGAACACGATGCCGAGCCCCGACCAGATGGCATAGGCCACGCCGACCGGTATCGTGCGCAGCGCCAGGGCCAGCAGGTAGAAGGCGACCGCATAGGCCACGGCCACCACGACCGACGGCACGAGGCGGGTGAACTGCTGGCTGGCCTGCAGCGCCGTCGTGCCGATGGTCTCGGCGGCGACGGCGAGGACGAGATACAGGTAGGTCATGGCGCGCTCCTTTGACGGGGGCGTAGCCGCTGAATTCGCAGGGGGAAAGGGAATTCACTCGCCTCGCCGCTCGTGTAGTCTGGCGGGAAAGAAGGAGGACCGCATGCAGGATTCGGAAAAGCGCGCAGAAGCCCTGCTGGCGCGGCTGGAGCGCGGCGGGCTGGTGATCGACGGGGACGTGCATATCAGCGACCCGGCCGCGCTGCCCGACTGGCAGGAGCGGCGCCGCGCCGAGGATCCGAACTATTTCCACGGGCGCACGATCTCGGCCGAGGACGCGGTCGCCGAGATGGACGCGGCCGGGGTCGACATGGCGCTGGTCTGGCAGAATCCGGCGGCCACGACCTACGGCAATGATCCCTGCGCGAATTACCATGCGCTGCTGGAGGCCAACCGCTATATCGCCGAGGCCGCGGCGCGCTATCCCGACCGCTTCATCCCGGCGGGCTGGACCGACCCGAAGGCGCTGGGGCTGCAGCACGCCTGCGACCTTGTCGACCGGCTGACCGGCGAGATGGGCATGGCCATCGTCAAGATGAACCCGGCGCAGAACGCCTTCCGCATGGCCTCGGAGCCGGTGATGCGCGTGGTCGAGCATATCGTTGCGCGCGGCGCGGTGCCGGCGTTCCATTTCGGCGCCGACACGCCCTATACCCCGGCCGAGGATCTGCGCGCGCTGGCCGAGGCGTTTCCCCAGGTGCCGGTCATCGGCGTGCATATGGGCGGCGGCGGGGCCGCCTATCCGGACGCGGACGAGACCTATGCCAAGGCGCGGCAATACGGGTTGGAGGTGCCGAACATCTTCTACATCCTGTCGGCCAAGCGCGACACGCATATCGAGAGCGACCTGATCGCCTATACCGCCGCCGGCCCCGAGGCGGCGGCGCGGATCGCCTGCGCCTCGGATGCGCCCTATGGGCGGATGGCGTGGAACTTCGGCGGCTTCCGGGCGATGTTCGACACGCTGCGCGCCGGCGTCCCGCCCGATCCGCGGCTGGCGCCGGGGATGTTCACCGACGCGGTCGTGGCCGGCTATATGGGCGACAACCTGGCGCGGCTGGCGGCCGGGGCGCTGCGCGGCTGGCTGGCGCAGCGGGCCGATACCCGCGCGGCCGATGCGGGGTGAGGCTCAGGCGCGATGTAGCGGTCGCGGCGGTGGTTGAAGGCGATCACCAGGTTCAGCACCACCGCGCCCAAAAGCGACCACAGCACGACCGGCACCGGGAACAGCAGAAAGCCCGCGGCGAAGATGACGGCGTCGGCGATCAGCTGGACATAGCCGGCGCGGAAGCCGGTGGTGTCCTGCACCAGCGGCGCGACGACTCCGAGCCCGCCTCCCGTGCCGTCCGGGGCAGGCCGATCAGCCCGACAGCGCCTTGTTCAGATTCGCGTCGATCTTTTCCAGGAACCCCATGGTGGTCAGCCAGCCCTGGTCGGGCCCCACCAGCAGCGCGAGGTCCTTGGTCATGTGCCCGTCCTCGACCGTCTGGACCACCACGCGCTCCAGCGTCTGGGCGAACGACATCAACGCGATGTTCTCGTCGAGCTTGGCGCGGTGCTTCAGCCCGCCGGTCCAGGCGTAGATCGAGGCGATGGAGTTGGTCGAGGTCTGCTTGCCCTCCTGGTGCTGGCGGTAGTGGCGGGTGACCGTGCCATGCGCGGCCTCGGCCTCGACGATCTTGCCGTCGGGCGTCATCAGCTGCGACGACATCAGGCCCAGCGAGCCGAAGCCTTGCGCCACAGTGTCGGACTGCACGTCGCCGTCGTAGTTCTTGCAGGCCCAGACGAATTTCCCGTTCCATTTCAGCGCGCAGGCGACCATGTCGTCGATCAGCCGGTGCTCGTACCAGATGCCGGCCTCCTTGAACCTGTCGGCGAACTCGGCGTCGAAGATCTCCTGGAACAGGTCCTTGAAGCGGCCGTCATAGGCCTTGAGGATGGTGTTCTTGGTCGACAGATACACCGGCCAGCCGAGGTTGAGCCCGTAGTTGAACGAGGCGCGGGCAAAGTCGCGGATCGACTCGTCCTGGTTGTACATGCCCATGTAGACGCCGGCATCGGGGGCGTCGTAGACGTCCTTCTCGATCACCTCGCCGTCGGCGCCCTCCCATTTCATGGTCAGCTTGCCGGCGCCGGGAAAGTGGAAATCGGTCGCCTTGTACTGGTCGCCGAAGGCGTGGCGGCCGACGACGATGGGCTGGGTCCAGCCGGGCACCAGGCGCGGCACGTTGCGGCAGATGATCGGCTGACGGAACACGACGCCGCCCAGGATGTTGCGGATCGTGCCATTGGGGCTGCGCCACATCTTTTTCAGCCCGAATTCCTCGACCCGCCCCTCGTCGGGGGTGATGGTGGCGCATTTCACGCCGACGCCGATCTCCCTGATCTTCTCGGCGGCATCGACCGTGATCTGGTCGTCGGTGCGGTCGCGCTCCTGGATCGACAGGTCGTAATAGAGCAGGTCGATGTCCAGATAGGGCTCGATCAGCTTCTTCTTGATGAAGTCCCACATGATGCGGGTCATCTCGTCCCCGTCGAGCTCGACGACGGGGTTGTCCACCTTGATCTTGGTCATGGGGCCTCCGGGCATGTCTGAATCGCGGCTTGCAGGCGTCTTAGCGGAAACGGCTGCCCCGGGGAAGGCGGTATGCCACGGTATACGGAATGCGGTTCGCCTTTAAGTTGGGCCGCTCAAGGCGCCTGTGGTATTGTCCGGACAGTACTGGTTAGAGGTGTTTGCTCATGAAACGTATTGCCATCTTCTGCGACGGAACCTGGAACCGCGCAGATGCCAGATTTCGTACGAACGTAATGGAACTGTCCCGCGCCGTTTTGCGAACGGAGGAGGACGGGATAACGCAACAGGTGATCTATGTGGCGGGCGTCGGGACCGGCCGGGGTACCTCGCGCGCGTCTCGATGGCTGGACAAGCTGACGGGCGGCGCCTTCGGCTGGGGCTTGGCCCAGAACATCGAGGAGGCCTATTGGCACCTGGCGTTCAACTACGAACCGAACGACGAGATATTCCTGTTCGGCTTCTCGCGGGGGGCCTTCACGGCGCGGTCGCTGGCGGGGTTGATCCGGTCCTGCGGCATTCCGCCCGTGGAGAACATCCAGCGGATTCCCGAAGCGATGAGGTCCTACGAAGCACGTGGGCCGGAGAACCATCCCGATGCGCCGGGCTCGCTGAAATTTCGGGCGGAGTTCTCTCCCAGGGTGGCGACCAGCAAGCGTGACGTCGACTACCGCGAGGAGGAAGGGTTCGGCGCGGCGATCCAACTGGAACTCGCCTATCTTGGCGTCTGGGATACGGTGGGCTCCCTTGGCGTGCCAAATCAGCTCATGATCAGCAAGCACTGGAACCGCAAGTACCAGTTTCACAACCTCAATCTGTCCCGCAGCGTCGCTTCGGCCAGGCACGCCGTCGCGGTGGATGAACGACGCAAGAACTTCATGCCGGCGTTGTGGGACAACCTCGACGACCTGAACGGCGACAGAGAGGGCGTGGCGCGGGACTATCAGCAGCTCTGGTTCCCGGGCGATCATTCGGCGATCGGGGGCGGCGGCGACAACAAGGCGTTTTCTGCGAAGACGCTGGAATGGGTGGCCGAGGGCGCGACGAGGCAGGGTCTGCGATTCAATACGGCCATGCTGGACGAGTTGACGGAACCTGCGGACGCATTCGGGGATGTCCGGGGGTCGACAGAGCCACCATCGTGGCTGGGGCGGGTTCTGCGGTGGTCCTCGGCGGACCGCGATCCGCCGGACCACCGAGGCGTCCTTGCCGAGTTCACGACCTTGCGGCTGAATGAGGACAGAAGCTACCGGCCGAAAACGCTAGAGCCGTTCTGGCCGGAGTGATGACAGCGTCTTTGAGTGCAGCAGGGGGCAACCGCGGAACCTGACCGGTCAGGCGGCGTTGAGGTCGCGAAAGCCGCGAAAGGAGACGACCCCATGGACCTGATCCGCATCATCCTTGCCATCATCCTGCCCCCGCTCGGCGTGTTTCTGCAGGTAGGGCTGGGCAAGCATTTCTGGCTGAACATCCTGCTGACACTGCTGGGCTATATCCCGGGCATCGTGCATGCCGTCTGGATCATCGCCAGGGTGCCGGAGCATCGCCCGGCCTGACCGGAGCGGGCCTCGCGAAGGGCCGGCCCGTCACGGGGCCGGTCCATTCTTACCCGGACGTCGCGGCGGTCAGCGCGTCGATTCCGTCAGCCGCCGGCGCACGTAATCGTCGACGACGCCGATCATCTGCTCCATATGCGGGTCCTCGAAGAAGTGGCCCGCGCCTTCCACCTCTCGGTGGGTGACGGTGATGCCCTTCTGCTCGTGCAGCTTGTCGACCAGCGCATAGGTGTCGCGCGGCGGCGCCACGCGGTCGGCCGAGCCGTTGACGATGAGGCCCGAAGACGGGCAGGGGGCGAGGAACGAGAAGTCGTACATGTTCGCCGGCGGCGAGACCGAGATGAAGCCGGTGATCTCCGGCCGCCGCATCAGAAGCTGCATCCCGATCCACGCGCCGAAGGAGAACCCGGCGACCCAGCAATGCTTGGCGTTCTGGTTCATCGACTGCAGGTAGTCGAGCGCCGAGGCGGCGTCGGACAATTCGCCCACGCCCTGATCGTATTCGCCCTGGCTGCGCCCGACGCCGCGGAAGTTGAACCGCAGCACCGTGAACCCCATGTTGAAGAAAGCGTAATGCAGGTTGTAGACGACGCGGTTGTTCATCGTGCCCCCGAATTGCGGATGCGGGTGCAGGATGATGGCGACGGGCGAGTCCTTGGTTTTCTGGGGATGATAGCGGCCTTCGAGCCGGCCCTCAGGGCCTGGGAAGATTACCTCGGGCATTCTTTTCCTCTTATCATCGGCTCCGACCGCTTCCTTTCTTGACTGTTTTCGTCAGACACCTTAGAACAATTCTAATCCGGTGTTGCAGCAGCGGGCCGCACTGGGTCAGAGTGCAGTTAATGACCGCGCGGCAATAGGTCAATGGAGGGTGCGCCGTGAAACTGTCGACGAAGGGCCGGTATGCAATGGTCGCGCTGGCTGATCTGGCGCTGGAGGGGCCGGAGCGGCTGTCCTCGCTCGGGGACCTGTCGAAGCGGCAGCGGATCTCCTTGCCGTATCTGGAGCAGCTGTTCGTCAAGCTGCGCCGCGCCGGGCTGGTGGAGTCGGTGCGCGGGCCGGGCGGCGGCTATCGCCTGGCGCGGCCGGCCTCCGAGATCCGGGTGGCGGATGTGCTGGGCGCCGTGGACGAGACGGTGAGCGCGATGCATACCGGCGCCGGCGCCTCGGGCGGGCTGTCGGGGACCAAGGCGCAGTCGCTGACCAACCGCCTGTGGGAAGGCCTGTCGGCGCATGTCTACGTGTTCCTGCACCAGACGCGGCTGTCCGATGTGGTCGAGAACGACCTGGCGCCGTGCCCGGCGGTGCCGACGCTGTTCTCGGTCGTGGACGAGGCGTCGGAGGCGGAAGAGGCGTGAACGCGCCTGCGGCGCGTGCCTGCGGCGCGCGTATTTGGAACGAGAAGAAGCCTGGGAGCTTGAGTTGACCGACCGCGTGTATCTCGACTGGAACGCGACGGCGCCTTTGCGGCCCGAGGCGCGCGAGGCGGTCTGCGCGGCGCTGGACGTCGCGGGCAATCCGTCCTCGGTCCATGCCGAGGGGCGGGCGGCCAAGGCGATCGTCGAGCGGGCGCGCGGGCAGGTGGCGGCGGCCTTCGGGGCGGAAGGGGCGGATATCGTGTTCACCTCCGGCGCGACCGAGGCGGCGGCGCTGGGGCTCGCGGGCCGCGGGCTGATCGGTGCGGATGTGGAGCATGACGCGGTGGCGGCGTGGATCGACCCGGTGCTGCCGGTGGACGCATCGGGCCGCGTTCACGTGAAGGACGCCGCGCAAAGCGTTCTGCAGGCGGCGAATTCCGAGACCGGCGTCGTGCAGGACCTGCCCGAGGGTCTGGCGCTGTGCGACGCGACGCAGGCCTGGGGCAAGCTTCCCGTCGCGTTCAATTGGATGGGCTGCGAGATGGCGCTCGCCTCGGCGCACAAGCTGGGGGGGCCGAAGGGCGTGGGCGCGCTGATCGTCAGGCGCGGCACCGACCTGGAGGCCCGGCTGAAAGGCGGCGGCCAGGAGATGGGCCGGCGCGCCGGCACCGAGAACGTCGCCGGCATCGCCGGGTTCGGCGCCGCGGCGGAGGCGGCGGCGCGCGATCTGGCCGACGGCGTCTGGGCGCGGGTGGAAAAGTTTAGAAATATTCTAGAGAACGGGATTGAGGCTGCCGCGCCAGAGGTTATCTTTGCCGGAAAAGATGCATCGCGGCTGCCGAATACCTGCTGCTTCGCGATTCCGGGCTGGAAGGGCGAGACGCAGGTGATGCAGATGGACCTGTCCGGCTTCGCCATATCGGCGGGTTCGGCCTGTTCCAGCGGCAAGGTCCGGGCCAGCCGCGTGCTGCGCGCCATGGGATACGACGACACGGTGGCGTCCTCGGCGATCCGGGTCTCGCTGGGACCGGCCACGACGGAGAATGACATCGGGCGTTTCATCGACGCCTGGACCGCGCAATACCGGAAGTTCCGGGCCCGCGCGGCGTGAGGGAAAGGAAAGGCCGAGAATGGCAGACGTGCAGGACACTCAAGTCAAGGACAGCCAGGTCAAGGAAGGCGTGGACCAGGAGACGGTGGACGCCGTCCGCTCGATGGCCGGCAAGTACAAGTACGGCTGGGAAACCGACATCGAGATGGACTATGCCCCGAAGGGCATCGACGAGGACATCGTCCGCCTGATCTCGGAAAAGAACGGCGAGCCGGAGTGGATGACCGAGTGGCGTCTGGGCGCCTATCGCCGCTGGCTGGAGAAGGAAGAGCCGAACTGGGCGATGGTCGAATATCCGCGGATCGACTACCAAGAGCAGTATTACTACGCCAAGCCCAAGTCGATGCAGGAGAAGCCCAAGTCGCTGGACGAGGTGGATCCGAAGCTCCTGGAGACCTACGAGAAGCTGGGCATCCCGCTGAAGGAGCAGATGATCCTGGCCGGCGTCGAGGGGGCCGAGAACGCCCCCGCCGAGGGCCGCGAGGCGGATCGCAAGGTCGCCGTGGACGCGGTGTTCGACTCGGTCTCGGTGGGCACGACCTTCAAGAAGGAGCTGGAGAAGGCGGGCGTCATCTTCTGCTCGATCTCCGAGGCGATCCGCGAGCATCCCGAGCTGGTGCAGAAGTATCTCGGCTCGGTCGTGCCGGTCAGCGACAACTACTTCGCCACGCTGAACAGCGCGGTGTTCTCGGACGGCTCCTTCGTCTACGTGCCGCCGGGCGTGCGCTGCCCGATGGAGCTGTCGACCTATTTCCGGATCAACGCCGAGAATACCGGCCAGTTCGAGCGCACGCTGATCATCGCCGACAAGGGCTCTTACGTGAGCTACCTCGAAGGCTGCACCGCGCCGCAGCGCGACACCACCCAGCTGCACGCGGCGGTGGTCGAGCTGGTCGCGCTGGAAGACGCCGAGATCAAGTATTCGACGGTGCAGAACTGGTTCCCCGGCGACGAGGAAGGCCGGGGCGGCATCTACAACTTCGTCACCAAGCGCGCCGATTGCCGGGGCGACCGGTCCAAGGTGATGTGGACCCAGGTGGAGACCGGCAGCGCGGTGACGTGGAAATACCCGTCCTGCATCCTGCGGGGCAATGAATCGCAGGGCGAGTTCTACTCCATCGCGATCACCAACAACTGGCAGCAGGCCGATACCGGCACCAAGATGATCCATCTCGGCAAGGACACGCGCTCGCGCATCGTGTCGAAGGGGATCAGCGCCGGCCAGGCGCAGAACACCTATCGCGGGCTGGTCTCGGTGCATCCCAAGGCCACGAACGCGCGGAACTTCACGCAATGCGACTCGCTGCTGATCGGCGACAAGTGCGGCGCGCATACGGTTCCGTATATCGAGGTGAAGAACAACTCCTCGCGCTGCGAGCACGAGGCGACCACCTCGAAGGTCGACGAGGATCAGCTGTTCTACTGCCGCCAGCGCGGCATGGACGAGGAAGAGGCCGTGGCGCTGGTCGTCAACGGGTTCTGCAAGGACGTGCTGCAGGCACTGCCGATGGAGTTCGCGATGGAAGCGCAGCAGCTGGTGGCGATCTCGCTGGAAGGCTCGGTGGGGTGACGCGCCCTGTGGCCGGATATCCCGCCCCTTGCGGCTGCGCGGTGGCGCCGGCGGGCGCCGGGCGGCCCTGACGCGCGGCGCGAGGCGATCCGATGGTTGGGAATTCCGCGGAAGAAGGCGTGCTGCAGCAGCTCCGGCACCCGTCGCATTCGGACCCGGCGCGCATCGTGGCGCTGGCGGCGCTGGTGGCGGGCCTGCTGGCCGGGTGGGGTGCCTGGGCGTGGATCCCCGGGCTTGCCTTCGTTGGCGCGCTCGCATTCGGGCTGCTGGTCTGCATCGGGGTCGCCTGGACCCTGGGGCGCCGGGTCGCGGCGCAGGCAGAGGCCCGGCGGGGGGCCGAGTTGGAGGCACAGCGCCGGGCCGAGACGGCGGCGGCCGATCTGGCCCTGGCGCGCATGAAGGAGACCGGCAAATGACCATTCCTGTCGTCAACGTCCACGATGCCGAAGGCTTTCCCAGCGGTCCCGAGGGCAGCGACCGTTTCGGCGCGACGATCGCGCCCCTGACGGACGCGCTGGGGATGCGCGGACTGGGAGCGATGTACGTCACGGTCGAGCCGGGACGGCGCGCCTTTCCCTTCCACAATCACCTGGGCAACGACGAGATGTTCGTCGTGCTGGAGGGCGAGGGAACCTACCGCTTCGGCGAGCAGGAATACGAGGTGCGCGCGGGCGATGTGTGCTCGGCCCCGCGGGGCGGGCCGGAAGCGGCGCACCAGCTGATAAACACGGGCGACAGGCCGCTGAAATATCTCGGGATCTCGACGCTGAACGATCCCGACATCATGGAGTATCCCGACAGCGGCAAGTTCGCCGCGCTGGCCATCGCGCCGGGCGACAGCTTCATGGCGGCGCATCTGAAGCATGTCGGCCGCCGCGAGGACGCGCGCGAGTATTTCGAGGGCGAGGAGCTCTAGCCGATGAACGCGCCCGAGACCCCGCAGATCGAGCGCCCCGCGCTGACCCTGCCGCCCGCCGAGGCGGCCTGGCTGCAGGAGCGCTATGCCGCGGCGGGCGTGATCCTGGAATACGGCAGCGGCGGCTCGACGGTGATCGCGGCCGAGCTGGGCAAGACGGTCTTCTCGGTGGAAAGCGACCGGGACTGGGCGGCGATGATGGCCGGCTATTTCGACGCGCATCCGCCCGAGGGCGCCGTGCACCTGCATCCGGTGAATATCGGGCCGACCGGCAAATGGGGCTCGCCGCGCAACGAGAACGGCTGGCGCAACTATCACAAGTACCCCGTAACCGTCTGGGACCGCAAGGATTTCCGCCAGCCGGACCTGGTGCTGATCGACGGGCGGTTCCGCGCGGCGTGCCTGGTGGCCACGATGATCCGGACCGCGCGGCCGGTGACCGTGCTGTTCGACGACTATGTCGGGCGCAAGCCCTATCACGCGGTCGAACGCTGGATCGCGCCGGCCGAGACGCGCGGCCGCATGGCGCGGTTCGAGGTGGAGCCCTGGCAGATCCCGCCGCAGGACCTGGCGCAGGTGCTGATCCTGTTCAACCGGCAGCAATGAGGCGATGGCGATGATCGTGACCACCCCGCCCGGCGCCCGGCGCCCCCAAGCGGATGCGACCATCGGCTGAGAATGCAAACCGGCCGCCACGGCGGCCCGCGACGAGATGAGGAAGAACATGCTGGAAATCAAGAACCTGCACGTCAAACTTGAAGAAGAGGACAAGCAGATCCTGAAAGGGGTCGACCTGTCGGTCGGCGCCGGCGAGGTGCATGCGATCATGGGGCCCAACGGGTCGGGCAAGTCGACCCTGTCCTATGTCATGTCCGGCCGCGACGGCTATGAGGTGACCGACGGCAGCATCGCGCTGGACGGCGCCGACATGCTGGAGATGGAGCCGGAGGAGCGCGCCGCGGCCGGCCTGTTCCTGGCGTTCCAGTACCCCGTCGAAATTCCCGGCGTCGGCAACATGACCTTCCTGCGCACCGCACTGAACGCGCAGCGCAAGGCGCGCGGGCAGGAGGAGATCAGCGCCGCCGACTTCCTGAAGCTGATCCGCGAGCGCGCGAAAGAGCTGAAGATCGGCAGCGAGATGCTGAAGCGGCCGGTCAATGTCGGCTTCTCGGGCGGCGAGAAGAAGCGCAACGAGATCCTGCAGATGGCCGTGCTGGAGCCGAAGATGTGCGTGCTCGACGAGACCGACAGCGGGCTCGACGTGGACGCGATGAAGCTGGTGGCCGACGGCGTGAACGCGCTGCGCTCGGAGGGGCGGTCGTTCCTGGTGATCACCCACTACCAGCGCTTGCTGAACCACATCGTGCCGGACGTCGTTCACATCATGGCCAACGGCAAGATCGTGAAGACCGGCGGCAAGGAGCTGGCGATGGAGGTCGAGGAGAACGGCTATTCCGACATCCTGGACGCGCAGAACGAAACCGGCGAGGTGGTGTGATGGCTCTGCCGCAGGCGAAACAGGACACGACCGAGGCCCGGCTCGCGGCGCTGACGCGCCCCGAGGGCGCGGCCTGGGCGAGCACGGCGCGCGACGCGGCGCTGGCCCGGGTTCGCGAGATGGGGCTGCCGCACCGGCGCGACGAGTACTGGAAATACACCCGGCCCGACGGCCTGACCGCGCCCGAACCGGCGCCCGCGGCGCTGTTCTCGGGCGACGAGCAGCCGCTGTTCTCCGAGATCGACCGGGTGCGGCTGGTCTTCGTGGACGGCGTGTTCGACCCGGACCGGTCCGACGACCCGACCCTCGCCGGCGTCGAGATCGAGCGGCTGCAGGACGCCAGCCGCGCCGACATCCACTGGGCCAAGGAGGTCTACGGCGTGCTGGAGGCGCGGGGCCAGGTCCCGGTGCAGCGGCCGCTGGCGGCGCTGAACACCGCCTTCGCGACGGACGGCGTGCTGATCCGGGCGACCGGCAAGGCGGAGCGGCCCGTATCGCTGATTTATCTCCATGAATCAGAGACCTCCGACGCGATCCTGCACCACGTTGTGAAGGTCGAGCCCGGCGCCGAGCTGACGCTTCTGGAGAACGGCCCCGCCGCCGCGCGGTTCAACAAGGTGCTGGAGGTCGAGGTCGCCGACGGCGCCGCCTTCCACCACGTCCGCGCCCAGGGCCGCGACCACGAGCGGCAGGCGGTCACCCATACCTTCGCCCGGCTGGGCAGGGAGAGCACGTTCAAGTCCTTCACCATGACGGCGAACGGCGTGATGACCCGCAACGAGAGCGTGATCGAGCTGACCGGCGACGACGCCACCGCGCATGTCGCGGGCGCCTGCATGGGCGACGGCGACTTTCACCACGACGACACGGTCTTCGTCACCCATGACGCGGTGAATTGCGAAAGCCGGCAGGTGTTCAAGAAGGTGCTGCGCAACGGCGCCACCGGCGTGTTCCAGGGCAAGATCCTGGTGAAGCCCGAGGCGCAGCGCACCGACGGCTACCAGATCAGCCAGTCGCTGCTGCTGGACGAGGACAGCCAGTTCTACGCCAAGCCGGAACTGGAGATCTACGCCGACGACGTGCAGTGCTCGCACGGCTCCACCTCGGGCGCCATCGACGAGACGGCGCTGTTCTACCTGCGCTCGCGCGGGCTGCCGGAGAGCGAGGCGCAGGATCTGCTGGTGCTGGCCTTCCTGGCCGAGGCGATCGAGGAGATCGACGACCCGGCCATCGCCGAGGACATCCGCGTCCGGCTGGAGGCCTGGCTGGCGCGGCGGCGCAAGGACTGATGGCGGTGACCACCGACATCGCGGGCATGTATGTCCGCCCGCGGGCGGTGGTCCGCCGGCTTCTGTCCATGGGCCAGCGCGAGGACCGGGCGCTGCTCTACCTGATGCTGTCCTGCGGGCTGATCTTCGTGGCGCAGTGGCCGCGACTGTCGCGCGAGGCGTATCTCGACCCCGAGGTGCCGCTGCAGGCGCTGATCGGCGGGGCGCTCCTGGCCTGGCTGTTCCTGGCGCCGCTGATCCTCTACGCGCTGGCGGCGCTCACGCGGATCGTGGCGCGCGTGCTGGGCGGGCAGGGGACATGGTTCACGGCGCGGCTCGCTCTGTTCTGGTCGCTCTTGGCGGCGGTGCCGGCCTGGCTGCTGACGGGGCTCGTGGCGGGGTTCGTCGGCCCCGGCCCGGCGCTGAGCCTGACGGGGGCTCTTGCGTTCGGCGTGTTTCTTCTGTTCTGGGGGCTGAGCCTATGGGAAACGGAGCGGACGGGCCTGTTGGCATGATGCCGGATCTGAAGACGCTGATCGCGCAGGCCTGGGCCAGCGTCACGCAGCCGCGCGAGGCGGCGCGCTGGGTCATGAGCTTCGACATGCCGCGGCTGGCGCGGTGGGAGGTGCTGCTGCTGGTGGTGGCGCTGTCGGTCATCGCGGCGCATATCAGCATCGTCTGGCTCATCGGCCCGGGCCCCGAGGCCGGCATGATGGCGCCGCTTTTGCAATATCCCTGGACCACGGCGATCATCCAGATGTCGATCCTGGTGATCTCGGTCTTCGCGGTCTTCTGGATCGGCCGCGCCATGGGCGGCACCGGCGGCTTCGGCGACGCGATCCTGCTGGTGGCCTGGCTGCAGTTCTGTCTGCTGTGCCTGCAGGTGGTGCAGACCGCCGTGATGCTGGTCTTCCCGCCGCTGGCCGGTCTGATCGGGCTGGCGGGCGTGGGGCTGTTCTTCTGGCTCCTGACCAATTTCGTGGCCGAGCTGCACGGCTTTCAATCGCTGGGGCAGGTCTTCCTGATGGTGATCGTGTCGATCCTCGGGATCGTCTTCGCCCTGTCCCTGATCCTCACCCTCATCGGCATCACCGTGCCGGGAGCGCCAGGCAATGTATGACGTCACCGAAATCCGCCGCGACTTCCCGATCCTCTCGCGCGAGGTGAATGGCCGGCCGCTGGTCTATTTCGACAACGGCGCCTCCGCGCAGAAGCCCCAGGCCGTCATCGACGCCGTGACCCGGGCCTATGCGGAGGAATATTCCAATGTCCATCGCGGGCTGCACTTCCTGTCGAACCTCGCCACCGAGAAGTACGAGGGCGTGCGCGGCAAGATCGCGCGGTTCCTGAACGCCGCCCACGAGGACGAGATCGTGATGAACACCGGCACGACCGAGGGGATCAACATGGTCCTCTACGGCTGGGCCTCGAAGATGTTCAGGGACGAAGACTCCGAGATCGTCCTGTCGGTGATGGAGCATCACGCCAACATCGTGCCCTGGCATTTCATGCGCGAGCGGCACGGCACAGAGCTCAAATGGGTCGACACCGACGCCACCGGCTGGCTCGACCCGCAGAAGGTGATCGACGCCATCGGGCCGAAGACCAAGCTGGTGGCGATCACGCATCTGTCCAACGTGCTGGGCACCGTGGTCGACGTGAAGGCCATCGTCGAGGGCGCCCATGCCAAGGGCGTGCCGGTGCTGATCGACGGCAGCCAGGCCGCGGTGCACATGCCGGTGGACGTGCAGGAGATCGGCTGCGACTTCTACGCGATCACCGGCCACAAGCTCTACGGCCCCTCCGCCTCGGGCGCGATCTATGTCCGCCGCGACCGGATGGCCGAGATGCGCCCCTTCATGGGCGGCGGCGACATGATCAAGGAAGTCTCCAAGGACGAGGTGATCTACAACGACCCGCCGATGAAGTTCGAGGCGGGCACCCCGGGCATCGTGCAGATGATCGGGCTGGGCGCCGCGCTCGACTACATGATGGATCTGGGGATGGAGAACATCGCCGCCCACGAGGCGCATCTGCGCGACTATGCGGTCGAGAAGCTGTCGGGGCTGAACTGGCTGCACCTGCAGGGGACGGTGCCGGACAAGGCGGCGATCTTCTCGTTCACGCTGGACGGGGCGGCGCATGCGCATGACATCTCGACCATCCTCGACAAGAAGGGCGTGGCGGTGCGCGCGGGCCACCACTGCGCCGGGCCGCTGATGGATCATCTCGGGCTGACGGCGACCTGCCGGGCCTCGATGGGGCTCTACAACACGACCGAGGAGATCGACGTGCTGGTCGACGCGCTGGAACTCTGCCACGACCTCTTCGCCTAGAAAACTTACGCAGCGAAACAATTGTTGGCGCGCCGCACGCGGTGGTTGTCTAGCGTGAACGGGGCAAGGACACGAACCGCCGGGCGGTCCGGCGCAGGCCTTACCGGAGGGAGTTCATGCCCGATGGAGACACCGCCGCGATGGATCAGGGGCTGCAATACCGCGAATCCTGGCACCGGCTGAAAAACGCCCTGCAAACCGTTGAAATCCTGACCAGGCGCGAAATGCGCGCGGCCCAGGGCGACGAGGCGCGCCGGCGCCTGAAATATCTGGACGACAACATCCTGATGCTGATGCGGCTGAACGATGCGCTGAACCGCGGCGTCGACCTGCAATCGGCGTTCCGCGACGTCACCGAATACTGGCGCAGCGCCTGCGCCGATTACGGGATCGAGGTGCGGTTCCTCTGCGGCAGCCGCGCCGCCCTGCCGGAGCGCAACGCGACCTCGCTCGCGCTCCTGACGCACGAGGCGGTGACGAATTGTATCGAACACGCATTCCCTGACGGCCGAACCGGGCTAATTGTCATCAGTATGCGCGCGGACGGCGATGGCCATAGCGCGCTGGAGGTGGCCGACGACGGTGTCGGGATCCGCCAGACGGGCGGCACGCTCGGACAGTCGCTGATGCATGCCCTGGCCGCCAGCATGGACGGCGCGCTTTCGGTCCAGGAGCGGGACCGCGGCGGAACCTCCGTCGTCGTCCGGTTTCCGTCCAGAGGACAGGAGGTTACTTGAAAAATGCAACGGCCAAAAGACTTGGTCACGGCGCGGCGCTGAACCGCGAGGATCTTGCGCGGCTCGACCGATTTCTGCACCCCGTTCGCCGCGTGCCGGCGGGGACCGACCTGATCCAGCGGGGCGAGACGGTGAGCTGCGTGCGGCTGATGATCAGCGGGCTGTCAGCGCGCTACAAGCTGCTGCCGGACGGGCGGCGGTCGATCATGGCGCTGCTGCTGCCCGGCGATTTCTGCGATCTGCATGTCGGCGTTCTCGGACACATGGATCATTCGGTGATGACCCTGGCCGAAAGCGAGGTGGTCGAGACCTCGCAATCCGACATCGACGGGATGATGGGCGCGTTTCCCAATATCGCAAGAGGCATGCGGTGGATCGACATGGTCGACCAGAGCATCACGCGGGAATGGCTGGTCAGCATGGGGCGGCGGCGCGCCGACCGGCAGATGGCGCATTTCTTCTGCGAGATCTATCACCGCATGGACATGATCGACGAGGTCGGCTCGAACAGCTTCGCCCTGCCGATGACGCAGGAGGAGCTGGCCGACACGCTGGGCATCACGCCGGTCCATGCGCTGCGCGTGCTGCAATCGCTGCGCCAGTCCGGGATGGTGCAATTCCAGGACGGCCGGATCAGCATTCCGAAACTCGATTCGCTGGAAACCTTCGCCGAGTTCGAGGGCGACTATCTGCATCTGGGGCGATCCTAGGACGGCTCGCACCTCGATAACCGGCGCGGCTGGGAAGGAGAGCCATGTCACTTTATTTCTTCGACATCGACGACGGCGAGGTCGAGACACGGGACTCCACCGGCCAGGAGCTGGCCCGGAGCGAGGACATCCGGTGGTCGGCGATCTCGGTCCTGCCGGAACTGGCAAAGGATGCGCTGCCGGACAGCGACAAGCGTACCTTCCGCGTGAACGTCCGCGACGAGGCGGGCACGGTCGTCTACCGCGCCACGCTGACGCTCGTCGCGGAATGGCTGCAGTGACCCGGCTCAGCCCGGCTTGCGCGCCTCGCCCAGCATGGTCATCTCGGGGATCATCGGCGCGACCTCGGCGGCCTCGAACCCCGTTTCGGTGAGCGCGGTGGCCAGCGTGTCCGCGTCCAGAGAGGCCGCGTGCGGCGTGAACGCCGTGTGCTGCAGCTGCCAGAGCGCCGTCAGGTGCGGCCCGCTCCGGTCGCCCGCCACGATGAAATCGTGGACCAGGATGCGTCCGCCGGGGGAGAGCGCGTCGAAGGCCGCCTTGAACATCGGCGCGTGCATCTCCGCCGGCACGCCCGACAGGAGATAGGACATCAGCACCACGTCCTGCTCGCCCGGCCAGTCGAAGCCGGTGGCGTCGGCTTCGACATAGGCGATCCGGTCCGCCAGCCCCGCCTCGGCCACCTTCTCGCGCCCCACCGCGACGACGTTGGGAAAGTCGACGATGGTGGCCGTCAGCTCGGGAAAGGCCTGGCAGAAGGTGATCGAGAAAGCGCCGGTGCCGCCGCCCACATCGAGCATCCGCCGCGCCCCGGACAGGTCCAGCCGCCGCGTCAGCGCCCGCGCCGGGCCCAGCGAGCCCGCGTGCTGGCTGTCGGAATAAAGCCGCGCCTCGGCCGGGTCCGAGAACCAGTCGGCGTAGGAGCCGGTCGCCTCCTCGGGCAGCTCGTCCTTCAGGGCGGGCACCAGCTGATCCATCAGCTTGTACATCTGCCGGCCGACCTGAAGCTGCAGGTAGTCGCTGAAGTCGTATTTCTGGCCCGTGACAAGGAACGCCGCCGCGGCCGGAGAATTCGCGAAGCGGCCGTCCTCGACCGACACCAGCCCCAGCCCCGCCAGCGCGGTCAGCAGGGTCCGGCAGCGCTCGGCATGCAGCCCGGCCTTCGCACCCAGCGCGTCGGCGGTCAGCGCACCCTCGGCGAGGTGGTCGAACAGGCCGAACTCCAGCGCGGCGAACAGCGCCTTCGATCCCATGAATCCGAACGCGATGTCCGAGATCTCGTGCGCTTCGGTTGCCAGGGCCATCTGTGTCTCCTTGGTTATGGTCGCACATAACCTGTCCCGTCCGCGCCGGAGCCGCAAGCGGGACGGATTGTCATTGCACGCCGACGCGCGGGCCGATATAGGAGCGCCGAGGCACCCGTAGCTCAGCTGGATAGAGCGCTGCCCTCCGAAGGCAGAGGCCAAAGGTTCGAATCCTTTCGGGTGCGCCACTTCATCACGGAAGAGCGATGACGTTGGTCCGGGGCGCGGGGGCGCTATCCGGCAAAGCCCGAAGAACTCGTACCGTGCAGCACCGTCCGGGCCATCCTATACGACATTGGACCAGCCGTGGGACATTTCCACCTGCGTCGCGCGGCGGAACGCCGTGCAGCGCCGCCCCGCCCCCCCGGGGCGGCGCTTCTGGCGAGGACGGTGCCAAGTGCCCGACATTCATGCTTATGTCTCCGGCATCGCAAGGCTCGACCGCGCCCCGGCGGGTCGGCGCTGCACGGCGTTCCGCTCGAGCGGGAGCACTAATCGGCAAGGCCTGAGAAGTAGTGTCGCATAGTACGCGCCCGGGCTTACCCGTTAGCGCTAGCTATAACAAAATCAAAGACTTGATATACCGTCCAACCTTGGACGCCCAGCCCTCACCCCGAGCAACTCGCCCCGCCCAGCACGCAGAACTTCGCACAATGGGGATGGTTCAGCGCCACCTCGCCCTCGGCCTCCGCCAGGCTCTCGCCCAGCTCGAACCGGGGGTCGTAGGCCAGCAGGGTGCAGGCCATGACGACGGGCCTCTCGGCCCCTTTCCGCTTCACCACCATCCGGCTCGACGCGCACATCACGTCGGCCGGGCGCTTGCCCAGGATGCCCCAGCAGGCGGTGGTGATCTCCGGCACCTCGACGCTGGTGTCCATTTCCGGGAACAGGACCGTCTCGCCCGGATCGAAGGCGTCGATCGCGAAGCTGTTCTGCCGATAGAAGGCATCGTATCCGAGCCGCGCCTCCGCCTCGGTCTCGCCCCACAGGCTGCGCCCGGCGACGGCCATCCGCGCGCCGATGTCGCGCAGCCAGGTCATCCCGGCGACGGTCTGCGCGAAACTGCCGGCCCCGCGCTCCTCGTCGTGGCGGGCGGCCTTCCAGTGATCCACCGATATCCGCAGGGTCAGCCGGTCGCCCCAGGTCTCGACCAGGTCGCGAAGACCCTCCTGCACACGGGGCCGCATCATCGGCCGCATCGCGTTGGTCAGGATCAGCACCTCGTAGCCCCGCTCCAGGCAGGCCCGCGCCATCTCGATCATCTCGGGGTTCATGAAGGGCTCGCCGCCGGTGAACCCGATCTCGCGCACGCCCCAGCGCCGCTCCTCCAGCTGGTCCAGATAGTCGCGGACCTCGGCGGCCCGGATATAGACCAGCGCATCGTTCTCGGGCGAGCTCTCGATATAGCAGTTCAGGCAGGCGATGTTGCACAGCGTGCCGGTATTGAACCACAGCGTCTGCGGGTCGCTCAGCGAGACCTTCGCCCGCGGCTCGCCCTTGGCCGTGACCTCCGGATCGCGGAACTTGCCCGCATTCGCCTCGACGATCTGGTCCTTCATTCGTCCTCACCCGGTCCCACGGTCCGCAGAGCTAGCCTGCGCCTTAAGCATCGAAAACCCGTCATTCGCCCCATGACGCGGTTGTGATGCACGTGCAGCACGCTAGACTTTGCGCCGGCTGGGGGCTAGTCAGGGCCCGTTAGCGCTAACCACAGCCCGTGAGAGGTCCGCATATGGTTTCCCGCGTCATCCCCGTCGACCCGTTCGACCTGGTCATCTTCGGCGGCACCGGCGACCTGGCCCGGCGCAAGATCCTGCCCGGCCTCTACCGGCGCTACTGGGCGGGCCAGCTGCCCGACGACGCCCGCATCGTCGGGGCGTCGCGCCACGAGATGCCCGACGAGGAGTACCGCGCCATGGTCCGCGCGGCGATCGAGGAATTCGCAATCGAGGGGCGCGACGATGCCGCCCGCATCGACGGCTTCCTGAGCCTCGTCAGCTTCGTCGCGGTGGACGCGACCGGCGAGGCCGGCTGGAGCGAGCTGGCCGAAAAGATCCGCCCCGACCTGATCCAGGCCTATTACTTCTCGGTCGGCCCCAGCCTGTTCGGCGACCTCGCCGAGCGGCTGCACAAGCACAAGATGGCCGGCAAGGAGACGCGGATCGTCGTCGAGAAACCCTTCGGCCACGATCTCGAATCGGCGCGCGACCTGAACCGGACGCTGCGCTGCTACTTCAGCGAAGAGCAGATCTACCGGATCGACCATTACCTGGGCAAGGAGACGGTGCAGAACCTGATGGCCGTGCGCTTCGGCAACGTTCTGTTCGAGCCGCTGTGGAACGCGCTCTATGTCGATCACATCCAGATCACCGTGGCCGAAACCGTGGGCGTCGGCGGGCGCGGCGCCTATTACGACCGCTCGGGCGCGATGCGGGACATGGTGCAGAACCACATGATGCAGCTTCTCTGCCTGATCGCGATGGAGCCGCCCTATCACTTCGACCCCGACGCGGTGCGCGACGAGAAGCTCAAGGTGATCCGCGCGCTGGACCCGGTGCCGCCCGAGGATATCGTGCGCGGGCAATATGCCGGGGCCGAGGGGATCGAGAGCTATTTCACCGATGTCGAGGACGAGGCCTCGCTGACCGAAAGCTTCATCGCGATGAAGCTGCACATCTCGAACTGGCGCTGGAAGGGCACGCCGATCTACGTGCGCACCGGCAAGCGGCTGAAGGCCCGCGCCTCGGAGATCGCGGTGGTGTTCAAGCATCCGCCGCATTCGGTGTTCGGCCAGAAGACGAACGACCGGCGCGGCAACGTCCTGGTCATCCGCCTGCAGCCCAACGAGGGCATGAACCTGCGGGTGACGATCAAGGAGCCGGGGCCGGGCGGCATGCGGCTGATCGAGGTGCCGCTGGACATGTCCTTCGCCGAGGCGCTGGGGCCCGAGGCGGCCGACGTGCCCGACGCATATGAACGGCTGATCATGGACGTGATCCGTGGTAACCAGACCCTGTTCATGCGCGGCGACGAGGCCGAGGCGGCCTGGGCCTGGACCGACCCGATCATCGCGCAGTGGGAAGAGCAGGGCGACCGGCCCAAGCTGTACGATCCGGGCTCGACCGGCCCCGAGGAGTCGCTGATGCTGCTCTACCGCGAAGGCCGAAGGTGGAGGGACATACAGGCATGAACTTCGTCGAGTATCCCGACCGCGACCTGATGATGATCGACCTGGCGAACAAGATCGCCGGCGAGCTGAACAGCCACGTCCAGCGCCACGAGGCCGCCACCCTGGCCGTGCCGGGCGGGACCACGCCGGGACCGGCCTTCGACGCGCTGAGCGCCGCGACGCTCGATTGGTCCAGCGTGCGCATCCTTCTGACCGACGAGCGCTGGGTGCCGGTGGAGGATGCGCGCTCCAACACGCGGCTCCTGCGCCAGCGTCTGCTGGTCGACCGGGCCGCGGCGGCGACCTATGTGCCGCTTTACGCCGACACGCCCGAGCCGGAGGACGCGCTGGAGCATCTGACGGCGCAGGTGCAGGGCGTGCTGCCGCTGACCGTTCTGCTTCTGGGCATGGGCGACGACATGCATGTCGCCTCGCTGTTTCCCTTCGCCGAGGGGCTGGAGGCGGCGCTCGCGGACGACGCGCCACCGCTTCTGCCGGTGCGCAGCGCCGACGTGCCCGAGGCGCGGATCACCCTGACGGCGCCGGTCATGAAACAGGCCATGTCGACCCATATCCTGATCACCGGGCCGAAGAAGCGCGAGGCGCTGGAGCGGGCGCGGCGCGAGGGCGACCCGGTGAAGGCGCCGGTGATCTCGGTGCTGGGCGAGGCCACGGTCCACTGGGCGGAGTGAGAGAGATGTTCGAAGAGCTGAAGTCCTACCGGGACGGCGTCGCCGACCGGCCGATCCTGTCGCTGTTCGAAGACACCGGGCGGGCCGAGGCGTTCTCGGTCTCGACGCTGGACATGCTGTTCGACTATTCCAAGACGAATATCGACGCGCGGGCGCGCGACATGCTGCTCGCGCTGGCCGAGGAACGCGGCGTGGCCGAGCGGCGCGAGGAGATGTTCGCGGGCGCGAGGATCAACGAGACCGAGGGCCGCGCGGTTCTGCACACGGCGCTGCGCAATCTGGACACCGCGGTGCTGGTCGACGGCTGCGACGTGATGCAGGGCGTGCGCGAAACGCTGCACCGGATGGAGACCTTTGCCAGCGGCATCCGGTCGGGCGCGTTCCATGCGCCGGGCGGCGCGGCGTTCACCGACGTGGTCAATATCGGGATCGGCGGGTCGGATCTGGGCCCCGCGATGGCCGTGCAGGCGCTGACGCCCTATGCCGATGGGCCGCGCTGTCACTTCGTGTCGAACGTGGACGGCGCGCATATCCACGACGTGCTGGCGGGGCTGAACCCGGCGGCCACGCTGTTCATCGTGGCCTCCAAGACCTTCACCACCATCGAGACGATGACCAACGCCGAGACCGCCCGCGACTGGGTGGCGGCGAAGGTGGGCAACGAGCAGGCCGGCGGGCATTTCGCGGCGCTGTCGTCGAACCTGGAGAAGACGGCCGAGTTCGGCATCGACCCGGCCCGCGTCTTCGGCTTCGAGGACTGGGTCGGCGGGCGCTACTCGATGTGGGGGCCGATCGGCCTGTCGCTGATGCTCGCCATCGGGCCGGAGCGGTTCCGCGCGTTCCTGGACGGCGGCGCGGCGATGGACGCGCATTTCCGCGCGGCCGAGGGCGCCGACAACATGCCGCTGATGCTGGCGCTGGTGGGGCTGTGGCACAACCAGGTCTGCGGCCACGCGACCCGCGCGGTGCTGCCCTACGACCAGCGGCTGGCGCGGCTGCCGGCCTATCTGCAGCAGCTGGAGATGGAATCGAACGGCAAGTCGGTGGCGATGGACGGCGCCGATCTGCCCTACGACTCCGGCCCCGTCGTCTGGGGCGAACCGGGCACGAACGGCCAGCACGCCTTCTACCAGCTGATCCATCAGGGCACGCGGGTCGTTCCCTGCGAGTTCATGGTCGCTGCGCGGGGGCACGAGCCGGATCTGGCGCATCAGCACCGGCTGCTGATGGCCAATTGTCTCGCGCAGTCCGAGGCGCTGATGCGCGGCCGCTCGCTGGACGAGGCCAGGGACAGGCTCGCGGGCAAGTTCGAGGGCGCCGAGCTGGAGCGCCAGGCCCGCCACCGGGTGTTTTCGGGCAACCGGCCGTCGACGACGCTGGTCTATCCGCTGCTCACGCCGCGGATGCTGGGCCAGATCGTGGCGCTCTACGAGCACCGGGTCTTTGTGGAGGGGGTGATCCTCGGCATCAACTCGTTCGACCAGTGGGGCGTGGAGCTCGGCAAGGAACTGGCCACGGCGCTCGGCCCGATCGTCGCGGGCGAGGCGCCGGCCGACGACAAGGACGGCTCCACCCGCCGGCTCGTCGACTGGCTGCGCAGCGCGGCCGGGTAGACCCGCGCGGCGGCGGGGCGGTTCGGCTCCTCTGTTGGGAATATCTCCGGGCGTCAGGCGTCTCGCACCCGCATACCGCCGTCGAAACGGCGTGCGATATGGTCTGCGGTCCTCAGGGCAAGCGCCATGATCGTCAGCACCGGATTGAACGCACCGTTGGTCGGGTGCAGGCTGCCATCGGCCACGAAAAGGTTCTCATGGTCCCACACCCGGCCATAGGGATCGGCGACGGACGATTGCGGGTCGGTGCCGAAGCGGCACGTGCCGGCCTGGTGCTGATGCGCCGATAGACGCGGCGCCTGGGGGCTGCCCCAGACATCGCCGGCGCCCGCAGCACGAAGCCAGTCCTTGGCCCGCTCGCATACAAAGGCCGCCGTGCGTTGCGTCTCGGGATGCACCACGCCCTGGAGCCGGGCGACGGGGCGGCCCAGATGGTCGCGATATGCGTGCTCCAGCGTGACACGGCAGACCGGGGTCGGGATCTCCTGGACCGGCCCGCGCAGATGGGCGACCTTGCGATAGCATTCGGCCATGAAGCGATGCGGCGGTGCGCCCCATCGCGGCAGATCGTCTGGCAGGGCCGTGTCCCAGAACATGACAGGCGGCATGACGAAATCGTCCGCCAGCATCGCCCCGCCGATGATCCCCGGATTGCCGTGGACCCAGGCCGTGGTCGCGATGCTGGGGCCGGGGCCGCGGGAGGTCGCCACGTCCTCCTCGAACCGGCCGAAGGCCAGCGGGTAGGTGTGGCCCTGAAGGTTGCGGCCGACGAGATCGGTGCCGTTGCCCAGGCCGTCCGGCTCGCGCGATGAGGCCGAGAGCAGCAAAAGGCGCGCCGTCTCGATCGCGCCGGCGCAGAGCACGACGATGCCGGACGCGACCGTTCGCCGATGCAGGGCCCCGTCGTCCAGCCAGGCCAGCCGGACGCCCGTGACGCGCCCCGTGTCGTCGGTTTCCACCCGCTCCGCCGTGGTTTCGGTGCAAAGGGTCAGGTTGCCTGTGGCGAGCGCCTTGGGCAGCAGCGTGTTCTGGGTGCCGTTCTTGGCATCCACCGGGCAGGGGAAGCCGACGCAGCTTCCGCACTCGATGCAGGCGGCCCGGCCGTCACGCCGGCGGGTGTTGACCGCAAGCGGCGGCGTGAACGTCTCGATGCCGAGCGCGGCCGCGCCGGCGTCGAGCACGCGCGCGGACCTATAGCGGGGCACGGGCGGTAGCGGCAGGTCGGTGCTCCGGTACGGCTCGTGGGGCAGGGCGCCACGTGGACCGGCAATCCCGACCGCCTGCTCGATGCGTCCGTACCACGGCTCGAGCGTGTCGTAGTCGACCGGCCAGTCCGCCAGCGAAGACCCCTCGGGCACGCCGTAGCGCGAGGCCATGCGGAAATCGTCGGGGTGAAAGCGCCAGGCGAGACCGCCATAGAGGAAGGTGCCCGCCCCGACGCAGGGGGCATTGTCGGCATAGCCCGCCTCGTGCGGCCGGACGAGGGCCGCCGCGCCGTCGCCGTCCGCCGCCACGCGCCTGTCGCGCTCGGCCGGCGGGCCGGTGTTCGTGCCGTAGACGGCGTTACGGTGGTTTCTGAGATGATCGCGCCGTCCGCTGTCCCGATAGCTCAGGTGCCGGCCCTTCTCGACCAGCAGGACGCGAAAGCCGCGCTCGGCCATTTCGGTCGCGGCCACGATGCCGCCCGCGCCCGCTCCGACGACGACTGCGTCCCAGCCTTCGTCCGCGGGGGGGCGCTGGGCGGGCGGCGGCGTGCGCCACGGCGGCCCGTCGGGACCTTCGGGCAGGCCGTGGCGATAGCCGAGCGCGTCCCAGACCATCCCGCCGCGGTTGCCGCCCTGGCCGGGATCGGCATAGAGCCCTTCCGCCACCCAGCGGCAGAGATGCCGAAACCACGGCGTGTCTTCGACATCGGCCAGGCGCGCGGCAAGGTCGGCTTGCGCGGCATCGCCGGCCAGGGTGTCGAGCCCGGCGCGCACCTCGCCCGCGGCCGGGTCGCGGTCCAGCCGTTCGGCGACGTAGCGATGCGCCCCTGCCGCGAGGGCGCCGATCCGCGGGTCCGGCGCGATGGCGTCGATCACCCGCCGCAGCAACGCGCCGTCCGTCATCGGACGATGGCCGCGCCGGTCTCGCGATCGAAAAGGTGCAGCTTGTCCGGGTTCACCGCCACCGGGACCTGTTGACCGGCCTTGAGCCCGCGCTGCGGCTCGATCCGGGCCAGCATCTCGGCGTCGCCCAGCCGAAGATGCACCAGCGTCTCCATACCCAGAGGCTCCACCAGCGTGATCTCCGCGTGCAGGGCATCGGCGGCTTCCGCGTCGTTCAGCGATACATGCTCGGGGCGGATGCCGACGACCAGGTCGCGCCCCGCATTCGTCGAAAAGGGCGCGCGCGCCGCCACCTCCAGGGTCTGGCCGTCGCGGAATCTCAGCCGCGCGCCGTCACCGGACGGCTCGACGGTTGCGTCGAAGAAGTTCATCCCCGGCGAGCCGATGAAGCCCGCGACGAAACGCGAATCGGGATGCAGATAGAGCGTTTCGGGGTCGGCGATCTGCTCGATCCGGCCATCGTTCATGACCACCACGCGGTCGGCGAGCGTCATCGCCTCCACCTGGTCGTGGGTGACGTAGATCGTGGTCGTCGGCAGTTTCGCGTGGAGATGCTTGATCTCGGCGCGCATCTGCGAGCGCAATTCGGCGTCGAGGTTCGACAGCGGTTCGTCGAACAGAAATACCGACGGGTTGCGGATGATCGCCCGGCCCATGGCCACGCGCTGGCGCTGGCCGCCCGACAGCTGGCGCGGCTTGCGATAGAGATACGGCTGAAGCCCCAGGATCGCGGCGGTGTGGTCCAGCCGTTCGGCGACCTCGGGCTTCGGGACCTTGCGCAGGCGCAGGCCGAAGGTGATGTTGTCGGCGACGTTCAGGTGGGGATAGAGCGCGTAGTTCTGGAAGACCATGGCGACATCCCGGTCTCCCGGCTCCAGCTCGTTCACCTTGCGGCCGTCGATCAGCAGGTCGCCCTCGGTGATCGACTCGAGCCCGGCGATCATCCTGAGGGTTGTGGATTTGCCGCAGCCCGACGGTCCGACGAGCACGATGAACTCTCCGTCGGCGATGTCGAGGTCGATGCCGTGGACGGTCTGCGTCGTGCCGAAGCTCTTCTTGATCGACTTGAGCGTGACGACCGACATCAGGCGTCTCCCGACAGGACCGCGGCGCGCCGGCCCTGCGCCTCGTAGGTGTTGGCTTCGGGATCCCAGTCGAAGCCGGTGTCGAGCGGCCACATGGGCCGCGGGATGCGTCGCCACTCCAGATGGCCGAGATCGAGCTCGGCGCATCCCTCGCTGGACAGCAGGATATGCGCCGCCGCGAAGTCCTCCAGCTGGGGATGCAGATAGCCGAGCTTGACCACCAGCACCTTGTGCGCGAACGGGTCGATCCCCATCGCCCGGAAATGCGTGGGTGTCGTGATGCCGATGGGCTGGGCGTGGAACGTTGCGGTGACGCTGCCGATCTGGACGCGCGCCCAGGCGGCCTCGCGCGAGCGGTAGGGCTGAAAGCCGTCGAGTTCGAGATGCGGACCGCCATCCATCACGCGCGCCGTCACCCGGCGCTCGGTCGGCGGGCGCGAGACATGCTCTTCGCCCAGCGTGATCTCCAGGTCTGCGCCGGGCCCTGCCTCCAGCAGTCGCGCGACCAGGGCCGGCGCCGTGATGCCGGCCACCACCACGTCGCCGCCCCTGTCGTTGGTCGTGTCGTTGGTCGTGTCGATGGCGGCAGACAGGACATGCGTCAGATCGCCCGGCGCGCCGGCCGTGGTGTTGTCGCCCGAATCCGACAGGAAGACCGGCGCCGCATCCATCGCCAGGGCTCGTCGCAACCCGTCCTCGACCGAGGCGACATCCATCCGCACGACGAAGTCGCGGCGGGACTGCCAGACCCGCCTTGCCAGATCGGTGGCGGCCTCGCGTGCCCGCGCCATGTCGCCATCCGAGACCGCGACCGCCGTCACCGAGGTCCAGGGCCGGTCGTTCCAGGCAAAACCGAGCAGCAGGTTGGCTTCCATCAGCCCGTCGCGCCCGTCGAGCGCCGCGAGCGAGCCGTAGAGGTCATCCGCCGGGGGATGGGCCGTGACGGCGGTTTCGCCCGGAACCAGAAGCGGAATGCGCACCGCGGCCCGCGCGGGGGACAGGTCTTCGCGCAGCACGCGAAGCAGCTGGCCGGCCACCCGCTCTCCCACCTCGGCATCGTCGCGGTGCGGGGCCGTGCGCAGGACCGAGACGACCTCGACCGAGGACAGCAGCTCGGGCGTCATGTCGCCATGCAGATCGAGCGCGAGTCCGATCGGCACGTCGGGCCCCACCGAGCGGCGTATCGCAGAGACGAAATCGCCGTCGGCATCGGTGCCGAGCCCGTCGACTTCCAGAGCGCCGTGATTGACCAGCAGGACACCGTCGAACGGCCCCTGCGCGACCAGCATCGCGAGTGTCCGGTCGAGGACACGGCGATAGGCGGCCTCGGTCATCGGGCCGCCGGGCAGGGCCGTCGCCCAGCAGAGCGGGACGGCTTCGACGTCATCCTCGCGCGACAGCCGGTCCAGGATGCCCCGGATCATCCAGAGGTTGCCCTCGCGCATCTCGTGGCCCGAATACTCCTGAAGGGCGTCGATGTCCGTCTTCAAGGGAGACGACAGCATCATTTCTATCGACAGCCCGGCAATCGCAATGCGCATCACGCTTCCTCGTTGTCCGCTTCGCCTGCCATCCTGGCGGTTTCGTTGGTGGCGGTGCGCCCGGTGACCCCGTCGAGCGCCAGCGCCACGCCGCCGAGAAAGGGCGACTGCGCCGACAGCTCCGAAAAGCGGATGCCGGTCCGTTCGGCCATCGCCGGATGCGCGAGGCGCTGCAGCGCGCGCATCATCGGCGCCTCGATCCAGGGGCGCGCCAGCGATAGATCGCCGCCGAGAAGCACCATGTTCGGGTTGAAGATGTTCATCAGGCTCGACACCGCCGTGCCCAGAACGTCGCCCGCGCTTTCCAGAACGGTCAGCGTCGACGGATCGCCGGCCTCGGCCCGGGCGCGGAGAGTGGCGAAGTCCTCCGGCCTGTCGCCGCTCAGGCGCCCGATCTCCTCGCAGAGCGCCGGTTCGGAGAGGTAGGCGGACAGACAGCCCGACGCGCCGCAGGAACAGAAGCGGCCCTGGGGCACGATCTTGATGTGCCCCAGTTCGCCGGCCAGGCCGTCGGCGCCGGCATAGACCTGGCCGTCGAGAACCATCGCGCCCCCGACACCGGAACCCGAGAAGAGATAGATGAAGTCCCCGCCGTCCTTTCCGGCGCCGAACATCCGCTCGGCCATGGCGCCGGCCTTGCCGTCGTTGCCGACGAAGACCGGGGCCTTCACCGCCGAGGCCAGCCGGTCGAGCAGTGCAACGTCGCGCCAGCCGAGGACCGGCAAGTGGACGAGCACGCCGTCCGCGCGCAGCAGGCCCGGAACCGAGACCCCCACGGCAAGAAGCGGCGACCCGGCGGCGGGGTCGGACGCGATGGCGTCGATCTCCCTGACGAAGATCCGCTGCATGTCGTCGACGCTGCCGTCGAAGCGGCACGCCCGGCGAAACCGCGGCTTCCCGTCGAGCGCGCTGCCGACGAACCGCACCTCGTCCGCCTCGATCCGCACGCCGACGAGAATCCCGGATGCCTGCGACACCCGAAGCCCCTTGGACGGGCGGCCGCGGCGGTTCTGCGCGGGGCGTTCGACCTCTTCGACAAGGTCGGCGTCGTGGAAGGCGCCGATGATGCTGGACACCGTGGATTTGTCGAATCCGGTCTGCAGGACGATCTCGCGTTGCGAGATGCCCGGAGCCTTGCGAATTGCATGGAAGATGTCGCTGGCGTTGGATCGACGTGTGAACAGGTTTTCCAAGAGGCCACTTTCTCTACTTGCGAGAATTAAAACTATGCACAGCGCTGGAGAACGGTCAATAGCCCTTCCGCAGCGGTTCCGCCACGATAATGGGCAGTTTTTCTAACGTGCTGGGGTATAATGAGAAAAATGGATTCGGACGGCTTTCGCTGTGTCGATCCCGTTTTCGGCGCGCGTTTCCGGTTGACATGGCGCCTGCCTTCGCTGTCTTTTTGATCTTGTCGATAGAATAAATTCGACGCGGCTGTGACAGGAGAATACCATGAACAGGACAGCGACACTTGCGCTCATCGCGGGCGCCGCGTTCGCTGGCGCCCCTGCTGGCGCCCAGGAGACGTACGAGATCTGGCACTACTATGCCGCCGGCTCCGAACTCGCCGGCATGAATGCGATGATCGAGAACGGCAACGCCGCCTCCGACGACGCGGTTTTCGAAGGTGTGATCATCCCCGGCAACGTCGTCGAACTGCGCCGCCAGCTTCAGAGTGCGATGCTCGGCGGTCAGCCGCCGGCGGCCTATCAGAGCTCGATGGCGTTCGAGCTGCGCACCTTCGTGGACAGCGGCCAGCTGCATCCGCTGACCGACGTCTGGAACACGGTCAACGGCGACGAGATCTTCCCCGAGGGCGTGCAGCGCGTGGTGAAGATCGACGGTGTGCCCTACGGCGTGCCCTACGACCTGTCGCTGATCAACAACATCTTCTACAACAAGGAGATCTTCGAGGAACTGGAACTCGACGCGCCCACGGACTGGGACGAATTCGATGCGACCTGCGCGGCGCTGTCCGAGGCGGGTTATGAGCCGCTCGGCAATGCCGGCGGGCCGTTCTGGAGCCTCTACAACTTCTACGCGCCCCTGGTCTCGGTCGTCGGCGTCGACGGCTACTACGACCTGGCCTCGGGCGAGCTCGGGTTCGACAGCGAAGAGTTCTCCACGGCCCTCGACCTTTATGCCGAGCATATGGTGCCGTGCTACGCCGACAACTGGAGCGGCAAGACCTGGACCCAGACGGCCGACGACGTGGTCAACGGCGACACCGGCATGTTCATGATGGGGATCTGGGTCGCCGCCTATTTCGAGCAGGCGGGCTTCATGGCGGGCGAGGATTTCGACATGTTCCCGGCGCCCGGCACGGCCGATGCGGCGATCTTCCAGATGGACGTTCTGGCGGTCCCGAACGGGCCCGACGACGCCATCGCGGCCGCGGAGGTCTTCATCGAGGCAGCCGCCTCGACCGAGGGGCAGGCGGCCTTCGCGGTGCCCAAGGGCTCGCTGGCGCCCAACGTGAATGTGGACCCGTCGGTCTACGGCTACGCGGGCGCCTCGTTCTCCGAGCAGTTCTCGGCCGCGTCCGAGGCGGGCAAGGTTCTGCCCAACCTGTTCTTCCTTCTGCCGACGGATGTGGGCACGGAACTGGGCGTCCAGATCGAGCGGTTCGCCATCGACCCCAGCGACGAGACCAAGGAAGAGGTGATCTCGACCCTCGAGGCGATGCGCCAGTCGGCCCTGGAAGAGGACGCCTTCCTGAACTGGTAGGGACAGGGCAGACTGCCCTTGCCCTGCAACGATTTGGCGCCCTGCCTTCAGGCGGGGCGCCGGCACGAAACGGATGCCCCAGATGTCGCTTATTCCCAGAAGCCGCACGGCCCGCGCGCATATTCTCTTCCTCGCGGTTCCGATCCTGCTGTTCGGCGCATTCTACATCTATCCGATCGCGGCGAGCGTGCGCCTGTCGCTGCACGACTGGAACGGTTTCTCGCCGGATCAGAGATTCGTCGGGCTGCGCAACTATGCGGCGCTCTGGGGGCAGCCGCGGTTCATCAATGCGGTGCTGAACAACCTCGCCTGGGTGGCGTTCATGCTGACGGTCCCCACGGGCATCGGTCTGGCGCTGGCGGCGATCCTGGACCGCGGCATTCGCGGCGAAACGATGTTCCGCATCATCTTCTTCCTGCCGTTCACGATTCCCGCCGTGTCGGTCGGCGCGATCTGGCGCTGGATGTACGAACCGTCGAACGGCCTCCTGACGACCACGCTGGAGCTGGTCGGGCTGGGCGGGCTGGCGCAGAACTGGCTGGGTGATCCGGACATCGTCACCTTCGCGCTGATGGGCGCGGTCGCGTGGTGGACGACAGGCTTTGCCTTCCTCGTCTTCTTCGCCGGTCTCCGGAACATCCCCGAGGAATGCATCGAAGCCGCGCGTATCGAGGGCGGCAGCGACTGGCAGATCTTCTGGAAGGTCTCCTTCCCGCTGCTGTGGCCCTCGACGATCATCGTGCTCGGCATCTCCGCCATCGACGCCATGCGCCTGTTCGACGTGATCTGGGCCACGACCAAGGGCGGCCCGGCCTATGCCTCGGAGGTGCTGGCGGTACAGATGTACGACCTGGCCTTCGGGCGCTTCCAGATGGGCCGCGCCTCGGCCGTCGCGGTGAGCCTGCTGGTGCTCTCGGCCGTCGTGATCATGCCCTACATCTGGTACATGACCCGCCGCGTCCAGGACGCGGAGGTCGAATGATGGCCGATCCGCTCAAACGCCGACAGACGATCCTGACCCGGCTGGTCCTGGTCTGCGCCGCCATCGTCTTCATCGCGCCGTTGATCGTCGCCGCGCTCACCTCGCTGAAATCGCCGGCCGAGATCACCCGCGTGCTCAGCCTGCCGACGGATCTCTGGTGGCAGAACTATGCCGCGGCCTTCGACCGGATGGGGCGCAGCTTCTTCAACTCGATCGCCATCACCGTTCCCGCGGTCGCCTTCTCCATCCTGATCGGGGCGGTGGCGGGGTATCCTCTGGCCTACATGCGCGGGGCAGGGGGCAAGGCGATCTACTTCCTGCTGCTCACCGGCATGCTGGTGCCGTTCCAGATCGTGCAGATCCCGCTCTTCTTCATGATCCAGGGGCTCGGGCTCTACGATACGGTCCCGGGCATGTGGCTTGTCCACACGGCCTATGGCATTCCGTTCTGCACCTTCTTCATGCGGAATTTCTTCGCCTCGGTGCCGCGCTCGATGTACGAGGCGGCGCAGATCGAGGGCTGTGGCCCCGCGCGCTATTTCTGGAAGCTCCTGCTGCCGGCCTCCACCTCGGGGCTGTCGGCGCTGGCGATCATCCAGACCCGTGCGATCTGGAACGACCTTCTGTTCGCCATCACCATCACTTCCAGCGACAACGCCCGCCCGGTAACGGTCTCGATCGCCGGATATGCCAGCAGTCTCCAGGTGGAATACGGGCCGCTGATGGCGGGCACGCTGGTGTCGATCCTGCCGGTGATGGCGGCTTTCCTGCTGTTCCAGAAGGCGTTCGTTCGCGGTCTGCTCGGCGGGGCGGGGAAATGAGGCGCGGCACGGCGTCCAGCAGCGGAGCGAGGCCATGACACCGCTCGGGGTCGGCCTGATCGGCTGCGGCGACATCTCCGCCACCTATCTCCGTCTGGCGCCGCTCTTTCCGGATTTCGAGATTCGCGCCGTCGCCAGCCGTTCGCCGGGGCCGGCGCAAGCGCGCGCTGCCGAATTCGGGCTGCGCGCCGCCTCGCCCGAGGCGCTTCTGGCGGCCGACGATATCGACGCGATCCTCAACCTCACGCCGCCGGCCGCCCACGCGGAGGTGACGCGCGCGGCCCTGGCGGCGGGCAAGCACGTCTATTCCGAGAAGCCGCTGGCCACCACGACCGACGCGGCGCGCGCGCTTCTCGACTTGGCGCAGTCGGCGAACCTGCGGATCGGCTGCGCGCCCGACACGATCCTCGGCGGCGCCTGTCAGGCGGCGCGCGGCGCCATCGAGACGGGCCGCATCGGGCGCGTCGTCTCGGGAACCTGCCATTTCCTCAACGCGGGGATGGAGCAGACGCACCCGAACCCATGGTTCTTCTTCCAGCCCGGCGGCGGACCGGGGCTCGATGTCGGTCCGTATTACGTCACGACGCTGATCGCCCTGCTCGGGCCGGTGAAGCGGGTCGCGGCGATGACCGGGAAAGGGGCCGACAGGCGCATGATCGGCGCGGCGGCCCGGCGCGGGGACGTGATCGAAGTCCGGACACCGACGACGATCAGCGCGCTTCTGGATTTCGCCCGCGGCGCGGTCATCACCCTGTCGCTGAGTTGGGACGTCCGCGCCCATGGCCACCGGCCTATCGAGCTTTACGGCACGCATGGCAGTCTCTTCCTGCCCGATCCCGACTTCTTCGCCGGCGACGTGATCGTGGCGGGCACAGCGGACGATGCCGCTCTGCCGGCCGCGCCGCACCCGTTCGGGCGTCCCAACGATCCGGCGGTCGAGGGGCGTGCGAACTATCGCGGCGCCGGCCTTGCCGACATGGCGCGGGCGATCCGCGAGGACCGGCCGCACCGATGCAGCGGCGAGCTGGCGTTCCATTGCCTCGAAGTCCTCTCGGCCCTTCCGCGCTCGGGCGAGGCGGGGCGGTTCGTGGACATCGAAAGCGCCTGCGCCCGGCCCGACCCCTTCCCCTCGTCCGAAGCCGACCGCTTGCGTCACGCCGCGCCCGCGCCATGACGGGTGGTGACACTCGGCGGCGCCGACCCCATGAAACCAACCCACCGCAATGGAGTATCCCCGATGGCCGGACTTCGTTCCATCCAGATCCCCGACTTCGGCAGCCCGCTCGCGGCGCCGCCGATTCCGGCCGAGACCTACGCGGCCCGGTGCGATGCGGCGTTCGCCGCGGCCGGCACCGACTGGCTCTATGTCTACGCCGACCGCGAGCACCTGGCCAACATCATGCACCTCACCGGGTTCGAGCCGCGCTTCGAGGAGGCGGCGCTGCTTCTGGGCCGAACCCGGCGCGTGCTCTTCGTCGGAAACGAAAGCATCGACTACGCGGTCCGGGCCGGTCTGCCCGACCTCGAGCCGGTGCTGGCGCAATGCTTCAGCCTGCCCGGACAGGATCGCAGCCGGGCACCGGACCTCAAGGCCCTGCTGGGTGCCGCGGGGGTCAAGAAGGGCGACACCGTCGGCGTGGTCGGCTGGAAATACGACGAGGAAGGCGATCCGGAGACGCGCGGCTTCTACGTCCCTCACGCGCAGATTCGGGCGCTCGCGGCCGCCGTGGGGGGCGAGGAGGGGCTTGTCGAGCGGACCGAGGTGCTGCTGCATCCGGCCACCGGGCAGCGCCTGACCGTCGACGCCGACCAGATCGCCGCGTTCGATTGGGGCGCGGCCCGGGCGTCCGAGGCCGTCTGGCGCGTGGTGTCGGGCACGCGGCCGGGGCAGGCGGAACTCGAAGCGGCGCGCGCACTCGGCTATGCCGGCGAGCCGCTGACGGCGCATGTCATGCTGTCCTCGTCGGGCCGCGACGGCAACGTTGTCGGTCTTGCCAGCCCCTCGGGGCGGATCCTGAACAAGGGCGACGGGATCACCTGCGGTATCGGCTTCTGGGGCGGGCTGTCCGCCCGTGCCGGCCTGCTGACCGACGCGGCGGACGAGGCCTTCCTCGACCACGCCAGCGCCTATTTCCGCGCGCTCGTCCGGTGGTACGACACGGCCGATCTGGGCACCGAGGGCGGCGTGCTACACGCGGCGACGGTCGAGGCATTGCGGGCCGGCGGTCTCGACGCGGCGCTGAACCCGGGGCACTTGACCTCCTATGACGAATGGAGCCAGACACCGGTGCGCCCCGGCGCGACCGAGACCCTGAAATCCGGGATGATGATCCAGGTCGACGTCATCCCCGTCCCGATGACCCCGGGTGAGGCGCTGAACTGCGAGGATACTGTCGTCTTCGCCGACGCGGCGCTGCGCGACGACCTCGCCGCGCGTCACCCCGATGTCTGGGCCCGGATCGAAGCGCGGCGGGCTTTCGTGGCCACCGAAATCGGGGTCGAGCTCAAGCCCTGCATCCTGCCCTTGTCGAACACGCCGCTCTGCCTGGCGCCCTTCTGGCTTGCGCCCGATCGCCTGTTGGCCGCGCGGTAACTTCCATGGCGCCGCGCGCCTTTCGCCCGTCCTGAGACACAGGTGGCAGATCGTTCGGCCCGACGATGTCACCCATGTCTTAGGGACACGCCGTTCGCCATGTCGCCGGGCTGTACAGGGAATGGATGGAGCGGGTGAAGGGAATCGAACCCTCGTCTTAAGCTTGGGAAGCTCCTGCTCTACCATTGAGCTACACCCGCCGTGCCGGTTCAGATACTGCGCGTGTCGCGGCGCGTCAAGACGTCACGCGCGGCGGCGGCGGCGTTTGGGGCCGTCCTCGCCGCCGGTGTTGAAGGCCACGTCCGGCAGATCCACCACCTTGCGCAGCTCCGGGAACGGCGCGGTGGCGTGCGGGATCGCGTTGGCGGCGACGAAGTGCTCCTGGAAGCGCGGCTCGATCGCGGTTTCGACCTTGTGGATCTCGTGGACCCGCCGCTCGATCTCGCCTCGCGCCGCGCGGTTGCACAGGGCGATGCGCGCGCCGGTGCCGGCGGCGTTGCCGGCCGAGGTGACCTTGTCCAGCGGGCAGTCCGGGATCATCCCCAGCACCATCGCGTGCTTGGGCGAGATATGCGCGCCGAAGGCCCCGGCCAGCACGACGCGGTCCACGGTGTCGGTGTCGATCTCGTCCATCAGAAGCCGCGCCCCCGCGTAGAGCGCCGATTTGGCCAGCTGGATCGCCCGGATGTCGCCCTGCGTGACCGTGATCAGCGGCCCGCCATCGGCCCGGCCGTCATGGATCGCATAGGCATGGGTCCGCCCCTCGGCGATGCAGCGCTCGGTGCCGGTCTGCGCCGCCGAGCCGATCAGCCCCTTGGCGTCCATGACGCCAGCCGAGCGCATCTCGGCCACCGCCTCTATGATGCCGGAGCCGCAGATGCCGCTGATCCCGGTGGCCGCCGCCGCTTCGGCGAAGCCGTCCTCGTCCGACCACAGGTCGCAGCCGATCACCTTGAAGCGGGGCTCCTTGGTGGCGGGGTCGATCTCCACCCGCTCGATCGCGCCGGGCGCCGCGCGCTGGCCGGAACTGATCTGCGCCCCCTCGAAGGCCGGGCCGGTGGGCGAGGAACAGGCCAGCACCCGGCGCTTGTCGCCCAGCTGGATCTCGGCGTTGGTGCCCACGTCCACGATCAGCACCAGGTCGTCGGACAGGTACGGCTCTTCGGACAGCGCGACGGCCGCGGCGTCGGCGCCGACATGGCCGGCGATGCAGGGCAGGACATAGGCCCGCGCGGCCGGATTCACCGCGCGCAGGTCGAGCTCGTCCGCCGCCAGCGACAGCGAGTCGGAGGTGGCCAGCGCGAAGGGCGCCTGACCCAGCTCCACCGGGTCGATCCCCAGCAGGAGGTGGTGCATCACCGGATTGCAGACGAACACCGTCTCCATGATCTGCGCGGGCTCGATGCCCGCCTCGCCGGCGATCTCCTCGGCCAGGGTGTTCAGCGCGCCGCGGACGGCCGTGGTCATCTCGCCCGCGCCGCCCTCGTTCATCATCGAATAGGACACCCGGCTCATCAGGTCCTCGCCGAAGCGGATCTGCGGGTTCATCACGCCGGCGCTGGCCACCACCTCGCCGTTGCGCAGGTCGCACAGATGCGCCGCGATGGTGGTCGAGCCGAGGTCGATGGCCAGGCCGTAGAGCCGCTCCTCCCAGAAGCCGGGCCAGACGTCCAGCACCCGCTCGTTCGCGTCGCCGTGGCCCTTGTAGAGCGCCACGGTCACCGCCCAGTCGCCCTTGCGCAGCGCCGGCTGCAGTTTGGACAGGACGGGCAGGGGGACGGACAGCCCGTCGGTCCCGATCTCCCATTGCTCGGCCAGCGCGCGTTTCAGCCGCTCCAGGTCGCCGGAGGGCTCGTGCATGTCGGGCTCGGCCACCTCGACGTAGTAGAGCCGCGTGGCCGGGTCCATGGTGATGGCGCGGACGGCGGCGGCCTTGCGGACGACCTGCTTGTGCACCTGGCTTTCCGGCGGCACGTCGATGACGACGTCGCCCTGCACCGTCGCCTGACAACCCAGCCGGCGGCCCTCCTTCAGGCCGCGGACCCGGTCGTACCGTGCCTCGACATCGTTCCACTCCGACAGCGCGTCGGGCTTCACCGTCACGCCGTGCTTGGAGAACTCGCCATAGCTCGGGCTGACCTGGCATTTCGAGCAGATGCCGCGCCCGCCGCAGACGGAATCGAGGTCGACGCCCAGCTGCCGCGCCACGGTCAGGATGGGCGTGCCTTTGGGGAACCGGCCGCGCTTGCCGGAGGGGGTGAAGATCACCAGGGGGTCCATGCTGCCTCGCGTTGTTGGATTGCGGCGCAGCATACTGATGTGGGGCGCAGTTAAAAGCCGGTCGGCGGCATCCGGCGGCGCGCGCGCGGCATCGGCGGGCGAAGACCGCCAAAGCAAAACGCCCCGCCGGTTCCGGCGGGGCGTTCGGGGTCTGACAGGAACGGCGTCGCGCTAGCGGTTCTCGACCTCGACGTAGTCGCGGCGGGTCGCGCCACAGTAGAGCTGCCGCGGCCGGCCGATCTTGTGCGCCGGATCGGACAGCTGCTCCTTCCACTGCGAGATCCAGCCGACGGTGCGCGCCAGCGCGAAGATCGGCGTGAACATCGAGGTCGGAAAGCCCATCGCGTCCAGGATGATGCCCGAGTAGAAGTCGACGTTGGGATAGAGCTTCTTGTCGACGAAGTAGTCGTCCTCCAGCGCGATCCGCTCCAGTTCCTTGGCGGTCTGCAGGGTCGGGTTGTCCTCGATCCCCAGAAGCTCCAGCACCTCGTCGGCCGACTGCTTCATCACCTTCGCGCGCGGGTCGAAGTTCTTGTAGACCCGGTGCCCGAAGCCCATCAGGCGGAACGGATCGTCCTTGTCCTTGGCGCGCTCGATATATTCGGGGATCTGGTCGGGCGTGCCGATCTCGCGCAGCATCTCCAGGCAGGCCTGGTTGGCGCCGCCATGGGCCGGCCCCCAGAGACAGGCGATGCCGGCGGCGATGCAGGCGAACGGGTTGGCGCCCGAGGAGGAGGCGAGCCGCACGGTCGAGGTCGAGGCGTTCTGCTCGTGATCGGCGTGCAGCGTGAAGATCCGGTCCATCGCGCGCGACAGGATCGGGTTCACCTCGTATTCCTCGGCCGGCACGGCAAAGCACATGCGCAGGAAGTTCGCGGCATAGTCCAGGTCGTTGCGCGGATACACGAAGGGCTGGCCGATATGGTACTTGTAGGCCCAGGCCGCGATGGTCGGCATCTTGGCGATCAGCCGGATCGAGGCGACCTCGCGCTGCCACGGGTCGGTGATGTCGGTCGAGTCGTGGTAGAAGGCCGACATCGCGCCCACGACCCCGACCATGATCGCCATCGGGTGCGCGTCGCGCCGGAAGCCGCGGAAGAAATAGGTCATCTGCTCGTGCAGCATCGTGTGGTTGGTCACACGGAACTCGAAATCCTCCAGCTGCGCGGGCGTCGGCAGGTCGCCGTAGAGCAGCAGGTAGCAGACCTCCAGGAAGTGGGATTTCTCCGCCAACTGGTCGATCGGGTAGCCGCGGTGCAGCAGCTCGCCCTTTTCGCCGTCGATGAAGGTGATGGTCGACTCGCAGGACGCGGTCGAGGTGTAGCCCGGATCGAACGTGAAGACGCCGCCCTGGGCATAGAGCTTGCCGATGTCGATGACATCCGGGCCCGCGGTCGGGCTGTACATCGGCAGGGTCAGTTCCTTGTCGTCGAACGTCAGGACCGCCGTCTTGTTGGTGTCAGCCATCTCATCCCCTTCCTAGAAAAAGCGCCCCGGCCGGGGCAGGTCAACTCGGGCGCGACACGGACGTCACGCGGTTACATCCCCAAGCCGCGCCAAGGTCTCGTCGCGGCCGATCACCAGCATCATGTCGAAAACGCTGGGGGACACCGTGCGTCCGGCCAGGGCGGCCCGGAGCGGCTGCGCCACCTTGCCGAGCTTGGTGTCGTTCGCCTCTGCCACCTGGGTCACGACCTCTTCCAGCGTGTGACGGTTCCAGCTAGCATTTTGCAACTGCGGCGTCAATTCGGCCAGTATACCACGGGATACATCATCCAGCGCCTTCGCCGCCTTCTCGTCCGGCCGCAGCGGCCGCTCGGCCAGGACAAAATGCGCCTTTTCAAGGATTTGCCCGAAGGTCTTCGCGCGATCCTTCAGGCAGAACATGGCCCGCTGCAGCCCGTCGATCTGGTCTTCGGACAGCGCCGGCTGGCCCGAAGCGGCCAGATAGCTCTCGATTTCCGCTATCAGTGCAGCATCGTCGGCCACGGCGATATGCTGGCCCGAGAGATGTTCGAGTTTCTTCATGTCGAACCGCGCCGCCGCCTTGCCGATTCCGTCCAGGTCGAACCACGCCTTGGCCTGCGCGTCGGTGAAGAACTCGTCGTCGCCGTGGCTCCAGCCCAGCCGCGCCAGGTAGTTGCGCACCGCCGCGGCGGGAAAGCCCATCGCCTGGTACTCGTCGACCCCGAGCGCGCCGTGGCGCTTGGACAGTTTCTTGCCGTCGGGGCCGTGAATCAGCGGGATATGCGCCCAGACCGGCACGTCCCAGCCCATCGCCTCGTAGACCAGCATCTGCCGCGCGGCGTTGTTCAGGTGGTCGTCCCCCCGGATCACATGCGTCACGCCCATGTCGTGGTCGTCCACCACCACGGCCAGCATGTAGGTCGGTGTGCCGTCCGAGCGTAACAGGATCATGTCGTCGAGCTGATCGTTGCGCACGCTCACGTCGCCCTGCACGCGGTCGGCGACGACCGTCGTGCCCTCCAGCGGCGCCCTGATGCGGATGACGTAGGGCGCATCGGGATGGTCGGCCGGGTCGGCGTCGCGCCAGGGCGAGCGGAACTGGGTCGAGCGGCCCTCGGCCTTCGCCTGCTCGCGGGCCGCGGTGATCTCGTCCTGCGTCGAGAAGCACTTGTAGGCCTGTCCTCGCGCCAGCAGCTCGCGGGCGACCTCGGCGTGGCGGCCGTGCCGCTCGGCCTGGCTGACGGCGTCGCCGTCCCAGTCGAGGCCCAGCCAGGTCAGCCCGCGAAAGATCGCCTGCGTCGCCTCGGGGGTGGAGCGGGCGCGGTCGGTATCCTCGATTCGCAGCAGGAATTTCCCGCCGCGGCCGCGCGCGTAGAGCCAGTTGAACAGGGCGGTCCGGGCGCCGCCGATATGCAGGTAGCCGGTCGGCGAAGGAGCGAAACGGGTGACCACGGGGGCGTCGGTCATGGGCGGCATTAACCTTTTGGAAAGGATGGGTCTCTAGCGTTTGTCGCGGTCTAGTCAATCGGGGTCGGGAGAACAAGTGTGGAACCCCTCCGCTGGATCGCGAACCGGGTCGAGGCGCAGCGCGGCCATCTGTTTGCGTGGGTTCCCGTGGCGCTCGCCGTCGGGATCGGCACCTACTTCGCGCTGCCGTGGGAGCCGGGCCTCCCGGTCTATGCCGGCTGTGCGGCGCTGGTCGGCGGGCTCGGCTGGCTGGCGGCGCGGCTCGGGCCGCGGCTGTCGCCCTTTCTGCTGGTCCCGGCGCTGGTGCTGGCGGGGCTGTGCCTTGCCGGGCTGCGCGCGCATCTGGTGGCAGGGCCGGTTCTGGACTTCCGCTACTACGGCGCGGTCGAGGGGCGCATCGTCGAGATCGACCGCTCCGCCTCGGACGCGCCGCGGCTGACGCTGGACCGGGTGGTCCTGGAACGCACGGCGCCGCACCGGACACCCGCGCGGGTGCGCGTGTCGCTGCACGGCGCGCAGGGCTACATCGTTCCGGTGCCGGGGCTGCGCGTGATGACGACGGCGCACCTCGCGCCGCCCTCGGGGCCGACCGAGCCAGGCGGCTTCGACTTCCGCCGCATGGCCTGGTTCGACCGGCTGGGCGCGGTGGGATACACGCGGACCCCGGTGCTGGCCGTGGCGCCGGCCGCCGAGGGGATCGCCGGGGTGCGCCTGCACCGGCTGCGGATGGCGATTTCCACCGCCGTGCAGGCCGCCCTGCCGGGCGAGGCGGGAGCCTTCGCCGCCGCGATCACCACCGGCGACCGGTCCGGCATGGGGCGCGGCACGCTGGAGGCGCTCCGGGCCTCCAACCTCGCGCATCTTCTGGCGATCTCGGGGCTGCATATGGGGCTGCTGGCCGGCTTCGTCTTCGCGGCCCTGCGGTTCGGGATGGCCGCCGTCCCGAAGCTCTCCCTGACCTGGCCGATCAAGAAAATCGCCGCCTTTTTCGCGCTTTGCGCAGCGTTCTTCTACTATCTTCTGTCCGGCGGCAACGTCGCGACCGAGCGGGCGATGATCATGATCGCCGTGATGCTGATCGCCGTCATGCTCGACCGCCGGGCGATCACGCTGCGCGCGGTGGCGATCGCCGCGATCCTCGTATTGAGCTTCCGGCCCGAGACGCTGACCGAGCCCGGCTTCCAGATGTCCTTCGCCGCCACCACCGCGCTCGTGGCGGTGTTCGGGGCGCTGCGCGACCGCGAGGGCTGGACCGTGCCGCGATGGGCCCGTCCGATCCTTGCCGTCGTCGTCTCCTCCGCCGTCGCGGGCGCGGCCACGGCGCCGGTTGCCGCGGCGCATTTCAACCGCATCGCCGATTACGGCCTGATCGCCAACCTGGCCGCGGTGCCGCTGATGGGCACCATCGTGATGCCGGCGGCGGTGCTGGCGGCACTCCTCTGGCCCGCGGGCCTGTCGCACCTGGCGCTGGCGATCATGCGGCCGGCCATCGAGTGGATCCTGGGCGTGGCGCATTGGGTCTCCGGCCTCGACGGGGCGATCACGCCGGTGGTCGCGCCGGGCCCCTGGGTTCTGCCGATCCTGGGCCTCGGCCTGCTCTGGCTGATCCTCTGGCAGGGCCGGGGACGGCTCGCGGGGCTTGCCCCGGCGGCCCTGGCCATCGCGCTGTGGGCGCAGGCAAAGCGGCCGCCGGTGCTGGTCTCCGACACCGGCGGCCTCGTCGGGCTGATGACGGAGACGGGGCGCGCCCTGTCGAAGCCGAGGGGCGAGGGGTTCGTCGCGCTGAGCTGGCTGGAGAACGACGGCGACGCGGCGGACCAGGCCGGGGCGTTCGCGCGTCCGGGCCTCGCCGCGGGGCGCTTCGACCTCGACGGGCGCAGCGTGGTCCACATCACCGGCCGCGGCGCGACGGAGCGGGTCGCCGAGAGCTGTCGCACCGCCTCGCTGGTGATCACTTCGGTCGAGGCCGGCGCCGATACGGGCGCGGCCGGCCCCTGCATCCTGGTCGACGAGGCAAAGCTGCGCGAGACCGGATCGCTGGCGGTCTTTCCCGAAGCGGACCGGCTGCGTTTCGTCGGCGCGAAGACCGGCGCGCGGCGGCTGTGGTCTCAGTAGGTGCGGATCAGCCCGACCAGCTTGCCCTGCACCTTGACCTGATCGTCGCGGAACACGCGGGTCTCGTAGGCCGGGTTCGCCGCCTCCAGCGCGATGGCCCCGCCCTTGCGGCGGAAGCGCTTCAGCGTGGCCTCCTGGCCCTCGACCAGCGCCACGACGATGTCGCCGTTGTCGGCCGTCGCCGCCTCGCGGATGACGACGATGTCGCCGTCGTTGATCCCGGCGTCGATCATCGAGTCGCCGCGCACTTCCAGCGCATAGTGGTTCGCCGTGCCCGACACCATGCCGCCCGGCACCGACACCTGCCGCTCGACATGGCTGATCGCCTCGATCGGCACGCCGGCCGCGATCCGGCCCATCAGCGGCAGTTCGGCGGCGGCGCCGGTCGCCACGCCCAGCGCCCGCGCCGGCGGCGCGCTCCGGCTGCCCTCGATGACGCGCGGCTTGAAGCCCGCGGCCTTCTCCATCGACTCCGGCAGCTTGACGATCTCGATGGCCCGCGCCCGATGCGCCAGCCGCCGGATGAAGCCACGCTCTTCCAGCGCCGTGATCAATCGGTGGATGCCCGATTTCGACCGCAGGTCCAGCGCCTCCTTCATCTCGTCGAAGGAGGGCGGCACGCCGTCGCGCTGCATCCGCCTGTTGATGAAATCCAGAAGTTCCAGTTGCTTCCTGGTCAGCATTGCCTCGCCCCTGCCTCGCGGCCGTTCGATATGGTCACCACCGCGTTCAGGGAATGTTCTAAGCCCGTTCTCTATATGTGTCAATGCATTCGCGAATCACAACGCGATGTAGTCGACCAATGTGCCCGCCTTGCGCGCGCCGTCCCCGGGCGGGCGGACCAGAAGCGCGTCGGCCTCGGCCAGCACCGTCAACAGCGACGAATCCTGGCTGTCGAAGGCGGCGATGCCGGTCTCGGTCAGCCGGGCGCGCATGTAATGCTCGCGCGGGCCGTTCGGGCCGATATCGGCCTCCAGCGGGCGGCTGCGGCGCGGCGCGGGGCTGTGCGGCAGACCCATCATGGCGCGCACCAGCGGCAACATGAAGAGTTGCCCGCAAACCATGGCCGAGACGGGATTTCCCGGCAGCCCCAGCATGGCGGCGCCGCCGAGGCGCCCGGCCATCAGCGGCTTGCCCGGCCGCATCGCGACCTTGTAGAAGGCGCGCTCCAGCCCCAGCTCTTCGGCCACCGGCGCCACCAGGTCGTGGTCGCCCACCGACGCGCCGCCGATGGTCACGATCAGGTCGGCCTCCTCGGCCAGCGCGAAGGCCGTCTTCAGCGAGGCCGCGTTGTCCCGCGCGATCGGCAGCAGCCGCGCCTCGGCGCCCGCCGCCTCCAGCATCGCCTTCAGCCCGAAGCTGTTCGAGGCGATGATCTGGTCGGGGGCCGGGGTTTCGCCGGGCATCACCAGCTCGTCCCCGGTGGCGATCAGCGCCACGACCGGCCGCCGCCGCACCGGGATCTCGGGGATGTTCATCGCGGCCAGCAGCGCCACGTCCTCCGGCCGCAGCAGCCGCGGCGCGGCCACGGTGTCGCCGGTCCGGAAATCCACGCCCAGCGGCCGCACATGCGGACCGCCCCCCAGCGTGTCGGACAGGGTGATCCGGTCGCCGTCGCGGGTCACGTCCTCCTGGATGACGACCCGGTCCGCGCCGTCCGGCACCGGGGCGCCGGTGAATATCCGCACCGCCTGGCCCGGCCCGACCGTGCCGGCGAAACCGTGCCCGGCGGCCGAGGTTCCGACCACGTCGAAGCGGGCGCCGACCGCGGCCTCGGCGGCGCGCAGGGCATAGCCGTCCATGGCGGAGGAGGGGAAGGGCGGCTGATCGCGGCGCGCGGCCACGTCCTGCGCCAGAACGCGCCCGGCCGCGTCGGCCAGGGGCGCGGTTTCCACCTCGGTGACCGTGGCCAGCGCAAGGATCTTTTCCAGGGCGGTCTCGACGGAAATCATGGCGCCTCGTACCGGCCCGACTTGCCGCCCTCCTTCAGGCGCAGGCGGATGCCGCCGATCTCCATCCCCTTCTCGGCCGCCTTCACCATGTCGTAGATCGTCAGGCAGGCGGTGCTGACGGCGGTCAGCGCCTCCATCTCCACGCCGGTGCGGCCGGTGGTCTTCACCGTGGCGGTGACCTGCAGGCCGGGCAGCGCGGGGTCCGGTTCGATCTCCACCGCCACCTTCGACAGCGGCAGCGGGTGGCACAGCGGGATCAGGTCGGCGGTCCGCTTCGCCCCCATGATCCCGGCCAGCCGGGCCACGCCAGCCACGTCGCCCTTCTTGGCGCGGCCTTCGGTAATCAGATCAAGGGTTTCGGGCGTCATCTTCACGTGCCCCTCGGCGACGGCCGTCCGGGCGGTGACCTCCTTGTCGGAGACGTCGACCATCTGCGCGTCGCCCTTGGCGTCGAAATGCGTGAGCCCCGCCATCAGGCCGGCACCGGATCGGCCAGCAGCGCCCGCGTCGCCGCGGCCACGTCGTCCTGGCGCATCAGGCTCTCGCCGATCAGGAAGGCGCGCGCGCCGCAGCCCGCCATTTCCGCCAGATCGGCCGGCGTGAACAGGCCCGATTCCGAGATCATCAGCCGGTCCGCCGGCACCCGCTCGGACAAGGTCCGCGTCACGTCGAGCGAGGTCTCGAAGGTCTTCAGGTCGCGATTGTTGATCCCGAGGAGCGGCGAGGAGAGCCGCAAGGCTCGATCGAGCTCGGCGCCGTCATGGACCTCGACCAGCACGTCCATGCCCCAGTCGGCCGCCGCGGCCTCCAGCTCGGCCGCCTGCGCGTCCGACACGCTCGCCATGATGATCAGGATGCAGTCCGCCCCCAGCGCGCGCGCCTCGGCGACCTGGTAGGTGTCGTACATGAAGTCCTTGCGCAGGACGGGCAGGGCGCAGGCCGCGCGCGCGGCCGTCAGGTAGGTGTCGGCGCCCTGGAAGCTCGGCGTGTCGGTCAGCACCGACAGGCAGGTGGCGCCGCCCGCCGCATAGGCCCGCGCCAGGGCCGGCGGGTCGAAATCCGCGCGGATCAGCCCCTTGGACGGGCTGGCCTTCTTGATCTCGGCGATCAGGCCATAGCCGTCGGCCGTCACCGCGCGCAGCCGGTCGCCGAAGCCGCGCACCGGCGGCGCCGCCCGGGCGGTCGCCTCGACATCCGCCAGCGGCCGGCCCGCCTTGCGCCCGGCCACCTCTTCGAGCTTGTACGCCTTGATCCGGTCCAGAACCGTGCCGCTCATGCCGCCTCCGATGTCGCGAGGGCCAGCGCCTCGACCTTCGCTTTCGCCATGCCCGTGTCGATGCTTTGGCGGGCCATTTCAACGCCGTCGCGCAGGGTCTTCACGCGGCCGGCCACCAGGAGCGCCGCCGCCGCGTTCAACAGCACCGCGTCGCGGTAGGCGCCGGGCTCGCCCGCCAGAAGCGCGCGGAAGGCGGCGGCGTTATGTTCGGGCGAGCCGCCGAGGATCGCCTCGAAGGGATGCACCGGCAGGCCCGCCTCCTCGGGCGAGACCTCGAACTCGGTGATCTCGCCCGACGCCAGCGCCACCACCTTCGACGGCCCCGCGATGGACAGCTCGTCCGTGCCGTCGGAGCCGTGCACGAGCCACGCCGCCTCCGAGCCCAGCGTCTTCAGCGTCTCCGCCATCGGGCGCAGCAGGGTGGCGGAAAACGCGCCGGTCAGCTGCCGCTTTACACCTGCGGGGTTGGTCAACGGGCCGAGGATGTTGAAGATCGTCCGGGTGCCCAGCTCGGTCCGGGTCGGCCCGACATGGGCCATCGCCGGGTGATGCATCGGCGCCATCATGAAACAGATGTCGACCTCTTTCAGCGCCTTTTCAACGGCCTGCGCGCCGATCATCACCTTGATGCCCATCTGGCCCAGGGCATCCGCCGCGCCGGATTTCGACGACAGGTTGCGGTTGCCGTGCTTGGCCACCGGCACACCCGCGCCCGCCACGACGAAGGCCGTGGCGGTGGAGATGTTCAGCGTGCCCTTGCCGTCGCCGCCGGTGCCCACGATGTCCATCGCGCCGGCGGGCGCCGAGACCTTGTGGCATTTCGAGCGCATCACCGCGGCTGCGGCGGCATATTCCTCCACCGTCTCGCCGCGGGTGCGCAGCGCCATCAGCAGCCCGCCGATCTGGCTCGGCGTCGCCTCGCCCTCGAACAGGATCTGAAAGGCGGTCTCGGCCTCGGCCCGGGTCAGCGGGCGCTCGGCGGCGGCCCCGATCAGCGGCTTGAGGGCGTCGCTCATGCCGCCACCGGAAGCCGGTCGAGGAAGTTCTGCAACAGCCGGTGGCCGTGCTCGGTCGCGATCGATTCGGGATGGAACTGCACGCCCTCGATCGGCAGGCTGCGGTGCCGCAGCCCCATGATGACGCCGTCCTCCAGCTCGGCCGTGATCTCCAGGTCCTCCGGCAGGCTCTCGCGCTCGACCACCAGCGAGTGATAGCGCGTCGCGTTGAACGGCGAGGGCAGCCCGGCGAACACGCCCGCGCCGTCGTGGCGCACCGCGCCCATCTTGCCATGCACGATCTCGTGGCAGCGGACGACCTTGCCCCCGAAGGCCTGGCCGATGGTCTGATGGCCCAGGCACACGCCCAAAAGCGGCATGCCCGTCTCCGCCGCCGCGCCGGTCAGCGCCAGGCAGATGCCGGCCTGGTCCGGGTCGCACGGCCCCGGCGACAGGACGATGCCGTCGGGGCGCATCGCCATCGCCTCCTGCACGTCCAGCGCGTCGTTCCGGCGCACGGTCACGTCGGCGCCCAGCTCGCCCAGGTAATGGGCGAGATTCCAGGTGAAGCTGTCGTAGTTGTCGATCAGCAGGATCACGTGCGCCTCGCAAAGCTTTGGGGGTGCCCCCGGTTTCGCATCGCGCTATACATGGGCCGAGGCCGGGCCGAGGGTCAAGGTGCCCGGCGCGAATAACGACGACGGCACGCGGAGGCGAGGGCACGGTGCGTGGATTTCTCTCGGGCGCAGTACTGGGCGCGGTGATCTCGGGGGTCGGGATGACCGCGGGATCCTACATGGCCGGACCGGTGATGCTGTCCGGGCCCGCGCCCGAGGCGGAGGTCGCGGCGCCGCCGGGCGCGGAGGTCGCCGAGGGCCGCCCCGACACCGCGCCGGAGGTGCCTGCCGCCGAGACGGCGCCCGCCGAATCCGACGCGCCCGAGGCACCGACGCCCGAGATGGCCGCACCGCCGGACCCCGAGACGGCGCCGGCCGGGACGCCCGATGCCGACACCGACGCCGAGGCCGAGATGTCCTCTCCGGACAGCCCGGATGCCTCGGACGTGACGCTCTCCGAGCCCGAGGACACGGTGCAGCCGACGCCCGAGGCCGCGCCGCCCACCGAGCCGGAGGCGGAGGCGCCGCCGCGGGTGACGGCGCCTGAGGCGCCGACCGACGGTCCCGCGGCCCCGGACCCGGTCGCGACGGCCGAGGCGCCGCCCGCGACGCCCGCGCCCGAGAGCGTGGCGGAGACGGACGGGGCGCGGCCGGATTTGCCCGCACCAGAGGACGACACCGCGGGCGCGGAGCCGGCGGGCGCCGACGCGCCGGAGGAGGTGACCGCCGAGGTCTCCACGCCCGCGCCCACCGCACCGGATGGCGAGGGCGCGCCCGAGACGCCGGGCGCCGAGACCGCCGGGGGGCCGGAGGGCGCGCGGCCGGAGCTTGCCGCGCCGGATGGCGAGACCGCGGGCGCCGAACCCGCCCGGGTGCCGGACGCCCCGGGGGAGGTGACCGCGGAAGTCTCCACGCCCGCGCCCACCGCGCCGAATGGCGATGCCGCCCCCGAGGCGCCCGCCCCGGAGACCGCTGGACTGGCGGGCGAGGCGCGCCCGGAGCTTGCCGAGCCAGACGACGGCCCCACGGGCCCGGACGGCACGGCGCCGGCCGATCCCGACGCCCCGGCTGGCGTGGCCGCCGAGGTCACCGCGCCGGACCCGACCGCCCCGGACCGCGACAGCGCGCCGGAGACGCCCGCCTCCGAGACCACCGACACGGCCGACGAGACGCGCCCCGACCTCCCGGCGCCGGCACCCGAGGCAGACGCCCCGCGGATCGCAGAGTCGGAGCCGCCCGAAGCCCCCACGCCGCCGCCGAGCGACACCGAGGGGCCGGGCATCGGCGTTCCGGTGAGCGGCCTCGGCGATCTGGCGCCGGAGGTGGAGACCGGCCGCCTGCCGTCCATCGGCGACGAAAGCGACGCAGAGGCCTCCGCGCCCGACGACGCGGAGACGGCGGCCGCCGCCGACGGCCCCGCCTTGACGGCCTACGCGACGCCGTTCGAGACGGTGCCGGGCAACCCGCTGATGTCCGTCGTCCTGCTCGATCCAGGGCCGGAGCGCCGCGACCCGGCCGCGCTGGACGGGTTTCCGGTGCCGCTGACCATCGGGCTCGACCCGACACTGCCGGGGGCGGCCGAGGCGATGGCCGCCTATCGCGCCGCCGGGCACGAGGTCGCGGTGCTGGCGCCGCTGCCGGAAGGCGCCGCGCCGGCGGATGTGGAGGTCGCCTTCCAGACCTTCCTCGACGCGGTGCCGGAGGCGGTCGCGGTGCTGGACACGCCGGCGGCGCGGCTGCAGGCCAACCGCCCGCGCGCGGCCCAGGTCAGCGCGATCCTGTCGGAGACGGGGCACGGGCTGATCACCTACGAGCGGGGGCTGAACTCCGGCCTGCAGGTGGCCGACAGCCGCGGCGTACCGGCGACGGCGGTGTTCCGCGCCTTCGACGAGGGCGACACGCAGGTCGGCGCGATGAAGCGGCTTCTGGACGTCGGGGCGTTCCGCGCGGCGCAGGAGGGCGCCGTGGTCATGGTGGGCGAGTTGCGGCCCGACACGATCACCGCGCTGACGGAATGGGTGCTGGGCACGCGGGCGGCCACGGTGACGCTGGCGCCGGCCTCGGCCCTCCTGCAGTCCTTGCCCTGAGGCGGGCGAGGGTGCGGGCGCGGCCGCGGGCGTATCGCCGCTATCTGTTGCCCTGTCCGGTGAAGCGGCCCGCATCCATCGCGGCGGCGCGGATCGCCTTGGACTTGTTCACCGTCTCCAGGAACTCCGCCTCCGGGTCGCTGTCGTAGACGACGCCGCCGCCGGCCTGGATATAGAGGTCGGTGCCCTTCAGCACCGCCGTCCGCAGCGCGATGCACATGTCCATGTCGCCACCGGCGCTGAAATAGCCCACGCCGCCGCCGTAGACGCCGCGTTTCTCGGGTTCCAGCTCGTCGATGATCTGCATCGCGCGCACCTTCGGGGCGCCCGAGACCGTGCCCGCCGGCAGCCCGGCCAGCAGCGCCGAGAGCGCGTCATGCGCGTCGGACAATTCGCCCACCACGTTCGACACGATATGCATCACGTGGGAATAGTGCTCGATGATGAACTGCTCGGTCGGCCGCACCGTCCCGACCTTCGCCACCCGGCCCACGTCGTTGCGGCCGAGATCCAGCAGCATCAGATGCTCGGCGCGCTCCTTCTCGTCGGCCAGCAGGTCTTCCTCGTAGGCGCGGTCCTCGTCGGGCGTGGCGCCGCGCGGCCGGGTGCCCGCGATCGGCCGGATCGTCACCTCGCCGCCGAAGACCCGGACCAGGATTTCCGGGCTGGCGCCGATCACCTGGAAGCCGCCGAAGTTGAAGAAGAACATGAAGGGCGACGGATTGGTGCGCCTCAGCGAGCGGTAGAGCGCGAAGGGGGGCAGGGTGAATTCCTGCCGCCAGCGCTGCGACGGCACCACCTGAAAGATGTCGCCCGCGCGGATGTATTCCTTGGCCTTCTCGACGGCGGCGAGATAGGCCGCGTGGCTGAAGTTCGACTGCATCTCGCCGATCTCGGCCGCCTCGCCGAGATCGCGGCTGGTATCCGCCGGCACCCGTTCCAGGTCGCGCACCGCGTCCATCACCCGCTCGGCCGCCTGCGCATAGGCCGCGCGCGCCGTGAGGCCCGAGGAGACCCAGGCCGGCGAGACCACCGTCACCTCGCCCTTCACGCCGTCCAGCACCGCCACGACCGAGGGCCGCAGCATCACCGCATCGGGCAGGCCCAGCGGGTCGGGGTTCACCTCCGGCAGATGCTCCACCAGCCGGATCATGTCGTAGCCCAGATAGCCGAACAGCCCGGCCGAGGCGGCGGGCAGGTCTGCGGGCAGGGCGATCCGGCTTTCGGCGATCACCGCGCGCAGGGTGTCGAGCGGCGGCCCGTCGAGCGGCTCGAAGGCGTCCGGGTCGAAACGGGCCGCGCGGTTGATCTCCGACGCCTCGCCGTTGCAGCGCCAGATCAGGTCGGGCTTCATCCCGATGATCGAATAGCGCCCGCGCACCTCGCCGCCGGTGACGGATTCCAGCATGAAGCTGTCGGTCCGCGCCTCGGTCAGCTTCAGCATCAGCGACACCGGCGTGTCCAGGTCGGCCGCCAGCCGGGCATGCACGATCTGGTTCTCGCCCGCCTCGTAGCCGCGCGCGAAGTCTTCGAAGGCGGGTTGCAGCTGTGCCATGCGTCCTACTGCGGGAACTGGGCGTGCACCGCGTTCAGCGCCGCCTGGTTGATGGTGATGCCCGCCGCCTGCTGGACCGCGCTGGCATAGGCGTCCAGGATGTCCTGGCCCATCCGCTGCGCCAGCTGCTGCTGCATCTGCTCGGCCCGAGCGGCGAGCTCCGGGTCCGACAGGTCGGGCGGAGTCACGGCGTCCAGGCGGACGATATAGGCGTTGGTGTCGCCGCGGATCACGCGGGTGTCGCCGGTCTCCATCTCGAACACGGTGTCGAGGAAGCCGTCGGGCACATCGGGCACGAAGCCGGAGCGGCCGACCCCGGTATCGGTGCGGAAGGTGACGGGGCTGTCTTCGTCCTCCGGCTCCGGCGCCGCTTCGCCGGCGGCCGGCATCTCGTCGGCCAGGGTCTCGGCCCGTTCGGCCAGCGCCTCGACCGTCCGCTCGCTGCGCCAGGCGGCTTCCACCGCGTCGCGCGCCTGGTCGAAGGGCTCGACCCGCGGCTCGGCCACCTCGTTGACGCGCAGCGCGAAGATCGCGCCGTCGGACGCTTCCAGGATCTCCGGGAAATCGCCCACCTCGGTCGCCTCGGCGGCCTCGCGGAATTCCGGATAGGCCGCGATCCCGTCGCGCGTCTCGGCGGTGTAGTCGATCTGCCCGACCTCCATCTCGGTCTCTTCGCCCAGCGCCTCGATCGTCGCGCCGCCCGCCAGCAGGTCGTCGATGCCGCTGATCTTGTCGCCGATGGCCCGGCGCGCCGCGTCGGTGCGGTATTCGACCAGCAGCTGCTCGCGCGCCTCCTCGAATGGCACCGTCTGGGCCTCCAGGATGCCGTTCATCCGCATCAGGGCGGGGCCGAGATCGGTCTCGACCGGGCCCACGACGCCGGGGCTGTCCAGCGCGAAGACGACGTCGCCGGCGGCGCCCAGCTCGGCCTCGGTCACGTCGCCCAGGTCGATATCGGCCAGATCCAGGTCGCGCTCGGCGACGAGCGCCTCGAATGTCGTCTCGCCGGCCGCGATGGCGTCCATCGCCTCCTGTGCGGCGGCCTCGGTCGGGAAGACCAGCCGCTCGACGAGCCGCCGCTCGGGCTGGTTGAACTCGTCCGCGCGCTCCTCGTAGAGCGTGCGCAGAACCTCGTCGTCGCCCTCGATGGTGCCGGCGATCATGCCGGGTGTCAGCCAGGCATAGGTGATGTCGCGGGTCTCGGGCAGCATGAAGGCGTCCTCGTTCGCCTCCCAGTAGGCGCGCAGCTCCGCCTCGGTCGGATCGTCGATGGGCGTTTCCAGATCCTCGGGCGTCAGCTCGGCCCAGGTGATGTCCCGCGTCTCCTCGCTGTAGCTCAGCAGGGTGTCGGTGTAGATGTCGGGCACCGTCACGGCGCCGGAGACCGCGGCCCGCAGCACCCCGCGCGCGGCGTCGTCGCGGAGGCTTTCCTCGAACTCGGTTTCGGTCAGCCCCGCGCGCTCCAGCGCGAAGCGATAGCCCTCGCGGTCGAATTCGCCGTCCACGCCCTGGAACGCCGTGATCTGCAAGAGCTGGTTGCGCACCCGTTCGTCGCCGGCGGAAATGCCCAGCGCGTCCGCCTCGTTCTCCAGCGCGACGGTCGACATGATCCGCTGCAACACGGCGCTGGGGATGCCGAAGGACTGCGCCTGCGCGAAGGTGATGTTGGTGCCGAACTGTTCGGACAGCCGGCTCAGCTCGTTCTGCAATTCGCGGGCATAGCGGTCGACGCTGATCTCGGTATCGCCGACGGCGCCGACGGAATTGACCGAGCCGCCGAAATTCGTGGCGCCGAAGCCGGCGAGCCCGACGATCAGCAGCAGCAGGATCACCCAGACCGCGGCTCTCGATGCGGTATTCTTCTTTGCCATCGCTCGCTGCCCTCTCCCTCGTGCCGCGCGTGTCAGCGCTGTCTAATGGGGACGGGGAAGGGGGGCAAGACCGCGCGGCGGCGCGCGTGCGGATCCGGCGGGCGGCGGGGCCGTTCGGGGGCGGCTCCGGCGCCCTCTCCGGGGGCGGGTTGCGGTGCGGGGCCGGGTCTGATTGGGTGTGAGGCACCGAAGGAAACCATTGGAGTTACTATATGTTAGGTAGAAAAGTTACGATTGCCGCCGCCCTTGTCGCGGCCGGATTCGGCGGGGCCGGCAGCCAGCCCGCCGCCGCCCAGGACGCACCGCGCACCATGCTGATCCTCGACGGTTCGGGCAGCATGTGGGGCCAGATCGGCGGCGTCCCCAAGATCGACATCGCACGGCAGGCCGTCTCGGACATGCTCGACGGCTGGCCGGAGGGCCGCGAGATCGGGCTGACCGTCTACGGCCACAACGAGGAAGGCAACTGCAACGATATCGAGACGATCCTGCCGCCCGGCCCGCTGAACCGCGGCGCCTTCGATGCCGTGCTCGCCGACGTCACGCCGCGCGGCAAGACCCCGCTGACGGCCGCCACCCAGCGCGCGGCCGAGGCGCTGAGCCACACCGACACGCCGGCCACGGTGATCCTGGTGACGGACGGGCGCGAGACCTGCAACGCCGACCCCTGCGCGGCGGCCGAGACGCTGGAGCGCGCCGGAACCGCCTTTACCGCGCATGTCATCGGGTTCGACGTGGACGACGCGGCGCAGGCCGATCTGTCCTGCCTGGCCGAGGCCACGGGCGGGCGCTACCTGGCCGCCAACGACGCCGAGGCGCTGACCGGCGCCCTGCGCGCGGCGGCCGCGCCGGAGCCGGCAGCGCCGATTCTGCGCGACGAGTTCGAGCGGACCGAGATCGGGCCCGACTGGGAGGTCATCAACCCGGACCCGGATTCCTACATCGTGGATGACGGCACGCTTGTCGTGCTCACCTCGAACGACAGCTACATCGGCCACGAGGACCAGACCAACCTGTTCCGCTGGACCGCCGGCGGCCTGCCCGAGGGCGACTGGGACATGGCCGTCGATTTCACGAGCGATTTCACGACCCGGCGTTCGATCATCGAGGTGGCGCTCTATGACGATCGGCAGAATTACGTCGCGGCGGAACTGCTGGGCGACGGCAGTTCCAACGACCGGATCGAGCTGCGCGTGAAATCCATGGTGAACGGCGAGGTGTCGCGCTCCACGGCGCTGTTCGCCGACGACGCCTGCTGCCCGCGCGACTACGACATCGGCGCCGTCACGACGCAGCTGAAGGAGCGGGGCGGAACCCTGGTCCTGCGCAAGCGGGGGCGGGAATACTACGCCGTGGTCGAGACCCACGGCTGGGTGCCGCGCGACGGACAGGACAACCCGCTCGTCACCGAACCGCTGAGCGTGCTGCGCGCCTCGGGCGATCCGGCGCTGTTCTCCGGCACCTGGGGCCGCGATTACGGCGACCTGCCGCAGACGACAACGGAGTTCGACAGCTTCTACGTCACGCCCCGGTAGAGGGTCTTGGGGGATCGGGCCGCGCGCCCGGTCCCCGCCATCGCGGCTCAGTCGGTGCCGCGATAGGGCTTCACGTACTGCATCGCCATGTCCCAGGGGAAGAAGATCCAGGTGTCCTGGCTGACGCCGGTGATGAAGGTGTCCACCATCGGCTCGCCCTGCGGCTTGGCGTAGACGGTCGCGAAATGCGCGTGCGGGTACATCTCGCGCACCAGTTCCAGCGTCTTGCCGGTGTCGACCAGATCGTCGACGATCAGAACGCCGGTGCCGTCGCCCATCATCTCCGCATCCGGCGCCTTCAGCACGACGGCGTCCTTCTGCGACTGGTGGTCGTAGCTCTTGACGCTGATCGTGTCGACGGTGCGGATGTCCAGCTCGCGCGCCACGATCATCGCCGGCGCCATGCCGCCGCGGGTGATCGCCACCACGGACCGCCAGGCGCCGTTATCCGGCCCCTTGCCGTCCAGCCGCCAGGCCAGCGCCCGGCTGTCGCGGTGGATCTGGTCCCAGGAGACATGGAACCCCTTCTCGTGCGGCAGGCGGTCGGCCATGGCTCAGCCCTTCGTGATGTCCGGCGCGTCGACGGCCTTCATGCCGACGATGTGATAGCCGGCATCGACGTGGTGCGTCTCGCCCGTGACGCCGGCGCCCAGGTCGCTCAGCAGGTAGAGCGCCGAGTTGCCCACGTCGTCGGTGGTGACGTTGCGGCGCAGCGGGGAATTGTACTCGTTCCACTTCATGATGTAGCGGAAGTCGCCGATGCCGCTGGCCGCCAGCGTCTTGATCGGCCCCGCCGAAATGGCGTTCACCCGGATCGCGTCCTTGCCCAGATCCTCGGCCAGGTAGCGCACCGACGCCTCCAGCGCCGCCTTCGCCACGCCCATCACGTTGTAATGCGGCATGACCCGCTCGGCCCCGTAATAGGTGAGCGTCAGCATCGACCCGCCCTCGGGCATCATCGCCGCGGCGCGCTGCGCGACCGCGGTGAAGGAATAGACCGAGATGTCCATCGTGGTCTTGAAGTTCTCGCGGCTGGTGTCGACGTAGCGGCCGCGCAGCTCCGATTTGTCGGAAAAGCCGATGGCGTGGACCACGAAGTCGAGCGTGCCCCACTTGTCCTTCAGGGCGGAGAACAGCGCGTCGATGCTGTCCTCGTCGCCCACGTCGCAGGGCAGCACCGTGTCCGAGCCGAGATCTGCCGCCAGCGGGCCCACGCGCTTCATCAGCGCCTCGCCCTGGTAGGAGAACGCCAGCTCCGCACCCGCATTCGCCAGCGCCCGGGCGATGCCCCAGGCGATCGACTTGTCGTTGGCCAGCCCCATGATCAGGCCGCGTTTTCCCGCCATTATGTCCGTTTTCATGGGCTGCCTCTCGAAGTCCGGTTGCCGCTCGTTTAGGCGATCGGACGGGGCGCATCAAGTGCGTCCCCGACGTCGGCGGGGCGGCGGGCCCGGCGGGGCTTGTTTCCCCGGGGGTTAACCATTAGGCGGTAAGATCATGGTAACGGAGCGCACGATCCACGCGGGCCAGAACGTCGAACGGACCGGCATCTTTGCCGGCGACGATCCGTTCGCCATCGTGGCGCGCTGGCTGGACGAGGCGCGCGAGACCGAGCCGTCCGATCCAGACGCCATCGCGCTGGCCACGGCGGACGAGACGGGGCTGCCCAATGTGCGGATGGTGCTTCTGCGCGGGCTGGAGCCGGACGCCTTCGTCTTCTACACGAACTACCGGTCCGCGAAGGGCCAGGAGCTTGCGGCGAACGGCAAGGCGGCCTTCGTGCTGCACTGGAAGTCGCTCCGGCGGCAGATCCGGGTGCGCGGCCTGGTCGAGAAGGAGGACGGCGCGCTTGCCGATTCCTACTATGCCGGGCGGCCGCTGCAGAGCCGGCTCGGCGCCTGGGCGTCGGAGCAGTCGCGCCCGCTGAAAAGCCGCGCCTCGCTGATGGCCAAGGTCGCCAAGGCCGGCGTGACCCACGGCCCCAGCCCGGCGCGGCCGCCGTTCTGGGGCGGGTTCCGGATCCGGCCGGTGGAGATCGAGTTCTGGGCCGACGGCGATTACCGGCTGCACGACCGGTTCCGCTGGCGGCGCGCGGATCCCGGTTCGGCCTGGGCGATCGACAGGCTCAACCCGTAGCCGCCCGGCCGCGCGGCCGGGTTGTATGGAAGTGTCTTTGGCGTTCCCGCATTTTTTGCATGGTAAACGACACCGGATACATGAGAGAATGCGAATTCATGGGGGCGCGATAGTGGGGGACCGGGAGGTAACGGCCGGTGTCCGGATGGGAAGGGGATGACCGACGGTAATCACGATTTCGAGGCGGTGAGCGGCCAGGTGAAATGGTTCGATCCCGCCAAGGGCTTCGGCTTCGTCGTGCCGGACGGGGGCGGGCCGGATATTCTGTTGCACGCCAACGTGTTGCGGAATTTCGGCCAGAGCTCGGTGGCCGACGGCGCCCGCATGTCGCTGACGGTGCAGGAGACGCCGCGCGGCATCCAGGCGGTCGAGGTGCTGAAGATCGAGCCGCCGCGCGACGACGGCGGGCCGGCGCTGGCGGAGTTCGTGGACCCCGAGACCGATCCGGCCCTGGCCGACGTGCCGTTCGAGCCGGCCCGCGTGAAGTGGTTCGACAAGTCCAAGGGCTTCGGCTTTGCCAACGTGTTCCGCCGGCCCGAGGACGTGTTCATCCATATCGAGGTGCTGCGCCGCTCGGGCCTGGCCGACCTGCAGCCGGGCGAGGCGGTTGCGCTGCGGGTCGTCGAGGGGCATCGTGGCCGCATGGCCGCGCAGGTGGCGGCCTGGGACAAGGTTCTGAAGACCGAGGAAGACTGATGCGCGGAATTCGGGCCGCCCTGCTGGCGGCAGTTGCGGTGCTGGCCGGGACTTGGGCCGGCTCTGGGGCCGGATCGGCGGCCTGGGCGGCCGACTGTTCCATGACGACGGCGGAATTTCGCGACCCGGACGCCGCGGCGGCGCGGGCGCGGTTTTCCGTCGAGATCGCCGACGACCCGGCGGAGGTCGCGCGCGGGCTGATGCATCGCGAGTCGATGCCGAAGAGCGCGGGCATGCTGTTCATCTATCCGCAGCCGCAGACCACGCATTTCTGGATGCGCAACACGCTGATTCCGCTGGACATGATCTTCATCGGCGCCGACGGCGTGGTGCGCAAGGTCCACGAGAACGCGGTGCCGCTGGACGAAACCCCGATCTTCGGCGGCGACGACATCCAGTACGTGCTGGAAATCAACGGCGGGCTGGCCGGGATGCTCGGGATCGACGCGGGCGACGAGCTGCGGCATCCGGCGGTCGACCAAGACCTCGCCGCCTGGCCCTGCGACGCGGGCTGAGCCGGTCGTCGCGTGGCCGCGGAGATGAGGCCCGCGACGGCGGACATGCGATGATCCGGGCCCGCCCCGGCACCGGCGGTCACCCCTTGACGGGGCGCGAGCCGGGCAGGTTGATGCGGGCGACCTGCTCGGCGATCGGGTCGGTGGAGAGCGGGTGCGTGGCGGCGGAATGCGCCTCGGGGTCGCCGATGTCCTGCCACTGGCCGTTCTTGTAGATCTCCAGCGCCGCGAATTTCGACTTGTACCCCATCTTCGGGCTGCCCGGCACCCAGTAGCCGAGATAGACATAGGGCAGGCCCGCATCCCGCGCGATTCGGATGTGGTCGAGGATCACGTAGGTGCCCAGGCTCGACCGGGCGCGGGCCGGATCGTAGAAGCTGTAGACCATCGACAGCCCGTCATCGAGCACATCGGTCAGGCAGACGGCCGCCAGCCTGGTGTTCCCGTTCTCGTCGGTGCCGTTATACTCGATCACCCGGCTGCGCACCGGCGTCTCCTCGATCATCGCGGCGAACTCGAAGATGTCCATGTCGGCCATGCCGCCATCCGAGTGCCGGCTGTCGAGGTAGGCGCGGAACAGCGCGTACTGCTCCTCGGTCGCCCAGGGCGAGGTGGCCTCGCATCTGAGGTCGCGGTTGCGCTTGATCGCGCGGCGCTGGCTTTTCGACGGTTCGAAATCGGCCACGCGCACGCGCGCCGACAGGCAGGCGGAGCACTCCGCGCAGGACGGGCGGTACAGCACGTTCTGCGACCGACGGAAGCCCTGCTTCGACAGCGTGTCGTTCAGCCGTTCCGCATAGTCGCCCTGAAGGGCCGTGAACAGCTTCCGCTCCATCCGCCCCTCGAGATAGGGGCAGGGCTGCGGGGCCGTCACATAGAACTGTGGCGCGATAGGAAGTGTGTGACGCATGGCTTCGGCAACTGGTGGTTACCGAAAAGGTTAGCGCGCCGTTTCGGCATCGCCAAGTGCAAAGCGTCTCGCTTTTTCGGGGGAGAGGCGGCTGATCGCACGAAAAACCGGCCCCCGGGGGATGGGGGGCCGGTTCGGGACGCGGCGGGCGGCGGTCAGATGGTGACCGGGCCGCCGTCGTCCTCGGCCGGATCCTGGTCGCGGCGGTTGGCGCGCTGGTCCATGAACTGGTCGAACTCGGCCTTGTCCTTGGCCTCGCGCAGCCGCTGGAGGAATTTCTCGAAAGCGTCCTGCTCGTCTTCCAGCCGGCGCAGCGTTTCCGCCTTGTAGGCGTCGAACGCCTGGTTGCCGGTCGGTTTCAGGCCGTGCCGCATCGTGCGGAGATGGCCGCGGGACTTGCAGTTTCCGTTGAACATGCGCTTGCTCCAGATCATGTAGGCCAGCAGGGCCAGGCCGATGGGCCAGAAGACGATGAATCCGAGGATCATCGCGGCGATCCAGGCGCCCTTGCCCCGGGCGTCCAGCCAGTTTTCGGCCTGGGAAGGCCAGGTGGCGACGGAACTCATGTTTGGTCTTCCTTTCTCGTCTCGTGCGGTTTTCGTATCGTGATGTGAATTCCTTTCACATTGCCTAGATCGGATGTTCCGGCCTCGCAATCAAGCCCTCATGTGAATGTTTTTTACATTTATTTTGGAAAACGTTGTTTGTCAGCGGGTTACGGATGTCCCGCGCATCGGTCGGTGAGGCTGCGATGAGGCAGTCGGCGAGCGAAATAGGGCCTTAGAGCCGGTCGGGGCGGGTGAATCGCGCCCGACTCAGGCGCAGAATGCGGCCACCTCGGCCCCGGTCAGGCGCAGCAGGTCGGCCGGTGCGACGGGGAAGATATGCCGCGGCGTGCCGGCGGCGGCCCAGATCACGTCGAACTCCGACAGCCGCGGATCCCAGAAGGCGCGGATCGGGGTGAGATGGCCCACCGGCGCCACGCCGCCGATGGCGAAACCGGTCTGCGCCCGGATCAGCGCCGCATCCGCCTTGCCCAGGGGCTCGCGCGCCACGAGCTGCGCGCGGTCGTCGTCCACCCGGTTGCCGCCCGCGGTCAGGAACAACAGCGCCGCGCCGCTGTCCAGGCCGCGATAGATGATCGACTTGGCGATCTGGTCGACATGGCACCCCGCCGAGTCCGCCGCCTCGGCCGCGGTGCGCGCCTGGCCCACCTCGCGGATGTCGGCCGTCAGCCCGGCCGCCTCCAGGGCCGCGCGCACCCGCTTCAGGCTCTTGCTCATGCAGCCTCCCTTTGTCGTCGCGGCGCAGCTTTACCCGGCGCGTCAGAGGGTGCAACCATGCGGCATGGCCGATCTGTCCTTTTTCCTCGACCTCGAAACCCGCGTCTGGCAGGCGCTGGCCGATGGCGACGCGGCCGCCGACGCGGCGCTGCTGGCCCCGGAATTCCTCGGCGTCTATTCCACCGGGTTCGCGGGGCGCGACGAGCACACCGGCCAGCTGTCGCAGGGGCCCACCGTCGCCGCCTTCAGCCTGTCGGGCGCGCGCATCCTGCCGCTCGGTCCCGGCCGGGTCCTGCTGGCCTATCGCGCGGATTACACCCGTGTGGGCGCGAGCGTGGCCGAGGCGATGTATGTCAGCTCGATCTGGGAGGAGCGCGACGGCACCTGGCGCAATACCTTCAGCCAGGACAGCGCCGCCGACGCCCCGCCGCCGGTCTGACAGGCCCGTGCCGTCTTGACCCCGGCCGCGGGCCGCCGCACGGTCCGCGCCATGAGCCTTGCCGCCCGCATCACCCGCTGCCCGCGCCCCTTCGACCCCGACCGGGGCGCGGAGGCCGCCGCGCTGTTCCCCGACGCAGCCTCGGAGCTGCGCGACCTGCTCTCCGGCACTGGCGGATGCAGCCCCTATCTCGCCGGTCTCATCGAGAAGGAACGCGACTGGCTGGCCGGGGCGCTCGACCGCGCGCCCGAGGACAGCCTCGCCGCAATTCTCGCCGATACCGAGGCGCTGGATCCGTCCGATCTCTCTGCCGGCCTGCGCCGCCAGAAGCGCCGCGCCGCGCTGCTCGTCGCGCTTGCCGATCTCTCCGGCGCCTGGACGCTGGAAGAGACCACCGCCGCGCTGACCGACTTTGCCGACCGCGCCACCGACCGGGCGCTGAAGACCTCCGTCGCCCACGAAATCCGCCGCGGCAAGCTGCCCGGCGCCACCGAGGACGATGCCGAGGACGCCGCCGGCACCTTCGCGCTGGCCATGGGCAAGATGGGCGCGCACGAGTTGAACTACTCGTCCGACATCGACCTGATCGTGCTGTTCGACGGCGAGCGGCACCGCGAGGACTATCACGAGGCGCGCGCCGCGCTGGTCCGCGCCACCCGGAAGATGGCCGCGCTTCTGTCCGAGATCACTTCGGAGGGCTATGTCTTCCGCACCGACCTGCGCCTGCGCCCCGACGCCTCGGTCACGCCGGTCTGCCTGTCGATGGAGGCCGCCGAGAGCTATTACGAGAGCGTCGGCCGCACCTGGGAGCGCGCGGCCTATGTCAAGGCGCGGCCCTGCGCCGGCGCCGTCGCGGCGGGCGAGCGGTTCCTCGACCACCTGACGCCGTTCGTCTGGCGCAAGCATCTCGACTTCGCCGCGATCCAGGACGCCCACGACATGCGCCTGCGCATCCGCGCCCACAAGGGGCTGGGCGGGCCGATCACGCTGGACGGGCACGACATGAAGCTCGGCCGCGGCGGCATCCGCGAGATCGAGTTCTTCACCCAGACCCGCCAGATCATCGCCGGCGGCCGCGACCGTTCGCTCCGCGTCCGCGGCACCGCCGAGAGCCTCGCCCGGCTGGCCACGCGCGACTGGATCCCGCAGGAATTGGCCGACACGCTCACCGACCACTACCGCTTTCACCGCGAGGTCGAGCACCGGGTGCAGATGATCGCCGACGCGCAGACCCACGAGCTGCCGGGCGACGCCGAGGGCTGGGCCCGCCTCGCGGCCTTCATGGACCGCGACGAGGACGACCTGCGCACCGAACTGCTCGACCGGCTGTCCACCGTGCACGAGCGGACCGAAGGCTTCTTCGCGCCCGGCGAGACCTCGGACGAGCCCGACATCGGCGAGGAGACGCAGGCCGTCATCGACCGCTGGCACAGCTATCCCGCGCTGCGGTCCTCCCGCGCCCGCGAGATCTTCGAACGTCTGAAGCCCGACCTGCTGGGCCGGCTGAACAAGGCCGCCCGGCCGCAGGAGGCGCTGGAGCAGTTCGACGCCTTCCTTCAGGGGCTGCCCGCCGGCGTGCAGCTTTTTTCGCTGTTCGAGGCGAACCCGCAGCTCATCGACCTGATCGTCGACATCGCCGCCACCGCGCCGGCGCTCGCGCAGTATCTCGGCCGCAACGCCCAGGTGTTCGACGCGGTCATCGGCGGTGCCTTCTTCGATCCCTGGCCGGGGGCCGAGGCGCTGACCGAGCGGCTGGGGCAGGTCATCGCCGCCGAGGACGATTACGAGCGCAAGCTCGACGCCGCCCGCCGCTGGCAGAAGGAATGGCGCTTCCGCATCGGCGTGCATCACCTGCGCGGGCTGATCGACGCGGCCGAGGCGGGGCAGGAATACGCCGATCTCGCACAGGCCGTGCTGGCCGCGCTCTGGCCGCCGGTGGTGGCGGAGTTCGCCGCCAAGCACGGCGACCCGCCCGGCCGCGGCGCCGCCGTCTTCGGCATGGGCTCGCTCGGCGCCCGGCAGCTGACCGTGACGTCCGACCTGGACATCATCGTGATCTACGATGCCGAGGGCGCGGACAGCTCCGACGGCCGCCGCCCGCTCGGCACGCGGCCCTACTACGCGCGCCTGACGCAGGCCTTCGTGACCGCGCTGACCGCGCCGATGGCCGAGGGGACGCTTTACGAGGTCGACATGCGGCTGCGCCCGTCCGGCCGGCAGGGGCCGGTCGCGGCGTCCTGGACCTCGTTCCAGGCCTATCAGCGCGACGAGGCCTGGACCTGGGAGCACCTGGCGCTGACCCGCGCGCGCTTCGTCGCCGGGGCGGCGGATCTCGGCGCCGACATCGAGAGCTTCCGCAAGGAGATCATCGCCGCCCCCCGCGATGCGGCGCAGGCGCTGGCCGACGTGGCCGACATGCGCCGCCGGCTGGCCGAGGCCAAGCCCGCCGAAAGCGTCTGGGAGGCCAAGCGCGGCCCGGGCCGCATGCAGGACATCGACCTGTTGGCGCAGGCCGGCGCCCTGCTGGCCGGGGATGCCGCGCACGAGACGCTGCCGCAGCTTGCGGCGGGGCAGGGGATCGGCTGGCTCCGCACCGGCGAGACCGAACGCCTTGCCACCGCCTACCGCCGGTTCTGGCAGGTGCAGGCGGCCGCGCGGCTGTTGACCGGCGCGGTTCTGAAGGTCGAGGAGCTGGGCGAGGGCGGGCAGGACTTCCTGCTGCGCCAGACCGGCGCCGAGAGCTTCGACGGGCTGGCGGCGGAACTGACCGAGCTTGCCGACGAGGCCGACCGCATCGTCACCGAGGCGCTGACCCGCGAGGTGGGCGCGGCGTAGCGGGGGCCGCGCCGCCCGCTACCGCGCGATGTGGCGGTAGATTTCGGTGCGCAGCTCCTCCGGCGCGGTCTTCTCCGGGTCGTCGACATAGAGTTCCCAGATCGGCATTCCCGCGTCGAGCCCTTCCGCGCGCATATGGTCCCACAGCGCGTGATGGCTGCGGTTCAGCTCGGAATAGGGGCCGACATGGGTGCATGTCATCGCCGGACCCTCCGGCAGCGTGGCCGACTTGACCAGCCGTTCCGCCTTGCCCGCGTCCTTGGCCGAGACGATCATGCCGCATTCGAAGAAGATCTCCTCGCCGCTGGGCATCTTCGGATAGACGGCCATCGGCGCGCCGCTGGGCTGGATGCCGTGACGCGCCATGAAATCGAGGAGTTCGCCGAAGGCGGTGCCCATATGCTCGGCGATGTCGGCCATGCGGCACTCCCGCTCAAGGTACAGGTAGTGCTGCGGCGGCAGGGTGACGCGCTTGAATTCCATGCGGAGCCTCTTCGTTGTCAGGTGCAGGCGATATAGGCGAGGGGAATCCCGCGCGGCTCGCCCAGGTCGATCCGATAGAGCGTCGCGCCGTCCTCCGCCAGTTCGAGATATATCGAGCGGGTCCATGTCTCGCCCTCGCCGGAAAAGGCGAAATCGGCCACGATGCCGGCCTCCTCCGGCGCCCAGCCCTGCAGCGTGCCGGTGGATTCGTAGAACCGCGCCTCGGTCGCGGTCAGCTCGAGATAGCCCTCGGCGCCGGGACCGCCGGCGCAGGCGTCTTCGGTAAAGCCCCAGCCGCCGATCAGCGTCTCGGGCAGGGGTTCCGCCGCGGCGGCCGGCGCTGCGAGAAGGACAAGGGCGAAGAGCGGGCGTGTCGGCATTGGACCTCGAACGGGTTGGCGGTGTCTGGACGCATACCGCCACAAATCGGCCGCTTTGGTAAGAGGCAATCGCGCGGCGTGCGCTGGCTTCAGGGGGCGTTTACGATATATTTCTACGGTAACGGCGACCGAATAACCGGCGCAACGCCGCGAAACCGGACCGGCACGGGGGGCGACGCCAGGTTTTTCTGCGTTGCGGCGGGGCCGCGGGTCCGGCGGGCCGTCCCGGCGCCGGAGCCATCATGACCAGCCGCTCAAGGAGCCGTCCCATGTGCCTGACCACCGAAGCCCTGCTGCTGTTTCTCAGCCTGCTGCCCTCCGAGATCGTGGAAACCTCCGCCGACCGCATCGTCGTCCGCGCCGAGGTGAGCGATGCCGTCTGGCTGCCCAATGGCCGCGAATGGTGCACGGATGCGCGGGAGACCGGGGCGCTCGGCCGGTCCGGGCCGCGGCAGCCGACCTGAGCCGGAGGGTGCAGGCACGCACCGACCGCGGCAGGTGTTCTTCCAACCGAAAACGGCGGCCCGGATCGCCCGGGCCGCCGTCGTCATTCAGACCGGCCGCCGGCAGGCGGCGCCGGTTCAGTTCTTTTCCTTGTCGACCATCTTGCCGGCCGAGATCCACGGCATCATGCCGCGCAGCTTCTCGCCGATCTCCTCGATCTGGTGGGCGTCGTTGTTGCGGCGGATCGCCTTGAACGAGGGCTGGCCGACGGCGCATTCGGTCATCCAGTCGCGCACGAAACGGCCCTGCTGGATGTCGTCCAGAACGGCCTTCATCCGCTTCTTCGTCTCCTCGTAGGGCAGGATGCGCGGCCCGCTGACATACTCGCCGTACTCGGCGGTGTTGGAGATCGAGTAGTTCATGTTCGCGATGCCGCCCTCGTAGATCAGGTCGACGATCAGCTTCACCTCGTGCAGGCACTCGAAATAGGCCATCTCGGGGGCGTAGCCCGCCTCGACCAGCGTTTCGAAGCCCATGCGGATCAGCTCCACCAGGCCGCCGCAGAGCACCGCCTGCTCGCCGAAGAGGTCGGTTTCGCATTCTTCCTGGAAGTCGGTCTCGATGATCCCCGAGCGGCCGCCGCCGATGGCCGAGCAATAGCTGAGGCCGAGCTCCAGCGCCTTGCCGGAGGCGTCGTTGTGGACCGCCACCAGGCAGGGCACGCCGCCGCCCTTGACGTATTCGCCGCGCACCGTGTGGCCGGGGCCCTTGGGGGCCATCATGATCACGTCGATATCCTTCGGCGCCTCGATCAGGCCGAAATGGATGTTCAGGCCGTGGGCGAAGGCGATGGCCGAGCCGGGCTTGATGTGGTCCTTGATGTAGCTGTTCCAGGTGTCGGCCTGAAGCTCGTCGGGCATGGTGAACATCAGAAGGTCGCACCAGGCGGCGGCCTCGGACAGGCCCATGACCTGCAGGCCCTCGCCCTCGGCCTTCTTGGCACTGGACGAGCCCTCGCGCAGGGCGACCGCCACGTTCTTGGCGCCCGAGTCGCGCAGGTTCAGCGCGTGGGCGTGGCCCTGGGAGCCGTAGCCGAGGATGGCCACCTTCTTGTCCTTGATCAGATTGATGTCGCAGTCACGGTCGTAATAGACGCGCATGGTCTTGGTCCTCCGGGTTGTGTCCGGAGCGTCCTAACTTGGACGGCCCGCCTGCGCGAGACTTGTGCCGCACGTTTTTTGCGGTATCTTCGGCAAGATCATTCGCGAATGCGCCGTGGCCCGGAGAATTCATGCTCGACGACATCGACCGGCGCCTGCTGCGCCGGATGCAGGACGACCCCGGACGCGCCGTGCCGGAGCTGGCCGAGCATGCCGGCATCAACGTGCGCCAGGCGATGCGGCGGCTCGACCGGCTGCGCGAGGCGGGGATCATCCGCGGCGTGCGCGGGGTGATCGACTGGCGCGCGCTGGGATGGGAGGTCGCCGTGTCCCTGCGCTTCACGCTGGACAAGACCGACCCGCGCGCCTTCGACGCCTTCATCGCCGCCGCCCGCGAGGTGCCCGAGGTGATCGAGATCCAGACCTTCCTGGGCCGCGTCGACGTGCGGCTGAACGTGATCGCCCGCGACATGGCGGACTACCAGCGTATCTACCGCGACCGGATCGTGACCCTGCCGCATATCGCCGACATCGAGGCGCTGATGCATGTGGCGACGGTGAAGGCGGAGGAGTGGCTGCCGGTATGAGGACGTCGTGACCGTGGAGCTGGACGAGACCGACCGGGCGCTCCTGCGCGCGCTGTCGCAGAACGCGGCGCAGACGGCGAGCCAGCTGGGCCGCGCCGTCGGCCTCAGCCAGCCGGCCGCGTGGCGGCGGGTGCAGCGGCTGTGGGCCTCGGGCGCGCTGGCCGGCCGGCGGCTGGACCTGGACCCGGAGAAGCTGGGCTTTGGCGTCACGGTGTTCCTCGGGGTGAAGCTGGCGGCGCGCGGGCGCGTGTCGCTGGAGGATTTCGAGCGGATCGTGGGCGCCATCCCCGAGGTGCAGCGGGTGGAGCATGTGCTGGGGCTCTACGACTACCGGCTGCGGGTGGTGGCGCGCGACCTGGCGGATTTCGAGCGGGTGCTGCGACGGCGGATCATGGCGCTGCCGGGAGTGGGCAGCGTGGAAGCCAACGTGATGCTGAGCGAGGAGCGGCTGCCGGGACCGCTGTGAGACCCGCGAAACGGCCCTTCGCACGTATCGCTCCGCACCGCCCCCGCAACTCTGCCGCTGACATCCCTCCGCGCCCGGCCTATGAAGGCGCCGGACACGATCGGAGGACCCTGCCCATGCCCGCGCTGCTCGATACCGTCGATCCCGACGGCCACCTGGAATTCTCGGTGGTCTTCACCGACCGCTCGCTGAACCACATGTCCGCCGCCTTCTGCGAGGTGATGCGCGACATCTCGGGGATGCTGAAGGAGGTCTACAACGCCGATGCCGTCGCCGTGGTGCCAGGCGGCGGGACCTACGCGATGGAGGCCGTGGCGCGGCAGTTCGCGACCGGCAAGCGGGCGCTGGTGATCCGCAACGGCTTCTTTTCCTACCGCTGGAGCCAGATCCTGGAGATGGGGGCGATCCCGGCCGCCGAGACGGTGTTGAAGGCCCGGCGCACGGGCAACGCACCCGACGCGCCCTTCGCCCCGGCGCCGGTCGAGGAGGTGACAGCCAAGATCGCCGAGGAGAAGCCCGAGATCGTCTTCGCCCCTCATGTGGAGACGTCCTCGGGGATGATCCTGCCCGACGACTATATCCGCGCCGTGGCGCAGGCGGCGCATGACGCGGGCGGGCTGTTCGTGCTGGACTGCATCGCCTCGGGCTGCGTCTGGGCGGACATGAAGGCGCTCGGCGTCGACGTGCTGATCTCGGCGCCGCAGAAGGGCTGGTCGGCCTCGCCCTCGGCCGGGCTGGTGATGATGAACGACGACGCGGTGGCGCGGTGCAAGGCCACGGTCTCGACCTCCTTCGCCATCGACCTGGGCAAGTGGCTGTCGATCATGGAGACCTACGAGGGCGGCGGGCACGCCTATCACGCGACGATGCCGACCGATGCGCTGCGCGGCTTCCGCGACACGATGGTCGAGACGCGGGCCTACGGCTATGACCGGCTGCAGGAGGCGCAATGGGCGCAGGGCCGGCGCGTGCGCGCGGCGCTGGAGACGCGGGGGGTCCGGTCGGTCGCGGCCGAGGGGTTTCAGGCGCCCGGCGTCGTGGTGAGCTATACCGCAGACCCGGAGATCGCCACCGGCAAGGCGTTCCTGGCCGCGGGCGTGCAGGTGGCCGCGGGCGTGCCGCTGATGGTCGACGAGGGGCCGGACTACCGGGCGTTCCGGCTGGGGCTGTTCGGGCTGGACAAGCTGAAGGACGTCGACGCCTCGGTGGCGCGGCTGGAGGCGGCGCTGGACGAGGTGCTCTGACCGGCCGGCGCGCCGCACTGCTGCTTCTTCTCGTTCCAAATACGCAATCGCGCGCGCGGGGCCCGGTCCGCCGGTCTGGTTTGCTCCCCGGACATGCGACATCGAGGCTCTAGCGCGGCCCTCCCACCTGCCAGCGGTCGGCGAAATGCTTGAGCGCGATGGTGTTGTTGCGGTTGTGGCGCTCGCCGGGGACGCGGTTGACCAGCCCGAGGCGGGTCTGCTGCAGGAGCGCCGCCTGGGCGCGCGGCACGAAGGAGAGCGAGGGCGCCGGGATCACCCAGATCTCCGCGCGGCACAGCGCCGAGGAGCGGACGTCGTCGACGAAGCGCAGTTCCGGCGGCTGGCCGGTGAAGTCCGCCAGCGATTTTTCGTCGAAAAATCGGGGCCGGACGAGGTAGGACATGACGCCCTGGAAGATGTCGACCCGGCGCGGCTTGCGCAGGCGCGAGGCGCGGATCGGGGCCGGCGGCCGCATGAACAGGTTGGCGCGGATCGTGGTCATCCGGTCGACGAGGTCCGGCGGCGCGACCCAGCCGGCCATCGTCAGCGCCCGGTCGGGCTGCGCCGCCGCGGCCCGCTCGTAGCGCGCGAGCAGCCAGGGCGGGTAGATGCGGTCGTCGTCCACGACCACGAGCGGGGTGTCCGGCGGCTCGGCCTGGACCGAGGGGATCAGCTTGGTGCCCGGGCCGAGATCGTCGCAGCGGCGGATCTGCAGCGAGGCAAGCCGGTTGAGCGGCGCGGGGATCTCGTAGGCCCGGTTCTCGCGGGTGCTGTGGCGCGGCAGGTTAAGCGTGATGCGGGCCGGCGGGCGGGTCTGGTCCAGGAGGCTCTTCAGCGTCGGCTCCAGCAGGGCGATGCGGCTGGGGGTCGTCGTCAGCGTCACCACGATCTCCGAGCGCTCCGCCTTCTCCCAGCGGCGGTCGAGCGTGGCGAGATCCATGCGCGCCAGCTTCCACTCGCGCCAGAGATCGGCCGGGAGGCATTCGCCCTCGAACAGGTGGTGCAGGTAGAGCGCCAGCGCGGCGAGGGCCAGGACGGTCAGGGGCAGCAGAATCCACAGGCTCATGCGCCGCTTACTGCGACGGCTGGCCGAGCCGTGCAAGCCGGTCCTGCAGGTCGTGATACAGTGCCACCCGTTCCTCCGGCGACAGGAAGGCGCCGATCTCGACGGTGCGGCCGGCGCCCTCCAGCGTGACGTATTGCTCCACCGGCCCGCCGGTCTCGTGCAGCTTCAGCTTCACCCAATAGGGGTTGGCCTGCCAGCTCTGGGCCGGACCGCGGGGGTTGGAGCGGATCAGCTCGATCCGGTCGTCCCAGAGCGACAGGTCCTCGCGCAGGCGGGCGTCGGCGTAGCTGCGCTTCATGAAGGCCCAGGCGGCCCAGAAGGCGCCGAGGACGAAGGGCAAGAGGCCCCAGAGGATCGGCGATCCGACGACGGCCGAGAGGGGCACGAGCACCAGCAGGAAGGTGATGCCGAAGAAGGTCACGAACCCCTCGGGCGACAGCGACCGGTGCGGCCAGGCGTGCAGCTCGGCCGCCTTGCCGTCGGGGGGTGGCGTGATCCATTCGTAGGGCATCGGCCGGGATCATAAGCCTCTGCGCGACAGGGGGAAGGGGCCGGGCCGCGGCGACGGAGGGGCATGGCGCCGCAGCCCGCGCCGGCGGGCGGTGCGCAGAAAACGCTTGGGCGCGCGCCGCTGCCGGCTTTACCCTAACGTAAGGCCGGCGGAGTTGGAGAGGCCGGTCTGAAGTCGATCAGGAGTACTCGATATGCGTTTTTCCGCTGCGTCCGCCATTGCATTCTGTCTCGCCGCGCTTCCCGCCACGGCCCAGACCGCCAACCTGTTCCTCGGCAGTTGGGCCTGCCAGCATTCGATGGAGCCCTATAGCGGCAATGCCTATGACAAGCATTTCTGGGAGTACCAGATGAACGTCGCCCCGGACGGCAGCTGGCAGATGAGCGGGATGTATTACAACCCCGTCACCGGCCAGACCGCGATGCAGGGCGGCGGATCCTGGCAACCGCAGTCCGGCGCGCCGAGCGCGGATTTCCAGGGCGAGTACTGGCTCGCCAATGGCAGCGTGGCGCCCTACACGGTCGTCTACACGGCGGCCGACCAGCGGAACCTCTATCTGCAGTTCCGCGGGCACAGCCATATCCAGAACGCCACCTGCCAGCGCTGAGGCCGGGGCGGGCCGCCCGTCCGGTTCGGTCACGGTCGGGGCCGATCGTCCGGCACCCGGGGCGCCAAAGCAAAAGGCCCCGCGCATCGGCGGGGCCTTTCGTGTTCCGGGGTGGGCCGGCCTTAGTGCGCGTGGCCCTTGTCCCAGTCCTCGCGCTTCGGCAGCGTCTCGAAGGTGTGCTCCGGCGGCGGCGAGGGCAGGGTCCATTCCAGCGTGTCGGCGTGCTCGTTCCAGTAGTTGGCCTCGGTCACGCGCTTGCCGCGGGTCAGGGTGTAGAAGATGATCCCGATGAAGAACAGGAACGAGGCGAAGGACAGGAACGCGCCCAGCGACGAGATCTTGTTCCAGTAGGCGAAGGCCTCGGGATAGTCGATGTAGCGGCGCGGCATGCCCTGGCGGCCCAGGAAGTGCTGCGGGAAGAAGGTGATGTTCACCCCGATGAAGAAGGTCCAGAAGTGCAGCTTGCCGGCCCATTCCGGGTATTGCCGCCCGCTCATCTTGCCGATGTAGAAGTAGAGCCCGGCGAAGATGGCCATGACCGCACCGATCGACATCACGTAGTGGAAATGCGCCACGACGTAGTAGGTGTCGTGATAGGCGCGGTCCACGGGCGCCTGGCTCAGCACGATGCCGGTGACGCCGCCCACGGTGAACAGGAAGATGAAGCCGATGGCGAAGAGCATCGGCGTCCTGAACTCGATCGAGCCGCCCCACATCGTCGCGATCCACGAGAAGATCTTGATGCCGGTGGGCACCGCGATGACCATCGTGGCCAGCATGAAGTAGCTCTGCTGGGTCAGCGACATGCCGACGGTGTACATGTGGTGCGCCCAGACGACGAAGCCCAGCGCACCGATGGCGATCATCGCCCAGACCATCGGCAGGTAGCCGAAGACCGGCTTGCGGCTGAAGGTGGCCACGACGTGGCTGATGATGCCGAAGCCCGGCACGATCACGATGTAGACCTCGGGATGGCCGAAGAACCACAGGATGTGCTGGTAGAGCACCGGGTCGCCGCCGCCCGCGGGGTCGAAGAAGGTGGTGCCGAAGTTCCGGTCGGTCAGCAGCATGGTGATGGCGCCGGCCAGAACCGGCAGGGCCAGCAGGATCAGCCAGGCGGTGACGAAGATCGACCAAGCGAAGAGCGGCACCTTGAACAGCGTCATGCCCGGCGCGCGCATGTTCAGGAACGTCGTGATCATGTTGATCGCGCCGAGGATCGACGAGGCGCCCGACAGGTGGACCGCGAAGATCGCCAGGTCGGTGGAATAGCCGCCCTCGGTCGTCGACAACGGCGGGTACAGCACCCAGCCGATGCCCGAGCCCGACTGCCCGTTGCCGCCCGGCGAGAACACGCTGGCGATGGCCAGCGAGGTGCCGGCGACGAACAGCCAGAAGCTGAGGTTGTTCATCCGCGGGAACGCCATGTCCGGCGCGCCGATCTGCAGCGGCATGAAGTAGTTGCCGAAGCCGCCGAACAGCGCCGGGATCACCACGAAGAACATCATCAGGATGCCATGGCCGGTGATCAGCACGTTCCAGAGGTGCCCGTTCGGGGTACATTCCCCCGACGGGATGAGCCGCGCCCCCTCCTGGCACATGAACTGCACGCCCGGGTCCATCAGCTCCATCCGCATATAGACGGTGAAGAGCACCGAGACGAACCCGAACGCCGCGGATGCGACGAGGTAGAGGATGCCGATGTCCTTGTGATTGGTCGACATGAACCAGCGCACGAAGAAGCTTCGGGTGTCTTCGTGGTCGTGGCCGTGAACGGCGGCGTCGGCCATGCGTGCCTCCTGGGGTTTCCCTTGGATCGTTGTTGTCACGGCCCGAGTCGCAAAGGATCGGGCCGTTTGAATGCGTTTTTAGTCGCGGGGGGATACGGGGGCAACGCCCGATCTTTGATCTGTGTCAAACTGACCGACCCAGATTGTCGCAGTGCAGGCCTCCGGCCGTGCCGGGGCGGGCGCCCGCGCGGACAAAAAGGACCCCCGCGGCCAAAAGGCCGGGGGGTCAGGCAAGGGACAGGGACATCGGGGGCCAGGGGACGGCCCCCGGAATGGCATGTGGTGGCGTTAGCCGGCCACCGCGGCGAGGGGAATGATGAGGGCCATGCCGAACCCCACCATCGTCAGGAAAATCGTTTGCGCGGTCATCTCCGAGGTCTCTCTCAATCGGTCGCTTGAATGGGTAACGTTTTGCCCCCCGAAAAGGTTCAATGAAAATTCAGGGATTCCGGACCGGGGCACAGAAGACGGCGCCGGATCGGCGGCCGGCGGCATCCTCCCGTCCCCGCGCGGCGGGGCGCGACGGGGCAGGGCGGGGCGCAATGCCGGGGATCAGCGCATCACGAAAAGGTCGACCTCGACCGCCTGTGCGCGGCGCCGGCCGGTGCCGACGAACAGCATGTTGTTCACCCAGTGATAGCGCGGGTCGCCCGATTCCAGGCGCGCGACCGTGCGCATGTAGTAGCTGGCCGGGTCGACCTCCTCGCCCCGGGCCAGGGCGGCGATCACCTCGGGCGGGCCGTGGCGGCTGCCGATGTTGACGATCTCGATCAGCGCGCCGTCGTCGGTCTCGAAGGCGTAGCGGGTGTCGAGATGCGCGGCGCCGTCGGCCTGGATCGTCTGCCAGTCGGCGCCGAGGTTCAGGATCGTGCCGTTCAGCAGGGGGCCTGCGACCGTCCCGCCGGTGATCGGGATGATCCGGCGCTGGCCGAACCGGCCGGTGCCCATCTCGCGGATCGGGGCAAGCTCGACCGTCAGCGTGCAGGCGTGGTCCAGCGTCGGCGGCTGTGGCATGGCGTGTGTCCTCCCGGCGTCGGGGCGGATCGTCGCCCGGCCCGGCGCGGAGGTCAATGCGCGGTGACGGCGCGGCCCACCTGGAAGTACAGCCCGGCGGCCCGGATCTCTGCCGGCGCGCCCAGGCGGAAGAGCGTGTAGCACACGCTCGTCTCGGGCTGCCGGAACACGCCGGGCAGATCCAGCAGGTCGCCGGCGCGGACCGGCTGGGCGAAGCGCCCCGGGACCGGGGCGAGCCGCTGGCCGGGCGACAGCAGGATGTCGGCATCGGGCAGCCCGGGGCCCAGCGCGTGCGGCCGGATGCGGATCGGCTGTGCGTCCGGGCGGCGGGCCAGGAAGTCGTCGTCGAGCTGAAAGCGCTTCACCCAGAGGATCGGCACGAACTCTCCGTGCCGCGTGCGCACGAGGTCGCGCGCCCGCAGCGCGCCGGCATGGACCTCGGCAAAGGAGCAGGACAGCCGCGTCATCGCGGCGAAGCCCGGCAGCGTCCAGCGGACCGGAACGGCCGCGACGGGCGGTGCGTCACGGTCGCGACCGACTGGCAGCTGGGTGTTCATCCGACAATGTCCTTTTGCAGATGGAACAATCCTATCACAATTCGGTTCGAATTCTCCTTTCCGTGTCGTCAGTTCACCGGGGCGGGACCGGAAACAATCGTTGCGCTAGCTGTCGGGCGCCACCAGCCCCAGGCCGCGCAGGTAGATGCCGATGCCGGCCTCCAGCAGCTCCTCGGGCGGGAACGGCGAGCGGCTGCCGGCGGCGCCGCGGGCGAAAAGCTCCACCACGCCATGCGACATCGCCCAGATATGCGCCGAGAACATCGCGGCGGGCGGGCGTTTCTCGGGCGGGATATGCTCGGACAGCTCGGCCGCGGCGCGCTCCAGCACGGCCGAGGCGCGGCCGGCGGCATGGGCCAGCTCTGGGCTGCGGTTGACCGAGATGCCGCTTTCGAACATCGCGATGTAGTGGCCGGGATATTTCCGCGCGAAGGCGAGATAGGCCCGGCCCGTCGCCTCGAAGGAGGCCAGCGCCGAGGGCTGGCCGGTCTCGAAGGCGTATTCCATCAGGTCGGCGAAGATCTCGTAGCCCTCGCGCGCGGCCTCGGCGATCAGCTCCTCGCGGCCGTCGAAATGGCGATAGACCGCGGCGGGCGTCACGCCGGCCTGTTTCGCGGCCTCGGACAGGGTGAAGCCCGACGGCCCCTTGTCCGAGATCAGCGTCAGCGCCGCCTCGATCAGCGCGCGCTTGAGGTTGCCGTGATGGTAGCCGCGCTTAGCCATGCCAGATGTCGGGGCCTCCGCAGATCTTCGGGTCGGGCCGGCAGGCGACCTCGGGCGTCTTCGCGTCGTAGTCGATGTCGCAGAGCACCCGGCGGATCGCGGCGATCCGGGCGCGGCGCTTGTCGTCGGACCGGATCACCGTCCAGGGCGCGGCGGCCGTATGCGACCGCTCGAACGTCTCGGCGATGGCGCGGGTGTAGTCGTCCCACTTCTTCAGGCCCTCGACGTCGATGCGGGAGAGTTTCCATTGCTTCAGCGGGTTCGCCTCGCGCTTGAGGAAGCGGCGCAGCTGCTCCGCCCGTCCGACATTGAGCCACAGCTTCACCAGGTGAATGCCCTCGTTGACCAGCATGTCCTCGAATTCCGGCAGCTGGTGAAAGAACCTCTGGCGCTGGTCGTCGGTGCAGAAGCCGAAGACCTTCTCGACCACGCCGCGATTGTACCAGGAGCGGTCGAAGAACACGATCTCGCCCTCGGTCGGCAGGTGGTCGACATAGCGCTGGAAGTACCATTGCCCGGCCTCGCGGTCGGACGGCTTCGACAGCGCGACGACGCGCGCCACGCGGGGGTTCAGGTTCATCCGGAAGCGCTTGATCGTGCCCCCCTTGCCGGCGGCGTCGCGTCCCTCGAACACCACCACGACGCGCTTGCCGGTGGCCTTCACGTCGGCCTGCAGCTTGACCAGTTCGAGCTGCAGCGCGTCGAGCGCGTCCTCGTAGTCGTCCTTGTCCATCCGGTCGTCATAGGGATAGCCGGGCTCCAGCACCGTCTTGCCCTCGTGGTCGAGGATCTCGTCGCGCACCGCCTTCGGCGCCTCGGTCTCGAAATAGTCGCTGATCGCGCCGTCGAAGGGCAGGGGCATGTCAACCTCTTTCACATCTGCCGGAGCAGTATGGCGAAAGCGGGGGTCAACGCAATCCGGCGCGGCGGGCGAGCCGGTCGAGCACCGCGATCACGGCCTCCTGGGCGACGTGGTGCGGCATGTGGCCGATGCCGCGCAGGGGCGTGAGGCGGGCGTTCGGCAGCTGTTCGGCCAGCGGGCGGGCATGGATGTCGAAGCCGACGATCCGGTCGGCGGTGCCGTGGACGATCTCCACCGGTACGGTGATCTCGCCATAGCGCTGCGACATCCGCCGCAGGTGGTCCTTCAGCGCGCTGACCTGCCGGGCGTTGGCGCGCAGGGTCTCGCGGCGCATGGCGAGCCCCACGCCGATATACTCCTCGTAGCCCTCGGGCGGCGCCTGCGGCGCGAAGACGGCGGCCAGCGACAGGGTGGCGCGGTCCTTCGGCGCGATGGCGGTGACCAGCGGCGCGACGGTGGCGCCGCCCAGGGCCGAGGAGAGGATCGGGTATTGCGGCGCCAGCTGGCCGGGCCAGGGCTGCGTCGCGCCGGAGACGATGACGAGCCCGGCGGTGGGACGCTCCAGCGCCCAGGCCAGCGCCACGGCACCGCCATAGGACTGGCCCAGCACGATGGGCCTGCTCGCCCCCAGCTTCGCCGCGGCCGCGGCCAGAAGCCGGGCCTGTTCGGCCGGGCTCTCGCCGCGGGTGTTGGTGGCGCCGCCGTAGCGGTCGGAGACCCGGTCGGTATAGCCCAGGCCCGGCCGGTCGAAGGCCAGCACGCGGTAGCGGTCCTTCACGGCATCGACGAAGCGGAAGGTGAAATCGCGCGCATTGCCCGAGGCGCCGTGGATCAGCACCAGATCGGGGCCGCGCCCCTCGACCACGACATGGACGCGCCGCCCGTCCACCTCGACGAACCGCCCCTGCGGCGGATAGGCCCGCTCCGCCGCCGCCTCGTTGCGGTCGGCCGCGCGGTCCACCGCCGCGCCGCAACCCGCCAGCACGAGGGCGGAGAGGACGAGAACGCTAGCGGTCAAGCGTGTAAGAGGCATGGCGCACGGGTCGGAGGCTCCTGTCGGTCCCGGCGAGACATAGCGGCGCCGCCGGGCTTGGCCACTCCGGCGGGCCGCCTAGCCGTCGCCGACCGCCCCGATCTCCGACTGGTCGAACGGCGTGGTCTGGTAGATCTCGTTGATCCAGTTGCCGTAGAGCAGATGCGCATGGCTGCGCCAGCGGTTGGTGGGGGTCTTTCGCGGGTCGTCGTCGGGATAGTAGTTGACCGGCACGGTGATCTCGCCGCCGGCGGCGACGTCGCGGTCGTACTCCTCCTTCAGCGTCCCGCTGTCGTATTCCAGATGGTTGAAGATGTAGAGCGCCCGGTGCCGCGGATCCTGCACCAGGCAGGGGCCGGCCTCGTCGGAGGCGAGAAGCGTGATCAGTTCGGGATGCGCGTCGATCTCGTCCTGCCGGATCTCGGTCCAGCGGCTGACCGGCACCAGGAACATGTCGGAAAAGCCGCGCAGATAGGGCGAGGCGGGCGTCATGTTGCGGTGCAGGAAACAGCCGAACGCCTTGGCGTCCAGCAGGTGCTTCTCGACCCCCCAGAAATGCCAGAGCATCGCCATCCCGCCCCAGCAGACGCCGAAGGTGGAATGCACGTTGGTCTGGGTCCAGTCCATCACCTCGCGCAGCTCGTTCCAGTAGGTGACCTCGTCATAGGGCAGATGCTCGATCGGCGCGCCGGTGATGATCAGCCCGTCGAACTTCTCGTCGCGGATCTCCTCGAACGGGCGATAGAAGGTCTCCATGTGCTCGGCGGCGGTGTTGCGCGTCTGGTGCTCGGTCATCCGGATCAGGTGCAGGTCGATCTGCAAGGGCGTGGCGCCGACCAGCCGGGCGAACTGGATCTCGGTCTGGATCTTCTTGGGCATCAGGTTCAGAAGCCCGATCTTCATCGGCCGGATGTCCTGCTTGGCCGCGCGGATGTCCGACATCACCATCACGCCTTCGCGGTTCAGAACCTCGTAGGCGGGAAGGTCGGACGGCAGCGTGATCGGCATGGGTAAGGACTCCTGACATGAGTGCCTGTCAGATACGCCCTTTGTCACCGCCTCTCAAGGGCACGCGCGATCAGCGCGTCGAAGTCGGCAGCCTCCTCGACGGCGGCGACCTCCTCGGCCGACACCGTGATCCCCCAATTCTCGGCCATCGCCCGATAGCGCGGCTGCCGGTGCGCCAGCGCCCGCGCATAGGTCCAGCGGATGAAGGCGTCGGGGTCGACCTTCTCCTCCGGCAGGACGGTCTCGGCGAGATAGTCGGACCAGGCGCGCAGCAGGAATTCGGGGTTGTAATACATCGGCTTGGGATGCCGGTCGAAGCGGCGCACCAGCTCTTCGGTATGCGCCTCGGAGCCTTCGATCCAGACCATCAGCGTATGCGCCGACAGCGTCGTCAGCACCGGGTCGTGCGGGTCGGCGGGATCGACGACCTCGCAGATCGAGCCGCCGGAATCGCAGACGAAGTTGGTATAGCCGTAGATGTCCAGCGCCCGCTCGATGAAATGCGGCGTGTCCAGCAGCGCGCTGATCTCGGCCACGCGGTGCTGTTCCTGCCGCTCCACGTAGTCGCCGAAGGGCAGGCCGCCCTTCTCCGGATCGCCCGGCTTGCCGAGATAGGCCGACAGCGGCGTGAGATTGTGGAAGGTGATGTTCGAGCCGATATAGATCGAGTCGGTCATCAGCAGCTCGCGCAGGAGCGGCACGCGCATCGCCTCGCGCTTGAAGTTGTCGACGATGTGCTCGCCCATGTAGCGGGTGCCGATGCGGTAGTCGATCGAGTAGTGATACCATTGCAGCGTCTCGCGCAGGAGGCTCGACACATGGGTCTTGCCCAGCCCCGACATGCCGAAGAGCAGCACGCGCTTGCGCTCGGCCTGCAGCCAGTCCTGCGCCGTCTCGTAGATCATCGCCGCCCCCCTCCGTTCCGCGAATCGTCCCCTAGCGCGACTCGAACGGGAAAATCCAGCAGCCTCTTCTTCTCGTTGAAAAATACGCATCCGCGCCGGGTCTCACGGGGCGCAGGCGCTGGGGACGGGGAAAGACGCGACCCACAGGCCCCACCCAACGCGAAAAAGCGCGCGCCGCAGGCGCTCAATTCGGAAGCGGCCGCCTGCGCAAGAGCCGCCCGTCGAGGATCAAGAGCCCCGCCGCCAGCACGCCGAAGCCGATGAGCGCCCGCGGCGCCAGCGCCTCGCCAAGGACCAGCGCGCCCAGCGCGATGGCCACCGGCGGGATCAGGAGCGTGGTCAGCAGGAGGTTGCCGCTGCCGGCCATCGCCAGCACCCGGAAGTAGAGCAGGTAGGCCAGCGCCGTGCCGGGGCCCGCGGCATAGGCGATGGCGCCCCAGCCGGTGAGCGACAGGTCGAAGCGCGGCGGCCCGTCGATCCAGAGCGCGGCGGGCACCGCCACCAGCGCTGCGCCGGTCACCATGCCCGCCGCGGCGACCTGCGGCGCAAGACCGGCCAGCGCGATGCGCCCCCAGGCGCCGGCCAGCGCGTAACAGAACGCGCCGCCCAGCACCGCGAGCTGCGCCAGCGAGCGCAGGTCGAGCTGCACCAGGTTCTCCGGCCCGATGGCCAGCACCACGCCGCCGAAGCCCAGCGCCACGCCCAGCGCCCGGCGCGGGGTGAGGCGTTCGTCGCGGAACAGGACCGCGGCGACCACCACGCCGAAGATCGCCGTGGCGGCGTTGAGGATCGAGGTCAGCCCGCTCTCGATATGCAGCTGGCCCCAGGCGATCAGCGCATAGGGCAGGGCGTTGTTCAGAAGCCCCATGATGAGGAACGCGCCCCAGAGGCGCGGATCGCGCGGAACCGGCAGGCGCATCGCCGCCACCGCGCCCCACAGGATCAGCGCGCCCCAGGTCACGCGATGCGCCACCACGGTGGCCACGCCGGTCTCGGCCAGCGCCAGCCGCACCGCCAGGAAGATGCCGCCCCAGATCGCGGCGAGCAGCGCCAGTTCGGCCCAGGCGCGGGGGGAGAGGCTGCGTTGCATGGTCATGGCGCCGGTCTAGCCGCCGCCGGCGGGCCGCGGCGACCCGGAAGATGCGCCAAGAAAAAGGCCCCGCGCGGCGGCGGGGCCGGGGTGGTCGCGTGAACGCCGGTTCAGAAGTTGAAGCCCAGCCGCATCCCGAAGGCCAGGGCGGTGTTGCCGTCGAACTGGGCCGCGGGATTGACCTGGTCGAGCGTCGTGGTGCCGTCGCCCAGCCAGATATGCTGCATCCCGGCCTCGATCTTGAAGGTGTCCTGCGTGTAGGTCACGCCGAGCCCGACCGAGCTGCGCCCGTCGACCGGGCGAAGGTTGGACTGGAAGCCGCCGGTCTGGGGCTCGTGGACCGCGGTCAGCGAGAGCGCCCAGTTCTCGGTCAGCTGCCGCCCGACGCCGAGCGTATAGGTGAAGGTGTCGTCGTCGAAGGCCACCAGCGACTGGCCGGTCAGGGCCGCGTAATGCGCCGGGGTGATGTCGAAATCGCTCCAGTTCACCCAGCGGACGCCGCCGAAGACCAGCGTGCCGGGCGCGACGGCGGTCTGGAGGTCGAGGTTCACCGCCTGCGGCGTCTCGACGGTCATGATCGAACTGGTGCCGCCCGGCGCCAGGGTCGAGGTCTCGACCGTCGGCGTGTCGTGGGTGACCTTCGAGAAATACGTCAGCGCCACGCGCAGCGCCATCTCGGGCCGCTCATAGGCGACGCCGGCGAGATAGCCGAAGCCGCTGTCGGGGCTGCTGGTGCCGGTCCAGTTGGCGACGAACGGCACGACCGCGCTGGAGGAATAGGTCTGGTGGCGCAGGCCGGCATGGGCGCTGAAGCCGTTGCCGAACTTGTAGCGCCCCACGGTCGTAAGGGCGTTCGTCGTCAGGTTCGCCTGCGCGCCCGCAGCGTAATAGCCGGTGCCCGTCGGATAGGCGATGGCGGCGCCGAAGGGCTGGTCGTGGATCAGCGCCACGTCGATTGTCTCGCTCACCGCGAATTTCAGCGTGACGCCCGCGGTCCCGAAGCTGCGCGCCTGGTCGCCGGAGCCGGGGCCGCCCCCGACCTGGGTGCCGGTCACCGTCGGGTTCACGCTGGCGAAGCGGAACTCGACATAGTTGCCGGGCGTGAAGATGGCCCCCAGCGGCTGGCCGGAGCGATCGACCCCGCCGGCGCTGGCGGCCGCGGCGGTGACGCAAGACAGCGCGCCGGCGATGGCCAGTGATTTCATGTCCTCTCCCTCGAACTTCATGCCGTTCGTCTGCGCGGAGGGTATTTTTCGCGCCATGGTTGCGTCAAACCGTGACGCGGGGGCACGGCGGTCATCGCGGCGGCACTGTTACTTTCCCGTCACCCTTGTGTCACGGATGACGGATCGGCGGGGGCCGCGTTTCGCTGCGGATGTTGATCCAGTTGGCGCCGAAGATCACCGCCGCGCCGGCCAGCACCTGCCATTGCAGCGGCTCGGCATAGAGCGCCATGCCCACCAGGGCGATGATCGGCAGGCGGGCGAAGTCGATGGGCATGACGACCGATGCGGGGGCCAGCGACAGCGCGGTGGTCAGGCAGAAATGCGCCAGCAGCCCGGCGCAGCCGACGAGCACCAGCCAGGGCAGGGTGGCCAGCGTCGGCAGCGCGATGTCGGCATCGGCGCCGGCGCAGACGAAGCCGAAGACGGCCTGCATCACGGTGAGGTAGAACAGGATGCAGGTGATCGTTTCGGTGCGCGTCAGCAGGCGGGTGAAGATCGCCGAGCCCGCGAAGCCCACCGCCGCGCCCGCCGCCGCGATCAGGCCGGGGCCGATATCGACGCCGCCGAAGGGGCGAGCGACGAAGAGGATGCCGACGAACCCCAGCGCGGCGGCCAGGGCGCGGGTGCGGGTCAGTTTCTCGCCCAGGACCAGCGGCGCCAGCAGCGTCACCCAGAGCGGCGAGGTGAACTCCAGCGCGAAGACCTGCGCCAGCGGCGCCGTGGCGAGGGCGAAGAACCACAGGTTCTGGCCAGCGAAGTGGCTGACGTTGCGGATCAGGTGGATGTGCAGCGACCGCCGGGTGATCTGCTGCAGCGTGCCGGCGGAGGCCGCCACCGCGAGCACGATCAACAGGCCGACGAGCGAGCGGTAGGCCATGATCTCGAACGTGTCGTGATAGGCCGACAGTTCCCGCCCGGCGATCGCCATCGAGGTGAAGGAGACGATGGCGCCGATCATCCAGACGGCGGCGCGCAGGGGGTGGTTCTGGCTCACGGCGCCGCCTCGCAGCAACCGGCGAGCAGGATCGGCGTCTGCCCGCGCTGGGTGAAGACGCGGGCGCGGTAGGGCGCGTCGCCGCAGGGGGCCCGCTCGATCAGAAGGATGGCGGTGTCGCGGTCGCCGATCAGGGTGAAGGCGCGGGGCCAGGCGCGGCCTTCGGCGGCGGTTTCGTGCCTCACCTGCATCTCGGTGGCATAGGCGAGGTGGAAGGCGGCCGTGTCGGCGCCGAGCGTCAGGGTCCAGCCCGGCGCGTCGCCATTACAGACGAAGGTCTCCTGCGCAAGCGCAGGCGCGGCGGCGAGCGCCAGGCAGGCGGCGACGATGCGCTTCACGGCTCCTCCCGATGTCCCATGCTGCCGGACCGGATTAGGGGATCGGGCGGCCGAGGAAAAGGCCCGCCGGGACGCGCGACGGGGCGAAGCACGATTTTCCAGAAAATCGTGCCGCGCAGGATTTTCTGGAAAATCCTGTACGGTCGAGCCGGGCCTGCCGCCCGGTCAGTTGCTGCCGGCCTCCAGCGGCAGCGAACAGCAGCCGGCGAGGAAGCGGCGGCCCTGGCCGGTCTCCAGAAACAGGGTCAGCGAATAGGGATAGTCCCGGTCGCTCATCCCGTCGCCGCACAGCGCGGGCTGGATCGTGGCGAGCACGCCGGCGCCCGTGGTGCTGAGGCTGAGGGCCACGGGGAACTGCGCCAGCCCCTCGGCCACGCGGGCGTTCGTGAGGTTCAGGCTCAGGTTGGTGCCGGAGATGTCGGAATAGACGCCGCTCGTGCCCGAGAGGTTGAGGCCCCAGAACGGCTCGGTCCCGCCGCATTGCAGCCCGGCGGGAAGGGCCGTGTCGGCGATGGCGGGCAGGTCCTGCGGGGCGAGGAAATGCATGGAGATCCAGGCGTTGCCCTCCTGCCAGACGATGCGGCCCCAGTCGCCCGAGGCGTCGGTGACGATCACCTCGATCCCCTCGGCATTCGGCGGCAGGTCGCCGATATCGGCGCTGCTGGCCGACGGTTCGGCACGGACGTTGAGCGTGTCGTCGGCGGCGACGCCGGTGACGCGGTAATAGGCGGGCTGGGCCTGCACCGCGGCGGCGGCCAGCAGGAAGGCGGCAGTTGCAAGGAATTTCATGCTTTTGTCTCCGATTCTTAAAGTTCTTCGGCACAAGTATAGCGTGTGGCGCGCGGGCTGTCGTCAGCCGGCCTCCAGCCGCGCGCGCACCTGCTCCGGCGTGATGCGGCGGGCGCGGTCGGCGGGGGACTGCGGAACCTCTTCGATCCGGCCGTCGAACCCGGGCGGCCGGCGGTAGCGGACCCCGAGCCGATCCAGGGCCTCCGTCAGCACCCCGAGGTCGGAGGCGAGCGCGTCCAGCTCCAGCACCGCGACGCGGTCCGGAAAGCGGGCGGCGAGGTCGGACCAGAAGGCGTAATAGGCCTCGTAGTCCCGCACCAGCGGACCGAGTTCCGCGAGCGCCGCCTCGGGCTCGGGCGGGAACCAGCCCATGCGCAGGCCCCAGTTGCAGGCGGAGGCGAGCCAGGCCGTGCGGTCCTTCTGCATCACCACATGCGCGCAGTCCGGCCTGTACCGCGCGGCGCGGTTCAGATGCTCGACATCCGTCACGACGAGGTCGTTGTCGAATTGCCGGCGCAGGAAGGCCGGGATCGCGGACTTGTCGGCATACCAGCGGAAGTGCTTGTGGCGCGGGTCGTCGCGTGGCAGCGGGACGACCTGGTTCACCGGCCGCACGCGCATGCGGCGCAGGCAGGCGTCGGCATAGTTCGTGCCGCTGCGCTGAATGCCGTGGAGCGCGAGGGGGGCGGAGCCTCGCGGCTGCGTCAGATAGGCATGGGCCAGCTTCGCCGCGTGGGTTATGCGGCGCAGCGGGGTCATTCCCACTCGATGGTGCCCGGCGGCTTCGAGGTGATGTCGTAGGTGACGCGGTTGATCCCCGTCACCTCGTTGATGATGCGGTTGGCCGTCTCGCCCAGGAACTCGTGGGAGAACGGGTAGTAGTCGGCCGTCATCCCGTCGACCGAGGTGACCGCGCGCAGCGCGCAGGCATAGTCGTAGGTGCGCCCGTCGCCCATCACGCCGACGGTGCGCACGGGCAGGAGCGCGACGAAGGCCTGCCAGATTTCGTCGTAAAGCCCGTGCTGGCGGATCTGGTCGATATAGACCGCGTCGGCGCGGCGCAGGATGTCGAGCTTGTCGCGGGTGATCTCGCCCGGGCAGCGGATCGCGAGGCCGGGGCCGGGGAACGGATGGCGGCCGATGAAGCGCTCGTCGAGGCCCAGCTCCTCGCCCAGCTTGCGCACCTCGTCCTTGAACAGCTCGCGCAGCGGCTCGACGAGCTTCAGCCCCATCTTCTCCGGCAGGCCGCCCACGTTGTGATGCGACTTGATGGTGACCGAGGGGCCGCCGGCGAAGCTGACCGATTCGATGACGTCGGGATAAAGCGTGCCCTGGGCGAGGAACTCGGCGCCGCCGATCTCGCCCGCGTGCTTCTGGAACACGTCGATGAACAGCCGGCCGATGGTCTTGCGCTTCTCTTCGGGGTCGCTGACGCCTTCGAGCTCGCCCAGGAACAGCTCAGCCTCGTCGGCATGGATCAGCGGGATGTTGTAGTGGTCGCGGAACAGCGTGACGACCTCTTCGGCCTCGCCCTGGCGCATCAGGCCGTGGTCGACGAAGACGCAGGTGAGCTGGTCGCCGATGGCCTCGTGGATCAGCACGGCGGCGACCGAGCTGTCGACGCCGCCCGAGAGGCCGCAGATCACCTTAGCGTCGCCGACCTGGGCGCGGATCTTCTCGATCGCCTCTTCCTTGTAGGCGGCCATCGTCCAGTCGCCGTTGAACCCCGCGAGCCGGGTGAAGTTCTGCAGGATCAGCCGGCCGTTGGGCGTATGGTGCACCTCGGGGTGGAACTGGACGGCGAAGAACTGGCGCTCGGGGTCGGAGACGATGGCGAAGGGGGCGTTCTGCGAGGTGCCGATGACCTCGAAGCCGGGGGCGAGTTCCGTCACCCGGTCGCCGTGGCTCATCCAGACCTCTTCCTTGCCGTGGTCGAACAGGCCGCGGAAGATGCGGTCGGAGCTGTGCCCGCCGGCGGGCAGCACGAAGGCGCGGCCGAATTCGCGGTGATGGCCGCTTTCCACGCGGCCGCCCAGCTGGTGCATCATCGCCTGCTGGCCGTAGCAGATGCCGAGGACCGGCACGCCCAGGTCGTAGACCTCGGGCGGGGGCAGGGGCGCGCCCTCGTCCAGAACGCTGGCCGGGCCGCCCGACAGGATCACGGCGCGCGGGGCGAAGTCCTGCAGAAAGGCGTTGTCCACCGCCTGGAAGGGGTGGATCTCGCAATAGACCTTCGCCTCGCGCAGGCGGCGGGCGATGAGCTGCGTCACCTGGCTGCCGAAGTCGACGATCAGCAGGCGCTGGTGATGCTCGGGGATCGGGTCGCGGGTCATGCGTGGGCAATAGGCAAGCGCTGCGGCGGGCGCAAGGCCCAGGCTGCCCGGCCGGCGCCCCGGTTCATTCATCGCAGATGTCGCTTTCGCGACTCAGACGCCGCAAACCGTAGCAAATTGTCAGCACCGAACCGCTATGACCCGCGGAAAGAGATCGGAGGTCCGCGATGGCAGAGGCAGCGACACGGCGCAGGGGACGGGGCGGCGGCGGAGCCGCGCGGCGAGCGGAGCGGACCTCCGCCCGGATCGAGGTTGCGCGGTTCATCGAGCGCAACATCCCGAACTACGAGATTCTGGACGACGAGGCGATCGCGGTCATCGAGCGCAATGCCGAGACGGTGCTGGAAGAGATCGGGGTGAACTTCGTCGAGAACCCCGCCGCGCTGGAGCGCTGGCGCGAGGCCGGCGCCGACGTGCAGGGCGAGCGGGTGCACATCCCGCGCGGGCTGGCGCGACAGCTATGCGCCACCGCGCCGTCGCAATTCACGCAAGTGGCGCGCAACCCCGAGAAATCGGTGGAGATCGGCGGCCGGAACCTGGTGCTGGCGCCGGTCTACGGGCCGCCCTTCATCAACGACCTGGACAACGTGCGCCGCTATGCCACGATCGAGGATTTCCGAAATTTCGTGAAGCTCGGCTACATGTCGAAATGGCTGCACCATTCTGGCGGCACCGTCTGCGAGCCGACGGATGTGGCCGTGAACAAGCGGCATCTCGACATGCTGCACGCCCATATGACGCTGTCGGACAAGCCGTTCATGGGCTCCGTGACAGAGCCCAGCCGGGCGCGCGATTCGGTGGAGATGTGCGAGATCCTGTTCGGGCCGGACTTCGTGCAGGACAACACGGTGATGACCTCGCTCATCAACATCAACTCGCCCTTGACCTTCGACGCGACGATGATGGGCGCGCTGGAGGTCTATGCCGCGGCGAACCAGGCGGCGATCATCTCGCCCTTCATCGTGGGCGGCGCGATGGCGCCGGTGTCGGTGGCGGGGACGCTGACGCAGGTGCTGGCCGAGGTGATGGCGGGCGTGGCCTATTCGCAGCTGGTGCGCCCCGGGGCGCCGGTGATCTTCGGCGCCTTCGTCACCTCGATCGACATGAATTCCGGCGCGCCGACCTTCGGCACGCCCGAGGCCGCGCAGATCACTTATGGCGCGGGGCAGCTGGCGCGGCGGCTGGGGCTGCCGTTCCGCTCGGCCGGGTCGTTCACCGGCTCGAAGCTCGCCGATGCGCAGGCGGCCTACGAGACCGCCAATTCGCTGAACATGGGGCTTTTGGCGGGCGTGAACTTCATGCTGCACGCCTGCGGCTGGATGGAGGGCGGGCTCGTCGCCTCGTTCCGCAAGTTCGTGATGGATGCCGACCAGCTGGGCGCGCTGCACAAGCTGGCGCAGGGGGTGCCGATCGACGAAGAATCGCAGGCGATGGACGCGCTGCGCGAGGTGGGGCCGGGCGGCCACTATCTGGGCTGCGGCCACACCCAGCGCAATTTCAAGACCGCCTTCTGGCGCAGCGAGATCTTCGACTACAAGCCCTACGAGACCTGGGTCGAGGAAGGCGCGCGCGACACCCGCAGCTATGCCTGGGACCGGGTGACGAAGCTTCTGGGCGACTACCAGCAGCCGGACCTCGACCCCGGCATCGCCGAGGCGCTGAACGACTATATCGCGCGCAAGAAGGCGCAGATGCCGGACAGCTTCACCTGATCCCGGCCGCGCGCAGCGGCGGCGGGGCGGTCGCCGCGCGCTCGCTGCGCGCGGCCTCCGAGGACAGGGTGCGCGCCTCGGCGATCAGCGCGACCAGAATCTCGATATGCCGGGCCGGGCTGTAGGTCGCCTCGCGCGCAAGGCGGGCCGCCTCCTGCATCTCTTCGGCCAGCAGCAGCGACTGCACCGCGCGGCGCGGTGCGGGAAGCGCGCCGCCGCCGGTCAGCCGGCGCAAGGTCTTCTCACGGTTGTATTCCGTGAGCCCGTGGCGCACCGCGGCGAGCAGGAGGCGGGGGCGGCGCAGCGCGCTGACGAGATGCAGGAGTTCGGACATGGTCGGCCTCTTTTTCCGTGTTGACGGAGCAGAGACTGCAGCCGACCGGGGCGATGTTGCGCGAGAACGCCGCCGGTCCGTGCCGTTAGGGATATGTTCACGTCTTGGGGACAGTCTTCGATGACTGTGGGCAATATTAACGAAATGGAAACGAATTCCACCACAAGTTGTTAAGGCTTCGGCCGCCCGGCCGTTTGCGGGGGACAGATGCAGGCGCCGGGCCCAGGACCAAGCGAGCGAACCGTCAGGGGCATCATTCATGATGACGGCACAATTTGGGGACATCGGGGGACACCCATTTCCCGCATGGGTACCGGACCATGTGCGCCACTACCTGGTGCACACGGAATGCGGACAGTCGATTCGGGCGCTGGCGCGCGCCGCCGGCTGCCACGCCTCGACCGTGCTGCGCCAGATCCGGCGCAACGAGACCCGTCGCGACGATCCGCTCGTGGACATGGCGTTCGACCGGCTGGCAGCCGCCGCGCTTCGGACGCCGATCAGCTCACGTGAGGAGACCCAGTATATGAAGATGGAACGGCGCATCGAGAAACGGGACTGGCCCGATGACGACAAGATCAATGCCGAGGCCAGGCGAATCCTGCGCCGGCTGGCCGAGCCCGACGCGGTGCTGGCCGTGGCACCGGGGATGGACAAGGCGGTCGTGGTCCGCGAGACGGCCGACGGGCGCAGCGTGCGCACCGCCGTGATGGATGCCGAGATCGCCGAGGCCTTCGCGCTGAAGGACTGGATCGAGGGGCAGTCCAAGGGCCGGATCGCGCGCTATCGGCTGACCCAGGCGGGCCGGTCGGCGCTGAAGCGCCTGATCGCCGAGGCGGATGCCGCCCAGGCCGGTTTCGCCGAGGCGCCGCAGGCCTTCACCGACCAGCACCGCGACTACGGCAGCCGGCCGGTGGCCCCCGACGGCGGCGGGCGCGGGCGGCGCATCCGCTACAACGCCAACGAAAGCCCGGTGATCGCGCTGGCGCGGCGCAAGGACAAGGACGGCACGCCGTTCCTGAGCCCCGACCTGGTGAGCGCCGGCGAGCGGCTGCGCGAGGATTTCGAGCTGGCGCAGTTGGGGCCGCGCGTGGCGCAGAACTGGGACCGGTTCCTGACCGGCGGCGACCGCGGCGGGTTCAACCCAGCGGGCGGCGGCCGCGGCTCGGAGGGGGCGCGCGACCGGGTGGCCGCGGCGCTGCGCGATCTGGGGCCCGGGCTGGGCGACGTGGTGCTGCGCTGCTGCTGTTTCCTGGAAGGCCTGGAGCAGGCGGAGAAGCGGATGGGCTGGTCGGCGCGCTCGGGCAAGATCGTGCTGAAGATCGCGCTGCAACGGCTGAAGCGGCATTACGCGGGGCTGGGCGCCGAGGCGGACATGATCGGCTAGGGGCGGCAGGCTATGGCGTAGCAAGGGGCGGCCGTCCGGGCGCGGGCGCCGTCGTCTTGTGCAAGGCCCGCCCCAACTGATACGGCTGATACGAGTGCATAGCCGTCATGCAGAGTGCTGAAAGTGACGTGAAGTCCATTCGATCTTCCGGAAAAATGCGCTATGGGTTCCGGGGAGTGAGGAGACGACATGCGCGACTTGAAGATCCCCGATCAGCGCCACCCGGAAAAGGCGCACCGCCCCGACAACGATCAGCCGCGGAAACCCGACTGGATCCGCGTGAAGGCGCCGACGTCGAAGGGCTATTCCGAGACCCGCGAGATCATGCGGACCCACAAGCTGACGACGGTCTGCGAAGAGGCGGGCTGTCCGAATGTGGGCGAATGCTGGTCCCAGGGCCACGCGACCATGATGATCATGGGCGAGATCTGCACCCGCGGCTGCACCTTCTGCAACGTGGCGACCGGCCGGCCCGAGGCGCTGGACGTGTTCGAGCCGGGCCGCGTGGCGGACGCCGTCAAGAAGCTCGGCCTGAACCACGTGGTCATCACCTCGGTCGACCGCGACGATGTGGAGGACGGCGGCGCGGAGCATTTCGCGATGACCATCCGCGCGATCCGCAAGCAGGCACCGGGGACGACCATCGAGATCCTGACGCCGGATTTCCTGAAATGCGACCCGTCGGTGCTGGAGGTGGTGGTCGCGGCGAAGCCGGACGTGTTCAACCACAACCTGGAGACGGTGCCGGGGCTGTATCCCAGCGTGCGGCCGGGGGCGCGGTATTTCCATTCGCTGCGCCTGCTGCAGCGGGTGAAGGAGCTGGACCCCGCGATGTTCACCAAGTCCGGCATCATGGTCGGCCTGGGCGAGCGGGCCGAGGAGGTCCGCCAGGTGATGGACGACATGCGCGCGGCGGATGTGGATTTCCTGACCATCGGCCAGTACCTGCAGCCGACGCCCAAGCATCACCGCGTCGACCGCTTCGTGACGCCCGACGAGTTCGCGGGCTACGAGAAATCGGCCTATGGCAAGGGGTTCCTGATGGTCTCGGCCACGCCGCTGACGCGGTCGAGCTATCACGCGGGCGACGATTTCGCGCGGCTGCGCGCGGCGCGGGAGGCCAAGCTGGGCATCGTCTGAACCCCGGGGGTCGGCGGAGGAACAGGCCGGCCGGGGCCGGCCGGCCTTTCCGGCCCGTCCGGTTCTCCGCCGGCAGCCGGCCGGGTCTCAGCCTTTCCGAATCCATCCGCCCCCGAAGACCCGCGAGCCTTCCGGCGCGTAGAACACGCAGGCCTGCCCGGGCGACACGCCTTCCTCGGGCGTCAGAAGCTCCACTTCGGCCTCGGTCTCGGACAGCGGTCGCACGACCGCCTCGCGCGGCGGCCGGGTCGAGCGCAGCTTGACCGCCAGCGGCCATTCCGCCCGGCTCGTGAACGGCGCGTCGCCCAGCCAGTTGACTTCCGCCACCGGCACCGTGCGCGTCGCCAGCATCTCGCGCGGGCCCACCACCACGCGGCGGTTCTCCACGTCGAGCCGGACCACGTAGAGCGGCTCGTCCAGCCCGCCGATGCCCAGACCCCGGCGCTGGCCGATGGTGTAGTGGATCACGCCCGGATGCGCGCCCAGCACCCGGCCGTCGGCATGCACGATCTCGCCCGGCTCGGCGGCGCCGGGCCGCAGCTTCTCGATCACGCCGGCATAGTTGCCGTCCGGCACGAAGCAGATGTCCTGGCTGTCGGGCTTGTCCGCCACGCCCAGCCCGTGCTTCGCCGCCAGCGCCCGCGTCGCCTCCTTCGACTCCAGATGCCCCAGCGGAAAGCGCAGGAAGTCCAGCTGCTCCGGCGTGGTGGAGAACAGAAAGTAGCTCTGGTCGCGCGCCGGATCGGCCGCCCGGTGCAGCTCCGCCCCGGCATCGCCCAGCTTGCGCTGGATGTAATGCCCCGTCGCCATGCAGTCGGCGTCGAGATCCTTCGCCGTCTCCAGCAGATCCTTGAACTTCACCCGCTCGTTGCAGCGGATGCAGGGCACCGGCGTGGCGCCGGCCAGGTAGCTGTCGGCGAACTCGTCGATCACGGCGTCGCGGAAGATGTTCTCGTAATCCAGCACGTAATGCGGAAAGCCCATCTCCTCGGCCACCCGCCGCGCGTCGTGGATGTCGATCCCGGCGCAGCAGGCGCCCTTCTTGGCCAGCGCCGCGCCGTGGTCATAGAGCTGAAGCGTCACGCCGACCACGTCGTAGCCCTCGCGCGCCAGCTCGGCCGCGACGACGGACGAATCCACGCCGCCGGACATCGCCACGACGACACGGGTGTCGGCCGGTGCCTTGGCAAGGCCCAGCGAGTTCAGATGTCCGTCCAGCGCCATCGCGCCCTCCTGTTCGGGATCGCCGGGAATATAGGAAAATGCGAGACACTCGCAAGGCCCCCCTTCACCGCAAATTAAGCCAATCCGGCCAACGTCGCCGCGTCATATCTGAGGGGACCTGACGATGTACTTACGCAAGGTGGACGGTCCGCGCACCGTTACATTGCCGGACGGTACGACGATGAGCCGGGCGGATCTGCCCGCGCCGGACACCCGGCGCTGGGTGGCCAGCCGCAAGGCCGCGGTGGTGCGCGGGGTGGCATCGGGGCTGATCGCGCGCGAGGAAGCGCTGCAGATCTACGGGCTGAGCGACGACGAGTTCGAATCCTGGGTGATGGCGGTGCAACGCCACGGCGAAGCCGCGCTGAAGGCCACGTCGCTGCAGAGATACCGCTGACGGATCGACGCCACGGCCGCGGGGCCGAAGACACGCGCGCCCGGACCGTCCCGTGCCGGCGCGGCGCCAAGTCCTTCTTCGGATAAAAGTCCCGGCACATTCTATCGAAAATAAGTTTCTGAGAGTGCAATACTTTTTGCGAAATGCGGGACGCTGTGTCAGCATCCCTTCCACTGGTAACCAGTGATTAACCTTTCTTCTGCAAGGTCGGACACAACGGAAGGGTTGAGAGCGGAGTATCTCGAATGCGTGTTCTTTTGGTTGAAGACGATCCGGCGACCTCGCGCAGCATCGAACTGATGCTGTCGCATGCCAATCTCAACGTCTACGCCACCGATCTGGGCGAGGAGGGGATCGATCTTGCCAAGCTCTACGATTACGATCTGATCCTGCTCGATCTGAACCTTCCCGACATGAACGGCCACGACGTGCTGCGCCAGCTGCGCATCGCGCGCGTCGACACGCCGATCCTGATCCTGACCGGGGCCGACGATACCGAGAACAAGCTGAAAGGCTTCGGCTTCGGCGCCGACGACTACCTGACGAAGCCCTTTCACCGCGAGGAACTGGTCGCCCGCATCCACGCGATCATCCGCCGGTCCAAGGGGCATTCGCAGTCGGTCATCCGCACCGGCGTGATCGAGGTGAACCTCGACGCCAAGACGGTGGAGGTCAGCGGCAAGCCGGTTCACCTCACGGGCAAGGAATACCAGATGCTGGAACTTCTGAGCCTGCGCAAGGGCACGACGCTGACCAAGGAGATGTTCCTCAACCATCTCTATGGCGGCATGGACGAGCCGGAACTCAAGATCATCGACGTGTTCATCTGCAAGCTGCGCAAGAAACTCAGCCAGGCCACGGGCGGCGAGAACTATATCGAGACGGTCTGGGGCCGCGGCTATGTGCTGCGCGACCCCGAGCCGGGCGAGATGACCGACCAGATCGCCATCGGCGCCTGACGCCAAAGGACGGGGCGGCGGCCCCACGCGCGGGCTGGACCTCTTCGGGGTGCGCTCCTATCAAGTCGGAGGGCATCCTGGGAGGCTTGGGCGCGTGGCCGACGACAAACCGGTATCCGAACTGACCGAGGCCGAGGCGGCGCAGGAACTCGCCTCGCTCGCCGATGCGCTGGCGCGCGCCAACCGGGCGTACCATACCGAGGACGCGCCGGAGATATCGGACGCCGAATACGATGCGCTGAAACGGCGCAACGCCGAGATCGAGGCGGCCTTTCCGGCACTGAAACGGTCCGACAGCCCGTCCGAGCAGGTCGGCGGTCCGGTGGCCGAGACCTTCGCCAAGGTCACGCATGCCGTCCGGATGATGTCGCTGGCCAACGCCTTCGCCGACGGCGACGTCGCCGATTTCAACGACACCGTGCGCCGGTATCTCGGGATGGGCGAGGACGCCCCGGGCCTGGCCTATACCGCCGAGCCGAAGATCGACGGGCTGTCGCTGTCGCTGCGCTACGAGGGCGGGCGGCTGGTGCAGGCGGCCACGCGCGGCGACGGCGAGACCGGCGAGAACGTCACCGCCAACGCCCGGACCATCGAGGACATCCCCGAGCGGCTGTCCGGCGCCCCCGACGTGCTGGAGGTGCGCGGCGAGGTCTATATGAGCCATGCCGATTTCGCCACGCTCAACGCGCGCCAGGAAGAGCAGGGCGGCAAGACCTTCGCCAACCCGCGCAACGCCGCCGCCGGCTCCTTGCGCCAGCTGGATTCCCGGATCACCGCCGCCCGCCCGCTGCGCTTTTTCGCCTATGCCTGGGGCGAGATCAGCGACGCGCTGGCGGACACGCAGATGGGCGCCATCGAGCGGCTGTCGGAGCTGGGGTTCCAGACCAACCCGCTGACCCGGCTCTGCGAGGGGCTGGACGAGATGCTGGCGCATTACGCCGAGATCGAGGCGCAGCGCGCCACGCTCGGCTATGATATCGACGGCGTCGTCTACAAGGTCAACGACCTGGAGCTGCAGCGGCGGCTCGGCTACCGCTCCACCACGCCCCGCTGGGCCATCGCGCACAAGTTCCCGGCGGAACTCGCCTGGACCCGGCTGGAGAAGATCGAGATCCAGGTCGGCCGCACCGGCGCGCTCAGCCCGGTGGCGCGGCTGACGCCAGTGACGGTGGGCGGCGTCGTCGTCTCCAACGCGACGCTGCACAACGAGGACTACATCGCCGGCCGCGACGCCCGCGGCGCGCCGATCCGCGACGGCAAGGACATCCGCGAGGGCGACTGGGTGCAGGTCTATCGCGCCGGCGACGTGATCCCGAAAGTGGCCGATGTGGACCTGTCCGAGCGGCCCGACGGCGCGGAACCCTACGACTTCCCGACCGAGTGCCCCGAATGCGGCTCCGAAGCGGTGCGCGAGGAGGGCGACGCGGTGCGGCGCTGCACCGGCGGGCTGGTCTGCCCGGCGCAGGCGGTGGAGAAGCTGAAGCATTTCGTCAGCCGCGCCGCCTTCGACATCGAGGGGCTGGGCGCGCGGCAGATCGAGATGTTCTACCGCGACGACACGCTGCCGATCCGCGAGCCGGCCGACATCTTCACGCTGGAACGGCGCGACGCGCAGAACGTGGCCAAGCTGAAAAACCGCGAGGGCTATGGCGAGAAAAGCGCGAAGAACCTGTTCGAAGCGATTGACGAGAAACGACAAATCGAGCTGAACCGCCTGATCTTCGCGCTCGGGATCCGGCATGTGGGCGAGGTGGCCTCGGCCGATCTCGCGCGGCATTTCGGCAGTTGGGAGGCGTTCGCGAGCGCGGTCGACGCGGCCGGCCCGGCGGCGCAGCGCTACCTGCAGGCCGAGGCGGCGGTGACCGCCGAGCGCCAGCGCGCCGCCGAAGAGGGCCGCCGCGCCGAGATCGCCGCGACGCGCGACAGGATATGGGCCGAGGAGCCGCCGGTGCCGGAGGACGCCCGCGCCGCCTGGGACGACCTCGTCGGCATCGACGGGATCGGCACGACCGTCGCCGTTTCGCTCGTCACCACCTTCCACCAGGAGGCCGAGCGCGCCTCGATCGACCGGCTGGTGGCGGAGCTGGACGTGCAGGACGTCGAGGCGCCCGACACCTCGGACAGCCCCGTGGCGGGCAAGACCGTCGTCTTCACCGGCAGCCTGGAAAAGATGACCCGCGCCGAGGCCAAGGCGCGGGCCGAGGCGCTGGGGGCCAAGGTCTCGGGCTCGGTCTCGGGCAAGACCGACCTGCTGGTCGCGGGGCCGGGCGCCGGGTCGAAGGCGAAGAAGGCGGCGGAGCTGGGCGTGGAGACCATCGACGAGGATGCCTGGCTGACGCTGATCGGCGACGCATGAGCACCCGGCCCGAGCCCCTGTTCCCGCTCTTCGCCGGGATCGACACGCTGGACGGTGTCGGGCCGAAGGTGGCCAAGGCGCTGGAGAAGATCGACGTCACCAAGCCGCGCGACCTGATCTTCACGCTGCCCTATAGCGGCATCGACCGCCGCCGGCGCGGGTCGATCCAGGGCGTCGAGCTGCCCGCGACGATGACCGTCGAGGTGGAGGTCGGCCGCCACCTGCCGCCCGCCACCAAGACCCGGCCCTACCGGGTGGAGGTGCGCGACGCGCAGACGACCTTTCAGCTGGTCTTCTTCCATGCCCGCGGCGACTGGCTGAAGCGGCAGCTGCCGACGGGGCAGCGGCGCATCGTGTCGGGCAAGGTGGAGCTTTTCGACGGGATCGGCCAGATGGTGCATCCCGACCATATCCTGCCGCCCGACGAGGCCGACGACATCCCGAATTTCGAGCCGGTCTATCCCCTGACCGCCGGCGTCACGCAGCGGGTCATGTATCGCGCGGTGCAAAGCGCGCTGGCCCGCCTGCCGGAGCCGGAGGAGTGGATCGACGGGCCGCTGCGCGCGCAGGAGGGCTGGCCGCACTGGCGCGCGGCGGTGGAGGCGGCGCATCATCCGCTGAGCCTGGACGAACTGTCGCCCACCGCGCCGGCGCGGCAGCGGCTGGCCTATGACGAGCTCTTGGCGCATCAGCTGACCCTCGCGCTGGCCCGGAGCGCGCTGCGCAAGGGCAAGGGGATCGAGACCCACGGCGATGGAAGATTGCGCCGCAAGGTGTTGTCCTCGCTGCCGTATTCGCCGACCGGCGCGCAGGAGCGGGCGCTGGAGGAGATCGCCGCCGACATGGGCCGGGCGCAGCGGATGAACCGGCTCTTGCAGGGCGACGTGGGCGCGGGCAAGACGCTGGTCGCGCTGATGGCGCTCTTGGTCGCGGTGGAGGCCGGCGGGCAGGGCGTGATGATGGCGCCGACCGAGATCCTCGCCCGGCAGCACCTGGAGGGGCTGCGGCCGCTGGCGGAGGCGGCGGGCGTGGTGCTTGAGCTGCTGACCGGGCGCGACAAGGGGGGCGAGCGGGCGGCGAAGCTGGCGGCGCTGAAGGCCGGCGACATCCAGATCCTCGTGGGCACCCATGCCGTCTTCAGCCGCGACGTGGCGTTCCACGACCTGCGGCTGGCGGTGATCGACGAACAGCACCGGTTCGGCGTGGCGCAGCGGATGGAATTGGGCGCGAAGGGGCGCGCGGTGGACGTGCTGGTGATGACGGCCACGCCGATCCCGCGCTCGCTGAGCCTGGCGCAATACGGCGACATGGACGTCTCGGTGCTGGACGAGAAACCGCCGGGGCGCAAGCCGATTGCGACGGTCCTCGTTTCGGCCGGGCGGATGGACGAGGTGGTGGACCGGCTGCGCCACGCGATCGGCGAGGGGCGGCAGTGCTACTGGGTCTGTCCGCTGGTCGAGGAGAGCGAGACGCTCGACATGACCGCCGCCGAGGACCGGTTCAGGCAGCTGCGCGCGGCGCTCGGCGAAGGTCACGTGGGGCTGGTCCACGGCCAGATGCCGCCGCGCGACAAGGATGCGGCGATGGCGCGCTTCGTGGCGGGCGAGTCCGCGGTGCTGGTCTCGACGACCGTCATCGAGGTGGGGGTCAACGTGCCCAACGCCTCGATCATGGTGATCGAGCGGGCCGAGAGCTTTGGCCTGGCGCAGCTGCACCAGCTGCGCGGGCGCGTCGGGCGGGGCGAGGCGGCCTCGACCTGCCTGCTGATGTACCAGCCACCGCTGTCCGACGGCGGGCGCCGCCGGCTGGAGGTCCTGCGCGAGACCGAGGACGGCTTCCGCATCGCCGAGGAGGACCTGGCGATGCGCGGCGCGGGCGACCTGATCGGCACGGCGCAATCCGGGCTGCCGAAGTTCCGGGTGGCGGACCTGGAGCGACAGTCGGCGCTGATGGCGCTGGCGCAATCGGATGCGCGGCGCCTTTTGGCCGACGACCCGACGCTGGAGAGCGACCGGGGCAAGGCGGCGCGGATGCTCCTGTGGCTGATGGAGCAGGAGAAGGCGATTCGCCTGATTTCAGTGGGTTAGCGCCGCGACCCCGCTCTGTTCGCAAATGTTCCTAAAAAGTTCTTTACAATTCGAACCGAATTTGAGAACAAAGGGGCAACAGAGAGGACCGACGCCCATGATGACCGAATTGAAAGAGATCCTGTCCCGCTCCTCGGCCACCCTGCTTCAGGATGCGGCCGGCGCTGCCGCGCTTGTCCTGATGCTGATCGTGGGGCTGAACCTGCCGGGTCTCGTCTGATCTGCCTGCGTCCTGTCATCCGCCGGAGCTGCGCGCTCGTGTCCCCAAACTGAAGCGCGCGCTACCTGTCCCTGGTTCGGGTCTGCCTCACTGTCCCGGGCTCCGGTTGCCTGAATGAACAGACGCCCCTGACCGCCGCCTCCTTGTCCCGGGAGTGCGGCGGTTTTTTTTGTTGCGCCGCGCTGCGCGCGTCGCGGTGGCCGCCAACAGGTGGGACGGCGCGCCTGATCGGGGTCAGGGCGGAAGGGAGGGGCGGGATTTGCGTATTTGGAACGAGAAGAAGCCCGGTCAGGCGCAGGCGGAGTTCTCGGCCTCGGCGAAGGCTTCGGCGGCGGCGTCGAGCGTCAGCATGATCGAGGCGTGGCGGTTCTTGAAGTCGCGGGCGGGCAGCAGCACCTCGAGCCCGTCGAAAGGGGCGTCCGGAACGGGGCCGTCGGATTTCAGCATCGCCTTGAGCTGGTCGCGCGCGGTCTCGACCTGGGCACGGGTCGTGCCGAGGATGTTGGCGCCGACCACGGCGGCGGCGGCCTGGCCGAGGGCGCAGGCCTTCACGTCCTGGGCGAAGTCGGCGATGCGGCCGTTTTCGGTGACCAGGTCGACCGTGACGGTGGAGCCGCAGAGGGGCGAGCGTTTCTTGACCGAGGCCTGGGGAGCGTCGAGGCGGCCGGTCCGGGGGATGTCGGCGGCCAGTTCCAGGATGCGGCCCGAGTAGAGCTTGATGAGATCGCTGTCGCTCATGGCTTTTCCCTCTGCATGAGTTCCCCTATTTAGGGCGGCGCTGGCCGCGTGGGAAGGAATAATCATGGTATTCGATCCGGGCAGGTTGAAATTCGACGATCGGGGGCTCGTGCCCGTCATCGCGCAGGAGGCGGAGACGGGGGAGGTGCTGATGCTGGCGTGGATGAACGAAGAGGCCGTGGGGCGGACGCTGGAGAGCGGGCGGGTGACCTATTGGTCGCGCTCGCGGGGCGATTTCTGGGTGAAGGGAGAAACCTCGGGGCACGTGCAGGAATTGGTGGAGATGCGGGTGGATTGCGACCGGGATTGCCTGCTGGTGCTGGTCCGGCAGGTGGGGCCGGCGTGTCATACGAACCGGCGGAGCTGTTTCTACACGGCCGTCCGGGACGGGGAGGACGTGGAGATCATGGCGCCGATGGTGTGAGTGTCCGAGGTTGGACGGGGGGCCAAGTCTTTGGTTTCGTTATAGATAGCGCTAACTGTCCGTGGTCAGTCCGCGGAGGTCCGAGGGGCTGAGCCCGGCCGCGCGATAGCTGCGGATGGCGCGGGCGTCGTCGCGCTTGGCCAGCCGCTTGCCGGTCTCGTCGCGGATCAGGCGGTGGTGGTAATAGGCCGGCACCGGCAGGTCCAAGAGCGCCTGGAGCAGGACGTGGATGCGGGTCGCGGCGAACAGGTCGTCGCCGCGCACCACCTCGGTGATCGCCTGGGCGGCGTCGTCCACCACGACCGAGAGGTGATAGGAGGTGCCCATCTCCTTGCGCGCCAGGATCACGTCGCCGATGCCGTGGATCACGTCCTCGGGAGCGATGGCGTGGCGGCCTTCGTGGAGCGGCCCTTTTTCGTCGAAAAAGGGGGCCGCGCCGAGATGGTCGAGCGCGGCGCGGATGTCGAGGCGGATGGCGTCGGTCGGGCCGGCGCCGGCCATCGGGCGGCCGCGGCAGGTGCCGGGATAGACCAGGCCGTCGGGGCCCTGGACCGGCGCGCCCTCCTGCGGCGCCGAAAGCGCGGCGCGGATGTCGCCGCGGGTGCAGCTGCAGGGATAGCACAGCCCCATCGCGATCAGCCGGTCGAGCGCGGCGCGGTAGGCGGGCATCCGGTCGGACTGCCGCATCACCGGCTCGGGCCAGGCGAGGCCCAGCCAGTGCAGATCCTCGAAGATCATCGCCTCGTAGGACGCGCGCGAGCGGTCGCGGTCGATATCCTCGATGCGCAGCAGGAAGGTGCCGCCCTGCGCGGCGGCGCGGTCGAACGCGGTCAGCGCCGAGAAGGCGTGGCCGAGATGCAGAAGCCCGGTGGGCGAGGGGGCGAAGCGGGTGGCGTAGCTCACGCCTTCTCGAACACGTAGACCGTGGAGCCGAGACCGATGCCGGGCAGATGCTCGCCATGCTCTTCGAAGAGCTGATGCGCGACGCCGTCGGCCGTCCAGGCGCGCAAGCGGTGCGTATAGGCGTCGTCCGTCAGCGTGTGATCGTTGAAGCTGAAGGCGAAGAGGCCGCCGGGCGCGAGCTGTCCCATCAAGAGATCCAGCGTGTCGGGCGGCGCGGCGCCGGCGCCGACCACGCCGGTGGCGACGATCGCCAGATAGGCGCCGGGGTCGAAGGGCAGGTCGGAGCCGGGATGCACCTGCCAGAGATCGCGGTAGATGCCCTTTTCGCGGGCGCCGGCCAGCATGTCGGCGGAGAGATCGGCGCCGTCGACCACGGTAAAGCCCTGCTGCAAGAGCGCCGCGCCGGACAGCCCGGTGCCGCAGCCGAAATCGAGGATCGGGCGGTCCATGTTGCGAATCTGCGCCGCCAGCGCGCGGGCGACGCGGACCGGCGTGGCATAGCCGTTGTCCAGCACCTCGTCGTCGTAGCTGTCGGCCCAGCGGTCGTAGAGCGCCCGGGTCTCCTCCGGGGTTTGAACGTTGTAGACCTTGTCGAGATATTTTTGCGTCATGAAGGGAAGTTAGGGGCTCGGGCGGCGCGCGTCCAGCGGATCGGCCGGTCCGGGGCCGGTTTTCATGGCGGCGGCGCGGGCGGCGGGGGCGGATCTCCGGCCCGGCATCGGTGCCTGTGGCGCCGTCGGCCCCCTCCCTGGCCCTCCCCCTGCAAAGGGGAGGGGAGCGCGCTGCTCTCAGGCCGCGGCGGCGTCGGCGGCGGTGAGCCAGCCGGTCCAGGCGGCCTTGGCGCGGTCGGTATAGGCCTTGTAGCGGGCGGGGCGGTTGCGGCGCCCGCCTTTCAGGTCCACCGGCGGGAACAGGCCGAAATTGACGTTCATCGGCTGGAAGGTCTTGGCCTCCGCGCCGCCGGTGATGTGGTGAATGAGCGCGCCCATCGCGGTTTCCGGCGGCGGCGGCGGCAGCGGGTGGCCGCGGATCTCGGCCGCGGCGAGACGGCCCGCGAGCAGGCCCATGGCGGCGGATTCGACATAGCCCTCGACCCCGGTGATCTGCCCGGCGAAGCGGATGTTGGGGCGCGAGCGCAGGCGCATCCGGTCGTCGAGCAGCGTGGGCGAATTCAGGAAGGTGTTGCGGTGGATGCCGCCGAGGCGGGCGAAGCGGGCCTGTTCCAGCCCGGGAATCATCCGGAAGACATCCGCCTGCGCGCCGTACTTCATCTTGGTCTGGAAGCCGACGATGTTGAACAGCGTCCCCAGCGCGTTGTCGCGGCGCAGCTGCACGATGGCGTGCGGCTTGATGTCGGGCTGGTGCGGGTTGGTCAGGCCCACGGGCTTCATCGGGCCGTGGCGCAGGGTTTCGCGGCCGCGTTCGGCCATCACCTCGATCGGCAGGCAGCCGTCGAAGTATTTCGCCGTCTCGCCCTCGTGGAACGCGGTCTTGTCGGCGGCGATCAGCGCGTCGATGAACGCCTCGTAGGTGGGTTTGTCCATCGGGCAGTTGAGGTAGGCGGTGCGCTCCTCTTCGGTCTCGCCCTTGTCGTAGCGGGACTGGAACCACGCCTTTTCCATGTCGATCGAGTCGGCATAGACGATGGGCGCGATGGCGTCGAAGAAGGCCAGCGCCTCGGCCCCGGTCTCGGCGCGGATCGCCTCGGCCAGGGCGCCGGAGGTGAGCGGGCCGGTGGCGACGATCCAGTGACCGTCGGCGGGCAGGGCGGTGATCTCGCCCTCTTCCACGGTGACGTTCGGGTGGGCGCGCAGGCGCGCGGTCACCGCCTCGGCGAAGGGGTCGCGGTCGACGGCGAGCGCGCCGCCCGCGGGCAGGCGGTGGGCGTCGGCCATCTCCATCACCAGGCCGCCGGCGGCGCGCATTTCCCAGTGCAGAAGGCCCACGGCGTTCTGTTCGTCGTCGTCCGAGCGGAACGAGTTCGAGCAGACCATCTCGGCCAGCTGGCCGGTCCTGTGGGCGAAGGTGCCGACCTTGGGCCGCATCTCGTGCAGGGTGACGGGGATGCCGGCATTGGCGGCCTGCCAGGCGGCCTCAGACCCGGCCATGCCGCCGCCGACGATGTGGAGCGTTTGTGTCATGGCCCCGATCTAGAGGGTGATCGGGGCGCTGGGAAGCGGTCGCGTGGAAATTTTCGCGCGGCTCAGGCGGTGGGGCTGTCGCTGTCCCACAGGTCGGCGAACAGGTTGCGCCGGGGGCTGGCGGGCGCCTCGGCCGCGTCCGGGCGGGGGGTGTCGGCGCCTTCGCCCGGGGCGACCCGGCGCGGCGCGACCAAGGCGCGGTGCAGGGGCCGGGGTTCGGCGAGGCCGGCGGCCAGCAGGGCGAAGAGAAGGACGATGTCGATCCGCGCGATCTCCAGCGTTCCGGGCAGGCCGGGCGCGGCGGCGGCGAGGGGGCCGGTGGTGAGGACATAGGCGGCCAGCAGCAAGGCGGCCGGCCGGACGCCGAGCCGCAGCGTCAGGGCCAGGGCCGTGATCGCGAGATAGACGGCGGTGGCGTTGCGCGCGGCGGTGTCGGGCAGAAGCCCGTCCAGGAGCGGCGCGCCGGCATTGGAGGTGGCGAGCGTGACGGCGGTGGCCAGGAAGAAGGCGCCGGTCACGACGCGGATCAGGGCCGCGATGGCGCGGGTCGGCCTGTCGAGGATGGCGGCCGTTTGGCTGACGGTCATGGTCATGTGATCTCCCCCGCTCTCTCTCGTCCGCGCCCCCGCCGACAGATCGACGGTCGACAAGGGGATGGGCGGGAACGGGGCGGAAATGTGGCGGAGTTGGGGAAATTGCCGCCGGCGGCCGGACATGCGGTTACACGTCCGGCGCGTCTCCGTTCTGTTCGGCGATCCAGGCGACCGAGACGACCTCTTCGCCCGGCGCGGTGTTGAACACCTTGACGCCGCCGGCGCCGCGCGAGCGGAAGGAGATGCCGTCGACGGGGCAGCGGATCGACTGGCCGGTGGAGGTGACGAGCATGATCTGGTCGTCCATCTCGACGGGGAAGGAGGCGACGAGCGGGCCGCCGCGCAGCGCCTTGTCCATCGCCGCCACGCCCTGGCCGCCGCGGCCGCGGACGGGGTAGTCGTGGCTGGAGGACAGCTTGCCCGAGCCGCCGGAGGTGATGGTGAGGATCAGCTCCTCGGCGGCCGACATCTCGGCATAGCGTTCCTGGGGCAGGGCGACGTCGGCGACCTGATCGTCGTCCTCGTTGCCCTCGGCATCGTCGGCCATGCCGGCCACGGCGCGGCGCATCTTGAGATAGGCGGCGCGTTCCTCGGCCGATGCCTCGAAATGGCGCAGAATCGCCATGGAGACGACGGAGTCGCCGCTCGCCAGCCGGATGCCGCGCACGCCGGTCGAATCGCGGCCCTTGAAGACGCGCACCTCCGTGGTGGGGAAGCGGATGGCGCGGCCCTTGGCCGTCACCAGCATCACGTCGTCGGTCTCGGTGCAGATGCGGGCGTTCACCAGGCTCACGTCGTCCGGCAGTTTCATCGCGATCTTGCCGTTCGACTTCACGTTGGTGAAATCCGACAGCGCGTTGCGACGGACGTCGCCCTGGGAGGTGGCGAAGAAGATCTGCAGGTCCGACCAGTCGTCTTCCGGCACGTCCACCGGCATGATCGCGGCGATCGAGACGCCCTGCGGGATCGGCAGGATGTTGACGATCGCCTTGCCGCGCGAGGTGCGGCTGCCCGAGGGCAGGCGCCAGGTCTTGAGCTTGTAGACCATCCCGTCGGTCGTGAAGAACAGCAAGGGCGTGTGCGTATTGGCCACGAACATAGAGGTGACCACGTCGTCGTCCTTCAGCCCGCCGCCCGACAGCCCCTTGCCGCCGCGCTTCTGCTCGCGGAACTCCACCAGCGGCACGCGCTTGATATAGCCGCCCTGGGTGACCGTCACGACCATGTCCTCGCGCTCGATCAGGTCCTCGTCCATCATGTCGCCGGACCATTCGGCGATCTCGGTGCGGCGGGGGACGGCGAACTGTTCCTTCACCTCGGCCAGCTCGTCCGAGATGATTCCCATGATGCGCTCGCGCGAGCGGAGAATTTCCAGGTATTCCCGGATCTTGCCGGCCAGCTCCTGAAGTTCGTCGGTGATCTCCTTGACGCCCAGCTGGGTCAGGCGCTGCAGCCGCAGATCGAGGATCGCGCGGGCCTGCCGGTCGGACAGGTTGTAGGTGCCGTCCTCGTTCATCGTATGGGTCGGGTCGTCGATCAGCCGGATGTATTCGGCGATATCGGCGGCCGGCCAGCGGCGCGTCATCAGCTTCTCGCGCGCCTCGCCGGCATCGGCGGAGCCACGGATCGTGGCGACCACCTCGTCCACGTTCGACACGGCGACGGCGAGACCGCAGAGGATATGGCTGCGGTCGCGCGCCTTGCGCAGCTCGAAGGCCGTGCGGCGCGCCACGACTTCCTCGCGGAAGCTGATGAAATGCGTGAGAAATTCGCGCAGCGTGAGCTGTTCGGGCTTGCCGCCGTTCAGCGCCAGCATGTTGCAGCCGAACGAGGTCTGCATCTGCGAGAAGCGGAACAGCTGGTTCAGCACGACGTCGGGCGTCGCGTCGCGGCGCAGTTCGATCACCACGCGCACCCCGACGCGGTCGGATTCGTCCTGCACGCCCGAGATGCCCTCGATCTTCTTTTCCCGTGCAAGATCGGCGATCTGCTCGACCATCCTCAACTTGTTCACCTGGTAGGGGATGTCGTCGACGATGATCGCGAAGCGGTCCTTGCGGATCTCCTCGACCCGGGTGCGGGCGCGCAGAACGACGCTGCCGCGCCCCTCGGTATAGGCCTTGCGCGCGCCGGAGCGCCCCAGGATCACGCCGCCGGTGGGGAAGTCGGGCCCCTGGATGTATTGCATCAGCTGGATCGAATCGAGGTCGGGATCCTCGATCAGCGCCTGGGTGGCGTCGATCACCTCGCCCAGGTTGTGCGGCGGGATGTTGGTGGCCATGCCGACGGCGATGCCGCCGGCGCCGTTGACCAGCATGTTGGGGAATCGGGCGGGCAGGACCGTCGGCTCGGTATCCTTGCCGTCGTAGTTGTCCTGGAAATCGACCGTTTCCTTGTCGATGTCGGCCAGCACGTAATTCGCCGCCTTGGCCATCCGCACCTCGGTGTAGCGGAAGGCCGCGGGCGGGTCGCCGTCCATCGAGCCGAAGTTGCCCTGGCCGTCCAGCAAGGGCAGGGACATCGAAAAGTCCTGCGCCATCCGCACCAGCGCGTCGTAGATCGCCGCGTCGCCGTGCGGGTGATACTTGCCCATGGTGTCGGCCACCGGGCGCGAGGACTTGCGGTAGGGCTTGTCGTAGGTGTTGCCCACCTCGTTCATCGCGTAGAGAATCCGGCGGTGCACAGGTTTCAGGCCATCGCGCAGATCCGGGATCGCGCGGGACACGATGACCGACATCGCGTAATCGAGATACGCGGTGCGCATCTCGCTTTCGATGGTCACGCTGGGGCCGGAGGGCGCGGGGCGCTCGGGGCCGGAATCGTCTTCGTTCTCAGGGGGTTCGGGCGTGTCGCTCACGTACCACTCCGCCTTTCTTGAGGGGCGCTATATCTTGTTGTGCCACACTATAGCGCGCGCGGGATGTGGGGTTCAACAGTGACTTTCATTTGTGCAAGCAGCCGCGCGGGGTGACTGCTAACATACTGTTTTCATTGATTGTTGAAGAATTTGCGGCATCATTCCCGTTACCGGCCAAAAAGGAGACGCGATGTGAGCATGTCCGAGACCGACCTGATGCTGAAGGGCTATGGGCTGACGACGGCGGAGTTCTACTACCGCATGCCCGACTTTCAGAACGTCCTGAACACCTTCATCTGGCAGGAATACGACCTTGCGCCGGATCACCCGAAACTGTTCGAGTTCATCGAGTTCTGGCAGGAATCGATCGAGGGGCCGCTGCATTCGGTGCGGTTCACCCATCGCAAGATGATCGCGCCGGGCGAATGGCGCAACGTGACGGGCGAGTTCACACTGCACTGAGACGGGGCATTGCTACGGGGCATTGATGCACGTCATTGTATTTCCTCAATGACCCGGTAGGGTTAACCTCGTTCAGCCTGGAGGGAGTGCGATGGCCGACAAGAAGACCGACCCGACGCTGGAAGACCTGGCGGCGCAGATCGAGACGCTGCGCGCCGACATCGCCGCGATTGCCGAGAGCGCGAGCGCCTATGGCCGCGCGCGGGGCGAGCAGGCGCTTGGCCGGGCCCGCGCCACGGCCGAACACACCCTGAACGAGGGCGAGCGCATGGCGGCCGAGGCCGGGCGTTATGCCGGCGACAAGGCCGACGAGGCGCTGGAGGCGGTGCGCCGGCAGCCGATGCTGGCGCTGGCGATCGCGGCGGGCGTCGGGTTCCTGATCGGGATGACGCGGCGCCGCTGATGTGGGCGACGCTGGAATACCGGATCGCACTGATCCTGCGCAGCGCGGCGCTGCGGCTGTTCTTCGCGGTCGTGGCGGCGGGGCTGCTGCTGGCGGGGCTGGCCTTTCTCGGGATCGCGCTGTGGGTCGTGCTGGAGGCCAGGGGCGGCACGGCCTTTGCCGCAGGCTGGATCGGCGGCGGGTGCCTGGTGCTGGGGTTTCTGACGCTGGGGCTGGGCGTGGCCTACCGGCCGCGACCGCCGGCGGCGCCGCCGCTGTCGCTGGCGGATCTGGTGGCGGCCTTCGTGTCGGGCTATGGCGCCGCGCAGGCGACGAAGAAAACGGGCGACGACGAATAGCCGCGCCCGTTCAAGTGTTTACGACAGGTCGTTGATGCGGATCAGGGAATAATCCTTGTGTATTTCGTGCCCTTCAGCGTGGCGCCGGCGATCAGCCCCGCCTGGCCGAAGATCAGCGCGATGACCGGCGACATGGTGGTCGTGGTCTCGGCCGTCAGGTTCTCGCCCTGCTGGTTCAGCGTGTACTCGATATCGGCACCGGCGGCCCAGCCGGGCGAACGGCGGAAGCGCTCCAGCGACTCGGAGGTCATGAAGAACAGCACGTGGGAATACTGCTGCGCGCCGATCTGCAGCCCGACGGTGCCCGAGGTGGCCGAGTAGTAGTCGACCGTCACCCCGTCGATCCGCAGCGCGCCGCGGCCGTAGGCGCCGCCGATCCCGAAGCCGGCCTTGGTGACCAGCGGCATCACCAGCATGGCGACGGACTTGTCGCGCAGGTCGGTGGTGGCGGGGTAGTTGGTGAAGAGATAGTTGAGCGTCCGGTCGACGCGCTGGTCGATCACCTGCGCGCCGTTGGAGCCGATGCCGTTGCCGCAGGCGGCCAGGAGGCCCGCGCTGCCGGCGGCCGCGATGAATCCGCGGCGGGATTGGATGGTCATGGGATCTGCCCTTGTACTGCCGTGCCTGGATGCGCCTGTTTTCGCGGCGCTTGCAGATAGTCTAGCCGATCCGCGCGGCGCTGTCATCCATCGGATGCATTCCTGGGCGGAGGCCCGCGCGCCGGCTCAGGCGCCGGCTTTCAGGGCGCGGGCGGCCTCCGGCGCGAAATAGGTGAGGATGCCGTCGCAACCTGCTCTTTTGAAAGACAAAAGGCTCTCCAGCATCACGGTCGGCCCGTCCAGCCAGCCATTGGCCTCCGCCGCCTTCAGCATCGCGTATTCGCCGGAGACCTGGTAGGCGTAGGTGGGCACCTGCAGCTCGGTCTTCACCCGGCGGCAGATGTCGAGATAAGGCATGCCGGGTTTCACCATGACCATGTCGGCGCCTTCGGCGAGGTCGCGGGCGACCAGGCGGACGGCCTCGTCGGTATTGCCGGGATCCATCTGGTAGGTCTTCTTGTCGCCCTTCAGCGCCGCCGTGGCGCCGACCGCATCGCGGAACGGGCCGTAGAAGGCTGAGGCGTATTTGGCGGCATAGGACAGGATCGTCACGTTCTGGTGGCCGTCCCGTTCCAGCGCGGCGCGCATCGCACCGATGCGGCCGTCCATCATGTCGGATGGCCCGATGATGTCGGCACCGGCCTCGGCCTGCGCCAGCGTCATCTTCACCAGCGCCTCGACCGTTTCGTCGTTGACGATCTCGCCGTCCACGACAAAGCCGTCATGACCCAGGGCGTTGTAGGTGTCGAGCGCCACGTCGGTCATGATCGCGATCTCGGGCACCGCGGCCTTGATCGCGCGGATCGTGCGGTTGGTGGTGTTGTCGGGGCTCCAGGCCTCGGCGCAGTCCTCGGTGCGCGAGGCCGGGTCGGTATAGGGAAACAGGCAGATGGCGGTGATGCCGAGGCCCGCGGCCATCTCCGCCGCCTTCACCGCGCGGTCCGTGGTCAGCCGCGCCACGCCGGGCATCGAGGGCACCGGGGTCTCGTCGTTCTCGCCGGCCTGCAGGAAGATCGGCCAGATGAAATCGTCCACCGTCAGCGTCGTCTCGCGCATCAGGCGGCGGCGCGCGTCGCTGGCGCGCATCCGGCGGAAGCGGGCGGCGGGAAAGGGGGCGGGGATCGTGACCATTGAAATGCCTGTCCTCGGGATGTGGCCTCCGGACAGATCGCAGGGAATTTCCACGACGGCAAGACTAGGAATTGCCGCAGTGCCGCACTAGGGTCCGCGCACAGAACAAGAACGGACGGGCAGCCGTGGACTGGTACAGCACCGTATTCGAACTGATCGACATGAGGTCCTTTTCGAACCTCTGGTACTGGATCGCGCTGGCCGTGGTCTGGTCCTCGGCCAGCCACTGGGTGCTGGGCGTGCCCTATGACCTGGTGCTGAGCGCCGCGCGGCACGAAGGCCACGTCCAGGCCGATCTGGAGGATCTGGTGCGGATCAACTGCAACCGCATCCTGCATATCGGCGAGGTGTCGGGGCTGTGGATCCTGGGGCTGGCCTGTGCCGTCCTGTCGGCGCTGGCCGTCCTGGGCTTCTTCTACTGGATCGAGTTCGCGCAGGCGCTGTTCCTCATCCTGTTCCCGCTGGCGATCGTCGGCCTGCTGAGCCTGCTGGCGGCACGGTCGATCCGCCGCCAGGGCCTGGCCGGCGGGGCGCTGCGCCGGCGGCTCCGGCGGCAGCGGCTCTATACCCAGATGATCGGGCTGGTGGCGATCTTCGTCACCGCGATGTGGGGCATGTGGCAGAACATGACGCTGGGCGCGCTCGGGGCCTGAGGCCGGGCCATGAACCTTCGGCGAGCGTATTTGACACGAGAAGAAGACGGGGGCCGCGGTGAAACTCCTGCAGGCTTCTTCTCGTTGAAAATACGCATGGCGCGCGCTGCACCACGGGCGTGACGCGGGGCAGGGGAAATGCGGTTGACATGCGCCCCCGGGTCTTTACCTGACAGGCGCCATGTCCCCCGCGTCTTACATACAGGTCGGCGGCGCGCCGGAAGGCTACGACGCCCGGCTGCTGGTCCAGGAGCTGGAGAAATCCGGCGCCCCGGTGATCCATGTCGCGCGCGACGACAAGCGGCTGGCGGCGATGCGCGCGGCGCTGGCCTTCTTCGCGCCGGACATGCCGGTGATCGAGTTCCCCAGCTGGGACTGCCTGCCCTATGACCGGGTCTCGCCCAACCCCGATATCGAGGCGAACCGGATGGCCACGCTGGCCGGGCTGGCGCAGGGGCTGCCCGGCCCCGTGGTCCTGCTGACCACGCTGAACGCGGCGACGCAGCGGGTGCCGGCGCGGGAGGTTCTGGCCGAGGCGTCCTTCGTCGCGCGGGTGGGCGACCGGATCGACGAGAAGGGCTTGCGCGGCTTTCTGGTGCGCATGGGCTTCACCCAGGCGCCCACGGTGACCGAGCCGGGCGATTACGCCATCCGGGGCGGAATCATCGACATCTATCCGCCGGGTGAGGGCGGGCCGGTGCGGTTGGACCTGTTCGGCGACGTGCTGGACGGGGCGCGGCGGTTCGACCCCGTGTCCCAGCGCACGACCGAGACGCTGGACGTGGTGGAGCTGGCGCCCGTCAGCGAGGTGATCCTGGACGACGCGGCGATCACCCGGTTCCGGCAGAACTACCGGATCGAATTCGGCGCGGCCGGCACCGACGACCCGCTCTACGAGGCGGTGAGCGCGGGGCGCAAGCATCAGGGGGTCGAGCACTGGCTGCCGTTCTTCCACGCCCGGCTGGAGACGCTGTTCGATTATCTCCCCGGCGCGTCGGTCTGCCTGGACGACCAGGTGGGGCCGGCGCGGCTGTCGCGCTGGGAGGGGATCGTGGACCAGTACGAGACCCGCGTCCACGCGATGAGCCAGAAGAACCGGATCGACACCGTCTACAAGCCGTGCCCGCCGGGGCTTTTGTACCTGGACGACGCCGCCTGGGACGCGGCGCTGGGGGAGCGACGGGTGCTGCAGTTCCACCCGCTGCCGCAGGCGAGCGGGCCGGGCGTGGTCGATGCCGGCGGGCGCATCGGGCGCAACTTCTCGCCCGAGCGCCAGCAGGAAAGCGTCAATCTGTTCGGGGCGGTGGCCGATCATGTGCGGGCGCGGTCGGATGCGGGGCCGGTGGTTCTGGCGGCCTATTCCGAGGGCGCGGCCGAGCGGCTGGGCCATCTGCTGGCCGATCACGGCATCCACGACGTGCGCCACGTGGCGCGGGCGTCGGAGCTTTCGGGGCGCGACGTGGCGCTGGCGGTCTGGCCGCTGGAGACCGGCTTCGTCACGCCGACGCTGACGGTGATCGCCGAGCAGGACATCCTGGGCGACCGGCTGATCCGCGCGCCGAAGAAGCGCAAGCGGGCGGAGAATTTCCTGACCGAGGCGCAGAGCCTCAGCCCCGGCGACCTGATCGTGCATGTCGATCACGGGATCGGGCGGTACACCGGGCTGGAGGTGCTGCAGGCGCTGGGGGCGCCGCACGAGTGCATCGCGCTGGAATACGCCGGCGGCGACCGGCTGTTCCTGCCGGTGGAGAATATCGAGCTGCTGTCGCGCTACGGCCATGAGGAGGGCCTGCTCGACCGGCTGGGCGGCGGCGCGTGGCAGGCCAAGAAGGCGCGGATGAAGGAGCGGATCCGCGAGATGGCGGATCGGCTGATCCGGATCGCGGCGGAACGGCATCTGCGGCGCGCGCCGATCATGGAGGCGCCGGCGGGGATGTGGGACGCCTTCTCCGCGCGGTTCCCGTACCAGGAGACCGACGACCAACTGGGCGCGATCGAGGCGGTGCTGGACGACCTGGGCTCGGGCACGCCGATGGACCGGCTGGTCTGCGGCGACGTGGGCTTCGGCAAGACCGAGGTGGCGATGCGGGCGGCCTTCGTGGCGGCGATGTCCGGCCGGCAGGTGGCGGTAATCGCGCCGACGACGCTGCTGGCGCGGCAGCATTACAAGAGCTTTGCCGAGCGGTTCCGCGGCTTCCCGGTGGAGGTACGGCAGCTGTCGCGCTTCGTGTCGGCGAAGGAGGCGGCGGCGACGCGGGACGCGGTGAGCCGCGGCACCTGCGACATCGTGATCGGGACGCATGCGCTTCTGGCCAAGGGCACCCGGTTCAGGGATCTGGGGCTCTTGGTCATCGACGAGGAGCAGCATTTCGGCGTGACGCACAAGGAGCGGCTGAAGGAGCTGCGCACGGATGTGCATGTGCTGACGCTGACGGCGACGCCGATCCCGCGGACCTTGCAGCTGTCGCTGACGGGGGTGCGCGAGCTGTCGATCATCGGGACGCCGCCCGTCGACCGGCTGGCGATCCGGACCTATGTGAGCGAGTTCGACGCGGTGACGATCCGCGAGGCGCTGTTGCGCGAGCACTACCGGGGCGGGCAGTCGTTCTACGTGGTGCCGCGGATCTCCGATCTGGCGGAGATCGAGGAGTTCCTCAAGGAGCAGGTGCCGGAGGTGACCTATGTGGTCGCGCATGGGCAGATGGCCGCGGGCGAGCTGGACGACCGGATGAACGCCTTCTACGACGGCAAGTACGACGTGCTGCTGGCGACGACCATCGTGGAATCGGGGCTGGATATCCCGACGGCGAACACGATGGTGGTGCATCGGGCGGACATGTTCGGGCTGGCGCAGCTCTACCAGATCCGCGGCCGCGTGGGGCGCGCGAAGACGCGGGCCTATGCCTATCTGACGACGAAGCCCCGGGCGAAGCTGACGGCGACGGCGGAGAAACGGCTGCGCGTGCTGGGCTCGCTCGACTCGCTGGGGGCGGGGTTCACGCTGGCGTCGCAGGACCTGGACATTCGCGGGGCGGGAAACCTGCTGGGCGAGGAACAATCCGGCAATATCAACGAGGTGGGCTACGAGCTTTACCAGTCGATGCTGGAAGAGGCGATCGCCAAGATCAAGTCGGGCGAGGCCGAGGGGCTGACCGACACCAGCGCCGACCAATGGGCGCCGCAGATCAACCTGGGCGTTCCGGTGCTGATCCCGGAAGAGTACGTGCCGGATCTGGACGTGCGGCTGGGACTCTACCGGCGGCTCAGCGAGCTGCACACCAAGGTCGAGCTGGAGGGCTTCGCGGCGGAGCTGATCGACCGCTTCGGCAAGCTGCCGAAGGAGGTGAACATGCTGCTGTTGATCGTGCGGATCAAGGACATGTGCAAGCGCGCCGGGATCGCCAAGCTGGACGGCGGGCCGAAGGGCGCGACGATCCAGTTCCACCAGGACAAGTTCGCGAACCCGGCCGGGCTGGTGCGGTTCATCGAGGCGCAGAAGGGGCTGGCCAAGGTGAAGGACAACAAGATCGTGGTGCGGCGCGACTGGAAAGGGACGAAGGACCGCATCCAGGGGGCCTTCGCCATCGCGCAGGATCTGGCGAAGCACGCGAAGGAGACGGCCGAGGCGTGAGGCGGCAAAATCTTCTGGAAGATTTTGACGTGGCAGGATTTTCCAGAAAATCCTGCGCGGCACGATCTTCTGGAAGATCGTGTCGGGCGTCCTAGGCGGTGTCTTCTTCGCCGGTGCCGAGCGGGCGCATCAGCGCCAGCGCCAGCGCACAGCAGAGGGCGGTGCCCGCCGCCAGCGACAGCGGCGTGCCGTCGAAGGCGAGCCCGATGGGCACCGCGATGACGACGGCCGAGACCGTGGCGACCGCGCTGATCACCGAGGCGCCGAGACCGGCGAGATGGCCCAGCGGCTCCATCCCGAGGGCGTTCAGGTTGCCGATGGTCAGCCCCAGCATGAAGAACATCGTCTGGATCCAGAACAGGAAGGCCGCGAAATAGGCCGTCCCCGACAGCAGGCCGGTGATCACGATGCCCGCCATGCTCAATGACAGGACGAGTTGCGCCGTCAGCGTGATCCGCACCACCAGCCGCATCCCCAGCCGCACCACGACGCGGGCGTTGAGAAAGCTCGCCCCGGCGGCCACCAGCGAGATGCCGGCGAACCAGTAGGGAAACGTGCCGGCGGCGTCGAAGGTCACGTCGAACATCGGCTGGATCGTCGACAGCGTGGCAAAGAGCATCCCGAAGACCAGCGCCAGCACCGCGATGGTCAGCGCCACCGTGCGGTTGGTCAGGATCTCCACCGTCCCGCGCATCAGGCTGCCGGGGTGGAACGGGCGGCGCGACGCCTGCGGCAATGTCTCGGGCTGGCGCAGGCCGAACCAGGTGCACACGAAGATCGCCCAGATCATGTAGGCAAAGAAGATGCCGCGCCAGCCGGCGACGGCGATGATCGCGGTGCCGACGAGCGGTGCGGCGGCGGGGACCAGCGTGAAGACCATCATCACGAAGGACATGATCTGCGCCATGCGCCGCCCCTCGAACTGGTCGCGGACCAGCGCCAGCACCGCCACCCGCGGGCCGGCGGCGCCCAGGCCCTGCAGCAGGCGGGCGAGCAGCACGAGTTCCAGCGATGGCGCGGCCCAGGCCAAGAGCGCGCCGGCGAAGTAGATCGCGAAGCCGCCGAAGATCACCGGCCGGCGGCCGAAGGTATCCGACAGCGGACCGGTGAACAGGGTGCCCGCGCCCATGCCGAGCACGAAGCTGGTGATGATCAGCTGCGCCTGGTTCGGGGCGTCGGGCGACAGCTCGGCCGCGATGTCGTTCATCGCGGGCAGCATCGAATCCACCGCGAAGGCGACCGAGGCGATGATCATCGCGGTCAGGCCGATGAACTCGGGCTGGGACAGGCGGGGCGTCTTGGCCGGCATGGGACGTGGGATAGCACATTGGCCGGCGGGCAAAAGTCGAAAGCCCCGGCCGGGCCGTGCGGTCAGAGCAGAAAGCCTGTGCGGGCGCGATAGGCGGCATGGCCCGGAGCGGTGGCGGCGAGGTGGCGGTCCTCGACCCGCGCCGCCAGCAGGAGCGCGGCGACCCCGGCCAGCGCGGGCCAAAGCGCGGGCGGCGTGCCGGCGAGGAGCGCGATTCCGATCAGCATGGCGCTCTGGCCCAGGTACTGCGGATGCCGGCTGCTTGCATAGCTGCCGCGGGTGACGAGGGGCGCGGGCCAGCCGCTGGTGGCTTTCAGCCCGAGATCCCAGGTGCCCCAGCTGTGCAACGCGCTGCCCGCGACCGACAGCAGCCCGCCGGCGCCGAAGCGCAGCCAGTCGGGCAGCACCGGCTGCGCCGCTTCGTGGAACCCGGCGCGGATGGCGCCGACATAGATCGCGACGGTCAGCGCCCAGGCCCAGGCGGCGGTGCGCCAGCGGCCTTCATGCGGGGGCCAGAGGCGGCGGGGCGGGTGCCGGTCGGACCAGAGGAGAACCGCCGCCCAGCCGAGGGCGGCGGCGGCGCCGAGGGCGGACCAGAGGGCGGGCACGCCGCTCAGGCGCTCATTTCTCCTCGGTCTCTTTCAGTTCCTCGATGACCTTGATCCAGAGGTCGGGCGGCTGGGCGCCGGGGACCGCGTGGCGCTGACCCACGACGAAGGTGGGCACGCCGGTCACGCCGTGCTCGCGCGCCCAGGCGTCGCGGGCGCGGATATCCTCGCGGTCGGCGTCGGATTGCAGCAGCTGCCGGATCATCGCCGCGTCGAGCCCGCAGCCGTCGGCGATGTCGGCCAGCGTGTCGGTGTCGCCGATGTCGCGGGCTTCCTTGAAATAGGCGCGGAACAGCGCCATCGCGACCGGGGTCTGACGCCCCTCGATCCCGGCCCAGTGAATCAGCCTGTGCGCGTCGAGCGTGTTGGGCGTGCGCGGGATGGACGAGAAGTCGATCTCCAGCCCTGCGTTTTCGGCGGCCTCGACGACCGGGGCATAGGCCTCGGCGGCGCCGTCGCGGCCGCCGAACTTGTGTTCGAGGTATTCCTTGCGGTCCATGCCCTCGGGCGGCATCTCGGGATTGAGCTGGAACGGGTGCCACTCGATCTCGAACGGGTGGTCGGGGACCTGTTCCAGCGCGCGGTCGAGATTGGTCTTCCCGATATAGCACCAGGGGCAGATCGGGTCGGACAGGATATCGAGTTTGATCATGGCGGGCTCCCCTCTGGTGTGGCGGGCTACATAGGGGATATGGCGCGAAAGGGAAACCGGATCAGTCGGCGGGGTGCGCGGTTTCCCAGTCCTCGCGCAGGCGGCGGCGCTGCAGCTTGCCGTTGGGGTTCTTCGGCAGCGCGTCGACGCGGTGGTAGATGCGGGGCATCTTGTAGCGCGCGAGGCTTTGCGCGGCGAAGCGGTCGAGCTCGGTGGGGTCGAGGTCGGCATCGGCGGTGTAGAAGGCGGCGATGACGGTGGTGTCGGCCTTCACCTGCACCTCGACGGCGGCGCATTCGTGGATCGCCGAATGGGTGGTCAGCGCGCTTTCCACCTCGATGGGCGAGACGCGCACGCCGCCCGCGTTCATCATGTCATCGCCGCGGCCGAGATAGGTGAGCGCGCCGTCTTCGGCCATGCGCACGGTATCGCCGGTGAGGAACCACTCGCCGCTCTGGCGGGCGCGGGTCTCGTCCTCGGCGCCCCAGTAGCCCAGCATCAGCCCGGGGTCGCGGTTCGAGACGGCGAGCGTGCCGGGGGTGCCGATGGGGACGGGGCCGTCCTCGCCCAGCACGGCGACGCGGCGGCCGGGCTGCGGGTAGCCCAGGGTGCCGGGCGGCGCGGGATGCGCGGGCGCGCCGGAGACGAAGGTGGAGCATTCGGACATGCCGAAGGCCTCGTGGACCGGGGTGCCGGTGGCCTCCTCCCAGTGCCGGCGAGTGGCGTCGGGCATCTTCTCGCCCGCCGAGAGCCCGTGGCGGAGTTTCGGCAGGGCGGGGATGTCGTGCCTGAGGAGTTGGCGGTAAACGCCCGGGGCGCCGGCGAAAATCGTCGCGTCGTGGCGTTTCAGCAGGAGCGGCAGCTGCGCCGGCGTCACGCCCTTGCCCGGGATCAGCGCCGTGGCGCCGATCGACCAGGGGTCCATCAGGCCGGTGCCCAGCGTGTAGGTCCAGTTGAAGGCGCCGGCATGCAGCAGCCGGTCGTCCGGACGCAGGCCGTACCAGCCGTCCCACATCAGCCGCCGCGCCCAGATCGCCCGGTGGGCATGCGTCACGGCGCGCGGGCTGCCGGCGGTGCCGGACGTATAGATGACATAGGCCGGGCGGTCGGGATCGCCGATCTGGAAGTCGGCCGGCGGCAGGTCGTGCATGTCGGCCAGCGCGCCGGTTTCGATGACCGGGCAGGGGGCGGGATCGGGGCGCGAGACGCCGGGCTCGGCGACGATGAGCTTGGGGTCGATCTCGGCGGCGATGCGCGTGACCTCGGGCACGGTCAGCAGCGACGAGGTGGGCACGGGGATCAGCCCGACCGTCAGCGCCGCGAGATAGGTGATCGGGAAGTCGACGGTGTTTCCCATGCGCATGAGCACGCGGTCGCCCGGCGCCAGCCCGTGGGTCAAAAGTCCGGTGGCCGTGCCCCGGACGGCCTGTTCGAGCCGGCCATAGCTCCACCGCGTGGCGCCGGTGGGGGTCAGGACGGCCAGCGCGATCTTGTCGGGATGCTGCGGCGCCAGCGCCAGCACATGGGCGGCCATGTTGAACCTGGAGGGGCAGGCGGGCGGCGGGCCCTGGTCGAAGAGCGAGTCCATGCCTTCGCGATTAGGGCGGCGGCGGCGGGTTTGCAAGCCCGGGGCGCGGGCGGGACCGGCGGCCCCGGGGCGCGGGCGGGACCGGCGGCCCCGGGGCCGGATGCGCCGAGGTGACGGCGCGGCGGAGCTGGAGGCCGCGGGAGCGGCGCCCGGCCCGCGCGCGCCGCCCGCCGCGGGGCGCGGCCATCGGTGTCGTCTCCGGCACGGTTGTCTCGGAAAGTCAGACCGTTGCCGACTGGGCTTCACACGCGATGTCAGTCGCCTGCCCGCTACATGTCTGTATGAACAGCGTGGCCGCGCGCTGCGAGCGCAGTGACTTGTCAATGACATGTCAGAAAACGCCGGACAATTCAGGGCGAGGTTTGCAGCCCGCGGCGCAGGGACGTGTCAGGTCTCTCGCCGAGCCCGGTGGCTCTGCCCGGCAGTCTGTGACGGACCGCACCCGCTGCACCGGGTGGCCGGCGCGGCACGGCACGCCCGGCACCGCGTCAGACCAGCCCCACGACCGCCGCTGCGTCAGACCAGCGGCACGCCGGGGATGCCGCAGGCGGCGAGGGTCAGCAGGAGGCCGAGCGCGATATAGGGTTTCATGACTGCTCCTTGCGCGGTTGCGCGGTCTATTCCTCTTCCCACCACCAGACGAAGGGCTGCCAGTCGAGCCAGTCGCCGTAGATCGGGATCTCCTCGGGGTAGTGAAGCTCGTCGACATGGGCAATGCGGCTGACATTGTACTGATAGAACGGGATCACGTAGCGGCCCGTCGTCAGCACCCGGTCCAGCGCGCGGGTGGCGGCGAGGAAGTTGTCGGTGGTCTCCGAGCTCAGGATCTCGCGGATCATCGCGTCGGCCGCGGGCGAGGTCATGCCCATCCAGTTCTTCGTCCCCGGCGTCTCGGCCGCCTCGGAGCCCCAGTACTGTTCCTGCTCGTTGCCGGGGCTGAGCGACAGGGCGACCCGGTAATAGGTCATGTCGAAGTCGAAGGCATTGGTGCGCTCGGTGTATTGCGGGCGGTCGATTGCCTCGACGGTGGCGTCGATGCCCAGCCGCGTCAGCGCCTCGGAATAGATGTCGGCGATGGCGGTCTGTTCGGACGATCCGGTCTGCAGCAGAAGCTCGAACTCGAACGGCTCGCCCGCCGCGTTCTTCAGCACGCCGTCCTGCACGGTCCAGCCGGCCTCGGCCAAGAGGTCGAGCGCCTCGGCGATATTGGCGCGGTTGCGGACCGAGCCGTCGCTGACCGGCAGCTCGTAGCCCTCCAGCGCGCCGGGCAGGAGCGAGTCGGCAAACGGCTCCAGGAGCTCGCGCACGCGGCCCTCGGCCGGGCCGTCGCGCATCCCGAGGATGGAGTTCGAGAAATACGAGGTGATGCGCGGCTGCTCGCCCCCGGTCTGCGTCTGGTTGATGAATTCGAAGTTGAACGCATGGATCAGCGCCGCGCGCACGCGCCAGTCGTCGAAGGGCGCCCGGCGGGTGTTCATCACGAAGCCGGTGATGCCCGAGGGGCGACCGTGCGGGATGATGGACTTCACCACCTCGCCGGACTGGATGGCGGGGAAGTTGTACTGCTCGTCCCACTTGGCGGCGTTGAACTCGCGGTTGGAATTCAGGACGCCGGCCTTGAACGCCTCGAACTGGGCGGTGCCGTCGGCGAAGAACTCCATCCGGACCTCTTCCAGATTGGCGTGGCCGTTGCGCACCGGCAGATCCCAGCCCCAGTAGTCGGGGTCGCGCTTCAGCGTGACGTGCCGGCCGGCCTCGAAATCGTCGATCACGTAGGGCCCGGTCAGGATCGGGATCTCGTCGAGCCCCGATTCGGTGAACTCGGTGTCTTCCCACTGCGCCTTCTTGAGGATCGGGCGGAGGCCCAGGATCAACGGCAGCTCGCGGTCGACCTCGGAGAAGGTGAAGCGCACGGTGCGCTCGCCCACGGCCTCGGCGCTTTCCACCTTGGACCAGGCGCCGGTATAGCGCGGATGCCCCTCGGTCCCCAGCGTCCTGAAGGACCACAGCACGTCCTCGACCGTGACCGGCGAGCCGTCGGAGAATCGGGCCTCGGGCCGGAGGGTGAACTCGACCCAGCTGCGGTCCGCGTCGGTCTCGACCGATTCGGCCAATAGTCCGTATAGCGTGAACGGTTCATCCCAGTTTCGCGCCATTAGCGACTCGGAGGTCAGGTAGCGCAGCTGCCAGGGCACCTTGCCCTTCAGGATATAGGGGTTGAGGCTGTCGAAGCTGCCGACCTCGCCGGTGACGATGCGGCCGCCGACGGGCGCGTCCGGGTTGGCATAGGGGAAGGCCTCGAAATCTGGGGGCAGGGCCGGGTCGCCGTACATAGCGATGCCATGCCGGGGCTCTGCGGCGGACGGCGCCGGGGCCAGGGCCGCCGCAAGCAGGGCCGCGAGGAGGGGGGCATGGCGTGTCATGGGGCAACTGTCCTTCTGCTCAGCCGGGGGGCGTTTGCGGTGAAACTACCGGCCGACCGCCGCCTTTTCAAACTTTTACCTTTGACCACGGGCTTTAAGCGGGTATAAAGGGGGCACTGCTCGATAGGTTTCTTGCCTGTATGAAACCTGCCTCAATAACTGAACGCCCGCCTTGTGCGGGCGTTTTTTTTATGCGTTCGGAAAGCTGCGCGGCCAGTCGCGGGCCGCATGGCGGACGGCGAGAATCGTCACGGACTCGGGATCGGCGCGGTAGACGAGGATGTAGGGGAATCCCCTGAGCACGAGTTCACGGGTTCCGTCGACCCGGCCCGGCCGGGCCATCTGGGGATGCTCCGCCAAATGCCCGACCGCCGCATCGACACGCGCGAGAAGACGCATGGCCGTCGCTGCCCCGAAACCGGCGGAGCGCTGCAGACCGGCTTCGAGATCCGCCTCTGCGTCGGGATGCCAGACGATTCTCACGATTCGCCGTATTTCGCGAGCATCTCGGCCATCACCCGATCGTGGGGAATCGTGTTACCGTCGTCCGCTTCCTTCATGCGTCGGCGAATCTCGGCGTCCCAGGCCGCTTCCTCCGCGATGGCCGACTCGATGGCCTGATTGATCCACCAGTTGCGGCTGCGATCCTGCGCGCTGGCATATTCGTCGATCTTCTTCAGGGTCTCCTCGTCGGTGCGGAGCGATATGCTCTTGGTGGTCATGGTGAATACTCCTGACATCGGTTGTATTCATAATGGGCCCGCGATGGGCGGCCGGCAAGACGATGCTTCGATTTTGGCGTTTTCTTCGCAGGCGCAGCATCTATTCTCTGCCGCGACCGCACAAAGGAGGCACGAGATGTCACTCAAGGGAAAGACCGCCGTCGTCACCGGCTCCAATTCCGGCATCGGGCTGGGCGTTGCGAAGGCGCTGGCCGCCGAGGGCGCGGATGTGGTGCTGAATTCCTTCACCGACACCGACGAGGATCATGCGCTGGCCGAGGAGGTCGGCAGCGAGTTCGGCGTGACCGCGCGCTACATCAAGGCCGACATGTCGAAGGCCGACGAGTGCCGCGCCTTGATCGAGAAGGCGGGCGCCTGCGACATCCTGGTCAACAACGCCGGCATCCAGCATGTCGCGGCGATCGAGGAGTTCCCGGTCGAGAAATGGGACGCGATCATCGCGATCAACATGTCGTCGGTCTTCCACTGCACCGCCGCGGCGCTGCCGATGATGCGCAAGGCGGGCTGGGGGCGCGTCATCAACATCGCCTCGGCGCACGGGCTGCGGGCGTCGCCCTTCAAGGTGGCCTATGTCGCAGCGAAGCACGGGGTCGTGGGAATGACCAAGGTCGCGGGGCTGGAGACGGCGAAGGATCCGATCACGGTCAACGCGATCTGCCCGGGCTATGTACTGACGCCCTTGGTCGAGGGGCAGATCCCGGACACCGCGAAGGAATACGACATCTCCGAGGACGAGGCGATCGAGAAGGTGATCCTGGCCAAGCAGCCCTCGAAGGAGTTCGTGACGCTGGAGCAGCTGGGCGGGCTGGCCGTGTTCCTGTGTTCCGACGCGGCGGCGCAGATCACGGCGACGACGCTGTCGGCCGACGGCGGCTGGACGGCGCAGTAGCGCGGCGACATGGCGAAACGGATCAACATCGCGCTGCAGGGCGGGGGCGCGCACGGGGCCTTTACCTGGGGCGTGCTCGACCGGCTGCTGGACGAGGAGGACCTGGAGATCGCGGCGATCTCCGGCACCTCGGCTGGCGCGCTGAACGGCGCGGCGCTGAAGGCCGGGCTGGTGCGGGGCGGGCGGGCCGAGGCGAAGGCGAATCTCGACTGGCTCTGGGCGCAGATGGGGGCCGAGGTGGGCTCGGGCACGCCGGCGTGGCTGTCGGCCTTCGTGCCCGAGCCGGGGATGATGTCCGACCTGATCCAGATGCACCCGGCCTATTTCTGGGCCGACGCCGTGTCGCGCGTGCTCAGCCCCTACAGCTACGGTCCGTTCTACGAGAACCCGCTGCGCCGCGTGGTGGACGAATTCCGCTTCGGCGACGTCTGCGCGGCGGAGGGGCCGCGGCTGTTCGTGTCGGCCACCAACGTGCGCAGTGGCAAGATCCGGGTGTTCACCGGCGACCATATCGACACGAACGTGCTGTTGGCCTCGGCCTGCCTGCCGAACCTGTTCCAGGCGGTGGAGATCGAGGACCCGGTGACCGGCACGGTGGAGGCGTTCTGGGACGGCGGCTATACCGGCAACCCGGCGCTGTTTCCGATGTACGAGCCGGAGTTTCCGGCCGATATCGTGGTGGTCAACATCAACCCGCTGTATCGGCGCGAGGTGCCGCAGACGGCGCAGGAGATCCAGAACCGGATCAACGAGATCAGCTTCAACTCGTCGCTCCTGCGGGAATTGCGGGCGATCCAGTTCGTGCGCGACCTGATCGCCGAGGGGCGGATGCCGAAGGGCGCGATGAAGGAGGTGCTGATCCACATGATCGCCGACGACGAGCTGATGAACGAGCTGTCGGAGGCGACGAAGCGGGTGCCGACGCCGTCGGTGCTGGCCGAGCTGAAGGCGGCCGGGCAGCGGGCGGCGGGGGCGTTCCTGGCCGAGCACAAGGCGGATATCGGGGTCGAGGCGAGCTGCGATCTGCGGGAGATGTTCGGCTAGGCGCGGGGTGTCCGAGGTTGGACGGGGGTCCAAGTCCTTGGGATCGTTACAGTTAGCGGTAACTGTCCGGGGTCGGACGCGCGGCGCGACACCACTTTCTCAGCTTTGCCGGATGGCGCCTCGGTCGAACGGAACGCCGTGCAGCGCCGACCCGCCGGGGCGCGGTCGAGCCTTGCGATTCCGGAGACATAAGCATGTATGTCGGACACTTGGCACCGTCCTCGCCAGAAGCGCCGCCCCGGGGGGGCGGGTCTCTCGGGCATTTCGAAACGAAATGCCCTGCCGACAGGCGATTGCACAGCAATCGCCGAGAGGCGGCGCTGC
>NZ_JARGYC010000040.1 GCF_029168335.1 Psychromarinibacter sediminicola
GGTGTTCAGCCTGTCCGGCAAACCCCTTTGAAAACGCGGTAAAATCCGGCCGCAGCCGGATCGGGAGAACGCTTTCGCGAGGGCAAATGGCGGAGAGACAGGGATTCGAACCCTGGAGACGGTTTCCCGCCTACACGCGTTCCAGGCGTGCGCCTTCGACCACTCGGCCACCTCTCCGTGGCGCTCCGATTAACAGCTTTTGGCCGGGAAGGGCAAGCATGAGGACGACGCTTGTCGCGCATATTCGTCGCGAACCGTCATGGGGTTCTGCTAGGCTGCCCGGCACAGGCCTATCGCGCCAAATGCATGGAGGAACGATCATGAAACGCCGCGACTTTCTCACGAGCTCGGCCCTGGCCGCGACGGCCGGGCTGGCCGGTCTGCGCGTCGCCCCGGTCCTGGCGCAGGACGGCGCCGCCGGACTGGCCGTCGCCCGCAGCTTTCCGGTCGGCGACCGCACGGTGACGGCGCTGTCCGACGGGTTCCTGCCGATCGCCGCGGATGCGCTGATCGGCATCACGCCCGAGGAATTCGCCACGCTGCTGGCGGACGCGCATATCTCCGCCGACGCGCATCCCACGGGCGTCAACGCCTACCTGATCGAGGGCGGCGGCGAGACCGTGCTCGTCGATGTCGGCACCGGCACCGCCATGGGGCCGAGCCTCGGGCACGTGCTGGCCAACCTGACCGCCTTCGGCACCGACCCGGCGGAGATCGACCGGCTGGTCGCGACGCATCTGCACCCCGATCACATCGGCGGGTTGCTGGGCGACGGCGGCAATCCGTTCCCGAATGCGGGGCTGGTGACCCAGCGGGCCGAGGTCGCGTTCTGGTCCGACGATTCGATCCGCGACGGCGCGCCGGAGGGCGTGCGCGGCTTCTTCGACATGGCCCGCGCCGCGGTGGCCGCTTTCGGCGACCGGGTCGAGACGGTCGACGGCGAGACCGATCTGGGCAACGGCCTGACCCTGATGCCCCTGCCCGGCCACACCCCCGGCCATTCCGGCGTGATGCTGGAGAGCGCCGGCGACAGCCTGCTGATCTGGGGCGACATCGTGCATGTGGGTCCGGTGCAGTTCCCGCGGCCCGAGGTCACGATCGGCTTCGACACCGACAAGGAGATGGCCGCCGCGACGCGGGCGAAGGTCTTCGACATGGTGGCGACCGACGGGCTGCGGATCGCGGGGATGCATATCGGCTTCCCCGGCATCGGCTATGTCGAGAAGGGGCATTCGGGCTACGGGTTCACGCCGGCGCCGTTCCCCTACGGCTGATACGCCTCCAGCAGAACCGTCACCCGGCGGTTCTGCTTGCCCTTGTTCTCGATCTTGCCCAGCCGGACCGGCCCGATCTCGCCGGTGCGCGCCACATGGGTGCCGCCGCAGGGCTGCAGGTCCACCTGGTCGGCGCCGTCGCCGATCCGAATCAGCCGGATGCGCCCGGCGCCGCGCGGCGGCTGCACCGACATCGTCTTGACGAGCGCGGGGCTGGCGTCGAGCTCCGCCTCCTCGATCCACGCCTCCGTGACGGCGAGGTCGCGCGCCACCAAAGCGTTCAGGTCCGCCTCCAGCGCCGCCTTGTCCTCGGGCGGTTCCGGCATGTTGAAATCCAGCCGCCCGCGGCCCGCGTCGATGGCGCCGCCGGTCACCGGCAGCGGGATCACCACCGACAGAAGGTGCAGCGCCGTGTGGACCCGCATATGCGCATGGCGCCGCTCCCAGTCGAGCTCCTGCCGGACCGCCGCGCCCACCGGCGGCGGTTCCGCGCCCGGCGCCGGGATCAGCACCACCTCGGCGCCTTCGCCCTTCACCGTATCGGTCACGGCCGCCTCGCCGCCGTCCCAGAGCAACCGCCCGCTATCGCCGGGCTGGCCGCCGCCGCGCGGATAGAACAGCGTCCGGTCCAGCACGATCCCGCCCTCGGGCGTCACCGCCCGGACCGCGGCGGACGCGCTGCGCGCGTAGGGATCGTCGCGGAACATAAGCTCGGACATCACTGGTCCTCCCCGCCGCCGCCGTCCTGCACATCCTCGCCGCGCACGGTCTCGGTGGCGGTGGCGGACGGCGCCTCCGGCACGTCCTCGGCCTCCGGCAGGGCGCGCGGCTGCGGCGCCGCCGCGGAGGGCCGCAACGTCTCGGGGTTGCGCAGCCAGATATCCTGCTGCGCGAACGGGATCTCGATGCCTTCCTCGGCGAAACGCTCGGCGATCCGGTGGCGGATCTCGGTGCGCACGTCCAGCCCGTAGCCGATGTCGCGCAGGACCATGCGGATCTGGAAATCCAGGCTCGACGCGCCGAATTCCAGGAAATCCACCGCCGGCTCCGGGTCCAGCGTGACCAGCGGATGCTCGTGGGCGATCTCGGTCAGGATCTGCTGCACCTTCCGGGTATCCGTGCCATAGGCCACGCCCACCTGCACGATGATCCGGCCCATGACATTGCCGCGCGTCCAGTTCTTCACCGTGCCCGAGATGAAGTCCGCGTTCGGCACGATCACGTCGTTGCGGTCGAAGGTCTCGATCCGGGTGGAGCGCACCGAGATGTCCTTGACGATCCCCATATGGCCGCCGACCTCGATCCAGTCGCCCTCGGCCACCGGCCGCTCCACCAGCAGGATGATCCCCGAGATGAAGTTCGACACCACGTTCTGCAGGCCGAAACCGATCCCGACCGACAGCGCGCCGGCGACGAAGGCCAGCGCCGACAGGTCGATGCCGGCCGCCGTGACCGCCAGGATCGCCGCCAGGAAGATGCCCAGATACCCGATCCCCGAGATCACCGCGTTCTGCCCGCCGGGGTCGAGCTTGGTCTTCGGCAGGATGGTGGATTTCAGCGCCCCCTGGAACAGCCGCGTGGCGGCGTAGAGCACGATAAAGACCAGGATCAGCGTCAGCAGGGTGCCGGGCGAAAGCCGCGTGTCGCCCAGCATCACGCCCTCGCGCGCCATCGCCCAGATCTCGGTCAGGTCCGCGACCCGCGCGCCCCAGATCAGCGCGAAGAGCGGGACCGAGGCCAGAACCAGCAGAAAGCTGACCGCCGACGGCCCCAGCGCCTGGTGCGATTCCTCGGCCGTGCGCCCGGTGAACAGCGCGTGCAGCTCCACGACCAGGTCGTGAAACACGCGAAGGACCCCGAGCAGGAGCAGCGTCAGCGCCATCGGCTGGATCACGAAATCCGCCGCGTTCAGATAGCCGATCGCCGCCAGCAGAGGCGAGGCGAAGCCCACCAGGACCAGCGCCTGCCCGATCAGCCGCTGGGTGCTGTGCGCGAAGGCGGCGGCGACCGCCTCGCCATGCGGGTCGTTCGGTCTGGCGGTGGTCGTGAGGATCCGGCCGATCCGCACGAAGATCAGGCCCGAGACCAGGATCAGCGGGAAATAGACGACCGCCTGCGTCGCCTCGGAATAGCTCTCGTATTCGACCAGCCCGTCGATCAGGACGAACAGCCCGACCAGCACCCCGAGCATCGTGGTGTAGAACCGCATGCCGCGCCCGCCATCCGCCGGCACCGGCATCGGCCGCGGGGCGTCGGGGTGGATCGGGTAGAGCCGCTGCGACAGCCAGCGCGCCACGAAGACGCTGAACCCCGCCACGGTCAGGCTGCGCACCAGCACCTCGCCCCGGATGCCCAGCATCCCCGTGGCCTGCAGCGCCGCGGCCAGGAGCGCCAGGCCCAGCACCGGCAGCACCACCTGGAACAGCGAGGTGATGAACGCCGCCAGCGCCCGGGCGCGGCCCTTCGACCGGGTCAGCACCGCCTGCGTAAGCTTCACCATCGCCGGGCGGCCGCGCAGCAACAGCGCGCCGGCGATCACGATATAGAGAATGGTCTGCGGCAGTTGCTGGCGCAGGCTCTCGCGCCGCACCTCGGACGCCCATTGCGCCTGCATTTCCGTCCAGACCGCCCGCACGCTTGTCACGAAGGCGGTCACCGCGTCGGGCCAGATCGCCGGGTTCAGCGGGGACGGCCCGATACTGAGCAGCGCGTCCGCCTGCCGCAGCCGGATCAGCGCGTCGATCCGGCGGATCAGCCCCTCGGCGCGGCTGAACGCTTCCTCGGCCCGCCGCACCGGCGCCAGCGCCTCGCTCAGCTGCTGGTTCAGCGTCTGCCGCCGCTCGGACAGTTCGGCGACCTCGGCCTCGCCCTCCGCCGGCGCCGGTCCCAGCGCCTCGATCTGCGCGCGGAGCGTCTCGATCCGCGAGGCGTTGACGGTCTGCGCCTGCAGGAACCGCTCGCGCCAGCCGTCGATCTCGGCGCGCAGCGTCTCCAGCGCCTCGTTCGACGCCCGCGCCGAGTCCACCGCGGCCTCGGCCCGGGTGGCCACACGCTCCCACGCCTCGTAATCTATCGTCTCGGGGGCCGCGGCCTCCTGGGCAAAGACCGGCCCTGTCGCCGCGGCGCCGCCGATGGCGAGGCCGAGACAGAGGACCAGCAAGAACCGGGCAAGCATGGCGCTCATGCGTCTTCGAACACTGCCGGGAGCGCCCGGCGTCCCTCGTCCACCAGCCATTCCGGCACCGGCAGGCCCTTTTCCTTCAGAAAGCCCGGGTTGTAGAGCTTCGACTGATAGCGCGAGCCATAGTCGCACAGCACCGTGACGATGGTGTGCCCCGGCCCCAACTCGCGCGCCATGCGCACCGCGCCGGCCATGTTGATCGCGGTCGAGCCGCCCATGCACAGCCCCTCGTGCTCCAGCAGGTCGAACACGTAAGGAATGGCTTCTTCATCGCTGATCTGCCACGCGAAATCGGGGGTGAAGCCTTCCAGGTTCGCGGTCACGCGCCCCTGCCCGATGCCTTCGCTGATGGAACTGCCCTCGGCCTTGAACTCGCCGTTGGTGTAGAAGCTGTAAAGCGCCGCGCCCATCGGGTCGGCAAGGCCCATCTTCACGCCCCTGGACTGCAGCGCCTCGGCGACGCCGGCCAGCGTGCCGCCCGAGCCGACGGCGGCGACGAAGCCGTCGACCTTGCCGTCCAGCTGCGCCCAGATCTCCGGGCCCGTCGTCTCGACATGCGCGCGCCGGTTGGCGACGTTGTCGAACTGCTGCGCCCAGATCGCGCCGCCGGGCTCGGTCTTGGCCAGCTCTTCCGCCAGCCGGCCGGAATACTTCACGTAGTTGTTGGGGTTGCGGTAGGGCACCGCCGGCACCTGCACCAGCTCGGCGCCCGCCAGGCGGATCATGTCCTTCTTCTCCTGGCTCTGGGTCTCGGGGATCACGATGACGGTCTTGAACCCCATCGCCGCGCCGACCAGCGCCAGGCCGATGCCGGTATTGCCCGCCGTGCCCTCGACCACGGTGCCGCCGGGCTCCAGCAGGCCGCGCTCCACCGCGTCGCGGATGATGTAGAGCGCGGCGCGGTCCTTCACCGACTGGCCGGGATTCATGAACTCCGCCTTGCCGTAGATGTCGCAGCCGGTCGCCTCGGAGATCGCGTTCAGCCGGATCAGCGGCGTGTTGCCCACCGCGTCCGGCAAGTCCTTGTAGATGCGCATCGGAACTCCTCCCGGCTGCAATGGATCGTCGCCGCCGGTGTAGGCCGCGCCCCGCCGAAACTCAAGCGCCCGAGCGCAGCCGCTCCCGGTTGGCGGCCAGCCACAGCCCCGTCAGGATCAGCGGCCCGTTCTCCGCCTCGCGCCCGCCGAGGAACTCGGTGAATGCGGACCAGTCCAGCACCACGCCGCGGATGTCCTCGTGCTCGTGGTCCAGCCCGCCGATCTGCGCCGTCCCGTCGGGCAGGTCGCACAGCCCGACATAGGACCACAGGTATTCCGACACGGCCCCCGGCGACGGGTAGTAGCGCGCCACCAGCTCCAGCCCGCGCAGCGCGACCCCGGCCTCCTCCTCCGCCTCGCGATAGGCCGTCGACTCCGGCCCCTCGCCCGGGTCGATCCGCCCCGCCACCGGCTCCAGGCTCCAGGGATGCCGGTCTCCGCGCGCGAAGGGGCCGAAGCGGAACTGCTCCACCATCAGCACCCGGTCGCGGACGGGATCGTAAGGCAGAACCGTCACCGCGTCGCCCATGACGAAGGCCGCGCGCGTGACCGTCTCGCTCTCGCCGCCGTCGAAATGGCGAAACCGCAGATCCTGCTCCTCGACCGCGAAGAACTGCACATAGGGCCGGCGCCGCTCTTCGGTGCGGACATCCTCGGCCGTGCCGCCGCGGCGCACCGCGTTCGGCGCGCTGTCCGCCGCCGCCCGCACCCAGGAGCTCGCCCGCACCGCCGCCTGCGACAGATGCGCGGCCACCTCCCCGGCCGCCTGCGCGCCGTAGCGCTCCATGATCTCCTGCGCCAGCCGCGTCTCGGCCGCGCCGTGCCGCACTTGCCAGTCCTCGTAGCGCCAGGGCCCGCCCGGCGTCGCCGCGCGCGGCACGAAGGCCCGCGCCGGCACCGCCCCCGCATCGGTCTGCACGGTCACCGGCGCGGCGTAATGCCCGCGGACCGCGGCATAGAAATCCAGCCGCGCCCGCAGCGCCGGATCGGGCTCCAGCAGAATGCCCGGCACCGTCCCGCCCGCCTGCGGCACCGGGACCGGCCCCTGCGCACTGTCGCACAGGGCATGGTCGCCCAGCCGCGCCGGCCGCGCATCCGCCTTCGCCTCCGGCCCCAGCACCTGCTTGAGGACCGGCGCGTAACGTAGCGTTCCGTAGAGAAAAACCGCCATTCAGGGCAAACGCCGCGCCGTCATCTCGGCCAGAAAGCCCTGCACGACACCGCCGCCGGCCAGCGTGCCCCAGATCTCGGTGGGCTTGAGGTAGTCGAAATACCCGATGCCGATCGCCACCATGTCCTTCAGCGCCTCCATCGGCCCGCCATAGGACATGTTGATCGAGCGCATGAACATCTCGTAGCCCGCGAACCAGACGATCCCCCAGAACGCCAGAAACGCCGCGCCGCCCAGCCCGTAGCCGACCGAGGCCACCACCCCTTGCCCCGCGTGCCGCCCCACGAAGCGCCAGCCGATGATCAGACCCAGCACCGCCAGGACCTCGCGGAACACGCCCGCCGGGGTCTGCTCGGGGAAGTAGGGGATGATCAGGTGCCCCACATACCAGGCCAGCGCCGCCAGCAGGACGGCAGAGACGAGTTTCGCGGCTGTGGGCATCGGGTCGGCTCCTGGCAGAGACGGGTTGGCCCCGTTCTCCGCCCGACGCCCCGCAACCGCAAGCGCCGCGCCGGATTTTCCCGCCGGCCTGTTCCAGTCGCGACACAACGCGCGACACCGGCGCGGGGCCGGAAACGGTGCATCGCAGGGTCCGGCGCCGCGGCGCCCGGTCAAAGCGCGCCCCGCTTCAGAAATCGCGCCGCTCGTAGGCGTCGAGCGCCCGCTTGCGGCCCGCGTCCAGCCCGACGACCGGCGCGGGGTATCCGTCGTCAGGCGACAGCCCCCACGCCCGCGGCACCGCCGCGAAATAGTCCAGCGCCGTCCGCGGCGGCTGCCCCTGCCCCTCGGCGACCCAGCGTCGGACATAGCGGCGGTCGGGGTCGAACCGCCTGCGCTGCGTCGCCGGGTTGAAGATCCGGAAATAGGGCGTCGCGTCCGGGCCGGAGCCCGCCGACCACTGCCAGCCCAGCGCGTTCGACGCCGGATCCCAGTCCACCAGGCAGTCCTCGAACCACGCCTTGCCGATCTTCCAGTGGGTCATCAGGTGCTTGGTCAGGTAGCTCGCCACGATCATCCGGGCGCGGTTGTGCATCCGCCCGGTCACGTACATCTCGCGCATCGCCGCGTCGACGAAGTCCACCCCCGTCCGTCCGCGGGTCCAGGCGATCACCTCGGCCCGCCGGTCGTCCTCGTTCCACGGAAACGCATCCCACTCCGGGCGCCAGTTGCCGGTCTCCAGCCGTGGCGTGTGGTGCAGCAGGTGATAGGCGAACTCGCGCCAGACGAGTTCCTTCAGCCAGGCCTCGGCGCCGGGTTTGCCGTCCTGCCGCGCGCGCATCCCGGCATGCCAGCAGACCCGCGGCGAGATCTCGCCATAGGTCAGCGGCTCGGACAGGGTCGACGTGCCGTCTTCCGCGGGAATGTCGCGGGCCTCGTCATAGTCCGCGATCCCGTTCGCGATGAAGGCGCCCAGCCGCCCCTGCGCCGCCGCTTCGCCGACGCGCACGTATCGGCCCACGATGTCGGCGCCCCGGTCCATCGCGGCGCCCATCGCCCAGTCGGCCAGCGCGTCGCTCTCGGGCCAGCGCTGCGGCGCGCGCAGCTCCGACACCGAAGGCAGCGCCGCAGGCACCTCGCGATCCTTCACCGCGCGCCAGAAGGGCGTGTAGACCTTGTAGTAATCGCCCTGCTTGGTCTCCACCGTCCAGGGCTCGAACAGCAGATGCCCGGCAAAGCTCCGGGCGTCGACGCCGTCCTCCTTCAGCGCCGCCTTCACCGCGCGGTCGCGTTCCTGCGAAGCCGGGTCGTAGGCCCGCTGCCACCACACGGCGCCGGCGCCGGTCTCCTGCACCAGCGCCCGCAGGCCCTCCAGCGCCGTGCCCCGCCGCAAGGTCAGCCGCGCCCCGATCCCCGCCAGCGCTTCGGCGAACGCGCCCACGCCCAGCCCGAAGCGCCATTTCGGCGCCGCGCCCAGCCGGTCGACGACCTCGTCATGCAGAAAGACCGGAATGACCGGCCGGCCGCTTCCGGCGGCCTCCGACAGGGCCGCGTGATCGGACAGGCGCAGATCGCGCCGGATCCAGACGATGATCGGTGATGTGTCGCTCAAACCCCTGCCCCGGCGGCCAAAATCACAGCACGTGATCTAGCGCCCGGATCAGCCGGTCAACGTCCTCTTTCGACGTGTAATGCACGAAGCTCAGCCGCAGCACGCCCTGCGCCGGATCCACCCCCAGCGCCGTCAGCGGCCGCACCGCATAGAAATCGCCGCCGCCGGCCATGATCTCGTGCGGCGCCAGCGCCTCGGCCAGCTCCGCCCCCGGCCGGTGACAAGCCAGCGCGACGGTCGGCGCCCGGGCCTCCGCCTCGGCCGGTCCGATCAGCCGCACCGCGTTCTTCGCCTTTAGGTAATCGAGCAGCGGCTGCAGCAGCGCCGTCTCGTGCGCCCGTTGCAGGTCATGCACCCGCGCCGCCCGCACCCGCGCGTCCCGGCTCGGCTCGCAATGCCGGGCGTGCAGCAGGTCGACGTAATCCGCGATCCCGGCACAGGCCGCCACCTGCGCATGGTCCGGCCCGGCCGGCGTGAACCGCTTGTAAAGCGCGTCGCCGTTGAAGAAATGCGCCTGGTTCGGCAGCGCCTCGCCCAGGTCGCGGCGGATCACCATGACCCCCTGATGCGGGCCATAGGTCTTGTAGGCCGAGAACAGGTAGATGTCCGCGCCCGTCGCCCCCACATCCGGCAGCCCGTGCGGCGCATAGCTGACCCCGTCGACGCAGACCGCCGCGCCGGCGGCATGGGCGATCTCGGTCATGCCGGCCACGTCGTTGATCTCGCCCACCACGTTCGAGCAATGCGGAAAGCAGACGAGCTTCACCTTGTCGTCCAGCAGCGCGGCCAGATCCTTCGGGTCCAGATGCCCCGTCTCCGGGTCGATGCGCCATTCGCGGATCTCGACGCCTTCCTCGGCCAGCCGCCGCCAGGGGCCGGAATTCGCCTCGTGGTCCTGGTCGGTGACGACGATCGCCTCGCCGGGCGCCAGCGCCTGCCGGAAGGCCTGTGCCAGCACATAGGTGTTCTGGGTCGTGGACGGCCCGAACGACACCTCGTCGGTGGCCACGCCCAGCATCGCGGCCATCCGCTGGCGCGCCTCGTCCATCTCCTCGCCGCCCAGCCGGCTGGCCTCGTAGGGGCCGTAGGGCTGGACCTTGCGCTCGCGAAAGAACCGCTCCAGCCGCTGCATCACCGGGGCGCACATGTACGACCCGCCCGCATTCTCGAAAAAGCCCTTGTCGCCCAGATCCTCCACGTCGAAGGCCGGGAACTGCGCGCGGACGAAATCGAGGTCGAGGGGCATCGGGGAAACTCCGTCTGTGACGCCTGCGATCGGCCCTGAATTGGACCGCGCCGGGCCGGAATGCAAGCGGGGGCGCGGCCGCCCGCCGGCAGCCGGCAAAATCTTCTAGAAGATTTTGCCCAGCCGAAATTTCTAGAAATTTCGGCCCCGCCCCGCCCCTTCGGGCCATCGCCCCATCCGGCGCGGACACCCGCGAAGATCCTTGGACGTGTTATCGCTATCTATAGAAAAATCAGGATCTTGGACCCCCGTCCAACCTTGGACACCCAAGAAAAAGGCGGCCCTCCGGGGGCCGCCTTTCGATGTTTTTCAAGGTCGTCCGCCTCAGGCGTTCGCCTTCTCCTGGATCAGCCCGCGGGTGATGGCGAAGCAGATCAGGATCAGGATGATCGTGAACGGCAGCCCCGTCGAGATCACCATCGCCTGCAGCGAGCCGAGCCCGCCGCCGACCAGCAGCGCGATCGCCACGAGCCCTTCGAAGGTGCACCAGAACACCCGCTGCGGCACCGGCGCGTCGACCTTGCCGCCCGCTGTGATCGTGTCGATCACCAGCGAGCCGGAGTCCGACGAGGTGACGAAGAACACGATCACCAGGATGATCCCGATGGTCGAGGTGATCGCCGCCAGCGGCAGCCCCTCCAGCATCGCGAACAGCGACAGCTCGGGCGCGTAGGTGTCGATCACCTGGCCCTTCACGGCGCTGGTCTCGGGGTTGGCGATCACGTCGCTGATCGCGGCTCCGCCGAACACGGCCATCCAGAACACGCAGACGAGGCTCGGGATGATCAGCACGCAGGTGATGAACTCGCGCACCGTGCGGCCGCGGCTGACGCGGGCGATGAACATGCCGACGAAGGGCGACCAGCTGATCCACCAGGCCCAGTAGAACGCCGTCCAGCCCTGCATGTAGCCCAGATCCTCGCGCCCGTGCGGGTTCGACAGCGGGATGATCTCCTGCGCGTAGCCCAGAAGCCCCTCGACGAACTCGCTCAGGATGGTGCCCGCCCCGGCCGCGAACAGCACGAACAGTAGCAGCACCAGCGCGATCACCATGTTGATCTCGGACAGCACCTTCACGCCGCCGTCCAGGCCCCGCAGCACCGAGACCAGGGCGACCAGCGTGATGCCGATGATCAGGATCACCTGCACCGTCACGTTGCTCGGAATGCCGTAGACGTATTCGAGCCCCGCATTGGCCTGCTGCGCGCCGAGACCCAGCGAGGTGGCCAGGCCGAACAGCGTCGCGAAGACCGCCAGCGTGTCGATGATGTGGCCCCACCAGCCCCAGACGCGATCGCCCAGGATCGGGTAGAAGGCCGAGCGGATCGAAAGCGGCAGGCCCTTGTTGTAGGAAAACAGCGCCAGCGCCAGCGCCACGACGGCGTAGATCGCCCAGGGGTGCAGCGCCCAGTGATAGGACGTGGCCGCCAGCGCCATGCGCCGCGCCTCGTCGATATTGGCCTCGATCAGCGTGCCGTCCTCGGCGAAGGGCCGGACGGTGCCCAGCGGCTCGTCGCCCCACGGCGTGCCGAAGTAGTAGACCGGCTCCAGCACCCCGAAGAACATCAGCCCGATGCCCATGCCGGCGGCGAACAGCATCGCGAACCAGCCCGCATAGCCGTAGTCGGGCCGCGCATCCGTGCCGCCCAGCCGCACCGAGCCCCAGGGGCTGATGATCAGGAACAGGCAGAAGATGACGAAGATGTTGGCGCCCCACAGGAAGAACCAGTCGAACTGCGAGGTCAGATAGGCGCGCAGGCCCAGGTCGCAGAACGCGCCGGCCTCGCAGCCTTCGACGTCACCGGCATTGACGCCGTTGAAGAGCGCGTCCGCGCTGCCCGGCGCGATCAGCGCATAGGCGACGAAGGCGATGATCGTCAGGCCAGAGATCATGAAGACGGGATTGTGGATGTCGAAGCCGAACGGCCCGACCTTGCCCTCGATATTGTCCTGACCGATATCGTAGTCGGTCTCGATGATATGGGCGTTGCCTTCCGGCTCGGGAACGCCCGGAGATGTTTCGTCGGCCATGGCGGCCTCCCCTGTTATTCTTGAGTATCGATTGCGGCGAAGAAGGTTCCTTCGAACTGGCCCGGATCAGGAGTCGCGCACCAGGAACACCGAGGCCGGCGTGTGCGCGGCGATCTTGCCGCCGTTCGACGGCCAGATGTAGTCGGCAAGGCCCGGCTTGTGGGTGCCCATCACCACGAGGTCGGCGCCGATCTCCTTGACCGTGTCCAGCAGGACGTCGTCCAGATCGGTCGTCGGATCGTGCGCGATCGAGGTGTGGTAGGTGGCGTTGATGCCGCGGCCCGCCGCCTGCTCCTCGGCGAAGGCCTTCAGCTTTTCGTCGTACTCCTTGGGGTTGTGCCCCATCGCACCAGGCGTTTCCGCCGTCACGCCCACGTAGCAAAGCTCGGCACCGTAGTGTTTGGCAATATCGGCCGCTGTATCCAGCGCCTTGCCGAGCGTCTCCAGATGGGCAAGATCGACGGGCGCCATGATCTTTCGATACATGTATCCCTCCTGAGTTCGGACCGGCCGTTCGCCCCGGCGACCGAATGTGGCCGAAGCGGGCAAGCCTCTGATTATGTTGCGTTGCGGAATCAGCTTAGCCGATCCGGGCCGCGGCAACAAACATCACGCTAACGGTCGCGTGATCGGCGCACGGTCCGGAAGCGAAGTGTTGTGTCACGGAAACGGCATGAATCGCCGAATCCGGCGCGCCGGCCGCCCCTGGTCCGGCAGCGGCGCCGTCTCAGCCGTTCACGTCGACGACGACCCGGCCGCGCACACGTCCGCGGAGAATGTCGGCCCCGAGACCGGGCAGATCGGCCAGCGTGGCGGGCTGCGCCATCTCTTCCAGCTTGTCCATCGGCAGGTCGCGGGAGATGCGCTGCCACGCGCGCAGCCGGTTGTCGTAGGGCTGCAGCACGCTGTCGATGCCCAGAAGATTGACGCCGCGCAGCAGGAACGGGATCACCTTGGCCGGCAAATCGGCGCCGCCCGCCAGCCCGACGGCGGCGACCGAGGCACCGTATTTCATCTGCCCCAGCACCCGCGCCAGCATCGCGCCGCCGACGGCGTCGACGCAGCCCGCCCAGCTTTCCGATTCCAGCGGCCGCTTGACCGTTTCGGCCAGCTCCTCGCGCGGGACGATGCGGGCGGCGCCGAGATCGGTCAGATAGCCCTCGGTCTCCGGCCGCCCCGTCACCGCGGCGACCGTGTAGCCCAGATTGGCCAGGATCGCCGTCGCGACCGAGCCGACGCCGCCGGCGGCACCGGTGACCAGCACCTCGCCCTTGTCCGGCGTCAGGCCGTGATCCTCCAGCGCCATCACCGCCAGCATCGCGGTGAACCCGGCGGTGCCCACCGCCATCGCCTGCCGCGTCGTCAGCCCCTCGGGCAGCGGCACCAGCCAGTCGGCCTTGACCCGCGCCTTCTGGGCATAGCCGCCCCAATGCGCCTCGCCCACGCGCCAGCCGGTCAGCACGACCTTGTCGCCGGGGGCATAGCGGCTGTCGTCGCTGGTCTCGACGGTGCCGGCAAAGTCGATGCCGGGCACATGCGGATAGCTCCGCACCAGCCCGCCGCCGGGACCGATGCACAGCCCGTCCTTGTAGTTCACCGTGGAATACTCGACCGCGACCGTCACCTCGCCCTCGGGCAGGCGATCCTCGGTCAGGTCCTGCACGGCGGCATGGGTCTTGCCGTCGTCGTCCTTCTCCACCACGAGCGCCTTGAACGTCATGTCGCTGTCTCCCCTGTTCGATGTCGCCCGCAGGCTTACGCGGACTCGGGCATGATGAACAGGTCGGTGGCCTCGGGCCGCGCCCCGGCGGCGGTCAGCATGGCGTGGACCTGGCCGCGGTGGTGCGTCTGGTGGTTGAAGAAATGCGCCACGCAAAGCGCCATCGGGTTGACCATGTCGGCCTGCAGCGACCCGGAATACCACGACAGGTCGCCGGCGAGGTCCGCATCCGTCAGCCCGTTCGCCCAGTCGACGATGTCCGCGTCGGCCCGGAGCCGCGCCGCCTTGTAGCTCTCCCAGTCCGGGGTGATCTGCGGGCTTTCGGCGATGCCGCCCGCCGGCTTTTCCCAGTCGGCAAAGCGCGACATCCAGATGCGATCGCCCCAGAGCACATGGTTCAGCGTGGCCTGGATCGAGCCGAAGAAGGCGCCCCGGTCCGCCCGCCGCGCACCGTCGTCGAGCCCGTCGGCCGCCGCCACCAGGCTGCCGTTCTGCCAGCGGTTGTAGCGCGCCATCAGCCGGGCGTAGTCCGCGGTGATCATCGGTGGCGGTCCCTCGGTTGCGGTCCCTCAGTTGCGGTCGAAGACGATGGAGCTGTCGAAGGGCTCGGCCCAGTCCGACGTCCGCACGCCGTTGGCGACCCCGCCGGCATAGCGGTCGAGCCCCCGGATTCGCAACACCCGGATCTCGCCGCCGAAGGCCCGGATCACGCCCGCGTGCCGCGCCGCGGTGCACAGGTCGCTGTCGGCGGTATAGGGCCCCATGCCCCAGACATCGCCGCGCGCCGAGGTCCGGCCGCAGGTGCAGGCGTGAGCCTCCGCGCCGTCGGGCATCACGGTGCAGTCGGGCAGCGCCACCTCCGCGCCGGGCTCGTCCAGCGGCTCGGCCTCGGGGGCCGGTTCCGGCACCACCTCGGCGGTCGTCTCCGGCGGCGGCGGCGGCGTGCTGTCGGCGACCTCCGCCTTCCTGGCGCCGGCGAAGGGAATCACGTCGAAGCTGACGCTGTAGCTGCCCCAGTCGCGCGTCTCGATGCCGTTGGCCTCGCTGCCGTCGTAGCCGTCCTGCCCCGGCCGGTGCAGCAGCCGCAGCGCGCCGCCCTCCGGCCCGATGGCGCCGGCATGCCGCGCCGCCGTGCAGATGTCGCTGTCGCCGGTATAGGGCCCGCTGCCCCAGACGGCGCCGCGATGCGGCCCGGCCCCGCAGCGGCAGGCGAGCTCGCCGCCCGCCTCGGGCAGCCCGTCGCATTCCGGCAGGTCCGCCGGGTCGACCGCGGGCACCGGCGTCGGCGTCGGCGTCGGGGCCGGTGTCGGGGCCGGCGCGGTCTCCAGCGCGGCGATGCCGATGCTCTCGTCGTAGCGGCCGTAATCCTCGGTGGTCACGCCGTTCGCGGTGGACCCCTCGTAGGCCGCCTGCCCCGGCAGCCGCTCCAGCCGGATCTCGCCGCCCTCGGCCCCGATCGCCCCGGCATGGCGGGCGGCGGTGCAGATGTCGCTGTCGGCTGTATAGGGATTGCTGCCCCAGACGGAGCCGGCGAAGGCCCCCGGCGGCGGGCAGGCGCAGGCCATGCTGTCCACGTCCGCCGGAAGCGGCGCGCAGGCGGGCAGGTCCGCCGCCGGGTCTTCCGCGGGCCCGGCCTGGCCCGCCTGTCCGCCCTTGCCCTGTGCCAGCCCCGCGCCCGGCGCCACCGCCATTGCCAGCACAACCGCAACGATCCTGAAATCCATGATCCGTCCTCCCCGGACATCCCGGCAACGCCGCCACCGCCAGAATGAGCGCGCCGCGACATGCGAGTCAACGCTGCATCCCCCCTTGCCGGACGCGCCGCGCATCACTACATTTCTCCTGCCGGTACGCCGGCTATGGACATAAACGCGCACGTAATAAGCGGATCGGACCCGGGGGCGGTACCCGGCGGCTCCACCAAATACCCGGTCGTTGGCGGGGCATGGGGCCGAAACAGGATCGACGAACGTGTAAAGGTGTGGCTTTGTCCCGGTGAGGTACCACCGTTATCGGTCCGTCAAAGCATAATTGCCAACGACAATCGTGCTCCGGTCGCCGTTGCCGCCTAAGCGGTAACGAGACCGAAATCTTGAAGCCCAGTCCTCTAGCCAGGGCTGGCGGGGTTCGCAGGCACCTGGCAACAGAAGCCTGCATCTTCCTTCACACGCTGTTGTCACCCGCCGCGTGCCGCGCTACCGCCCGGTGGTGACCGGACGTGCGAGGCGCCAACCCGATGAAATGGGCCGATCTTCGAAGACAGGCCATGCTCCTGTGGCTGCTTTGCGCGGCGGGTACTGTCTACGTTGTCGGCTACTTTCTGTTCGCGGCGCTCGACATCGTGCCGTCGCGGATGTTCTGGGACCTTTCGGTCTATAAACAGGCCGCGGAGGTCGCATCCGCCGGCGGAGACGCCTACGAGCAACGCTACGGCGGGCTGCGATTCGTCTATCCGCCCTTGGTTCTGTCCGCGTTCGCGGCGCTCGAGCCGTGGCTCCTGCCGCTTCTGGCCGGAACCTATGTCGCCGTCACCGCGGTCTTCCTGCTCAAGGCGCCGCCCAGCCTGCGGCTGTCCCCCTTCCTCATCATGGGCGTGTCTGCCTTTCACGACCCGCTGATGGTCGCGGTCCGGACCGGCAACCTGTCGCTATACCTCCACCTGCTCGTTCTTGCGCTCTGGGTTCGCCCCGGGGGCGCCTGGACGCGCCGCGCCCTGCTTGTCGTGATCCTGCTCGGTACCGTCATCAAGCCGGTATTCGCCGCCTACTTCGGCCTCTGGCTCCTGCGCGATGCCCGACTCGGGCGGGAGAGCGCCGAGGCTGCCCTTACCCTGGCCGCCGCAGCCGCAACATGGCTCCTGCAACTCTGGCTGATGCCCGAGGCCTTCGCCGGGTTTCTGGGCGCCGTCGACCGTCAGATAGGCCTCGACGACACTTATTCAGATCTCGGCTCGGGCGTGCTCCCGCAGGTCTTCAATCTGAGCGGGAGCTTCACGACAGGGCTGCTGGCCCACCTTGCGGCCTGGGGCGGCCTGTCGCTGATCTGGCTGCTATGGCTTCGCAAGCGCGTGTCCGACGCGCCCGACGCGGCCCGGCGCCACATCCTGCTTGCCGCGCCCTTCGTGCTCTGCGTGCTCCTCAACCCGCGTATGAAACAGTACGACCTGGTGGCGGGGTTCTTTCTGGTATTGCAGGCAGGCTACCTCTGGGGCCGCCTCCCGCGGCCTCCCACTGTCCTGCCCCTTCTTGGTCTGGCCGCCGGGATCCATCTGAATGAGTTGCTGACGCCGCTCGCCTTCCGATCGCACCTCGAATTGCTGATCGTGACCCTGTTCTTCGGCCTCGCCGTGCATGCAATCGGCCGTGCGCCCCGCGCATGAACGGGCGGACCCGACGCCGGCAATCCCCTTTTAATCGCGACCGAATCCCGTATGTTGAACCCTATGACCGACGAAGGATCCCCGAATGTCGCGCATGATTGACTACGGAAACCTCATGCACCGGGCGATGCGCGGTCTGATCCGCGACGTGCTCGCGGATGTGCAGGATAACGGCCTGCCGGGGCAGCATCATTTCTTCATCACCTTCGACACGATGCATCCCGACGTCGAGATCGCCGACTGGCTGTCGGACCGCTATCCCGACGAGATGACGATCGTCATGCAGCACTGGTACGACAATCTCGACGTCACCGACGACGGGTTCTTCGTCACCCTGAATTTCGGCGACACGCCGGAGCCGCTCTATATCCCCTTCGACGCGATCCGCACCTTCGTCGACCCCTCGGTCGAGTTCGGGCTGACCTTCAAGACCCAGGACGAGGCGGACGAGCCGGAAGAGCCCGAAGACATCGAGGTGGAAGAGGAACCCCAGCGCGAGGCCGACATCGTCAGCCTCGACAGCTTCCGCAAGTGACGCCCGCCGCCACCGCTGTTTGACAGTTTCGTAACGCCCCTGAAACGCGCAGAAAACGGACCTGCGAAAGTTTCGCGACACGGGCGTCCGGGCGCTTGCCTTGCCGCCGGGTTGCGGTGCAATCGGCTTTGCGTCCGAGCAGAACCGAGGCCACGACATGACCAGCGAATTCCGCGTCTTCCTTTCCGAGATGTTCCGCAACCCCAAGGAGGTCGTGGCCATCGCCCCCTCCTCCGCCGCCGTCGCGCGCAGGATGACCGAAGGGCTGGAGCGGGTCTCCGGCCCGGTGGTGGAGCTCGGCCCCGGCACCGGCTCGTTCACCCGCGCGATCCTCGACCGGGGCGTCGCGCCGGAGCGGCTGACGCTTCTGGAGACGAACGAGCGGTTCTGCGCCACGCTGGCCACCCGCTTTCCCGGCGTGACAGTGCTGAACCGCCCCGCACAGGAGATTCGCGCGACCGGCCTGACCGGCGTCGGCGCCGTGATCTCGGGCGTACCGGTGCTGGCCCGCCCGCAGATCCAGCGCGAGGTGGTGGGCCGCGCGCTGGAAGTCATGGCCCCCGACGGCATCTTCGTGCAGATCACCTATTCGCCGACCGCGCCGATCTCGCCCGAGATGCAGGCGCGGCTGGGGATCAAGGGCAGATGGCGCGGCGTGGTGCTGGCCAACCTGCCGCCCGCGCATGTCTTCGTCTTCTCGCGCCGGCCGCACTGACTGGTCGGCAGCGGTCGGGAGGCGTGCCCACCCGCCGCTACGGCCGGCCCCGGGCGCAATTCGCGGCGAAAACAGGTTCCCACTTGCCGGATTGCGCTTTAGACGGTCATCCGACGATTGCAGACCGGAGGAGCCCCGATGACCGCCACCCGCACCGAGACCGACAGCTTCGGCCCGCTGGACGTGCCCGCCGACAAGTACTGGGGCGCGCAGACCCAGCGGTCGATCCGGAACTTCCCGATCGGATGGGAAACCCAGCCGGTGCCGATCGTCCGGGCGCTCGGCGTGGTCAAGAAGGCCTGCGCGCAGGCGAACCGGGAACTGGGCACCCTCGACCCGAAGCTCGCCGACGCCATTATCGAGGCCGCGGGCGAGGTGATCGACGGCAAGCACGACGACAACTTCCCGCTGGTGGTCTGGCAGACCGGCTCGGGCACGCAGTCGAACATGAACGCCAACGAGGTGATCTCGAACCGCGCCATCGAGATCCTCGGCGGCACCTTGGGCAGCAAGGATCCGGTGCATCCCAACGACCACTGCAACATGGGCCAGTCCTCGAACGACACCTTCCCCACCGCGATGCACGTGGCCATCGCCATGCAGGCGCATAACGTGCTGCTGCCGGGCCTCGCCAAGCTGCACGCCGCGCTGGAAGCCAAAGAGGTCGAGTTCCGCGACATCATCAAGATCGGCCGCACCCACACCCAGGACGCCACGCCGCTGACGCTGGGCCAGGAATTCTCGGGCTACGCCCACCAGGTCCGCAAGGGGATCGAGCGGGTGAAAAGCGCGCTGGCCGACATCTACGAGCTCGCGCAGGGCGGCACCGCCGTCGGCACCGGGCTGAACACGAAAAAGGGCTGGGCCGAGATGGTCGCCGCCAACATGGCCGAGATCACCGGCCTGCCCTTCGTCACCGCGCCGAACAAGTTCGAGGCGCTGGCGGCGCATGACGCGATGGTGATGTTCTCCGGCGCGCTGAAGACCGTCGCGGCCTCGCTGTTCAAGATCGCCAACGACATCCGGCTTCTGGGCTCCGGCCCGCGCTCGGGCCTGGGCGAGCTGATCCTGCCGGAGAACGAGCCCGGCTCCTCGATCATGCCCGGCAAGGTGAACCCGACGCAGGCCGAGGCGCTGACCATGGTCTGCGCCCATGTCATGGGCAACGACGCCGCCGTCGGCTTCGCCGGCAGCCAGGGGCATTTCGAGCTGAACGTCTACAACCCGATGATGTCCTATAACGTGCTGCAGTCGATGCAGCTTCTGGGCGACAGCGCCTCGGCCTTCACCGACAACATGGTCAACGGCATCCAGGCCAACGAGGCCCGGATCGAGACGCTGATGAAGGAATCGCTGATGCTGGTGACGGCGCTGGCGCCCACCATCGGCTACGACAACGCCACCAAGGTCGCCAAGACGGCGCACAAGAACGGCACGACGCTGCGCGAAGAGGCGATCAACCTCGGCTTCGTCGACGCAGAGACCTTCGACCGCGTCGTCCGGCCCGAAGACATGATCGGCCCCAAGGAGTGACCCCGGCGCGGCCCCGCCTTGCCGGGGCCGCCCTGCCAGGAGCCGCGATGCCCGCCGACCGCCCGATCAACCTCAACAAGGCCCGCAAGGCCCGCGCGCGCGTGAAGAAACGCGCGCAGGCCGATGAGAACGCGGTGAAATTCGGCCGCACCCGGAGCCAGCGGCAGGCTGACGACGCACGCACCGCCGCCGCCCGCGCGCGGCTGGACCAGCACCGCCGCGATACCGGCGACGACACGGAATGACCTCCCGCCCGGCCAAGCACTCGCTGACCCTGCGCGGCCACCGCACCTCCGTCTCGCTGGAGCCCGAATTCTGGGCGGCCTTCCGCGAGATCGCGGCGGCGCGCGGCCGGCCGCTGAATGCCCTGGCCGCCGAGATCGACGAGGACCGCGGGGTCGAGGTCGGGCTGGCTTCCGCCATCCGGCTGTTCGTGCTGCGCCACTACCGCGACGGCGCCACAGGATTTTCCAGAAAATCTCGCCGCGCAGACCCTTCTAGAAGGGTCTGTCGCCCCCCGCCCGGCGATAGGCGCTGACCATCCGGTAGTCCTTGCGCTGGCCCTTCACCTGCCACACCGCCTGCCAGGCCGGCCAGCCGGTGAAGTCGTAGCGCACGCGGTAGACATCCGGCGCGCAGTCGTGATGCGCGACCGGCGTCAGCCCCGCCTCGATCACGTGGAACGGCCGCCCGTCCTCGAAGACCACCGCGAGGCCCACACCCTGCCGGCGCCAGAAATAGCGCCGCTCCGCCTGCAGCGACGCCTGGCCTGGCACATGCAGCAGCCCGCTTTCGACATAGGCCAGCCCGGCGCCGTCGGGCGTGAACTCCGCCGTGCCCTCGAAACGCGGCGCGTGGTGCGACAGACGGTCCTCGACATGCCGCTCCAGGACCCAGAGTCCAAGGAAATCCGTGAGTTCCGGCCCGACCTTCATCCGGTCCACACCTGCAGCACCACCGCGCCGCCATAGACCACCAGCATGGCCAGACTCTCCCATCCGATGCTCAGCGGCCCGCGCCGCTCGCGCAGAACCAGGCCGATCAGCAGGATCGCCGTCATCAGCATGCCGACGGCCAGCCAGAAATACCCGTCCTGTCCCACCGCGTGATACAGCGATCCGTCGCGATAGGCCATGTCCGACAGACTGAGGAACAGCGTGTCGAAGGTGTTGCCGCCGATGATCCCGCCCACGGCCAGCTGCATCGCCCCGCGCCGCACCGCCGCGATCGTCGTCACCAGTTCCGGCAGCGAGGTCACCACCGCCGTCATCAGCGCCCCCACCACCGTCTGCGACAGCCCGAAGCGGCCCGACAGCTCCGAGCCGGTCTCGGCGATCACCCAGCCGGCCAGGCCGAGGCACGCCACCAGAAGCGTGAACGACCCGACCAGCACCACCGCGCCCTTGCGGCTCTGCGGCTCGTCCGGCGTGTCGGCGCGGGTGTCCGAGGTCTCCACCGGCTCCCACATCGGCTCTTCGCGCACCGTCTTGGTCGTGACCGCGCCGATGCAATAGGCCGCGATCAGCAGGACCGACACGGGGTGCACCTGCCAGATCGCGAAGTCCGGCGCCAGCCAGGCCGTCAGCGGCATCGACAGCAGGCAGATCAGCACCGCCCCCTGGAACAGGTTCGTCGCCTCTGCCGCCGTGTGCTCCAGGTTGGCCTTGCGATAGATCACGTCCGCCAGCGCCAGGAACGCCGTCTGCGCCGCGATCCCGCCGATGCCGTTGGCGAAGGCCAGCTCCGGCGCCCCCTGCACCGCCGCCGTCACCGACACCACCGTGCCCGACAGCGAGGTCGCCGCGCCCAGCACGATGCCGCCGATCACGGCCTCGCCCAGCCCGGTCCGGTCCGCGATCCGGTCCGCCAGCCCGGTGATCCGCGTGCCCAGCACCAGGATCGCCAGCCCGGCCAGCGCGAACAGCCCGAATATCCACGGGTTCGACAGCTCCGAGATCATGCGGACACCCCGCCTTGCCGCGGGGTGCGGCGCGGTCTACACCCGCGCCCGAAGTCAGATGTCAAAGTCAGGTCCGCCATGATCCCTCGTTACTCCCGTCCCGATATGGTCGCCAACTGGTCCCCGGAAACAAAGTTCCGAATCTGGTTCGAAATAGAGGCCCATGCCGGCGACGCGATGGCCGAACTGGGCACGATCCCGAAGGAGAACGCCGACGCGGTGTGGCAGGCCAAGGACGTCCCCTTCGACATCGCCCGCATCGACGAGATCGAGCGCGTGACCAAGCACGACGTCATCGCCTTCCTGACGCACCTGTCCGAGATCGTCGGCGGCGACGCCGCGCGCTTCGTCCACCAGGGGATGACCTCGTCGGACGTGCTGGACACCTGCTTCAACGTGCAGCTCACCCGCGCCGCCGACATCCTGATCGCCGACATGGACGCCCTGCTCGCGGCGCTGAAGACCCGCGCCTTCGAGCACAAGGAGACCATCCGCATCGGCCGCTCCCACGGCATCCATGCCGAGCCCACGACCATGGGCCTGACCTTCGCCCGCTTCTATGCCGAGATGGCGCGCAACCGCGACCGGCTGGACACGGCGCGGGCCGAGATCGCGACCGGCGCGCTGTCCGGCGCCGTCGGCACCTTCGCCAATATCGACCCGCGCGTCGAGGAACACGTCTGCAAGCAGCTGGGCCTCAAGCCGGAGCCGATATCGACCCAGGTGATCCCGCGCGACCGCCACGCCGCCTTCTTCGCCGCGCTCGGGGTGGTGGCAAGCTCGATCGAGAACCTCGCCACCGAAATCCGCCACATGCAGCGCACCGAGGTGCTGGAGGCCGAGGAGTTCTTCAGCCAGGGCCAGAAGGGCTCCTCGGCGATGCCGCACAAACGCAACCCGGTGCTGACCGAGAACCTCACCGGCCTCGCCCGCCTGGTCCGCATGGCCGTGATCCCGGCGATGGAGAACGTGGCGCTCTGGCACGAGCGCGACATCTCGCATTCCTCGGTGGAACGGAACATCGGCCCCGACGCCACGATCACGCTCGACTTCGCGCTGGCGCGGCTGACGCAGGTGGTGGAAAAGCTCGTCGTCTACCCCGAGCACATGCTGGAGAACCTGCACAAGTTCCGCGGGCTGGTGCATTCCCAGCGTGTCCTGCTGGCGCTGACCCAGAAGGGCGTCAGCCGCGAGGACGCCTACCGCCTGGTGCAGCGCAACGCGATGAAGGTCTGGGAACAGGGCGCCGACTTCATGGAAGAGCTGAAGGCCGATCCGGAAGTGACCGCCGCGCTGTCCGGGCCCGAGATCGAGGAGAAGTTCGACCTCGGCTACCATACCAAGCATGTCGACACGATCTTCGCCCGCGTCTTCGGCGACTCTTGACCCAAGGGAAGACGTCCGCCGGTCGGGGCGTGATTTTCGCGCGCGACGTGCTATGATCGGGTCCATCCAACAGGAGGATGCCCCATGACCCGGACGATACTCGCCGCCGCCGTTCTGGCCCTGACCCCGGCGCTCGCCATGGCCGAATGCGGCTGGCACCAGAAGAACGCCGCGATGACCTGTGCCGACGGCATGGTCTATGACGCGGATGCCGACGCCTGCGTCAAGGTCACCGGCTAATCGCCTGCCGGCGCTGAAGAATTCTCATTTACCCGGCCTCCGGCCTGTCCGGCGGGGCGGAGTTTGTTGCGAAAGCAGAAACACTCTGTCGCGATGCCCGGCGTTGTCGATGAACGGCATCCGACCGTAGCCTTTTTCCATGACGAAAACGGAGTTTTCCAGATGACGAGATACCTTGCTGCCCTCGCCACCGCCGCCGCGCTGCTCGCGCCGGCCGCCGCCTCGGCGGAATACCTGTGCGAAAAGCTGTGGAACCAGAAGCACGGCGCCGTCTGCCCGGCCGGCAGCCATTGGGACGCGACCTCGGCCGCCTGTATCGTCAACGGCTGAGTCGCCCTGACGCTATCGTGATCGCCCGCCGCCCGCCGCGCCGTGCTAGCCTTCGCCTGCCCGACACCCATCCAACGGAGCCTTCGCCGATGCGTACTCTCCTGCTTTCCGCCGCCCTGATCCTGCCCGCGGCCGCCTTCGCCGCCAGTTCCGACGACAGTTCCGAACCGGCGACCACCGAGACCACCACCGAATGCACCGACGGCATGGTGTGGTCCGACGACGCGCAGGCCTGCGTCGCGCCCGAAGACAGCTCGATGAACGACGACCGGCGCTACCGCGCCGTGCGCGAGCTGGCCCATGCCGGGCGCTACGACGACGCGCTGCGGGTGCTGGCCGCGATGTCGGACCCGCAGGACGACCGCGTGCTGACCTATCTCGGCTTCATCCATCGCCAGCAGGGCGAGACCGAGCTGGGCTTTGCCTATTACCGCAAGGCCATCGCGGCGAACCCGGACAACCTGCTTGCCCGCTCCTATATGGGCCAGGGATTCGTCGACGAGGGGCGCCTGCAGGAGGCCTATGCCCAGCTCGTCGAAATCCGCACCCGCGGCGGGGCCGGCGGCTGGCCGGAGGTCGCGCTGCGCCGCGCCATCGAGACCGGCGTGACGACCAGCTACTGACCCGCGCCCCGGGGCGGCGAAAACCGCCGCCGGGCCAGTGCATTACACGGATCGTTAACCGGTCTCTGCCAGTCTCCGGTCGGTAATCGGGGACGGAGCGTGACGTGCCGACGGAAATGACACTGGCGGGGGCCGGCGGCCACGCCGCCCGGCTGAGCAAGCGGCAGAAGGCCGCCATCGTCGTGCGCCTGCTGCGCAGCGAGGGGATCGACCTGTCGCTGGCCGACCTGCCCGAATCGCTGCAGATCGGCCTGACCAGGGAGATGGGCAATCTCCGCTTCGTCAGCCGCAAGACGCTGAAGGCGGTGGTGGACGAGTTCGTGGAAGAGCTCGACGCGCTCGGCCTGTCCTTTCCCTCCGGCCTGGGCGACGCGCTGTCGCTGCTCGACGGCACGATCAGCCCGGCGGCGGCCGAACGCCTGCGCCTGCAGGCCGGCATCGGCGCCGTCACCGACCCATGGGGCCGGCTCAGCCAGCTCGATGCCGCGCGCCTCCGCCCGCTGATCGAGGAGGAAAGCACCGAGATCGGGGCCGTCGCCCTGTCCAAGCTCAAGGTCTCCAAGGCCGCCGAGATCCTCGGCCTCCTGCCCGGCACGACGGCCCGCCGCCTCGCCTACGCCATGGGCCAGACCAGCGCGGTCAGCCCGGCCACGGTGGACCGCATCGGCGCCGCGCTGGTCGCGCAGATCGACGCCGAGACGCCCAGGGCCTTCGCCGGCGGCCCGGTGGAACGGGTGGGCGCGATCCTCAACTCCTCGCCGGCCGCCACCCGCGACGAGGTGCTCGACGGGCTGGACGAGGCGGACAAGGCCTTCGCCGACGAGGTGCGCAAGGCGATCTTCACCTTCTCCAACATCCCCCAGCGGCTCGACCCGCGCGACGTGCCCCGGATCGCCCGCGAGATCGACGGCGCCGTCCTGATCAAGGCGCTCGCCGCCGCCCTGCAGTCCGAGCGCGAGGCGGCGTCGGCCGAGTTCGTCCTGTCGAACATGTCGCAGCGCCTGGCCCAGCAGATGCGCGACGAGATGGAGACGCTCGGCAAGGTCAAGGGCAAGGAGGGCGAAGACGCGATGGCGGCCGTCGTGGCCGCGATCCGCGCGATGGAGGCGGCGGGCGAGATCATGCTCGTCGCCGAGGACGAGTAGCGCCGGTCGTCCCCGCCCCCGTTTTCTTGCAAAGAAAACGCCCCGGATCGTTCGCAACGATCCGGCCCCGGCCCCACGGTACAGTTCGTGGACTGGAGCGCCTCCATGCGTCCTGCGAGTCTCGCACCAGGGCCGCGCCCCGGCCACACCGCAGACCGCAAGGAGGGAAGACATCATGGACACCGCAATCGAGATCAGACGCTTCGACGCCCCCGACGAGTCGCTCGACATGAAGGAGCGCGGCGGCATCGACATCGTGAAGCTGTCCGGCGGCGCCAGCGGCATGCATGCCGTCTTCGAACCCGGCTGGACCTGGGAGGCCGACGAGAAGCCGCTCCTCGGCTCGCCCGACTCCTGCCCGATGCGGCATATCGGCTACTGCCTCTCCGGCCGGCTGGTCGTGCGCATGGTCGACACCGGGGCCGAGACGCCGATCACCCCGGGCGACTTCTTCGAGATCCCGCCCGGCCACGACGCCTATGTCGACGGGGCCGAGCGAGTGGAACTCGTGCTGTTCGAGCCGCCGGAACACGCCCACTGAGCGCCCGCCGCCGGCGCGGGGCGCGCGCGCCCCCGGCCGCCGGCGGCCCGCCCGCGTCAGGTCAGCGCCCGCGTGATCGCCACGCCCGCCGTGGCGGCCACGGTCGTCAGCACCGTGCCCCAGGCGACATCGGCCGCCACCATGGTCCAGTGCCACGGCCGCAGCGTCGCGAGGTTTGTGAACTCGTAGGTGCCGTAGGCCACCGCTCCGAACAGCGCCGCGTTCACGATCAGCGGCACAAAGCTGCGCCCCGGCAGCGCCGGCAGGCTGACGAGCCAGACGAGAACGGCGACATAGAACAGATAGAAGATCGCCGCCGGCAGCAGGCGGAACGCCAGAAGATCCCCCACATGCCGCTCGAACAGCGGGCGGATCATCAGCGTCAGCCCGATCGCGTCCAGCACCAGAAAGATCGCCGCCGTGGACAGGTACAGGATGAGAATGGACATGCGTGCTCCGCCGGTTGCTTGCCTTACCGAACGGTTACGGTGCCGGGCGGGGTCCGGATCAGGCACGCCTCACAAGACCAGCAGCGACACGGCGAGGAAATAGATCGCCAGGCTCGCCGCGTCCTGGATCACCGTGCAGACCGGCCCCGACCCCAGCGCCGGGTCCGAGCCCAGGCGGTCGAACGCCCAGGGCAGCCCGAAGCCCACCACCGCCGAGACCGCCCCGCCGCCCAGCACCGCCAGCGCCACGGCCAGCGCCAGGGGCCCGTCGCCGAACACGGCCAGCACGCCCCCGGCCGCCAGCACGCCCAGCGCCAGCCCGATGGCCAGCCCGATCGCCAGTTCGTCCCGCAGCAGCCGCCGGATCGGCACCGCCCCGGTCGCCAGCGCCCGGACCGAGACCGACACCGCCTGCGTCCCAATGGCCCCCGCGATATAGACCAGCGCCGGTACGAAGAAGGCGACCGAGACATTGGCGTCCAGCGCATGCTCGAACCCGACCATCACCAGCGTGACCAGCGACGAGGCCACCAGCCCGAAGACCAGCCACGGCAGCCGCCGCCGGACCCGGTCCAGGATCGGGGCGTCCAGCGCGGCCCCCGGCCCTTCGGCATGCGTGCCGATCCCGGCCAGTCGCTGCAGATCCTCCATGTGCTCGTCGCGCAGGATGCGGAACAGCGCCTCGGGCGGGACGGCGCCGATCAGCCGGCCCTCGGCGTCCACCACCGGCACCGCGATCATCCCCAGCCGGATCGCCAGCGCCGCGATCTCCTCCTGGTCGTCGTCGGCGCGAACCGCCTCGTGCTCCGGCTCCATGATCTCGCCGATCCGCTCGGCGGTGGCCGCGAACAGGTCGTTGATCCGCACGATGCCTTCCAGATGCCCGTCCGCGTCCACCACGAAGACGGTATCGGCCGACCGGAACGCCTGGCCGCGCAGGTCGGCGATGACGTCCTCGACCGGCGTGCCGGGCCGCGCGGTGGGCACGCTGGTCAGCATATGCGCGGCGGCGGCCTCGCGGGTATAGGCATGGGTGACGGAAAGCGTGTCGGGCATCGCCGGCTCCGGAATTGCGGTGTCGGCGGGATGCTAGAGCAAGTCGCCGGGATGTGGGAGCCCGCAGGACACGTCGCCGCGCTGCCCCGCTACAGCTCGCGGAACCGCTTCTCCTGCCGCGGCGTCCAGCGGACGTGCAGGTCGAAGCCGTCCTCCACCTGCTCCTCGCGCTCGATGACGCCCTCCTCGTGCAGCCACGCCCGCCGGCGGCCGTCGGCGAAGTCGAGATGCAGGTCGCGCTCCACCTTCGGCTCCTCCAGCGCCTGCGACACCGCGTCGAACAGCGCGTCCAGCCCCTCGCCCGTCCAGGCGGACACGGCATGCACCCCCGCGTGCCGCGCCGCCAGCGCCTCCAGCGTGGCGCGGCGCTCGGGCGTCAGCTGGTCGATCTTGTTCCAGACCTCGATCATCGGCGTCTCCTCGGCGACGCCCAGATCGTGCAGGATCGCCTCGACATCCTCCGCCTGCCCGTCCGATTCCGGATGCGCGATGTCGCGCACGTGCAGGATCAGGTCCGCCTCCAGCACCTCTTCCAGCGTGGCGCGGAAGGCGGCGACAAGCTGCGTGGGCAGGTCGCTGATGAAGCCCACCGTGTCCGACAGGATCACCTCGCGGCCCGAGGGCAGCGTGACGCCCCGCATCGTCGGGTCCAGCGTGGCGAAGAGCATGTCCTTCGCCATCACCTCGGCGCCGGTCATCCGGTTGAACAGCGTCGACTTGCCGGCATTGGTATAGCCCACCAGCGCCACCACCGGGAACGGCACCTTGCGCCGCGACGCCCGGTGCAGCTCGCGCGTGCGGACCACCTTGTCCAGCTGCCGGCGCAGCCGCACGAGCTGTTCGTCGATGGCGCGGCGGTCCGCCTCGATCTGCGTCTCGCCCGGGCCGCCGACGAAGCCCAGCGCGCCGCGCTGCCGCTCCAGGTGGGTCCAGGCCCGGACCAGCCGGGTGCGCTGATAGGACAGCGCCGCCATCTCCACCTGCAGCACGCCCTCGCGCGTGCGCGCCCGGTCGCTGAAGATCTCCAGGATCAGCCCCGTGCGGTCGAGGATCTTGACCTTCCAGGCCTTTTCGAGGTTGCGCTGCTGCACCGGGCTGACCGGCCCGTCGACCAGCACCAGCTCGACCTCGGCCTCCTTCAGCCGCGCCGCCAGCTCCTCGACCTTGCCGGAGCCGAACAGCATCCCCGGATGCGCCTTCGGCAGCCGCACGATCTCCGAGCCGACGACCTCCAGCCCCGGCAGCGCGGCGGCGAGCGCCACGGCCTCCTCCAGCGCCGGCCCGGGCGCGCGTCCGTCGCGGTCCGTCTGGATGTCCGGGTGCAGGACCCAGGCGCGGGTGACGTCGGGTGTGGCGCCCTCGCCCGTCACGCCCTAGTCGTCACCGTCATACAGGTTGATCGGCTGCGACGGCATGATCGTCGAGATCGCGTGCTTGTAGACAAGCTGCGACTGGCCGTCGCGCCGCAGCAGCACGCAGAAATTGTCGAACCAGGTGATCACACCCTGAAGCTTCACGCCGTTGATCAGAAAAATCGTCACCGAGACTTTCGTCTTCCGGACATGGTTCAGAAATGCGTCCTGCAAATTCTGCTTGTCGGCAGCCATGGTTTCTTGCCCTTTTTAGCTCTGCCGCGGTCTGTCCCGCTTTTCACTGGGCCGGAGTATGAACGCGAACATAACAGGATTCCAGCCCCAAAACGCGGGCCCCGCCGATTGAAAAACGGGCGAAATCTCAAAGCGATGCGCCGTTAACATCGTTAAGAAACCACATGGCGAATCGCCGCGCCGCGCCGCCGGGCCGGGGGCGCCGGCCTAGCCGCGCCAGAACTCGGGGTTCAGAAGCGCCACGATCACCAGCGTCTCCAGCCGCCCCAGCACCATGCTCGCCATCAGGATCCACTTCGCCGGATCGGTCAGCAGGGCATAGCGGATCGGCTCCGCCTCGGCGATGCCCGCCAGGGGCCCGGTATTCGACAGCGCCGCGATGGTCAGCACCGTGGCGGTGTCGAAATCCAGCCCCGTCAGCGACAGCGCCAGCATGACGCCCGCGATGGAGATCGCGAACAGCATGAAGAAGATCCACGCGATATAGGCCCCCCGCGTCCGCAGATGCCGCGCGAAGCCGCCCTCGCCGCCGATCGAATGCGGATGCACCAGCCGGTCCAGCTCGCGTATTCCGTGCTTGTAGAGCGCATAGCACCGCAAGAGCTTCACGCCCCCCGCCGTCGTCGCCACCCCGCCGCCGACCAGCGCCAGCCCCATCAGGATCAGCCCCGGCGTCTTCAGCCCCGACCAGGCCTGCGCCGCGGCCCAGTCGGCGCTTTCGAACCCGGTGGTCGACAGGAAGGACAGCACCGTGAACACGCTGCCCCACAGCGCCCGCACCCCCTGCAGAAAGGCGCTGCCCGCCTCGACCTCGAAGGCGCCCCACCAGTGCCGCAGGAAGATGAACAGCGGCACCAGCACCGCCAGCCCCGCGCCCATCCGAAGCTCCGGATCGCGCAGCAGCCGGCGGCGGCGGCGCACGTTGCCCTCGCGCTCGAAGGTCCGCCGCGACAGGGCGAAGCCGAAGAACAGAAAGATCAGCAGCTCGCCGCCGAAGCCCGACGCCGCCCCGGTCGTCCCGCCCACCGGGGAAATGCCGCTGGTCGCCAGGGTCGACATCGCGTGGCTGGCCGCCACCAGCGGCGCGTCGCCCATCACCAGAAGCCCCACCCACAGCGCCAGCGTCAGCGCCGTATAGATCGGCAGCAGCGCCACCGCATAGCGCCTGAGCCGCATCTGCGGGTCGGCCACCTCGGTGATCTGCGGGATCGCGCCCGCCGCGCTGTCGCCCCGCTCGCCCAGCACCTCGAAGCCGCCGAGGTTCAGCGGCGCCATGATCGCGACCGCCGTGACCCAGACCAGGAATCCGCCCATCCAGCCGACCAGCGCCCGCCACAGATGCGCCGCCCCCGACAGCCGCCCGGGGTCGTCATAGACGGTGGCGCCGGTCGTGGTCAGCGACGAGACCATCTCGAAATAGGCGTTCAGGAACCGCGTGTCGCCCACCGAGTCCCACAGCGGCACCGCCAGCACCGCCGGCAGCAGCACATAGGCCCCGAGCAGCGCCAGAAGGTGGCTGCGCGCCTGCCGCCGCGGCTCGTAGTTGGCAACGGCCACGCCGATCATCGCCGCCAGCGCCAGCCCGATCAGCGCCGAGAACAGGAACGCCTGCGCATCCGCCCAGTCCTCGGCCGCCGCCGCATAGGCCGCGGGCAGCAACATAGACGCCGCCCCGATCCCGGTCAGCAGCACGATCAGCGGCAGGCCGAGGATGCGCGCCCACATCAGAAGAAGTCGATCGAGACCTGCAGGAGCCGCTCGACCTCCGGCACCTCGGCGGCCATCGAGAAGATCGCGATCACGTCGCCCTCCTCGATCCGCATCCGCCCCGTGGGGCGCAGCACCTGGTCGCCCTTCATGACGGCGCCGACCAGCACGCCCTCGGGGAAGTCGATGTCGCGCAGCGCCCGGCCGGCGATGGGCGAGGTCGACAGCACCTGCGCCTCGATCACCTCGGCCTCGGCGTCGCCGATGGAATAGACGCCGCGCACCCGCCCGTGCCGGATGTGGCGCAGGATCGAGGAGACGGTCGTCGTCCGCGGGTTGATATGCGCGTCGATGTTCAGCGGCGCCATCAGCGAGGTCAGCGAGGGGTCGTTGATCAGGCAGATCGCCAGCTTGGCGCCCGCCGCCTTGCCGCGCACGCAGGCCAGGATGTTGGTCTTGTCGTCGTCGGTGACCGCCAGGATCGCGTCGGCGCGGCGCACGTTCGCCTCTTCCAGAAGCTCCATGTTCAGACCGTCGCCGTTCAGCACGATGGTCCGTTCCAGCGCGTCCGCCGCCTGTTCGGCGGTGCGGCGGTCCTTCTCGATCACCTTCATGCGCACCCGCTCGGTGCGTTTCTCCAGCGCCCGCGCCACGGCCAGCCCGACATTGCCGCCGCCCACGACCACGGCGCGCTCGGCGCGGCTGATCTCCTTGCCGAAGATCTCCAGCGCGCGGTTGGCGTCGTCCTTGTGGGCGAAGACATAGACCTCGTCGCGCGGGAACAGCTGGTCGGCCGGGTCCGGCGCGAACAGCCGGCCGCCGCGGCGCACGCCCACGACGATGGCCCGCAGGGTCGAGAACAGGTCGCTGAGCTGCCTCAGCGGCGTGTGGACCACCGGGCAGTCGTCGTCCAGCGTGATCCCCATCAGCTGCGCCCGCCCGCCCAGGAAGCTCTCGGTGTCGAAGGCGGCGGGGTGCTTCAGCCGCCTCAGCGCCGCGTCGGCCACCTCGCGCTCGGGCGAGATCACCACGTCGATCGGCATGTGCTCGCGCCGGTAGAGATCCGAATAGATCGCGTTCAGATAGGACTGGCTGCGCAGCCGCGCGATCTTCTTGGGCACGCTGAAGACCGAATGCGCCACCTGGCAGGTCACCATGTTGACCTCGTCGGAATAGGTCGCGGCGATCACCATGTCGGCGTCGCGCGCGCCGGCGCGGTCCAGCACGTCGGGGTAGCTGGCGAAGCCCGCGATGCCCTGCACGTCCAGCGTGTCGGTCGCCCGGCGCACGAGGTCGGGGTTGTTGTCCACGACGGTGACATCGTTCTTCTCGCCCGAGAGGTGCCGCGCGATCTGCCAGCCGACCTGGCCCGCGCCACAGATGATGACCTTCATGCGCCCGTCGCTCTGTTCGTGCCCCGCACTTACCGATGGCAGAAGCGGCGGGAAGGGTCAATCTGCGGCGGCGGCACGCCCGCCTGCGGGCGACAGGCTCACAGCCACCAGAAGATCAGCGGCACCGGCGCCACCGCGACCACCACGGTCAGCGCATAGCCCGGAAAGCCGTAGACGCCCGACAGCCCCGCGGCGAAGGCCAGCCCGCCGCCGCCGCCCAGAAGCGTGTTGCCCGGCATGTTGATCAGCAGCGCGAGAAGCACGTGGCGGTTCCGCACCAGCCGCCCGAAGACCGGCGGCAGGCGCCCGGCCAGCCGGGCCGCCCGTTCCTCCTGCGGCATCCCGGCCAGCTCGCAGACCAGCTCGGCCGCCCGGCGCAGCCGCATCCAGCGCAGCGCCCGGCACAGCCGGTCCGGCGGCACCAGCCGCCCCGCGCCATAGGACAAAAGCAGCGCGCCGACCATCCCCGCATAGACCACCGGCGCCGCCGCGCCCCCGAACATCAGCAACAGCGCCAGCCCGATCTCCGCCCCGGGCACGAACGGGATCGCGGCGGTCAGGACATAGAGCGCCACGGCCCCGGTGACGAAGCCGCGCATCGCCGGGTCGCTCATCGGGCGGATCTCGGGGGCGGCCACGCGCAGGAACGAGTTGCCCAGCCACCAGCCCGCGCCCAGCAGGAGCGCGTAGACGAGGACCGCGCGGCGGGCCTCCCAGAGACGTGTCAGGACGTTGCGCAGCGCGGCCTCTCTCGCGGCGGTCGGGGCGCGGGCCGCCCGTCACGCCTCGGTCCGGTGCCGCGCGTGGGGGGCCGCCCGCTCATCCCGGGTCAGCCGCAGTCGGAATTGTTCATCTCGTCATCCGGCATCTGGGTGTTGCACAGGATGGCGTCTTCAAGCGCCGTCTCGGACAGGCTCGCGCCGTCGAAGATCGCGCCGGTCAGGTCGGCCCCGTCGAAGGAGATGTTGCGCAGGATGCTGTCGGAAAAGCTGACGCCGCGCAGATCGGCCGAGGCGAAATTGACGTCGGTCAGCCGCGCCTCCTCGAAGATCGCGATCCGCAGGGACGCGCCGGAAAAGTCGCTGCCGGTGATGGTCGCGCCGGACAGGTCGATCCCGATCAGCCGGCGGCCGGTCAGGTCGGCGCCCTCCAGGGTGCAGCCGCGACAGTCGTCCATCGCCCCGAGCGCCGCGATCTCTTCCGCGGTCTGCGCCAGGGCGACCCCCGCGCCGATCGCGGCGGCGGTTGCCGCGGCCGTCAGGGCTGCTGCTGTTCTCGACCTCATCCTGTGTATCTCCGCTGATGTGTGGTGGAAGGATGCCGCAACGCTTCATCCATTCCGCGCCGCCTGTCCAGTCCGCCGTGCATCACGTTTCGGGCAGATGCGCCGGGCCGCATCCGGGCGGGCGGTGCGGACCCCGTCCAGCCCAGCCTCGTCCGGCTCGGACGGGCCTCGGTCAGTTAGCGCTATCTATAACGATTACAAAAGGTTGCCCCCCTGCCCAACCTTGGACACCCTCGGACGCCCGGCTACAGCCGCCCGCGCGCCCGCTTGTAGTCGAAGACTTCCCGGCGGGGCCACCAGTCGTATTTTTCGTCCGCCGCCACCGGCGACCAGAACAGCACCCCCCGGCCCTCGCGCCAGGGGTCCAGCACGATCCCCTCCTCCATCGTCGCCCCCAGGGCCGAGACGATGACCGTCGAATGCTCGATCCGGATATTGTCGTGGTTCGCGATGGCCCGGTGCAGGCTCAGGGTCTGCAGCCCTTCCTCGCGCAGCCGCGCCTCCAGGTCGTCGGCCCAGTCCTTGCACAGGCCGCGGGGCTTGTAGCCCATATTGACCTTCATGTTATGCACCAAAGGCGGGTCCACCGCCCCGTAGCGCGGCGCCAGCGTGAACAGCGGATACTCCACCGCGATCCGCGCCACCCGCGCCGCCTCGTCGGGGTCCACGTCCGGCCCCAGCGCGGCGATCGCGGCGGTCAGCTCGGCGATCTTGGTCTGCTCCTCCGCCCCGCTCGTGGCCACCACCTCGCGCTGGCTGGACGAGGTCACGTCCGGACCGGAGGCCGGCGGCGGCCCGCCGCAGGCGGCCAGCGCCAGGGCGGCGAGAAGCGAAAGAACGGCGGATCTGACGGTCATGCCGGCATCCTCGGGGATCGGGGCGAACGGATGGCAAAGAGCTACCCCGTCCCGCGCGCCCTGTCGAGAGCCCCTATCGAGCGCCCCTATCGAGAGTCCGACAGGCACATGCGCGGGACGGCCGCGTCACCCCGCCTTCACCGGCTCCTCTTCGAGCGTGGCGATCCGGCTGCCGGACTTGTTGGTGGTCACCACGCCCAGGCTCTTCAGCTTGCGGTGCAGCGCCGACCGCTCCATCCCCACGAAGCTCGCGGTGCGCGAGATATTGCCGCCGAACCGGTTGATCTGGGTCAGCAGGTATTCGCGCTCGAACAGCTCGCGCGCCTCGCGCAGCGGCAGGGTGGCCAGCGAGCCGGACAGCACGACCTTGCCGTCCTCCTGCCCCTGCGGCTCGCTCTGCGGCAGTTCCAGCGCCGAGATCGGGCCGCCGTCCTCGCCCAGGATCAGCACCCGCTCGATCACGTTCTTCAGCTGGCGCACGTTGCCCGGCCAGACCATCGTCTGCAGCAGCGCGACCGCCTCGTCGCTGATCTCGCGCAGCGGCAGGCCTTGCATCTTGTTGAACCCGTCGATGAAATGCGCCGCCAGCACCGGGATATCCTCGCGCCGGTCCTCCAGCGAGGGCACCTGGATCGGCACGACGTTGAGCCGGTGATACAGCTCCTGCCGGAAGGCGCCGGCTTCAATCTCGACCTGCAAGTCCTTGTTCGTGGACGAAATCACCCGCATGTCCACGCGCACCTTGTCGGTGCCGCCGACGCGCTGGAACGCCTGTTCCACCAGCACGCGGAGGATCTTCGACTGGGTGCCCAGCGGCATGTCCGCCACCTCGTCGAAATACAGCACGCCGCCATGCGCCTGTTCCAGAAGCCCCGGCTCGACGCCGCGGTCGGCGCCCTCGCGGCCGAACAACACCTCTTCCATGCGCTCGGGCTCGATCGAGGCGCAGTTGACGGTGATGAAGGGGGCGGAGGACCGGTTGGAGTGGGCATGGATATAGCGCGCGGCCACCTCCTTGCCCGAACCGGCGGGGCCGGTCAGCATCACCCGGCCGTTCGACTTCGTCACCTTGTCGAGGTTGTTCTTCAGCGCCTTGAAGGCCGAGGACGTGCCGATCATCTCGGTCGGCCCCTCGTCGCGGCGCTTCAGCTCGGAATTCTCGCGCCGGAGCCGCGAGGTCTCCATCGCGCGGCCGATCACGACCATTAGCTGGTCGATGTTGAACGGCTTCTCGATGAAGTCATAGGCCCCCTGCTTGATCGCCGCGACCGCGATCTCGATGTTGCCGTGGCCCGAGATGATGACGATCGGCACGCCCGGGTTGTCGCGCTTGACCGTCTTGAGGATGTCGATGCCGTCCATCCGGCTGTCCTTCAGCCAGATGTCCAGGACGATCAGCGCCGGCGGCTCGGTGTTGATCGCGGCCATGCATTCGTCGGAGTTCGCCGCGAGCCGGGTGGCATAGCCCTCGTCCTCCAGGATGTCCGAAATCAGTTCGCGGATATCGCGTTCGTCGTCGACTATGAGAATATCGCTCATGACTGCTTCCTCTTATTGGCTCATACGGCGAGTTCGTGGTCTTGGGGGGCGATCTCCTGCGGCACCAGCGGCAGGCGCACCTCGGCCCGCGCCCCGGCATGGGCGTCGGGCGCGAAGGGGTCGGCATCGGTCAGCGACAGCGTGCCGCCGTGTTCCTCGATGATCTTCTTGACGATAGACAGGCCCAGCCCGGTGCCCTTTTCGCGCGTGGTCACATAGGGCTCGAACAGGCGCGAACGGTCGGGCGGCAGGCCGATGCCGTTGTCCTCGATGGTGATGTCGGCGCCGGCGCCGTCGACGGACATGGTCACCCGCACCTCGCCGGGATAGTCGGCCTCTCCCGTCTTTTCCCGATAACTTTCAACGGCTTCTCCGGCGTTCTTGATCAGGTTGGTGAGCGCCTGGCTGATCATCGTGGCGTCGATATCGGCGATCACCTCGGCCTGCGGCAGGTCGGCCTTGACCGCGACGTTGTCCTGCTGGGCGTCCTCCTGCAGCAGCACCGCGTCGCGGACGATGGCGGTCAGGTCCTGCACCCGCCGCTCGGGGTCGGGCATCCGGGCGAATTTCGAGAACTCGTCGACGATGCGGCGCAGGTCGGTGGTCTGGCGGATGATGACCTCGGTCATCTGGTCCAGCCGCTCGACGTCCTGCACCTCCTTCGAGAACTTGCGCTTGATGCGCTCGGCCGAGAGCTGGATCGGGGTCAGCGGGTTCTTGATCTCGTGCGCGATGCGGCGGGCGACATCGCCCCAGGCGGCCATGCGCTGGGCGCTGACAAGGTCGGTTACGTCGTCGAAGGCGACCACGTAGCCTTCGAGGCTGCCGTCGTCGGCGCGGCGGGTGGCCATGCGCACCAGCAGGTTCTCAAGCTTGCCGTTGCGCATCATCCGGGTCTCTTCCTGCACCGTCTCGGAGATGCCGCTGCGCAGCCGGTCGAAGAGCGGCTCGAACTCCGGCACGACCTCGGAGAGCTGGCCGGAATGGACGTCGGGCTTCAGTCGCAGGAGTTTCGCGGCGGAGCGGTTGATGAAGGTGACGTTGCCGCTCGGGTCCAGCCCGACGACGCCCGCGGTGATCGAGCTGAGCACGGAATCGAACAGCCGCCGGCGGCGTTCGATCTGGGCGTTGGTGTCCAGCATCGTGTCGCGCTGCGCCTTCAGCTGGCGGGTCATCTGGTTGAAGACCCGGCCCATCATGGCGATCTCGTCGTCGCCCTTCTCCTCCTTGATGTGCACGTCGAGGTCGCCCGCGCCGACCCGCTGCGCCGCGCCGGCCAGCCGCCCGACGGGGCCCGACAGACGCTCGGCGAACCACAGCCCCAGCCAGATCGCCGCCAGCACCAGGATCATCGCGAAGCCGAGGTACAACAGCCCGAATTCAAAGACGATTCTGCCCCGCTCGCTTTCCAGCTGGGTGTATAGGTGGACGGTCTCCTGGGTGTCGTCCAGCAGGTTCAGGATCTCGCCGTCGACATTGCGCGAGACATAGAGCAGCCGGTCGACATAGCCGTCCAGCGCGACGATGGCGCGGAACTCGTTGACGTCCCAGTCCTCGATCACCACGGTCTCGCCGTCGAGCGCCCGCTCCAGCGCGGCCGGGCCCGGTTTTTCGAAATCGAACAGGTAGCTGCGCTCGCCCCGCGCCCGGATCTCGCCGGCGCTGTTGATCACGTAAGCCTCGCGCAGGCCGCGCTGGATCTGCCCCTGGCCCTGGGTCAGAAGCTGCCGGAGCTGGCCGTCGGAGACGAAGAACGACTGCTCGCGCGCGGTCTCCAGGTAGTCGGCCAGCGCCTCGGCATCCTGCATCAGGTCGCGGCGGTGCTCGTCCTCATAGGCCTCCGCCGCCGCCAGCGAGGCGCCCAACACAGTACGCACGCGGTCCGAGAACCACCCTTCCAGCCCGAAATTCACGGTGATCGCGGCAAAGACGGCGACCAGAACCGCCGGGGCCAGCGCCAGGATCGCGAAGACTCCGGTCAGCCGCAGGTGCAGCCGCGAGCCGGCCGAGCGCGCCCGGCGCGCGGCGATCATCGCGGCCACGCGCTGCAGCACCAGCGCGGCAACCACCATCACATAGATGAGGTCGGCCAGCAGGACGAGGCGCAGCGACAGCGCCGACGCGCCCTGGTCCAAAGGCCCGAGAACGAGGAAGGTCGCCGCCGCAAGCAACGGCCCCAGGATCACAAGCCCCAGAGTGGCTGCGTTCTGCACCCTGCGTTGACGGCGGATCCTGCTCAACCGCTCCCAACTGAGACTTCGCACGGCTTCGCGCACGCGTGCTCACCTCACTATCCACCCACCCGAAGGTGGCTCTACCGCAATATCGAGTGGTCTGTTCTACCGCTGCGGCGGCAATGCCACTCTTATGTTGCCCTTTTACATCAACTTGCGGCGGCGTGTCACCTGAATATCGAGGTCGGTGATCTTTTTTCTGAGCGTGTTCCGGTTGATTCCCAGCAAATCGGCGCATTTCGCCTGGTTCCCGCCGGTGGCGTCCAGCGCGATTTCGATAAGCGGAAGCTCCACTTCGCGGAGGATCCTCGCGTAGAGACCGGGGGGCGGCAGGACTCCGCCATGCAGGTCGAAATAGCGGCGCAGATGCTTGGCGACCGAGGCCGACAGCTTGTCGCCGTCGCTGCCGCCCTGAAGTGGCTCCATCGCAGGTTGATTGCCCAGCACCTGCTCTGCCTCGGCGCGTGTGATTTCCTCTTCGGTCGAGGTCACCAGAAGCCGGCGGATCGTGTTCTCCAGCTGGCGCACGTTGCCCGGCCAGGAATAGGCCCGGACCAGCTCCAGCGCGGCGTCGTTGAACCGCCGGGCGGGCAGCCCCTCGCGCTCGGCGCGGGCGAGAAAATGCTCTGCCAGCAGCGGGATGTCGTCCACTCTTTCCCTGAGCGACGGCACGTTCAGGGTCACCCCGGACAGCCGGTAGAACAGATCCTGGCGAAACGCGCCCGCCTCCATCTTGCCGGCCAGGTCGGCCTGGCTGGTGGCCATCACCCTCGGCGCGTTGTCGGTGAAGCTGTCCAGCATCCGCACGATTCGCGCCTGCGCGTCGTCGTCCAGGTCGCCCACCTCGTCGAACAGGATCGAGCCGTTCTTGGCCCGGCTCAGCAGGGTCGAGGGCCCGTCCATCGTGGCCAGATCCGCGGCCCCGGCGACCACGAAGGGCAGCGTGCGGCGGTCGGAGAAATCGTGGATCGCCCGGGCGATCAGCGACTTGCCGGTGCCGGACTCGCCGGTGATCAGCACCGCGAGCTCGGTGTTCATCACCCGCGCCACCAGCCGGTAGAGCGCCTGCATCGCCGGGGTGCGGCCGACCAGCGGCAGGTCGTCCTGGGCCTGTTCGCCGCCGGTCCGCTTGGGCGGCGCGCGGCGCTTCACCTCCAGCGCGCGGGCGGCGCGCTTCATCAGGTCGGGCAGGTCGAACGGCTTGGGCAGATAGTCATAGGCGTCCTTCTCGGCCGCCTGGATCGCCGTCATGATCGTGTTCTGCGCCGAGATCACGATCACCGGCAGCCCGGGCCGCTCGTCCGCGATCTTGGGCAGCGCGTCCAGCCCGTTGCCGTCGGGCATGACCACGTCGGAGATCACCAGATCCCCCTTCCCTTCCTCGACCCAGCGCATCAGCGTGACCATCGACGAGGTCGCGTGCACCTTGCACCCGGCCCGCGTCAACGCCTGGGTAAGGACCGTTCGGATCGTGCGGTCGTCGTCCGCGACAAGGACTGTACCGTCCATCTATCCTGTCTCCTTGAGAGTGATCTGCTTCATTCCTCCTCGGCCTCCTTCGGCGCCACCGGCAGCGAGATGCGGAACACGGTGCGCCCGGGCACCGAGTCCAGCGTGATCCAGCCGCCATGGTCGGAGATGATCTTGCTGACCAGCGCCAGCCCCAGCCCGGTGCCGTTCTCGCGGCCCGAGACGAAGGGGTCGAAGATGTCGGCCTGCATCTCTTCGGGGATGCCGGGGCCGTCGTCGACGATCTCGATCTGCAGCGGCAGCTCGCCCCGCTGCCCGTCGCGGCGCCGCAGCCGCAGCGACAGGTCGTAGAAGCTGCGCAGGGTGATCGTGCCGCCCTCCTTGCCGGCGGCCTCGGCGGCGTTCTTCAGAAGGTTCTGGAACACCTGCAGCATCTGGTCGGCGTCGACATAGGTCGGCGGCAGCGAGGGGTCGTAGTCCTCGCGGATCTTCATCTGCGCCGCGAAGCCGACCACCGCGGATTTGCGCGCCCGGTCCAGCAGGTCGTGGATGTTGACGACCTTGCGCTCCGGGGGGCGCAGGTTGCCGAATTGCTCCACCTGGTCCAGCAGCGCCACGATGCGGCGGCTCTCGGCCACGATCAGGTCGGTCAGCTCCATGTCGCCGTCGTCCAGGTTCATCGACAGAAGCTGCGCCGCGCCGGTGATGCCGGCCAGCGGGTTCTTGATCTCGTGCGCCAGCATCTCGGCCATGCCGATCGCCGATTTCGCGGCCGAGGTCACCTCGGAGGCGCGGCCCAGCCGGTCGGCGATGCGGCGCGGCTCCATCACCACCAGGATGTGCCCCGGCATGCCCGCCAGCGGCGCGATCTGCACGTTGCACTGCACCGGCGGGGCGTTGCCGCCCGACACGTCGACCTTGTTGATGAACAGCGGCGAAAGATCCTTGCGCACCCGCCCGAACGCTTCCTCCAGCGGCGCGTCGATGGCCAGCTTGTCCAGCACCGGCGCCTCGCGCAGCGCCCGGGCGGAGGTGTTGAGGAACTGCTCCGCCGGGGCGTTGACCTCGCTGATCCGGTCCTCGGCATCCACGACGAAAGCCGGCACCGGCAGCGAGGCCCAGATCGCGTCTCCCAGCGTTCTCATGCCGCCACCCGGACCGGCGCCGACAGCGCGGCCGTCAGCAGGCGCGGCACCTCCGCCGGCCCGGCCGTCAGCACCTCGCGCCGCAGCGGCGGCGGCGTGCCGGCGACCTCCATGTACCAGCCGAGATGCTTGCGGACGACGCGGGCGCCCAGCTCGGTGCCGTAAAAGGACAGCGCGGCGTCGTAATGCGCCCCGGCCATGTCGGCGAAGGCGGCGCCCTGCGGCCGGTCCGGCCGGGGCGTGCCGTAGAGCGCCGAGGCGACCTCGGCCAAGAGCCACGGCCGCCCCTGCACGCCGCGGCCGATCATCACCCCGTCGGCGCCGGACAGATCCAGCGCGCGCCGCGCGTCTCCGGCCGAACAGATGTCGCCATTGGCGACGACCGGGATGCGCACCGCCGCCGTCACCGCCCGGATCGCGGCCCAGTCGGCCTGCCCCTTGTAGAACTGGCAGCGCGTGCGGCCGTGGATGGTGATCATCCGCACGCCCGCCGCCTCGGCCCGCCGCGCCAGCGCGGGCGCGTTGCGCATCGCGTCGTCCCAGCCCAGCCGGGTCTTCAGCGTGACCGGCACATCGACCGCCGCCACCACCGCCTCGATCAGCGACAGCGCATGATCGGGATCCTTCATCAGAGCGGACCCGGAGGCCCCCGCGCCCGAGGCGCTCGTCACCTTCTTGGCCGGGCAGCCCATGTTGATGTCGATGACCCGCGCGCCGTTGGCCTCGACCATCCGCGCGGCCTCGGCCATCCAATGCGCCTCGCGGCCGGCGAGCTGCACCGCCGTGTCCGCCTCACCAAAGCCCAGCTCGGCCCGCTCGCGCATGCCGGGCTTGGCCTGCACCATCTCCTGGCTCGCCACCATCTCGGACACGACGAGCCCCGCGCCGAACCCGGCGACGAGACGGCGAAAGGGCAGATCGGTGATGCCGGCCATCGGCGCCAGCAGCACGGGCGGATCCAGCGAGAGGTGCGCCACTCGAATGGTCAAATGCCTATTCCTTGTGCGGTTGCCTTTGGGAATTATTACCCGGGCCGGCCGAATACAATTCCTGCGCCCCGGATAATCCGGCCGATTCCGGAATTGCCGCGAATTTGGGCACATTCGCCTGCAAAACGTCCTGCATTGTCACGCGGACGGACTGGCAATAGACAGGCGCCGGGGCATGGGAACGCAGCATGGGCCGAACAGCCGTGATCATCGTGGCCGCCGGGCGCGGCACCCGGGCGGGGGGCGAGGTGGCCAAGCAGTGGCAGCCGCTTGCGGGCCGGGCCGTGCTCGACTGGACCGTCGACGCCTTCCGCGCCGCCCCGGGGGTGGATCACATCGCGCTCGTGCTGCATCCGCAGGAGATGGACCGCGCCGCCCGCTACCAGGACGCGCAGGCCGTGGCCGGCGGCGACACCCGCGGCGAATCGGTCCGCGCGGGGCTGGCGGCGCTGGCGGCGGACGGGGTCGACCGGGTGCTGATCCACGACGCGGCCCGGCCGCTGGTCAGCCAGCGGATCATCGCGGACGTCCTGGCGGCGCTGGACCACGCCCGGGGCGCGGCCCCGGCGCTGGAGGTCACCGACGCGCTGTGGCGCGGCGCGGACGGCATCGTGACCGGCCTGCAGGAGCGCGCCGGGCTCTATCGCGCGCAGACGCCGCAGGGCTTCGACTTCCGCGCGATCCTGGACGCGCATGACGCTTTCGAGGGCGTGCCGGCCGACGATGTCGAGGTCGCCCGCGCCGCCGGGATCGAGGTGGTCATGGTGCCCGGCGAGGAGCGCAATCTGAAACTGACGCGGCCGGCCGATTTCGCGCGCGCCGCCGCGTTGCTGGGGGCGACGATGGACATACGGGTCGGCAACGGGTTCGACGTGCACAGCTTCGGCCCGGGCGAGCGGGTGATCCTCTGCGGCGTCGCGGTGCCCCACGACCGCGCGCTGACCGGCCACTCGGACGCCGATGTCGGAATGCACGCGGTGACCGACGCGCTTTACGGCGCGCTGGGGCTGGGCGATATCGGGCGGCACTTCCCGCCCTCGGACGACCGGTGGAAGGGCGCCGACAGCGCGGTCTTCCTGCGTCACGCGGTGGACCAGGCGACGGCGCACGGCTTTACCATTTCCAACATCGACCTGACGCTGATCTGCGAGCGCCCGAAGATCGGGCCGCATGCGGCTGAAATGACACGGAAAATGGGAGAGATCATGGGACTCGACCCGGCGCGCCTGTCGATCAAGGCGACCACGAGCGAGCGGCTGGGCTTCACCGGCCGCGAAGAGGGCATCGCCGCCATGGCCACGGCGCTTCTGACGGGGGCGGGATGAGCCGGGCGCTCGCCACCTTCTTCGGCGTGGGGCTGTTGCCCTGGGCGCCGGGCACCTGGGGCACGGCCGCGGCGATCCCGGTGGCGTGGGTCCTGCACGGGCTGGGCGGCTTTCCGCTGCTGCTGGCCGCCACGGTCCTGGTGTTTGCCCTGGGCTGGTGGGCCACGGTGGACGCGACGCGCGGCATGGACGACCACGACCCTTCCGAGATCGTCATCGACGAGGTCGCGGGCGTCTGGGTGGCGCTCTGGCCCTTGTCGGCGGGGCTGTGGCATGCGGGCGTCGACCCGTGGGTCTTTCCCTGGCCCGGCTGGGTCGGCGCCTTCGTGGTGTTCCGGCTGTTCGACATCTGGAAGCCCGGGCCGGTCGGCTGGGCGGACCGGCGGGGCGACCCGCTGGGCGTGATGCTGGACGACGTGCTGGCCGGCCTCGGCGCCGCCCTCGTCGTGGCCGTCGCCGCCTATATCTCGCACGGGGTTCTGGGGATGTGACCAGCCGCGCCGAGACCCTTCTGCGCCGCGCCCGCGAGAGGGGCGTGATGATCGCCACCGCCGAGAGCTGCACCGGCGGGCTGATCTCGGGCGCGATCACCGAGGTGGCCGGGTCGTCGGACATCTTCGACCGGGGCTTCGTCACCTATTCCAACGCCGCCAAGCAGGCGATGCTGGGCGTGTCGGCCGAGACGCTGGCGGCCCACGGCGCGGTCAGCACGGCCGTGGCGCGAGAGATGGCGGCCGGGGCGCTCTGGCGCTCCGAGGCCGATCTGGCGGTGTCGGTCACCGGCGTCGCCGGGCCGGGCGGGTCCGAGGCGAAGCCCGAGGGGCGGGTCTGCTTCGGCCTCGCGCAGACCGGGCTGGCGGTGCAGACCCAGACGATGGAGTTCGGCGCGCTGGGCCGCGGCGCGGTGCGCCAGGCGACGGTGGACTACGCGCTCGACCTGCTGATCCGGGCGCTGGCCTGAGCTGTTCGGCTATTCGGCCGCCACCGGCGTCGGGAACTGGCCGGCGATGCAGCGGCAGAAGGCGGTCATGTCCGGCGCGTCGTGCGAGGTGATGGCGTGCCAGAACGGCTGCATCACCGCGTCGCCCAGAAGCCCCCGCGCCTTGCCGCGCAGCTTGGTGGCGCGGTTGGGCATCGGGATCGGGCTTTGCAGATCGTGCCACGCCTGGATCTTGCGTCCGCCCGCGAGGCGCACGCTGACCTGCGCGGCGGTTTCGGCGAGCGTCTCGTCGCTGACCACCTCGACCTTGTCGCGCAGGGCGACGAGCCGGGGCGCGCTGCAGGTGGCCTCGCAGAAACTGTCGAGCTGGGCGGTGTCGACGCCGTCCAGCGCCATCGCCGCGGTGAGGCGCAGGCTGAACTTCGCTTCCAGGCCGGTCGACGGCGCCTGGATGTTGCAGACCGACAGCCAGCTTGGATTGACGGCGACCTCCACCCGCTCGACCGTCTCGCCGGCCAGCCGCGGCGCCAGCGATCCGATCGCCTCCAGCATGGCGTGGGTGCCGTGGCAGCAGGCGTGGAACTTGTGGGTGACCCAGTCGAAGCGCCACTCCTCGCCCAGATCGTCCAGCGCGTCGGCCCGCGCCTCGCCCGCATGCGTGGGGCCGAAGCCCTGCGCGCAGTCCAGCGCGTCGGGGCACGAGACGAAGCCGGCGGCGGCCAGCGTCGCGGCCTCGACCCCGGTCGCGGCGGCCAGGCCGGCGTGATAGGGCTTGCCCATCGTGCCGAATTGCGACTTCAGCCCCGCCGCCCGCCTCGCCGTAAGCGCCGGGCCATCACCCTCGTTGTTTGAGGCACCTTTTCGTCCGAGGTGACACCTGCACAGCAGGAGGTGTCTCATGGATGGCGACGTA
>NZ_JARGYC010000041.1 GCF_029168335.1 Psychromarinibacter sediminicola
CCGTCCCGCGCATCATCACCCCCAGCATGCCGTGCAAAGGGTGAATCACGTTCTCAAACCCCTGTCGAGGCAGAGTTTTTCAGCAGCCTGTTAAGCTCCACCGCGCGTTCGAGCGCCGCGATGCTTTCATCGTGACGCTCCAGTCCCCAGCAACTGATGCCGAGCGCCCAATGCGTGTACTCGTTGCGATCGTCGAGCCGAACGGCACGCTGCGCGAGCGCATAGGCCGCCTCTATCGCGGCGCGGGTATCGGAGGTAAAGCCCAAGAGTGCGACGTGATGATTGATCAGCGAAAGGATCATGTTCGCCTCGGCGCTTTCTGGATCGAGCGCGAGCGCCCGTTCCAGGAGCGTCTTGGCCGCGGCGAAGGCCTCGGGTGTGAAGTCGTATAGCAGATGCCACGCCCGCATAGTCAGCTCCCATACCGTAAGGTCGGGGCGAGACAGGCGCTCGACAGGCTCCTCGATCGTGCTGAGATGGACGACGGTCTGGATCGACGCGGTGACCTGACGCGTAATTTCGTCTTGAAGGTCGAAGACGTCCCGCGTCTGTCCGTCGTAGCGATCCGACCAGACATGCCCGCCAGTATCGCCGTCGATCAGCTGCGCGGTCACGCGGATGCGGTCGCCCGAGCGCCTCACCGCGCCCTCCAGCACGAAGCGCACGCCCAGCTCGGTCGCGACCTGCCGGACGTCCACGCGGCTGCCTTTGTAGGTGAAGGAGGTGTTGCGCGCGATGATGAACAGCCATGGAGAGCGTGACAGAGCGGTGATGATGTCGGCGGTGATCCCGTCGGAGAAAAACTCCTGTTCGGGATCGTCCGACATGTTTTCGAATGCAAGTACAGCAATCGAGGGTCGTTCGGGACGTGGCGGACCATCGATGGCAACGGGCGCGCTGGCGGACGCGTTCAGTCGGTCGCGCAGGGCCAGTTTCGTGGAAACATCGAGCTTGCGGCATATCGTTGCCAGATGCGTGCGCACCGTCGTGGGCGCTATGCCCAGACGGTCGGCAATCTGCTGGTAGGTTTCGCCGCCGGCGAAGGCCTGCGCAATCTCCTGCTCGCGGCTGCTGAGCGAAACGATGTTGGTCATTGCGGGGCCACCCCGTCCTTCAACGCTGCGAACAGGCGCGCGTTTTCCAGCGCGATGACGCTCTGGTCGGCAAAACTCTGCGCCAGCGCCACGGCGGTTGCCGAAAACGGTCGGACGCTCTGGCGGTAGATCGTGAAGGCGCCGGCCAGACCTTTTCCCGACATCATAGGGATTGCCACGAAAGACCGCGCGCCGCCCAGATAAGCTGTCGCCCATCGCAGCGGGTCGGCGCTGCGAAAGATCTCTTCGGCACGCACATCGAAAATGTTCACCGGCGCCTGCCCCGAGACCACACGGCCCAGGCCGGTGCGTGGCCCCACGACAAATGCGCCCTGCGCGGTCAGCCAGTCTCGAAACGCGTCTGGAATGCCGCGGTCATGCGTGGCTTCGAAGCTCTTGTGCCCGTGGTAGTCGAACAAGATGCCGAACTCCGCCTCACACAGCTCCAGCGCGTGGCCGAGGATCGACGAGACGACCGCGTCGGTCTCGCCCCGCGACCGGCTGATGATGCGCAGCACCTCGGCCAGCGCGCGCTCGCGGCTCAGCGCCTCTTCAAGGCTCAGGGCGAGTTCCGAGATCACGGCCGCGAAATCCGTGCTTTCCTGCGCAGGCGTCGCATCGCCGATCAGGTGGGCATGCAGGTCCAGCTTCGACGACACGCCAAGCTTGCGGTAGATCGTGGCCAAATGCGTGCGCACAGTGGTTGGCGCGATACCCAGCCGACTTGCGATCTTTCCATAGGTTTCACCTTGTGCGTAGGCGGTGGCGATCTCGATCTCGCGCGGGCTGAGCAGGTCTTGCGGCATGGCGTGGCGGTTCCCTGTGGTCAGTCGATCCTTTCGCGTGCCGCCGCATAGGGCAATCCCGCAGATGCAGTATGAAAATACTACACGCCGCCCCCTTCGAATAATGCATCTGGCCGATGCCGCGCAGAGCCTCCAGCGGTCATGCTGTCCTCATCAAGCGAAAGGGACAAACCGATGAACATGGAACAGACAGCACGCGACTTTTTCGAGGCTTGTGAGACAGGGGGTGGCTGGACCGCTTGCGAGGGCTTCTGCCACGCCGATGCAGGCTTTGCCTGCCAGGCCGACGCTCTGGCCGATGTGACAACGCTGCAAGGCTACACCGAGTGGATGAAGGGCCTGCTGACACCGGTCCCCGACGGGCGCTACGACCTGACGGCGTTTGCCGCGGACGAGGGTCGCGGGAAGGTCGTCGCCGCCGCGGTGTTCCACGGCACCCAAACCGGTGCGGACGGCCCGGTTGCGCCGACGGGCAAGGCGGTCGCGTCGGATTATGCCTATGTCATGACATTCGAGGGCGGCCGCATCCAGCACATGACCAAGATCTGGAACGATGTGCACGCGGTGCGCCAATTGGGATGGGCATGATGCAGCCGGCTACGATCAAAGGCGCGGCGGGGCTTTCGCCACACGCTGTTGACGCGGGGTTCCGCATGACCGCCGTGACCGAAGTTGCTGACCGCGCCGCCCTCGACGAGCTGTTGCTGGACTACTATGCGGTCATCGTCGCCAAGCTGGCCGCGGCAGGCGTGCCCTATGCCGACACGCCGCATGAGCTCAAGGCGTCGTTCTGGCCCAACCTTGCGCATTTCCTTCCCCCCACCGGGCGGCTGATCCTGGTGCATGATGCACAAGACCGATTGGTGGGCTGCGGTACGCTGCAACAAATCCGTCCCGACGCGGCCGAGTTGAAACGACTTTACGTCCGCCCCGAGGCGTCGGGTTTCGGGCTGGGCCGCGCCATCGTTGCCGCCCGAATGGCAGCCGCGCGCGAGTTGGGCTATCGCAGGCTCCTGGTCAACGCGATCAAGGGCAACACGGACATGCTGCGGATCTATGAGCCGATCGGCTTTCAGTACATCGACCGCTACCCGGAATGCGCCGACCCGATCGAGGTCGATCCATGGTTCGTCTACATGGAGTACAGGACATGACGACCCCGTCGGAGACGATGCGCACCCGGATCGCGCTTCGCTGGCGCATCCTCGCCCTGCTTGTCTTCGCGCGCGCGAGCCTTGGCGTGCAGTTCCAGACAGTCGGATCCGCCGGCAACGAGATTGCCGAAGTATTCGCATTCGACAATGCGCAACTTGGGCTGATGATCGGACTTTTCATGGCGCCGGGGCTGTTCTTGGCGCTGCCCGCGGGTGCGTTTGCGCGCTTTGCCTCGGACCGGGTGCTTTCGGCTGCGGGCCTCGCCGCATTGGCGGTCGGCGGCCTCATATCAGCCTTTGCAACCCTTCCCGAAGCGCTTGGCCTCGGCCGTATCGTTGCAGGCGCCGGCTTCCTCGTCGTGACGCTGTACTTCACCAAGATGGTTGCAGAGTGGTTCGCAGGCCGCGAGATCGCCACCGCGATGTCTCTTCTCGTCATGAGCTGGCCGCTCGGGATCGCGATCGGACAAGTCGGCCACACCTGGCTGGTGACGGTGTTCGATTGGCGGCTGCCTTTCCTCATGGCCTCGACCTGGTGCGCGCTGGCGGCGATCGGCGTCTGGGCGCTGTATCGCCCACCGCACGATCTGCCGCCGGTCACCGGACGCAATCTGCGGCTGATGCCACGCGAATCGGCAATGATCTGCTGCGCAGGGATCGCGTGGGGCGTGTTCAATGCGGGCTACATAACCTGGCTCAGTTTCGGTCCTGCGGTGCTCGAGGCGCGTGGCATGACATTGCTGGCGGCGGCGTCGATCATCAGCGTGGCAAGCTGGGTCATGATCTTCTCCGGCGCTGCCTGCGGGCAGATCGTCGACCGGTTCGGGCGGCGCGACACCGTGCTCGTCGCCGGCATGCTGGCCGGTGCAGCAGCCTTCTTGCTGCTTCAGGTGCCCGGCGCGGGACTGGGTGCCAGCCTGCTGTTCGGGATCATCGGTATGGCACCGGCAGGCGTGATCATGGCGCTGAGCGGCCAAGCCGTCGCACCGGAGCGGCGCGCCTTCGGAATGGGCGTGTTCTTCACACTCTACCAAGCGGTGATGGCGGTCAGTCCGACGGTCGCCGGCTGGTTGGTGGATCGCACCGGGACGCCGAATACCGCCATGCTATTCGGGGCGGGACTGTTCGCGCTGGTCATCCCGCTGGCCTTTACGTTCCGGATGCTGAGGGCCCGGCCCATACCAACCGTGCTTCGGGAGTCCGCTTGATGGAAATCCGCCAGTCGCTGGCCCTGACCGAGCAGACCGTGACGGACGAGACGGGAAAACCTATACCGCCGCTGATCGACATGGGCGCAGGGTTGGGCCGAAATCGCCACCTCGGCATTCGCCGCAAGTTGGGGCGCCGGCGATGTGCTACGGCAAGGCTGCCCTTGTCGACGGTTTCGGCCCTCACCGGACCTCCGCCGAGTTGCTCGTCGCTGCGGCGCAGCTTCCCCAAAGCGGTCATTCACGGCGGCGTGCAGCATAATTCGGCGACTCAAGGTCCGCCATCCGGACCAAGCTGCCATTGGATTTGGGCTCGTGTTTTCTGTGTCTCAGGCCGTTGCCACGACAACATTTGATACATGTGGGAAATGCAGGCAGCGCCCGTCCAGACAATTGCCCAAGCCAGCAAGAAAGGCTTCGACCGCACCGTCAACGGCTTCGTCCGCAAGGCCGGAGAGCTTGTCACCGGTATGCATTCCACCCATGGCGCCGGTGGCGAACACCATGGCGTCAGGGTGCGTAAGATCAAGAGTAACGGACGTCACATCGATTGTCCGGAACCCCGCCTGCTCGAAAAGCTGCTGAATCTCGGCGCCGTCCGCCAAACTGCAAATCGCCCTGACGGCTGCGGCTGCGTCAGCACCAACATGGGCTTCCAGCGCTTCGGCCTGCGCCTTGAGCATCGGATTGACGTCCAGCCCTTTCTGAACACAGAAGACCGCTCGCCCCCCGGGCTTCAGCACGCGCCGCAGTTCCCGAAGCGCGGCCAGCTTGTCAGGGAAGAACTGCAGTGCCTGCTGACAAAAGGCCAGATCGAACCGATTGTCGGCAAGCGGAAGGGCGGCTGCGTCGGCCTCGACCCATTCGACGTTAAGCCCGGGCTCGTCGACCAAGGATCGGGCAACCCTGAGCATCTCGGCACTATGATCGACCGCAGTAAGACTACCGAAGCTGGGTGTCCGTTTTGCAACCTCTCTTGTCACTACCCCGGTACCGCAGGCGAGATCGAGGATATGATCGCCAGCCTGTATATCGGCGCGGCCGATCAACTCTCTTGCCCATGGCTCAAAAATGACCGGCACCAGTACGGACTGATACCTGTCAGCAAAGGTGATCCCTTCCGTCATGGCCGCCTCCCAAGCTGGCTGATACTACCATACTCAGCCTTTTATGTCTGCTCCCGGCTCCAAGCCGTCATCCGACGGTTTGGCTTGGTCATTTTGGCTGGACGCAGGGCCGAGGGTCTGCTCAGCGGACCAAGCCGCCATGCGTTGAGCGTGCAAGATCATGCATCTTGCGGCGGTGCATTTTCCGAGGTTCCGACGCGTTCAGTATCCCAGTTGCGCGCAAACGCAGCTCAGATAGCCTGCTCTAGCAACCCCGGCTTCCGCTCCTGCATCGCGGGCAAGGCGCCCAAGATCCTGCAATGTGTATGCTTTTTCGCTTTCCGAGGCTGCGAGAACCGGCGCGATTGCGTTGTAAAGCGACTGCCGGTTCAGCGACTCGTCGCCGCCTGTCACAAACACTGTCAAACGCTGGCGGCTTGGGCAGTGTTCGAGGATGAATTCCCAGCGCCCACCGCCCAGCAACCGCCGCTCGTAGGACACGAACCCATTGCCGGCGATGCTGTAGGCGTAGCCTTCGTAGCCCGTTTCCTGCGGAGCGAGTTCAGCACGACTGCATTGAGGCATCGCGGGGGTCAAAGCGTTTGCCGGACAGGCAAGCGCACCGGCTGCCAGTATCGCGATAGAGGAAGAACGCATCGTCATGGCCCAATAAATCCAGGAACGCCCGGGGCGGACGCGCCGCCCAATTACAGCCTCTAAGCCAATATGGGCCCGACTACAAATCGCGGGAACACCCGGCAAGACGGTTACCCGTCACCCTACCGGAGGGGGTCCTTTTGCCGGCGATCTGGCGACAATTCCGTTGATCTACAGGGATGACCCGATTACCGGAAATCCATACAGCGAGATTGTTCGCGGCGCCAACTTGCCTTCTCTGGTCCACTCGCAGTGCGACCAATCCCAAGCCTTCGCAGTCACCCGATCTTGCCATCGCAGAACCAACCACGTCGCAAACGGCCTTCATTTGCCGCGGCGTCAAATTGGGCTCGAAGCCGACCTGCGGCGGTGCGGCTGTGTAGCGGTCACAATGGCCATCATGGCAAGGCGCCGCCGAGGCTCCCGGCCCCTTGTTGCCGTTCGTAGCCCTGCGCATGCTGCGACGGGACTTTCTCCGAAGCAGCAGTTCGTGTCGGTCTTGCAGCATGTCCCGACCTCAGAAAGTCAACTAAGCGGGACGAAGGGGCCACTCACGGAGATCAGTTCGACATCGCAGGGCGATGCAGTACGGCCCATGATGAATTCGATGGCGCGGTCTTGTTATTTGATCGCCTTGTGCGCTCCGCTGGATCGCCGCCATATCTTGATCCTTACCGCCCCTTTGGGCCATGTTCGGGTGCGATTGGTGCCGTGGGAGAACACCAAATGGTCAAGTTTGCCACGTTCGCGAAGGCTGAGCGCGCCGGATGGGCCGATGCAACCATCGTCGCCGCCTATGTCGAGCGCTTCGGCCCAGTGGTAGACGCCGTGGCTGCGCGTCTCGTGGCGCAGGTGGCCCCAGAAGGCCGTCACATCCTTGACCTCTGCTGTGGCCATGGGGCGCTGACGGCAGCGCTCGCCGACGCTGGTGCCCGGGTGACCGGGCTCGACTTCTCGCCCGAGATGCTCGCCATCGCACGCAAGCACGCGCCCGGTATTGAATTCGTAGAGGGAGACGCGACCACTCTGCAGTTCCGAGACGGTGCCTTTGACAGCGTGATCAGCAATTTCGGGATGATGCACATTCCCGACCAACCGGCTGCACTGGCGGAGATCTGCCGCGTCTTACGACCAGGCGGCCGCTTCCTTATGGCAACCTGGGCCGCACCGGATCGCTCCCCTGCGTTCGGAGCGGCCTTTGGCACCTTCCGCGCCCTCGGAGACTTCTCTGGCGCGGCGCCCCAACCCGACCTTTTCGCTTTCTCCCGCCCGGACGATGCCCGCAAGATGATGGCCGCGGCGGGCCTCACCATGATCGCGCACGAAGACATCGAGGAGGCATGGGTGCTTCGGGACCCATCGGAACTCTTTGACATTTTCAACGAGGCGACCGTTGGCGCCAAGATGCTGATTTCCGGTCAGACGCCGGAGACAGTCGCCTTGATGCGAACGCGCATGACCGAGATCGTTGCGGAGCGGCACGCAGATGGGAACTGTTGGCGAGTACCCGTTGTGGTTTCCGTAATCGAGGCCGAGTGCGCCTGACCAAACCGTGTCGAAATGCTTTTGGTTCGGCTGGCCCCAAGTCCAGATACAAGTGTTGGCATCGCTCTATCAGCCCCCCGGCGACTCCATGTCTGCAAAGGGCGCGAAGCGGACGATCTCTGTGACCGCGAAGGGATATCATGAGGCGCCGGCACCGGGTCGGCGACGTGGTGGGACGTGGTTGGACTGGAGGAGCCGACATGTCTGCCACCAACTTACCTGCCATCCGCACCTGCCGACCCGCCTGGAACAAGGGACGCATCGTCGGGCAAAAACGACCGCTCCGACCCAAACACGTCTGGGCGATCCGCGTGCGCCTGGAAATCGCGAACCGCGCGCGTGATCTCGCGCACTTCAACCTCGCTATCGACAGCGAGCTCCGTGGGTGCGATCTCGTAAAGCTGAAGGTGGCGGATGTCTTCGCCGCCGGTCAGGTCAAAGAGCGAGCGTCCATCACCCAGAGCAAGACGAAGATGCCGGTTCGCTTCGAAATCACGGAAGGCACCCGAAAATCGGTTTCAACATGGCTCGATGATCCGGCAATGATCGGCTCGGAACACCTCTGGCCCGGCCGCTTCCACGAGACGCTCCACATTTTGACCCGCCAGTATGCAAGTCTCGTGCGCGATTGGGCGACGTCCATCGGCCTTGAACCGAGTTCGTATGGCACGCATTCGATGCGCCGGACGAAAGTTGCGCAAATCTACCGGAAGACCGGCAACCTGCGCGCGGTGCAACTCCTGCTCGGGCACACCAAGATGGACAGCACCGTTCGCTACCTCGGTGTCGATTTCGAGGATGCGCTCGCGATATCTGAGGCTGTGGAGATTTGATCGACGGGGTCGACCTTCGCGGGCGGCTGATACAGGCGGCTCCATAACCTACTACGATGCTGCGCCGCGGCCCGTCGAAGCCGTCATTTTCTGCGCATACGAAACAGCGATGCCGTCGGAGGTCATGTCTGCCCACGAAAACATCGCAAGCGCACTTGCCTCTTAGTCGTGCATCAGATGACTGACCGAGGCCCGGTCTGCCTCAGAGGTGTCGTGCGCCCATGACTTGAATGCCTCGACCTTGGGAATGTGCCACTTGTCGGCTCCGCCGAGGAGGCAGATGCCGTCCAAAGGTGAGTGGCACACCATGTCCGGAAACGGCGCAATGAGCGTGCCTGCTTCGAGTTCCTCGCGGCACAGCACGAGGTCCGCCATCACGATGCCGATGCCCATGACCGCCGCCTTTGTCGCGAGATCGATGTTTGGAAAGTGCTGACCAGCGGCCGGATCGACCCCGAGCTCTGGGAAATCATCCGTCCAAGCCTTCCAGTCGGAATGATGCCTGTTTTCGTGCAACAGCTCGCAAGAAGCGAGTGCCTCTGGTGATGTGAGCGACCTCTCTTTCAGATAGCCTGGCGCGCAAGCCGGGGTGAGCATTATCGGAAAGAGTGTCTGAGTCTCCAACGATTTCGGTCGATTGGGCAAGTTCGAAACCGAGAAGCCGACATCGGTCTCGACAGGATCGAAGCCGCCGTCGGCGTAGAAATCTGTCGTCAGCCGCACACGCAAATCAGGGTGAAGGCTTCGGAAATCCTCCAGCTTTGGGAGGAGCCACCGGATCGACGTTCCCGGAGGGCATATCACTCTCAATTCCGAAGCATCGGATGAAATCCGTTCTACCTCCCTGTGGATCAGGGCGAAAGCCTCCGACAATACCGGTTGAAGTTGCCGGCCTGCCGCTGTCAGTCGGACCCCCTGTGCCAGGCGGACAAACAGCTGAACGCCCAAATGGTCCTCGAGCAATCTGACGTGCCGACTGATTGCGCCGCGGGTCACGTTGAGCTCTTCGCTCGCACCAATGAAACCACCATGCCGCGAGGCGGCCTCGAATGCCCTGAGGGCGTTGAGGGGCGGCATTCGATTCACGGCAAAGGATCACCTTTCTTCATCCTATGGGTCCAATAACGTGGTTTGCTGTGCGCATTGGCGGAATGGTAAAATAACTGGAGGTAAACAGAAAGAGTTTTGAATGCAAACGCAAACTCATAACTTCGGACCAGCGATCTCAACCAAGGCTCCACTCTTCATCAGGATGGGGATATTTATTCCTTGGCGCAAGCCGCGGTCGTCAGACGAACGCCTGCTCGAGGAGCTCGAGCGAGTAGCACTGCTCTCACCTCACCTTTTGGGCGACCTCGGGTTCAGACGCGATGCCGCTGCCTCGACGCCAAACAAAACGGTGTGGCGCAAGGGACAGCTCCGGGTCGTGTTGGAGACGCCCACACGATCGGCTACCGCTTCAGCCATCTGATGGCCTTGAATGTCAGCTTTGGCCTTAGTGACGTTTATCGCGTGCCATTGCAGCGAAGGTCCGCATTCCGCCCAAACGCACGAGCCCGCTCACGGACCTGAGAGGTCGTCGATCCTTCTTGCGGCCGGAAATCGACGCCGCACCCAATCGGCTCCCTTGGCGCATCCGATCTAAGGCAAGAGAAACGCCGGCCAAGACTGCCGGTCCGCTCTCGAACGAACCTTGGGCAATCGTAAGCCCTCCCCTTTGCGCCCTTCTGCCTATGTCGAGCAGATCGCAAAGAGGCCCGCGCGGGAGGTCACACCCAATTTGCCATACGCCCGCTTTCGATAGGTGATCACGCTGGAGGCGGCGACGCCCAGATCCGCCGCGATGGCTTCTGATTTTTGGCCCGACAGTATGCCGAGACACACCGCTCGTTCACGGTCACTCAAGACGGTCAGCGGCGCGGGAACACCCGTGTCAAACGCCCGTTCGAAATGCATCAGGGTCAGCCGCCCGGCCAAACGTGCAAGATCCGGGTTGCAAGCGTCGCGCACCGCGTCGGCGGCGTAGAAGCTGACGAAGAGCCTCAGGGTATCCCCAACGGCAATCACCGTGGTCTTCGCGGACAGGCCGGGTGCGTCGAAGAACCTGTGGCGGTAATCCGCATCCATCCGGGTCGCCATGTCTTCCAGCCGATGCATTTCGACACTATCGCGCGGCGCATCCTTCAAGGCGGGCAACAAGGGGTCGTCGCGATACCCGCCTTCGAGGTAGGCCGCCGCCAGATCGCCAGCCAGTGCTGCATTGGCGAAGTGACGCGAGAAAAGACACCGGGCGGCATCAGCCGAGATCGCGAAGACCATGATTTGGTCCACCCCCAGCGTTTCGACGAAATCGGCAAAGACCGGCGCGAAACCCTCGGAGCCAAGTGTTTCAAGGCAGGCATCTATCATACGAGCGGTCGAGGACATGCCGCTTTGTAGCATGTCCCCTACCAAGGGGGACAGACAGGGCGTTACCGTGACCGCTACGGTCGCGCAACCGATGGGAGGACAGGACATGAGACCACAGGGCCGCGCAGTCACGGACTCGCTCTATTTCGACTATCCTTACTTCGAGCCTACAGTGGATCGGGACGGTCTTGGCGCACGCGCCAAGGTCGCGATCGTCGGCGCAGGCCCCGTGGGCATGACGGCCGCTTTGGCTTTGGCGAAGGACGGCATTCCCTCGGTCCTCTTTGACGCGAAGTCGACCTTTAACGACGGCAGCCGGGCGATTTGTGTCGCACGCCAGAGCTTTCACATCCTCGAAAGGATCGGTGCCGTCGCGCCCTTCCTCGAAAAATCGCTGGGCTGGACGACAGGGCGCAGTTTTTACCGGGGCCGCCAGATCCTCGAATTCGAAATGCCCGATAGCCCGGACGAGAAATATCGACCGATGTATAACATCCAGCAGCAGTTCATTGAGCAATATCTGTGGGATGCAATCACGCGGGAGCCGCTAATCGAGACCCGGTGGCAAAGCGAAGTGACCGATGTGGCCGATACCAATAATGGCGTCTGCCTGAGCGTGCGCGACCCCTTGGGGGACTATGACGTCACAGCGGATTGGGTGCTGGCCGCTGACGGCGCGCGCAGCCAGATTCGCAAAAAGCGCGGACTGCGGCTCAAAGGGGAAAACTACGAGGGCCGCTATGTTATTGCCGACGTGCAAATGGATCACGATTATCCGACCATCCGCCGCGCCTTGTTCGATCCCGACTGCCGGCGCGGAGGAACGGTTCTCGTCCATAAACAGCCCGACAATATCTGGCGGATCGACTACCAACTGCACGACGACGAAGACACGGAAAGCGCGGTTGCGGAAGACGAAGTGCGCCGGTCGGTGGCTGCGGTCCTGGCCGATCTGGAGTTTTCTGGCGATTGGGAGTTGGAATGGTGGAGTGCCTACTCCGCCAACACCCTCGCGCTCGACGATTACCGCGACGGGCGGGTGTTCTTTATCGGAGACAGCGCGCATATCGTGCCGATCTTCGGCGTTCGCGGCTTGAACAATGGATTGGCTGACGCGCAGAATATTGGATGGAAACTGTCGCGCGTGGTCAAAGGCACCGCGCCGGAGGCACTGCTCGACAGCTACTCGCCCGAACGGCGCGGCGCGACGCTGGACGTCTTTGCAAACGCGTCGAAATCTGCGCGGTTCATGACGCCGCCGACGCCCGGCTGGACCCTCATGCGCGATGCCGCCCTCAGCCTCGCCCTGACCCATCCCTTTGCCGGGCAGTTGGCCAACCCGCGTCAGATGACCCCCTACACTTACGCGGATAGTCCGATCGTTGCGCCCGACGCCCCGGGATTCGAGACAGGCCCGGTCCCTGGCGCGACGCTGCCCAATACGCAGGTCGGCGACACGTTCCTATCAGACCAGATGGGCGCGGGGTTTACCTTGATAACCTGCGACCAGACGCTGCAATCGTTCGCCTCGGACGAACTGGCTGTCGTTGTGCTTGGGGCCGACACGCAGGCCGCGGCCGGTCTGGGCATGGGGCCGAGCAGCGCCTATCTTGTTCGGCCAGACGGCCACATCGCAGCCCGCTGGAAAGCGGCCACCCCGGACGCAATCGCCGCAGCGCTGCTGAACGCTATCGGAGAACATCAACAATGACGCCCGCAGAGGTCGAAACCATCTACGAAGCCCTCGCGACCCGGCTTGATAACGTCGCAGATGCGAAACGCGAGGTTTTTCTGGCCAAACTCGCGCTGCTCCTGGCTAACGATCTCGGCCAAGTCGAAGGCGTGCTCACGCGTATCGAAGAGGCGTCTCGAAATCTGGACATCTAAGCTTTTCCAGGATTGCGAAATCTTGCAACATCGACGTTGACGGCCTCGACCCGAACGACCGCTTCCCGCCCTCTCCCGCCAATGCGGCAGAGGGCTCTAAGCCGCCACTAGCCATCTAAGATGCAAAGCAGCGTGGCCTGAGCGAAATTTTCTCAGAGGATTTATCAAGCTGGACAGCCTGTTTTCGGCCGCGCGACACAGTGATCTTATCCGCGAACAAATCGGCGTCGTGGGAACGTCACCGCACGGCAAAGCGGATTAGTCCAGTTACGCGCGTCGGGTTCGGCAGGGTCGCCTTTCGGAATACCTGCAGAACCCGAAACACGGAGGGTGCGGCCGTCGACCGTCTGATCACCTCACGCCTCGTCGCGATTTACGCTTTCAGGCGAGAAGGCCGGAGTGCAGGTCGCCAGGTATTCGGCCGGTTCCTCCGGCGTACTGTAGCGAACCCACTCCCCCGGCCCGCGTCTGACGTTGTGTAATATTCCACTTCTGAAATAATGGATCAGAGGAAAATGCTGGACTCACTCCACCACGCAAGACTTGAACCTATTAATCAGCTCTCACATGGAAGCAACTGTTCATGCCGCCATCAGCGTCACGGCCACTCCCACCGCCACACCGACGAGAAGCCAAGCCACACGGTCGATGAGGGGGATGTGAGCCGAATAGCGATGACGACCAGTCACTGCGCTGTCTTCTCGTCTGTCCAGCGGCGCAACGGTGGTTTTTCCCGATCGCCCGGTGGTTCGGCCATTCGGTGTCCCGCCGGTTACGACCGTGTTGAAGTTTTCGAAGAACTCGGCCGCGGTTTTCTTGGCGACGCTCTGAATCAGCCTCCCCCCCACGCTGGCCAGCTTGCCGCCAACGTCGGCATTGGCCACATAACGCAGCCTCGTCCCCTCTGACTCGGACTCGAGCGTTACGCGCGCAGTTCCCTTCGCGAACCCCGCCGGTCCGCCCTGCCCGCGGCCTCGAAGCGTATATCCGTTCGGGGGGTCGAGGTCTTCGAGTTCCACCTTGCCCTTGAACCTGGCCTCGACGGGTCCGACACGGGCCACCACCGTCGCAGTGAACTCGTTCTCTCCGGTTTGCTCCATGGACTCGCAACCGGGTATGCTACGACGCAACGTTTCGGGATCGTTCAGGCTCTCCCAGACCTTTTCTTGGCTGGCCCGAATAAAGTGCTCGCCAGAGAGTTCCATGCTCACGCCCTGTTCTGCGTATGGCCGGTTTCGGCGAAAAGACGAAAGATGCCTTGTGTGCCATCCTCGGCGTGTCCGGCCTCTGTCAGGCGCCGGTAAAGCTTTCGGGCCAGGTGCAGCCCCGGCAGGTCCAGACCCATCCGGGCGGCTTCGTCGAGCGCGATTTCCATGTCCTTTACGAAATGGTGGACGAAGAAGCCGGCGCTGTAATCCCGGGCGACCATTTTCGGCCCGAGGTTTACCAGAAGGAAGCTGGAGGCCGCACCGGTGCCGATCACGTCGAGAACCTGGCGCGGGTCGAGACCGGCCGCCTCGGCGTAGGCGATGCTCTCGCTGACGGCCATCATCGTCGAGGCAATGGCGATCTGGTTGGCGAGTTTCGCGTGCTGCCCGGCGCCGGCCGGCCCGAGGTGGGCGATCGTTTCCCCCATCAGTTCGAAGAAGGGGCGCACCTTCTCGAAGGTGGTCTGCTCGCCACCCGCCATGATCGCGAGCCGCCCGGCCCGCGCGCCGACGTCGCCCCCCGAAACCGGCGCGTCGAGGGCGCCGAGATCCCGCGCCGCAGCGGCTTCGGCGATCCTGCGCGCGAGATCGGGGCTGGAAGTCGTCATGTCGACGAGCACTGTTCCGGGGCGCGCCCGCGCGACCAGCCCGTCGGGGCCGAGGAACACCGCCTCGACGTCTGGCGGATAGCCGAGCATAGTGAAAACGATATCGCAGTGCTCGGCCACGCGACCGGGGTTGTCGTGCCAGGTCGCCCCGTGAGCGACCAGGTCGTCCGCCTTCGCCCGAGTCCGGTTGTAGAGGTGAAGCTGGTGGCCCGCCTCGAGGATGTGCCCGGCCATAAGGGCGCCCATGATCCCGAGACCGATAAATCCGATCGCCTGCTTGCCATCCGACGTCGTCATGAGCCGTGCCTCCTTGGGTTTTTCGTGTTTTCCGCGCTTCGGATCAGGCCGCGAATGTATTGAGGGCTCAGGGGTTGTCGGTTCGCGACCACACCCAGTGGAGCCAGCGCATCGTTGACCGCGTTGGTCACGGCACCGATGGCGCCCATGACGCCACCCTCGGCCATTCCCTTGATGCCTGCCGGAGTCTGCCGGCTTGGCGTGTTCATGTGCAGGATCTCGAAGTTCGGCAACTCGCAGGCAGTGGCCAGGAGATAATCGGCGAAGGTCGCGCTCATGTTCTGGCCGGACGCGTCGTAGACGACCTCTTCGAACAGCGCCCCGCTCAGACCCATCGCGATGGCCCCTTGCTGCTGGCCGCGCACCACCACCGGGTTGAGCACGGTGCCACAATCCTCGGCCACGAGGTAGCGCTCGATCACCACCCGACCCGTGGCCGTCTCGATCGCGACGATGCAGGCGTGGGTGGCGTTCGAGTATGTCATAGGCGGGGGATCGTAGGTCATCGCGACGTCGAGGCCGGGGGGCACGCCCTCCGGCAGGGCGGTGGGGTCGAGATAGGCCGTCCGCGCGACATCGCGCAGGGTCAGCTCCGTGTCCTGCCAGGCGTCATCGATCCTTCTCTGGACCCGCCGGTCCCGCAGACGAAGCGACGCCGTGTCGGCCGAGTTTAGCCCTAGCACGGCGGCGGCGATCGTCAGCACCCGTTCCTGCGCCTTTCGGGCGCAAAGATAGAGCGTTCCGCCGCCGGCCGTCGCACCGCGGCTGCCGCGGCTGCCCATCCCGTATGGGGCAATATCGGTATGGCCCATGTGCACGCGCACGTCGTCCGTCCCGACACCGAGCCCTTCGGCCACGGCCTGCGCCAGCGGCGTCTCGTAGCCCTGGCCCGATCCCATCAGACCCACAGAAGCGTTCACCGCGCCCGATGGCTCGATCCGGACCCAGGCCGCCTCGTGGCCCGAGCCGGCGATGCCGGCGGACTTGTAGAAATGCGACCCGTAGGTCGTCGATTCGACCACCGTGCAGAAGCCGAGGCCGATCAGTCGCCCGTCGTCGCACGTGGCTCCCTGGCGCCGGCGTATGGCCGAGACGTCGACCGCCTTGACCGCGGCTTCGAAGGTCTCGGCCGGGCTGATATCCTCCAGCACCTCGCCGGTCGGCATCGTGTGGGGGAAATCCGCCGGGCTCAGCATGTTCACACGGCGCACTTCCACGGGGTCCAGGCCCAGTTGGCGAGCAATCGCGTCGATGGTGCCGTCCATCACCCAGCTGGTGATCGCCATGGGGGCCCGCATCGGCCCGCTGCCGCACTTGTTGGTGAGCGCCACCTTTACCTCGTAGGCGTAGTCCCGGATCCGGTACGGACCGGTCAGGATCATGGCCACCACGCGGGACATGTAGTTCGCGGGGTAGAAGCAGTAGGCACCGAAGTCCTCGGTGATCTCGAACTCCAGCCCGAGTATCCGCCCCGACCGATCCACCGAGGCGCGGGTGCGGCAAGTGTTCTCGCGGGCGTGGCTGGCGGCCATCAGGTTTTCCAACCGGTCTTCGCGCCAGCGCACGGACCGCTTCAGGTGCCGCGTGAGGGCCGCGATGACGAGTTCCTCTCGGTAAAGTGCGATCTTCTGGCCGAAGCCGCCGCCGATGTCGGGACTGACCACAGTGACCTGCGATTCCGAGAGTCCCAGGCGCCCGGCAAGCTGGCCGCGCAGGGGATGCGGAATCTGGGTGCCGATGTGCATGGTCAGATGCTTGCGCCCTTCGTCCCAGACCGCCACACAGCCACGCGTCTCCATTGGGGCGTGGGTCTGGCGATGCTGGTGGAACTCAGCCTCTACCACCGCGTGGGCTTCGCGGCGCCGCGCGGCCGGCGCGCCCGCAGAGAAACTCTGGCGCGAGACCAGGTTACTTTCCAGGTCATCGTCCACCCGCGGCGCGTCGGGCGCCAGGGCCGCGGCGGCGTCGGTCACGGCCTCCAGCGTGTCATAGGTCACCGCGACCCGTTCGGCGGCATCCTCGGCGGTATAGGGGTCCACGGCGAGCACACAGGCGACCGGATCGCCATGGAAGCGGACCTTGCCCTCCGGCAACGTCGTCATTTTCGTCGGCAGCAGTCCCTCGATCGGCGGAGCCAGTCGCAGCGGATTGGTCCAGGCGTTCAGGTCCTTGCCCGTGAACACGCCCACGACACCGTCGAGTTCCAGCGCCTCGACCGTATCGATCTCCCGGATCCGCGCATGTCCGTGCGGGGAACGGACGAAAACCGCGTGCAGCGCTCCGGGGATCGCGATGTCGTCGACGAAACGCCCCTGCCCCGTCAGGAGCCGCCGATCCTCGCGCCGGGGAAGCGGCTTGCCGATCTCGGTGAAATCCTCGCTATCCACCGTCATTCCGGCTCGCCCCGCATCCCGGCGGCGGCCTTTTTCACGGCCGCGACGATGTTCTCGTATCCGGTGCAACGGCAGAGATTGCCCGATAGGACGTCCCTGATCTCGTCCTCGGTCGGGTCGGGGTTGTCCCTGAGATACGCCTCGAACGTGACCAGGATCCCGGGCGTGCAGAACCCGCATTGCAAGCCATGCTCGTCCTGCATCGCCTGCTGCAGAGGGCTGTAGCCGTCTGTGCCCCCGAGACCTTCGATCGTGGTGATCTCGTGGCCTTCCATCTGCATCGCGTAGGTAAGGCAGGCGCGCGCCGGCCGGCCGTCGATCAGGACCGTGCAGGCCCCGCAGACCCCGTGCTCGCACCCGACGTGGGTTCCCGTCAGGCCGCAGTCCTCGCGCAGCGCGTCGGACAAGAGCCGGCGGGCCTGCACCGAGATCCTGTGCGTGTCGCCGTTCACGCTAAGCTCGATATCGTGTCTGCTATCCATGCCGTTCTCCGGCCAGCGAAAGAGCGTCTGTCAAGGCCCCGCGAAGCAGGTTGCAGGCAAGCTCGCGGCGATAAACGGCCGGGAGTCCGGGCGCATCCTCGGGCTCCACCCGCTGCGCGGCCTGACCGGCAAGGTCGCTCGCCCAGCTTTCGCCCGGCGCGCCCTCGTCATCTGGGTCCTCCAAATCGTGAAGCCGGAAGGGCACCGGCGCGACGCCCCCAAGGCCAAGACGCATGTCGGCGAGCCGTCCGTCCGGGTTGCGACGCAGCCAGACCGCGGCGCTTACGATCGCGAAGTCGCCGCGACGGCGACTGAATAGGCGCATCCCCCAACCGGCCTTCGCAGCGCTGGGCTTGGGGAAGCGGATGGCAACGACCATTTCGTCTTCGTTGAGGTCGACCGTCATGACGTTCTGCAGAAAATCCGCCGCCGGGATCGAGCGCGTACCTGCCGCCGACCGCAGCACGATCTCGGCGGCGAGGGTGACCGCGACCAGCGGCAGTTGCGCCGCCGGATCGGCATGGACGAGGCTGCCGCCGATCGTTCCCCTCTGGCGGATCGCAAAATGCCCGATCGTCGCGGCGGCATACGCCAGCAGCGGCAGGGCGCGCAGGATCTCGGGCGCGGTCGCCAGACGGTGGTGGCGTGTGAGCGCGCCGATCTCGATCACGTCGGCCGCCTCGCGCACGTAGTCGAGTTCCAGCAGGTCGTTCAGGTCGATCACGACCTCGGGCCGAACCAGCCGCATGTTCAGCATCGGCCCGAGACTCTGACCGCCGCTAAGAAGCTTGGCCGAACGTCCGTGGGCCTGAAGGAGCGCGACCGCGTCCTCGACACTGGCCGGCCGCTGGTAGTCGAAGGCGACGGGTTTCATCGGCGCCTCACTCGCCCGCCCACAGAAGGCTCCGCCCGTTCTCGGGGTCGAAGAAGTGCAGCCGCTCGAGGTCCACCGAGAGCGAGAGCGCCTCCCCGGCCTTGTGACGCAGGTCCTTGCCGACCCTGAAGAACAGGTCGACGCCTTCCACCTGCATTTCCAGGAACTGGTCCGAACCGACCGGAAGCACAGACTGCACGTGGCCCGCCAGCGTCGCGCCATCCGCGGGTTCGCTACGCTCGTCCACATCCTCGGCCCGCAGACCGAGCCTCACGCTACGGCCCGACTGCCCGTCCAGCCGGTCCGCCATCCACCCCGGCAGGCGAAGCGACAGGGCACCCCGACGGAACCAGGCCGTTCCCTCCCCGTCAACGTCCAGCGTGCCGTCGATGTAGTTGATCGGCGGGCTCCCGAGGAAAGAGGCCACAAAGGTGTTGCGCGGCCGTTCATAGATTTCGTCCGGCGCGCCGATCTGCTGCACGAGGCCATCGCACATGACCACGATACGGTCTGCCAGGGTCAATGCCTCCGCCTGATCGTGGGTCACGTAGACGAAGGTCGTGGCCATCGCGCGATGCAGCTCCTTAATCTCGGCCCGCATCGATATCCGCAACGCCGCATCGAGGTTGGAGAGCGGCTCGTCCATCAGGAAAACGGCCGGGTCGCGGACCATCGCGCGCCCCAGCGCCACCCGCTGCCGTTGCCCGCCCGAAAGATGCGACGGCCGACGGTCGAGCAGGTGGTCGATCTCCAGGCGCTTGGCCGCGTCCCGGACCCGGCGCTCGATCTCGTGAGCGGGCCGCTTGCGCATGTGCAGCCCGAAGGCAATGTTGTCGAATACGGACTTGTGCGGGTAGAGCGCATAGCTCTGGAAGACCATGGCCACGTCGCGCCTGTGCGGCGGCGCGTAGTTCACCATCTCATCGTCGAACAGCAACTCGCCATTCGATACCTCCTCGAGTCCTGCGATCATGTTCAGGGTGGTGGATTTGCCGCAACCCGAAGGACCGAGCAGCACCACGAATTCCCGATGCGCGATGTCCAGCTCGAGGTCCTTCACGGCGTGGAAGCCGTTGGGATACTTCTTGTCGACGTTTTGAAACCGAATGCGGGCCAAGTTGGCTCTCCCTGGGTTATCCCTTGACCGCGCCGGCCGTCAGGCCCGACACGATGTAACGTTCGAACAGGATGGCCACGATCACCGGCGGGATGATCGCAAGCACACCCGCCGCGTTGATGAACGAGAAGCTGATCGTGAAATCCGACGTGAAGGAGGCGAGCAGGATCGGCAATGTCTGCGACGCCTCGGTCTGCGTGAACATCAGCGCCAGAAGGAACTCGTTCCAGCTTGTCAGGAAGGTGAAAAGCACGACGGCGACGAGCGACGGAAGCGACAGCGGCAGGAACACCCGCAGAAGCGACTGAAGCCGCGAACACCCGTCGACCCGCGCGGCCTTGTCGAGTTCGTCGGGCAACCCTTCGAAGTACTGGATCAGGATGAAGACGGTGAAGGGCACTGTGATCGCGAGGTAGGTGATCACTAGCGATGATATAGTGTCCAGCAGCCCGAGCTTCCGGATCACGAGGAAGAAGGGCACGACAAGCGCGATGTCGGGGATCACCCGGGTGATCAGGATAAAATAGACCGATCCGTTGCGGCCCCAGTAGCGGATCTTCGCCATCGCGTAGGCGGCCGGGACCCCGACCAGCAGGTTGAAGATCACGACGAGCGTTGCGACGAGAAAGCTGTTCCACATCGCCGGAAGCAGGTTCTGCGCCGTCGACGGGATGAATCCCCCGGCTGCGGGATCCACGCCGCTTCGGTTTTCGTAGGTGACCTCCTCTTCCTCGGTCGCCTTGAAGATCGCCCTGAAATTCTGAAGCGTCGGTTCTTCGGGTATCCAGTGCGGCGGCACGGACACGATCTCTGCCTCCGTCTGGATCGAGGACGAGACAAGCCACGCCACCGGAGCGAGAACGTAGAAGAGCAGAACGACGGAGCTTACAAGGATTACGCCTGTCCGGGTCCAGGCCGCGATGGTCTGACGGCGGCGATAGTCGGCACCCGTCACGGCGCGCGGCTGCGGTTGCGCGGTGCTCATGCTCAGACCCTCCGCCCGAGGAAACGAATGATGAAGTAGGCCAGCACGAAGGTGACGATCGCCAGGATGTAGGACATCGCCGCGCCGCTGCCGAAGGAAAGGTTGCGGAAGGTCTCGACATAAATGTGCCAGGACAGGACGTGCGACGCGTCGCCCGGACCGCCTTCGGTGAGGATGAAGAACAGGTCGAAATGCCGGATCGCCATCATCGTCTCGTAAATCATCACTAGCATGAAACCCGGCTTCATCGACGGCAGTGTCACATGGGTGAAACGCTGCCAGATGCCAGCGCCGTCCACCCTTGCGGCCTGGTACAGGTCGGCCGGAATGGATTTCAGCGTGACAAGCAGCAGGATCGTGGCCAGCGGCACCTCCTTCCAGACGAAGGCGTTCGCGATCAGGAAGATCGTCTTGTCCTGGTCTCCCAGCCAGACCATGTACTTGTCGATGAAATCGAGCTGGTAGAGGACCCCGTTCAGCGCGCCGTAACCGGAATCGTAGATCCACTTCCACATCAGCGCGTTTGCCACGTAGGGGATCGCCCAGGGGATCAGGAGGATGGTGCTGAGCACCCGCCGCCCGCGGAAGTCCTGGTTGAGAAGCAGCGACACGAGCAGAGCGATCACCGCGATCGCCGCAACCGAGGTCACGGTGAACGTCACTGTACGTGCCACCGAGACCCAGAAAAGCTCGTTGCCCAGCAGGTCGGTATAGTTCTCGAACCAGACGAACGGCGTCCGGTTCGGTCGCGTGAGCTTCATCCGGAAAAAGCTCAGCCACAGCGAATACAGGATCGGAAAGACGGCCACGGCCATCAAAACGGCCATGACGGGAAGCAGGAACAGAACCGCGCTGCGTTCCTCATATCCGAACCGCTGGCGCCAGCCGTGCGGCGCCGTTTGGGAGAGTGCCTGATCAGTCAAGTGCGATAACCGGTGGCCGGAGGACCGCTCGGGCGCCGGCCCGGAGCGTAGAACCGGAGGGCGCGCCGCGCCCTCCGAGGGTGAAAAGAGCGAGCGTTAGTATTCCGACTTCAGCTCCGCCCACAGTTCCGCGGACTTCTCCAGCGCCGCTTTCGGATCGACGTTGCCCAAGATCGCGGATTGCCACGCCGATCCGTTGGTTTCGCTCCACTCGCCGAACCACGGCGTGATCACATCCTTCTTGCGGGCCTGCGCCTGCTGTTTCTGGATCATGTCCACGTCGCCATAGGCGTCGTAGGCGGCCCGGATCTCGGGATCCTCGAAGAGCGGCTTGACGCCGAAGCCCGCACCGATATCGAGGAAAAGGAGCTTCTGGAACTTGTACTCCCCGTCCGCCTTACCGCCGAACCACTCGATGAGCTTGGCGGTGTTCTCGGCGCGCTGCTGATCCGCCGCGGCCTGCGCCGACATCCCGTGGAATCGCATCCAGCCCACCGTGTCATGCGCGCCATTGCTGCCCATGGGCATCATGGCCTGCTTCACGTTTCCGGCCACCTGCGACTGCTCCGGGTCGTTCAGCATCCGCAGACGGTACTTGGCGACCAGCGCGAAGGCGTGGTTGCCGGATGCGAAGGCCTTCAACCCGGAAAGCTCGCCGGTTTCAACGCAAGCGGGCGAGATGATCCCATGCTTTCTGACGCCGTCGACCACCCACCGGAGCGCCTCGACCGCGCCGTTGCCTTCGTGCTGCATGATCGCGTCGCCGTTGTCGTCGACGAAACGCCCGCCGTGCGAATAGACCAGTGCCGACATGAACTCGATCAGCCAGCTTTCCTGCGCCATGGCCAGCATCATCGGGTATTCCGCGATGCCCTTCTCCTTCATGACCAGCGATTGCTCGACCACTTCGTCCCAGGTTTCCGGCGGCGCGTCGAAGCCCGCTTCCTTCAGCTTCTCCTCGTCATAGAGGAACGCCATGAAATCGGTGTAGTAAGTCAGGCCGTACTGACGCCCGTCGTAGGTCATGGAGTTCGTGCAGAAATCCTCGGCCTCGGCGTTGTATTTCATCAGGAAATCGAAATCGTCGACCGGGGCGATCCATCCGGCCTCGGCCCATTCCGGCAGCCAGGCGTCCGAAACCCACATCATGTCGAGCGGCGCGCCCCCAACGAACTTGGTGACCATGCCTTCGCGGTACTGGGCCCACGGCGAGTTGCCGTAGTTCACCGGAATGCCGGTGTGCTCCTCGAAAGCCGTCAGGTGGCTTTTCACCGTGTCGACCGCGGCCGACCACGTATGCAGGTTCACGGGCGACGCAGACTGGGCAAGGGCCAACCGGCCAGGCGCCGCAAGCCCCAGCGCGCCCGCCGCGGCCGAAGTCTGCATGAACTGCCGTCTGCCCATGCTTGGCATTCTGCTAGTTTTCATCTCCCTGTTCCTTCTTCTCAGGCGCGGGAACCGCACCGCCCCGCCGGCGGCCGGCATGCCGCCGCGGAAGACGCGACCGATGCCGACGTCAAAACGCTAAGCGCGGAGACACTATGTCGTCAAGTGATGACATTCAGGAATCTAGATGCCGGCCGCAAAACGCTCGCGAATGGAGCACCTGCAGATCAAACATTCAGCCGCTGGGCTCGGCCTCTGCCTCGAAATAGGACTGAAACCCGGCGATGAACATACGCACTTGCATCCGCACAACACGGTCTTCGGGCAGCGTCGAACCGGCGTGATAAAGATGGCGGCGAATCGCATAGTGCGAGATCGCGCCGTGCAGAACCCAAGCCGCTTCATGCAAGAGATCCTTGTCGTCGGGCAGATCGACGCCCTGCTCTGCGGCCACCTCCTGGACGATCAATTCGAGCAGCTGGATCACGACGCCGGCGATATAGTCCGGCGCCATCCGGGCATCGGCCAGCGATGCATACATGAACAGCCTCAACCAACGGCGGGTCAGCACCGAAGCGAGATAGTCCTTGTAGAAATCGTTCAGTCTCGCCTCAATAGGCCGCGATCTGTCCTGCAGCTCCACGAACCAGACGGACTTGAAGTGACCGAGAATCTCCTCGCGGTAGACCTCGGCCAGAAGGTCCTCCTTGGTCGGAAAAAACCTGTATAGCAGCCGTTGCGAGATGCCGCATTCCTGCGCCAGGGCACGCGTCTGCGCGGTAAGCCCGTGCTCGGAAAAGAACCGGCCGGCCGTCTCCAGTATCTGCGCCTTCCGTTCCGCGTGTGGAAGCCGGCTGCGCGGCGTGCCGCCCTCGGCGCCGGAAGCCTCGCGCGGTTTCTTGGTTCCTCTCAAACTCGTGGATCTGGCTTTCAATGGTCTGCTCCCCCTTGGCCCGGTTCGCCCGGCGTACTCGATAGTGGTGCCGTGACAAAGGATACCGCGATGACGACGCCCCACAAGTCATCGTTTGACGACATGGCGACAGGTTCCTACAGTCGCGTCACACCATGACGTACAAGGGGGCCGAGAGCAGAGCATGATCTTCGAAAAGCGCACCTACCGCATCACTGCCGGACGGGCCGGCGAATTCCTCAAGCTGTACGAGGCCGAAGGCCTTCACGTCATCACCCGCTACGCCGAACTCTGCGGTTGCTGGACCACCGAAAGCGGCCCGCTCAACTCGGTCGTCTTCATCTGGTCCTATGAAGACTTCGGCCACCGCACCGAGCAACGCGCAAAGCTCGCCGCGGATCCAGAGTGGCAGCAGTTCGTCCCGAAGATTTTGCCGTTCCTTGAGTATCAGGAAAGCGTCTTCATGCAGCCGGCCGGTTTCTCGCCACTAAAGTGAGAGGCCGATCAAGGGCGTCAGTCCGAGATCCTAATCCTCGACCGAAACGCTCGAACGCGTAGCACATGGTAGGCTTTGCCGGCTGTATGTTTAAATCAAAAACCGCGGCGCGTTAACGCTGATCGCCGAACAGCGGTAGACCCGGTTTCGGCACCTCGCAGCGTAGGATCGTGCCGGTCTCGGACTCGGTAATGACCATCTCGCGACCGCCATTCGGCAGGAAGGCCGCGTTGGTCGTGTGCAGGCCGGCCGGGGAGTCGATACGCAGCGCGGGCTCGCCCCGTGGCGTCATCAGCCAGACCACGCCCAGCCCGATGTGGCAGATCGCCAGCCCTCCCTCGGCGTCTATCGCCAGACCGTCCGGGCCTCCGCCGCCGCTGAGCTGGATGAACAGCCCGACCTTGGCCACCCCGCCATCGGGCATCAGCGGCACGCGCCATATCGCGTTCGCGCGCGTCACGGCGACGTAGAGCGTCTCTTCATCCGGCGCCATGACCAGCCCGTTGGGGCTGGGCACGTTGGATAGCAGCATGTCGACCGTTCCGTCGGCCCGCACCCGGAACACACGTCCCGTCGGATCGTGCAGCCCGGTCAGCCCCTGGTCGGTGAAATACAGATCGCCGGAGCGCGAGAAAGCCAGGTCGTTCACCGCCTTCAGCCGCTCAAGGTGGTGGCGCTGCAGGAACGGCGCGATCCGCCCGGTCGCCGGGTCGAAGACCATTATCCCGTTCTTGTAGTCGGCCACGAACAGCCGCCCGTCGGCGTGGAAAGCCAGGCCGTTCGGCTCTCCATCGTAGGTGATCATCGTCTCGAACCCACCATCCGGGGACACCCTGAAAATGCGACCATAGGCGATGTCGACGCACCATAGGTTGCCCTCGCGGTCGAAGGCCGGCCCCTCCAGCAGGGAGTGCTCGGGCAGCGCGCCGGGCTGGCCGTCACGCCACTCGGACGGCTCGCCCTTCATCCGCAACTCCTCGGGCAGCGGAGCGAAGACGGTGGCCTGTTTCGCGGGGGGCGGAGTGAACATGCGGCGAGGTCCTTTTGTCAGTGTCTCAGAAGGTCGGGCATCAGCAGCGCAATCTGCGGCACCGCGTACATGAGCAGGCAGAAGCCCAGGATGATGACGGCATAAGGCATCGACGACCGGCCGATGACGCCGAGCGGCGCCTTGCTGATCGACTGCACGGCGAACAGGTTCAGCCCCATGGGCGGGGTCAGCGCACCCAGCTCGATGAGCAGGACAAGGACGACGCCCATCCAGACGGCGTCGTAGCCCATGACCTCGAACACCGGGAACAGGACCGGCACCGTCAGCAGCATGATCGACAGCCCGTCGATGAACATGCCGACGGCCACGTAGATCAGGATCAGCAGGCAGAAGAAGGCGAACGGTCCGATGCCCGCGTCGGCCAGGGCCCCCGACAACCCGCGGCTGACGCCCGACGTGACGACCGCGAAGCTTAGGAACTGCGCGAATATGGTGATGAACATCACCACGCAGCTCGTGACCACCGCGTTGCGCAGTGCCTCCGTGAGCGCCCGCAACCCGAGGTCCCGGTACAGAAGCCCGAGGACCAGCGCGAGCAGGCAGCCGAAGCCGGCGGCCTCCGTCGGGGTGACGATCCCGAAGTACATCGACCCGATAACCGCCGTGATGAGGATCGCGACAGGCAGGCAGTCGCGCAGCCCCTTCAGACGGGAGCGCGGCGCTTCCTCCTCTTCCGGCCCAGTCGGGGCGAGTTCGGGTTGCAGCAGCACGCGCATGGCAATGTAAATGACGAAGGTCAGGGCCAGCAGCAGGCCGGGCAGGATCCCGGCCATGAAGATCGCCAGCACCGAGGTCTGCGTGATCGAAGCGTAGACGATCATCGGGATGCTGGGCGGAATGAGGATGCCCAGGCACCCACCCCCGGTCAGCGACCCGAGCGTCAGGAGATCCCCGTAGCCGCGCCGTCGCATCTCGGGCACCGCCACCGTACCGACCGTCATCGCCGTGGCGACGGTGGACCCGGCCAGGGCCGAGAATGCCGCGCAGCCGACGATGTTTGTATGCGCCAGCGCGCCGGGGACACCGCGCAGCAGGTCCGCGACGCCGCCGTAGAACCTGCGGGCGAGGCCGCTGCGCAGGATGATCTCTCCCATCAGCACAAACAGCGGGATCGCGACCAGCGTGAAGCTGGTCGCGGTGTTCCAGATTATGTCGCCAAAGGTCGGCCACAACCGCGTGCCGGCCGCCAGCGTGACGCCGACGATACCGACGATCCCGATCGTCGCCCCGATCAGCACCCCGCCGACCAGGAACCCCCCGATCAGCGCGCCGTAGAGAAGAAGCGTCTCGGCCCAGCCCATCCTAGGCGCCCCTTGCCGCGATCAGCGCGCGGCTCAGGAACTCTTCCGCGAAGGACAGCGCCAGTATGGCGAACCCGGCCGGCACGGCGGCCTGCGGCAGCCACAGCGGGGTGTTCGACGAGAACGCCGAGGTCGAACCGAACAGCAAGCTCAGCGCCCATGTCTTGTAACCAACATAGGCGGCGAAACAGGCGACCCCGAAACTCAGCGCGCTGGCGAGCGCCAGCGAGACGGCCCGGGTGCGCGCCCCCATCAGCCGCCGCCCGAAGTCGACATGCAGCAGCGCGCCGGAACGGTGCGCATAGGTCAGCCCTGCCATGATGAGCACGGCAAAGCCGTAACCGCCGTATTCGTCGGCGACCAGGGTCGACACGCCGAACAGCGTGCGGCTGACGATCTCCACGTTCATCAGACCGAAGACCAGCACCAGCACCGCCATCGCTAGCGCGACCAGCCCGGCAGCGGCGATATCCAGCCCCCACCGCAGGCCGCGAAGCCATTTCGGCAGCGCGGCCCGGGTCTCTGGCTCATTCTCCCGTTCCGGGATCAGCACTTCTGCCTCACTCCGAACAGGCCGCGCTGACGTCGTTCAGCAGGGTGGCCGCGATGTCGCCGTTGGCACCGGCCCAGTCCTGCCACAGCGGCTTCGTCGCCTCCCGCGCCGTTTCGAAGTCGGCGTCGGATGGCGTGATCAGCGTCATGCCCTCCGCCTTTAGCTTCTCGGCCGCCTCCCCGGCGGCGACATCGATCGCCTCCTTGAACTTGTCCTGCCAGGCGGCGGCCGTCTCCTCGAGCGCCGCTTGGGTCTCGGGCGACAGGGCGTCAAAGGCACTGTCGTTCACCGCGATCAGCTGGTCGGTCATGGTGAAGTTCAGCATGTAGCCGGCGTCGACCACCTCGTAGAACTTCCAGTCATATGCGGGAATGACCGCCGTGATTGCGCCGTCCACCACACCGCGCTGCAGCGCGGGGATGACCTCGGCCGGGGTGATCGCCACACCGGAGGCGCCCAGAAGGTCCAGCATCTCCACCTGCATCTTGTTCCAGGTGCGGATCTTCTGCCCCTCCAGCTCGCCGATGCCATCGACCGCATCGCGCAGCCAGATCTGCTGTGGCGGCATGGTCCAGCCGGCCAGCCCGTGCACGCCGAACTTGGATTGCAGCCGCTCGTTGAAGGTCGGCATCGCCGCGTCTATGGCGTCGTAGAAGCCGTCGGTCGACGTGCACAGGAACGGCAGGCCGAACACCGTCAGCTCGGGCACGTCGCCGGCCACCGGGCCAAGGGCAAGGTCGGCGATCTGGATCTGGTCGGTCGCCAGCGCCTTCAGCACGTCCGTGTTCTTATACGGCAGCTCTCCCGAGGAATAGACCTCGATCATCAGGTCACCGCCCGTCGCCTCCGCCACGTCGGCGGCGAAATCGCGGTACAGCTCCGTCGGTTTGTCGTTCGTCGCGAACGGCGTGAACAGCGACCATGTGGTTTCGGCGCCGGCCTGCCCGGCGAATACCAGCAGGGCGGCAACGGATGCGCAAAGCGCGGTCTTCTTCGGTGTCATGTTATGGGTTCTCCTCCATTTCGGGATCGCTCCCGATCCTGTGGATGCGAATTGCTCGGGCGCATCGTTCCCAGGCCCGTGACGCACGGGCGCCTCCTTCGGTCGTCGGGCGCGGCTGCCGGACATCGCGTCACTCCAGCAGCAACCGCGCCGTGTTGGCGTCGGTAATAAGACAGTTGGCCAGCCGCCCCGTCAGCGCCGCGCGGATCGCCGGCGCACGCTTCACCCCCGACGCCACGATCACCACCGGCCGGTCCTGGTCGGGCCATGGCCGAAAGGACGTCAGCCGCGCGTGATAGTCGGCGTCCACGATGTTCCCCTGCGCGTCGATCGCGTAGCCTAGAAATTCCCCGACGGCGCCTACGTTCATCGCCTGCTGCGTCTCATCTCGCGTGAGGAAGCCGTCGCGCAGCAACGAGGCGTCGTCGCCCCAGTAGCCGATGCCCATCAGCAGGAACCGTGCCTTCCCCACCAGGTCCGTGATAGACCTGAACCCATGCTGTGCCTGCAGCACTTCGCGCTCGGCCGCGGTGTTCGCGACCACCGGCATCGGGCGCGGATAGCATTCGGCGTTCAGCCGGTCCGAGATCCAGATCACCACGTCATGATGACTGGCCCGCCCGTCCCGCGTGAGGTTACCCATCAGCGATACGCAGCGACAGTTCGGCCGATCCATCCGCCGCAGTCGGTGCGAGACCTCGCGCATTGTCGTGCCGTTGCCGACCCCGATCACAGTCGGCTCGCGCGGCGTCATCATCAATTCGAGATAACGGGCCCCGGCTGCGCCCACGGTCGGGATATCCTCGGTCGACCCGCTCTCCGTCGGCGCCACTTCGCAGGAGCGCAGATCGTAGCGCTCGCGCAGCTCCTCGGCCAGCCGAATACAGTCGCTAAGCGCATGTTTAAGACGGAATTCGATCAGGTCGGAATTGTGCGCCAGCGCAATCAGCCTTTGAACCACTTGTCGCGACACCTGGAGCTCGGCGGCGATCTGGTCCTGAGTGCGCGCCTTTTCATACGACAGCCACGCCGCACGCGCCGCAAGGTCGATGCGGGGATCCGTCGACAAGTCAGCTGAGGCGACGCGGCGGCTCATCGAGGCAGCGTCTCCCCGGCCCTGCCCCTGTCGGCACCTGTGCTCCAACCATGATCCGGACGAGTGCCCATGATTTCCCCTGCAAGGCCGTTTCGATCAATTGATCGACATGCGAATATTTGCACTAAAGATCGCTATAGAGTCAAGCGCACTTCAACCGCGACGCTTCATGGCCCGCGATTGGTCTCTTGAACGTCCTGGGACAAAGATTGCGGTGGTCACTTGCTGGACCCGCTGGAGCCGTGATGTCGGCACCGCGCTCCTGAAGCCTTCGTGTCCTCCCAGAATTCGGCTTCGGTCATGATCGGTCAACTTGGTGATTGACCGATCATGACGCCAGCATCTAGAACACGTTTGACAAGTCGGGGAAGCCTGTACTGCCAAAGGGTTCCAAGGGCGGCGAGACCTCTACAACCCCGGCTCACGCGATGTTCGAGCTCTCAGGGCCCGAACGACCTGAAGCGCCTGCCGCAGGCCGCCCTCAGTTGGAAAAGCTGCGCCATCAGCCGCGATGCGCCGCACCTTCGCTGATCCGGGCGGGAGCGTCACCCACTGAGGAACCGCCTCATGAGCACGCCCGCGCACATCCTCCAGCCGGCACTTCGCAGCTATCGCGGCACGATCACAAGTCCTGAGCGATGGTCCGTCTGGGAACCCCGCCGCGGCGACATTCTCGTTTGCACGCCACCCAAAAGCGGAACGACCTGGACGCAATCGATGCTCTCAATGCTGCTTCACGGCAGCACCGAGTTGCCGGACAGGGTGCCGGTCCTCTCGCCCTGGGTCGACGCCGATCTGGGGGCTCCCGCGGACGAAATCGCGGCGGCGCTGAGGACGCAGCCGGGCCGAAGGGTCGTGAAGACCCACACTCCGGCCGACGGGTTCCCGCTCTGGGACGGTGTGACCGTGATCGCGGTCTACCGGCATCCGCTCGATGTCTTCTTTTCGCTTCGCGCCCACAACGCGAACGTGGCCGAGCCGGAACCGGACGATCCCTTCCTCCTGCCGCTCGAGCGCGCGTTCCGGCACTACGTCGAAGACCCGGCGGACACCGGGGATTTCGACCGCGACACGCTGGCCGCTCTGGCACTTCACTACCGGGAAACGGCCCTGTCGGGACGGCTCCCGGAGCTGAAGCTGTTCCACTATGCCGACATGCTTCGCGACGGGCGGTCCACCGTGGAGAAACTGGCCCGCGCCGTCGGCGTCGAGGCGAGCGCCGAGCTGATCGACACGGTGACGGCGGCCACCTCGTTCGAGTCGATGAAGGCGAATGCGCAGGACTATGCGCCCGTTGCCGGGACTGGCTTCTGGAAATCCGATGCCGATTTCTTCGAATCTGCCAGTTCGCGGAAGTGGAAAGGCCAACTCTCGACCGAGCAGATTGCCACCTACGACGCGCGCATAAGAGCGCTGGTCGGCGACGCGCGGGCACGACGCTGGCTGGAGACCGGCGACGGCCCCACGACTGCGAAAGACGAGCGGCAGTAAGGCTGAACGGTCGCCGCGATATCTCGCAGCTCCCGCCGGCTACAGGTCGATATTGGCCGTCGCCTCCCGGGACCTTGCGCGGACGTGGTCGGCGTCTGCGTCTGCGTCGGCGTCGGCGTCGGCGTCGGCGTCGGCGTCGGCGTCGGCGAGATCGTGGATCAGAACAACGTCCTGGACATGCACCATGCCCGACGGTGGCTGAGAACTTAACCAGAACACCCGTGCACGGATTTTGCACGGATTGCACGTGAAATCAGGTGAAATCGGGTGAAATCGGGTCGAATCCAACGCCTCAACATCTTTTGGCTGACATCGAAGAAAGGCCTTGTTTTCCGGGGCTCTGGTGTTCTACAAGCCCGCTGTCGCTGCCGTAGCTCAGGGGTAGAGCACTCCCTTGGTAAGGGAGAGGTCGAGAGTTCAAATCTCTCCGGCAGCACCAGCAAATATCCAGTGATTGAAAGTACCTTAGCGTGTCCGCGGCGTCATGCCCCCTGGCCTGTACCGATCCTTGTACCGACGCTCCTTGGCAATTCGGACGTTGGGCATGGCTCTGAGGAAGGCGCGCGCTCGACATCGCAGTGCCGCTCCGCGCCGCTACAACCGGGCTTCGCGCATATGCCGCTTGCACTCCTTCGGCCGACGCCCGTCCGACGTGAATGCATCGACGCCGCAGGCTGCACACTGCCACCGCACAAGCGTGTCCCGCGCCCGTGGATCGCGTTTCCAGCGACATGCCGTGCCGCCCCGTCGGCCGCGCAGAAGCCGAAGGGTCAAGCCCGCGAGGAACAGCGCCACGACCGCCAGGACGACAAGCTGGATCGTCCCGCCGCCGAACAAGGCGAAAGGCCAGTCCGCGCTGTTATCCGGTGCCTTTACGAACTTCATGCGGTCGGGGTCTGCCTGACGAATCTGGCAAGCATCGGGCGATCCTGTGCGCCGCATCTGCCGCGGGCGCGACGGTCACACATGTCCCGACGCATGGACCCGCCGGATGATCCATGCCGGACCGCGGAATCTAAATTTCTCGCGTTAACTCAATAAGATAGACTGCCGAGAAAGGTCTGGGAACTCTAACGTCTCTCCGGCAGCACCCGACGTCCCGGCACGACAGAACACCCGCCCGCCGCGAAACCGCGCCGCCCGCGCGGCCGCTACCGGGACGTCGCGCGCGCCGCGATGTGGTCGCCGAGGCGCACCGCCAGGGCGGTGATCATCAGGGTCGAGTTCACATGGCCGTTGGTCGGAAACACCGAGCCGCCGGCGACGAACAGCCCGTGGACGCCATGCACCTGGCAGTCGCGATCCACGACACCGCTCTGCGGGTCGTCGGACATGCGCGTCGTGCCGGCGGTGTGGGCCATGTCGATCACCGCCGCGTCCCCGAGCCGCTCCTCCGCGACCCAGTCGGACAGGATCGGCGCGGGCATCCCGCTGCGCGCGAAGCCGTCGCGCAGCAGGCGGGCGAAATGCGCGAGCGTGCGCATCTCGGTCTCGCCCACCCGCCAGCGCACCCGCGGCAGCGGCGTGCCGAACCGGTCGGTGCGCCCGGCCAGCGTCACCCGGTTCTCCGGATCCGGCACCTGCTCGCAGATCGCCTGCACATCGAGCCCCGTCAGCTTGTGCGGCAGACCGCCGGTCAGGTATTCCTCCGCCGCCATCTTCGGGCGGAACCGGATCACCTGGTTCACCGCGAACCGCGCCAGCCCGCGCGGCATGCGCCGGTGCTGCAGCGCGAGGCGGCCGAGCCCCTTGGCCACCAGCCCGGGCGAGCGCAGGATGCTGACCCCGTCGGACAGGTAGCTGTCGCTCTGCCGCCCGAGGATGCGCTTGGCGGCCTCCCACGGGTCGTCCGGCGCGCGCTCGCCGGGCATGAAGGCGGCGCAGTTCAGCAGGCCCTCGGCCGCCTGCACCTCGGGCCGGGGGGCGAGGCCGCGCATGTACATGGTCATGCCGCCGGCGCCGCCGAGGCCGAAGAAGCCGAACAGCTCGGACATCCGGGCGATGGCGGGCGCGTCGAAGCGCGCGACCTCGGCGCAGGGATGGTCCAGCAGGTAGCGGCCCACCGTGTCGTGGCCGTTGCCGAGGCCGTTCGGATGGTGGCGGGTCGAGGCCAGCAGGAGCCGCGCGTTCTCGATCGCGCTGGCGGCCAGCACGACGGTTCGCGCCGAAACGCGCCGCCGGGTGCCGTGGGCATCGGCGACGACCGCGCCGGCGGCCCGCCCGCCATCGGGGTCGGTGACGATCTCGGTCACGGTCGCGCCGGTCAGGATGCGGCAGGGCACCGGCTCATCCTTCAGGAACTCGTGGCCGGCGCGCAGGATGTCCATCGGGTCGATGGTGGAGCGGGCGAACTGCCAGAAATACGAGCGCAGCACTTCCGGGTCGGGCCGCGGCTCGGGACATGGGCGCTGCATCAGCTCCCACAGGCGGTCGTCATAGACGTTGGGGCCGAGGTTCAGAAGCCGCGCCGCCCGGTCGAGCGCGCCGGTCAGTTCCGCCGGCTGCAGCGGCCAGCCGCTGTTGGGCACCCAGTCGCGGCGGGCATAGTCGATCTCGTCGAAGGCGGCGGACTTGCCGGCCCAGGCGGCCGTGGAGCCGCCGAGCCCGCGGCAGCGCACGCCGAAGCCCTGCCGCGCCGCGTCCCAGTGGCGGGTCAGCGCGGCGTGATAGGCCTGCCGCTGCGCCTGCTGCGTCGCGGTCCAGGTGTCGGGCGTGGCGATCACCTCGTTCAGAGCCTCGGCGTCGGGGCCTTCCGCCAGCCCGCCGCTTTCCAGGATCAGGATGTCCAGCTTCGCCCCGTCCAGCCCGCGCGCGACGGTCAGGCCGGCGGGGCCGCCGCCGACGATCAGCACGTCGCAGGCCAGGTCGCGCACCTCCGCCAGATCGGCCATGTCCGCCACCCGCACCCGGCCCGCGCCGGGGCGGCCGGCGGTCGCGGCGCGGGCGAACTGCCCCGGGTCCTGCCGGGTCATCCGCCGGTCCGCAGGTGCTCTTCCCCGACCTGCACGAAATCCAGCGCCGCGCGCCGGATCTGCCGGTCCCGCCGCATCAGCGCGGCGTTGGCCAGGAACTTGTCCAGCTTGCGCCGGACGCGCCGGGCGGTCAGCACCGCCTTGTCCGGCGCGCCGAGCGGCTGGCCCTGCTGCATCGGGATCGACGAGGGCGAGAAGCGCTCGATCACCGGGAAGGGGAAGACGGAATAGATCGGCAGGTCGGTCTTCCAGAACGAATCCATCGCGATGTCGATCGACGTATCCACGTCGCGGCACGCCGCCACCATCTTCGCCGCGCCGGCGCGCGACAGCAGATAGGCCTGCGCGCCGAGGGGGCTGGACTTGTAGCGGATCACGGCGCGGTCGAACAGGAAGCTGAGCTGCGTCGATTTCGCAGCGTACATGCCGAACAGGCGGATGTAGTCGATGCCGTTGCCCTGGCAGAACGACAGCAGATCGTTCAGCGGGAAGGCGGTATCGAAGATCACGTCGTCCTCGAACACCAGCAGGTAGTCGCTGGTCCCCTGCTCCAGGAACCGGTCGATGACGCTGTAATGGCTGGACCACACCGCCAGCTGGGGCTGGGTCAGCGTGTGTCCGAAGCTGCGGCGGATGCGGCCCGCGTCGTAGCGCAGCGCCGGGTGCTGCAGGCCGGTATGCGCGTCGAAGAACGACCAGGCATGCGGCAGGTCGGCGAAGGTCGTCTCGATCAGCGCGCGGCGCCGCGTGGCGGCGGGCAGGCTGATGACGGAGATTTCCAGGCTCGGCGCGGTCCAGGCGGCGTCGGCGGCGAGAGCCTGCGGGCGGGTGCGGTCCAGCATCCGGGTCGCCTCCTATTCCGCCGGCGCGGCTGCGGCCGGCCCGGCCGGGCGGCGCACCGCCCGCCGCAGCGCCGGCTTGCGCAGCCGCATCACCGACGCGGGGTACTGGGTGCCCAGCGCGACGCGGCAGGTGCGCGAGAGGATGTCGAGCGTGTGGCGATAGTCCTCGATCCGGTACTCGATGTCGCGGTTGGCCCAGTTGTAGGCGTTCATCTTCGGGTGGAAGGAGCGCTTCGACAGGATCGCGTCCCAGTTGGTGAAGACGTGCCGGTCGGTGTCCAGAAGCCGCTCCACCCCGCGCGTGGCGCCGAAGCGGCGGGCCTCTTCGGGGTCGTCGAACAGCACCGTCAGCCCCATCGCGTTGTCCGGATCGTTATGCGGCGAAACGCGGCAGCCGGCCGCGCCCTCGAAGGTTTCGGCCACCAGCTCGTAGCGGCGCCGCAGGCGGGCGAGCAGCGGGTCGAGCCGCTGGAGCTGCGCGTAGAGCACCGCGCCGGTCAGCTCGGACACGCGGAAGTTCATCGCCGAGAACAGCGGCTCGTCCGTCTCGGCGTGGCCGCGGATGAAGTTGCCGGGGTCGTGGTACATCCGGGCGCGCGTGAAGTAGCGGTCGTCGTCGGTCAGGACGGCGCCGCCCTCGCCGGAGGTGATGTTCTTGTAGTGGTTGAAGCTGAACGCGCCGAGATCGCCGATGGTGCCCAGCTTGCGGCCCCGGTAGGGCACGCCGACCGCCTGGCAGGCATCCTCGACCACCAGAAGCCCGTGGCGCCGCGCGACCCCCATGATCCGGTCCATGTCGCAGGGCAGGTTCAGCATATGCACCGGCATGATGGCGCGGGTGTGGGGCGTGATCTTGCGCTCGATGTCGGCCGGATCGATGGCGAGGCTCTCGTCGATATTCACCAGGATCGGCACCGCGCCCACGGCGAGCGGCGCCAGAGCGGTGGACACCCAGGTATAGGCCGGGACCAGCACCTCGTCGCCGGGCCCGACGCCGGCGGCCGCCAGCGCGGTGATCAGCGCGTTGGTGCCGCTGGTCACGGCCAGCACGTGCCGGCTGTCGATCTTCTGCGCCAGCGCGCGTTCGAAGCGAACGGTATAGCCCTTGTCGCCGCGCCCGTAGCGCAGCAGCTGGCCGTTCGCCAGAACCCGCCCGAGCGTCCATGCTTCTCGGAATGCCACTCTCGGCATGTCAAATCCCTCCCACCACGGGCGACATCAGTATGACTCCGGCGCGCATGCCGTCCGGGAACGGCGGTGCCGGCAATGATCGTTCGGAAAGGACACCGGTGGCGCATAAGCAGCAGCGTCGGATCGGAAATCGGCGCACCGGCGTCTCACCCTCAGGAAACATGGTTATCAGGAAACCCGGGCGGGCCTCATCGAGTTGTGTCAAAATCGTGCCAAAATGTTTCGCGCGCGAAACAAATACAGCTGCGAATCGGTATTGTTGAAATCCAGGATACGATTTCGTTGCGCAAATCTACCGCGCCGCGCGCGGCCAGTTCAGGATGTGTTCAGGATTCGCCCGGCCGACCAGTACGGCGCGCAGGCCGATCCAGTTGCCGCGCAGGCGGCCCTTGCGGTCGACCCACGGTTCCGGCTTCAGGCTGCGGGCCGCGTTGGCCAGCAGGTTGCGCAGCACCAGCCGGGCCGAGAAGCCGGCCGACAGCGTGCCCTTGCGCCACAGGTAATACGGGTTGACGACCTGGCTGTAGCCCAGCCGCTCGCCGCTGGTCTCGCGGCCGGACTTGGTGCCCAGATGCACGCCGGTGAACTCGGTCATCTCGACCCGGCGGCCGGGCAGCTGGCGGGCGAAATCCACGTCCTCCTGCCAGCCGTAGAGCGGCAGGCGTTCGTCGAAGCGCAGCGTCGCGACGCGCGCGCGGCGATAGGCCATGTTGCAGCCGTAAAGCCCGAAGGTATCGCCGGTGATGCGCGGCGCGGGCCGCGCCCCGTCGCGGCGCGCGGCGTCCCAGTCGTCGAGCAGGCGCCGCGCCTCGGCCTGCGGAATGCCCGGAGTGCCGATGCCGTCGGCGATCAGGTCGCCGGTGATGCCGTCGACGTCTGGAAACCGGGCGAATCCCTCTGCCAGCGCGGCCAGCGCATGGCGCGACGGGAAGAAGTCGTCGTCCCAGAACACGACATAGTCGATATCCGGCCCGACCCGGTCGAGCGCCGCGTTGCGCTGCCGGCAGCTTCCGGGCGGCGACAGGATCACCTCGGAGGCGATCCGCGGATCGAGCAGCGCGGCGAGGTCGAAATCGGCATCCGCCGGCTCGGTCACGGCCAGGGTGACGGAGACCGGCAGCAGCGTCTGCGCGTTCAGCCAGGGGATCATGTCGCGCAGGATGTCGGAACGCCCCTTGGACGCCACGAGCACCGCGATGCGGGCGGAAGCGGAAGACATGCGATACGGGTCCCGTGTCTGGAATGCGACTTTTCTGTGGGAATTACGCCAGAACTTGGGCAGATTCCAAATGGAGAAGCGAGGGGAAAGACACGGGTGCGGCGCGGATTGCCTGAAAGCAAATGCCGTTTTGTCCGGACAGGGCGCGAGTCTTGACCTGCGCGACCTCCTTATTGTTTCCGGGCGCGCATCACTGGTGCAGCGAAGCCGGAATTAATTCTTGAACGGAAACCAGGCGCGCGATTCGCGGGCACCGGCGACAGGGCGGAGACACGGCATGACAGCGATAAGCGCCGAGGTGGTGCGGCCCGCGGAGATGGATGCGGCGACCGAGTCGGCCTGGGCGACGCTCCAGGCCAGCCGTCCCGCGTTTCGCAGCCCGTACTATTCGCTCGAATTCCTGCGGATTGTCGCCGCCGAGCGCGACGATCTGCGCCTCGGGATTCTGTACCGGGGCGGCGAGATCTCCGGCTTTCTGCCGTTCCACCTGCGGCCCGGCGGCCGGGGCGCGCCGCTGGCGGGGCCGATCTCGGACTATCAGGGCATCCTCGGCGCGGCGCCGGCGGGGGCGGACGCGACGGCGGTGCTGCGGGCCTGCGGGCTGACCTGCTACGACTTCGACCACGCGCTGGCGGCGACGCCGCTGTTCCGCGACAACGCCTTCCGCGAGAGCGCCTCGCCGCTGATCGACCTGGGCGCCGGGTTCGCGGCGTGGCGCGACGACCGGCGCAAGGCGGGCAGCGCGCTGAAGACTGTGGAGCGCAAGCTGCGCAAGATGGAACGCGAGCTGGGGCCGGTGCGGTTCGAGCCGGACGATCGCTCGGACGCGGCCTGGGAGACGCTGATGGGCTGGAAGCGCGCGGCGCTGGCGGAGATCGGGGTGCGGTTCGCGCTGGACCTGCCCTGGGCCGGCGCGGTGGCGCGGCGGATTCGCGCGGCGGACACGCCCGGCTTTGCGGGGCGGCTGTCGACGCTCTATGCCGGCGACCGGCTGGTGGCGGCGCATTTCGGGATGCGCTCGGGCACGGCCTGGCACTGGTGGTTTCCGGGCTACGACGCGGAGATGTCGGCCTATACGCCGGGGCTGGCGCTTCTGCTGCGCTGCGCCGAGCAGGCGGCGGCGGAGGGGCTCGTGGAGCTGGACCTCGGCCGCGGGGCGGAGCGCTACAAGCGCGAATTCGCCAACGGCGCGCGGGCGCTCTGCGAAGGCTCGCTGGAGCGGGCGGCGCGGCCGCTGGGCGTGGCGCGGCTGGCCCGCAAGGCGCTGCATCGCGGGGCCGAGCGGCTGTTGCCGGTGCAGGCGGTGGAGTTCCAGCGACGCGCCTTCAACCGGATGCTGCGGGCGGGGCATCTATAGCGTCGGCCCGCTGGCGCGGGCCGATCCGCTGGGGGGGCCAGCCCCCCCAGACCCCCCTGGCGTATTTTCAACGAGAAGAAGCAGGGGGGGCGCTGGAACGGGCGGTGCTGCATCACGGGGTCGGGCGGGTGTTGCCGGTGCAGGTGGTGGCTTTCCGGCGCCGCGCGTTCAATCGGGTGCCGCGGGCGGGGGATGTATGGGGTCGGCCCTCTGACGCGGGCCGATCCGCCGGGGGACGCTGCTCCCCTTACTCTTTCCTTTCTATCGCTTAGCTCGGAGGCGTCCGTATTGCGTCCATTTCGTACAGGGTATCGTGCCAATTCTGAAACGGTAACAGCCGCCTCTCCGCACTAAGCGGACGGCTCTCTTCGTGCCAGTTTCTCTTGTCTCGGAAGGCAGAGAAATCGGTTATCTCGACGACGTCTTCGCCGGATGGGCCGACGGGGCCAGCGTCACCGAGACCCAGCATAGCTCCCTGCCACCTCACTCCGTCCACTGCGCCAGCAGCGGCAGCGCGAGCGCGTGCTCCAGCGCCTGCCGGTATCCGACGCCCTGAGATCGCCGCAACAGCTCCAGCGCGGCCTCCCGGTCGCCGTCGGCGTAGGCCTGCATCGCGCCGTAGAACAGCGCCTCGGTCAGCATCTCTTCGCGCGGCAGGCCGATCTTCGACAACGGGTGCGCGGCAAAGGCGTCCGGGGCCTCCAGCGCGGCGTACAGGTCTTCCGGGCCAAGCCCCTCGACGAACTCCCCGACCGCGTAACCCAGCAGGATCTCGCGCCAGACGCCTTCGTCCTCCAGTTCGATCCTCTGCGGCCAGAGGCTCGGATCCACCGTCTGCCATCTGCGCCGCATCAGCGCCGGGGCGCCCGCCGTCTCGCCCCCCTGAGCGTTCAGGATCAGCGAGACGAGGGCGGCGTAGGGATGGTCGACATTCGCGGTGACCCGGCGCGCCACCGTCTGCCAGTCGCCGTGCCGGTAGACCGCCTGCGCCACTGCGCGCCAGATCCACGGAGCGACGCAGTGCGCGGTAAAGTCCTCGGCGCATCCGGTCGCCTGCGGCAGCTTCTCCATCTCGGCGAGGAAGGTCTCGCCATGCCCCGCCTGGATCGAGATCGAGAAGCGCTGGGCATAGAGGTTCGCCAGTTCGGTCGGAGGCGCGTCGCTGAACGGGGCCGCGAGAAGCGCGAGGTTGGTCACCTGTTCCGCCGCGGCGTGGCCTTCGAGCGCGTCGACCACCTTGGCGAGGATCGGGACGACGTGGATACGGAAGGCGGGGTGCTCCTTCGCCTCGGTCAGATAGATCCGCGCGCGGCGCCAGTCCCCGGATTCCGGATCTCCGGCCGTGAAGGCCAGAAGTCCCCGCAGGTAGGAGATGTAGGCCCGGAACCATTCCGGATCGCCCTGGCCGTCAAGGTCCGGGAGCTGGCCATAGGCGGCCTCGAACAGGTCCAGCATCGCAGCGACCCGTTGCCGGTCCTCGGGCAGGGTCGAGCCGGCGAGCGCCTCGGCCGCGTAGAGCGCCAGCATCGGCTTGCCCGAGGTCTCGGCCATCTCCATGACGCGCCGCATGCAAGGGCGGCGGTCGAGGCGGGCGTAGCAGTCGTTCGCCAGCTGGGACGAGACCACGTAAAGGGTGCTCAGATCGTCGATCCGGGCCAGCCCGCTCAGCATGAAGCGCCGGCCAACCGCCAGCGGGCCTGCACCGTCCCCGAGCGGATCGTGGTGCTGCCAGATCGTGCGCCCCAGCCAGCCCGACTGCGTCGGCGTCAGCCGGTCCGGATCGCCGAGGCTTGCGGCAAAGGCGAGCGCGTCGCTCAGCCATTGGTGCGGAGCGTGCATGCCCTTGGCGGCGATGAGGCACAGCTCGAAGGGCAGCCGGTCATCGGCGGAAAGGGAGGAGGCGGTTTCTCCGGAAGATCGGTCGAGGAACCATTCCAGTTGCATCGTCTCCAGCGTTCCCAGCGTCGGGCGCGTCGGTTCGGCGCAGTCCGATTGCAGGCGCGCCTGCAGGAGGCGTGTCTCTGCCTCGGCGTAGCGGGAGAGAAAGGCGGCGCGGGCCGCTGCCGGGTCCAATCGGATCGCCCTTTCGAAGTCGGCCGAGGCGACGCTGACCTCGTCGGCGGCCAGATGCGCGATCCCGTCGGCCACCAAGATTGCCGCGTCCGACGACCCGGCCGGTGCAGGCGCGCCGTGCAGAACGTCCCGCCACAGGGACAGGTGCGCGGCGCCGTCGAGGGGTCCGGATTCGGCCACCGAATAGACCAGCGCCCCCAGAAGCCAGTCGAACCGGACCATCGGCCTCGTCTTTTCGGACGCCAGGAGCGCCGCATAGAGCCGGGCGAGGTCGGTGTGCGAGAAGGTCTTCAGCGCCCAGGACCGGCGTGCCGCCGAGGATGCTTCGAGATAGGCGGGCATGGTCTGCGGCAGCACGAAGCGCTGCGGCTCGGTACTCACCACCTCGAAGACCTGCTCGAAGATCGCGTCGAAGACCGCCTGCGGGTCGGCGGCGGTCTTTCCGGAGACGACGGCGTCGGTCCAGTCCGAGTCGAGCGTCACGACGGCGAAATGTCCCGGCTCGATCCGCGCGTCTGGTCGCAGGGCCACCTCGATGCCGGTGAGGCCGAACTCCCGCATCAGCCGCGTCTTCAAGGTGTCGCGGGCGGCGGCGAAACCGGCCGACGGATCGCCGGCAATCGTGGGTGAGTTCGCGGTCTCGACGGACGAAGGCTGCCGGATGTCGGCCGTCGTCGGGCTGACGAGAACCCGCACCGGCGCGCTTTCGAAGGTCACATGCCGCAGGCTCGCGGCCAGTTCGCTGCGCCGGGCCTGTTCGGCGGCGCGGGCGGCGGCCTCCATTTCGTCCGGGGGCGCATCCTCGGCATCCGCCTCCACCGGCGGCGGCAGGAGTTCGTTGACGCTGTCTGGCACCGGCGGCGCGATCACCGCCCCGCCGAGGGCGAGACCCTCTGCGTCATCCGCCACGAACGAGGCGAGCGCGAAGGGAAGAAGACGCAGCGGGTGCCCGGCCCTTGCCCAGTCCAGTACATCCTCGGTCGTCCGCGCGCCGCGGATCGCGACGAATTCTCGTACGGTGACATCGAACGGCGCGGGAAGGGCCTTCAGGACCTCGCGGACCGCCACGTCGTCCAGCACGATGCCCGGCCGTTCCAGTAGCAGGGTTCGCAATATCATCGTGAAGTCGACACCGGGCGGCAGAACGCGGCTGTTCGCGTTGCGGTCGCGTCCAGCGTTCCAGAGGGGCACGCTCCAGTCCGGAACGTAGTAGTAATCCGGCGACCGGGTCGCCGCCTCCGCCGACGTGAACGCCTCGGCGTTCTCGTCGAAGAACCGGCGCAGGTCGTCGCGATCGAGGCTCCGGACGTCCAGCATGTGCCGCGCGTCGGTGCCGGGCAGCGTGGCGTCGAACACCACCTCTCCGGCACGACGGATCACGACGCGGCCGGGCGGATAGTCGGGGTTCTCGATCAGCCTGAACTGCCCGGGCGCGGGGAGCCCCCAGCGCTCCGCCAGCCGGTTCGCCGTGGAGCGCCAAAGCACCGGGAACAGCCGGGTGTCGACCACGCGCTCGGCGGAGTATTCCAGCTCGAACACCGTGTCGTCCGGCACGTCCACCGCGTCGATGGCGTATTCGGCGATGGCATATTGCGGGTCCGCGGCGGCGGTCGCGCCGGTCAGCACGCGGCGCAGCGTGTCGAACCGGTCGTCGCGGGTGCGGGCGTAAGGGTCGTTCAGGATGTAGTGGGTGAAGCTTTCCAGAGTGCTGATGTCGGCCGCGCCGGTGGCGACGGCAACCCGTTCGTTGAACCCCGCCCTGCGCTCGGCGATCATCCGTTGTTCCGACTGCATGTAGGACCATGCGCCCGCACCGACCGCCGCCAGCGCCAATACCGCAGCGGCCGCCACGGTCAGCGCCGCGCGTCGCCGAAGCCGGGCGCAGGCCGCGAGATAGGCGCGTTCCACCGCGCCCAGCCGCTCGGCATAGCGATCCTCCGCCAGCAGGCCGCGTGCCGCCGCCAGCCGGGAGCCGCGGTGGTTCAGCAGCACCGCCGGCCGGCCCGCCTGATCCCACAGCCGCGCGGCGTCGGCAGTGCCGCGCAGAACCTCGATGCGGTCGATCTCGGGCTCCAGCCAGTCGCGCATCCGGCTCCATTCGCGGAACAGCGCCTCGTGCGCGACCTCGACGGTGGCGTCCGTCCCGGCGCCGCGCCGCACCACGAGCCGCCAGGCCTCGAACTGGTGCAGCAGCGATTGCTGATCCTCCGAGAATGCGCCCCAATCGGCGGTGCGCCGGGTGACACTGCCGCTCTCGTCGACGTCGACCAGCGCCGGAATAAAGGCGCTTTCCGCCAACCGCGCCCGCTGCTGCTGTTCGGTCGCGCTGGGCAAGCGCCCGATCTCGCCACCGGGAGATTGTCCGACCAGCGCCTTCTCCGCGGCGTCCGCGATCAATCCCGACATGCCGCCAAGCGCCTGATAATCCTCAAGCCGCAACTCGCCCGAGGCACTGAACTGGTCCCACAGCCGCTGCAGCGTGAAGGCCAGAAGCGGCAGGGCATCGCGCTTCGGAGCGTCTTCCATGAAGGCGTCGACCAGGGTCGGCGAGAGCTTCACGCCATAGCGGGCCGCCGGCCCCTCGATCACTTCGGCGAAGCGAAAGGGCGGCAGCTGGCGCAGGTCGTAGCCGCGCGCCTTCAGGTCGCGGAAGCTCGGGTGGTTCTGCAGCTCGGGGAAGCTGTCGGTGCGGATCGTCAGCGCGACCAGCCAGCCGCGGCGGCCCGACAGCGCTTCGGCAAGACAGGTGCCGAGCTGGGTTTCGGCGTCCCCGGCGGTGCGCAGCAGTTCCTCCGCCTGGTCCACGGCGATCAGGATCGTCGCGCCCGGCGCGCCCGCCGCGGTGCGAAGCCGGTCGGCCAGCCCGTTCAACGTCTCGGGCAAGGCGCCGGTCGACAGCGCCCGCTCCAGATTTGCGCGGATCTGGCCCGGCGGGATCGTCACCTTGAGATCGGCGAAGGTGCGCGAGATCGCCTCCGCGAAGGCGCCGAGCGGGTCGATGCCGGGCCGGAACGTCCTGAGCGGCAGCCACGCCTGCGTCTCGCGCCGCAGTCGCGGCAGAATACCCGCCTTGAGGACCGAGGACTTTCCGGCGCCCGACACGCCGAGGATCACCAGCGGCCGCCGGTCGGCGTTGGCGCGCATCGAGCGCAGCTCTTCGATCGCCTCGGCGATCTCGCGCGAGCGACCGTAGAAGATTGCCGCGTCGGCATCGGTGTCGCCGAAGGAGACGAGGCCCGGGAAAGGGGTCGGGCGCGATGGGGGATCGGTGGCGAATGCGGTGGGGTCCAGCCCGATTTCGGACTGCGCGCCGAACGCGCGCAGGCTGCGCGCCAGCAGGTCGGCGGTCGATGGGTCTTCGTCGAGCGTCAGCCCGGCACCCTCGGCGCCCGCGCTCCGCAGGTCGATGCCCTGCGTTTCCGTCAGAACCCGGCGCAGGCGGCGCCCGGACTCGCCTTCGGGCGGCGCGGCGAGATCCACGAGAAACACGGGAAGAATGCTCTTGCCCATGTACCACGCAGCCTGGAACTCATTGAAGCAGTCGGAGGATGCCAGCCAGTGCCGGGTGATGACGCAGATCACCACGCGACACGCGGCGGCCTGGTCGCGCAGCCGGTCGGTCCAGTTCTCGCCGCCCAGAATGTCGAGGTGATCGACGAAGGTGTCGCGAAAGCCGTTCCGGTGCAGCCAGCCCAGCAGATCGCCGACGAGGGCATCGTCCTGATTGGCGTGACTGATGAAGACCGTGGCCATCGGGCGATGCTCCTTCTCGCAGAAATCTACCGCCCGCCTGCCTGTCCATTCAAGGGCGGTGAGCGGGCGTTCCGGCAAGGAGTGCATCGCCGCGGCCCGGCTGGGGGGATGCGGCCGACAAAAAATGGCCCGCTATGAAAGCGGGCCATCAAGGTGGGGAGGGAGGAGGGGGCAGGCTCTGGCTCAGAAGCACTGCCAGACGGTGATCCAGTTGCCGTAGTAGTCGTAGACGGTGGCCCATTCGCAGTAGTAGGCGGTTTCGTAGGAGCCGGCCGTGTCGGCGGCCACGGGGGCCAGGTCGGCGATGGTGTCGAAGGCGAG
>NZ_JARGYC010000042.1 GCF_029168335.1 Psychromarinibacter sediminicola
CCAAAAGCCGGGAAACCTTGCGAAAACGGATACTGCAAATGCAGCCAAAACCACACGTTCTCAATCGCTTGCCCATTCTTCACGTGTGACTATCTCGGCGAAGCACATTCGTCATAGAGAAGCTGTTTTTTTGCCTAATTGAAAATCTCTCAAGAACCGATGAGTCAGTGAAGTATATCGGGTAGCGATGCGCGACCTTTTCGTACATTTGTTGGCGGCTTGAAATAAATTCACCGAAATTTTTGTCATGGCTGGTAGTTACAAGAATGCCCGCAGCACAAAGCTTGGACAGGGGTTGAACGAGTTCCGATCTATCAATTGTATATTCAAGCATTTGAGAAACATTTACTGTCATGTTGCTGCAATGCGTGAACGTTAGAACATCGAGAGTCCTAAGGTCTTGTGCGGCGGTTCGGAGAACACCGGTCGCTTCGGAGGCTTCTCGATTTAAGAAATGCAAGAATACGGTCTTCTCCTTTTCTTGAATGTAGCTCATTCAACAAGCCCAGAATCTAGTATTGCTCTTGAAAGCGGGTCAATCAAATGAAGATCAATTTCATCTATCCAAAGCCATCTTGGGTTTCTAACATCCTTCCTTTCTCTGAGAAAAATGCCTTGGTTGCTGACCTGTTCCAAGTTGACTTCAGCTATTAGGAAGATGGAATGCTGTATGGCTTCAAATGCAGCGCCCAGTAATTTGATGCTTTGTCTTATCTTTCGATCATCGATTAAATCTTTTTCTGGTCCCACGGCAATATTTCTAATGACCTCGCGCGCCGAGGAAAAGTCGACGCCAAATTCTGTCGATTTAAAAATATCATCGTCAAACTCCTCAATGTATCGTCTAAACCCTATAGTCGAATTCTCGGCGACTTCCTCACTATAAAAGTGCGAAAACTTTCCAAAATTATGCAGAAGTAGCCTATTACCTTGCCTAACTATGGTAAATGTTCCAACGAGAGTTTCGGACGGAAGTCGATTGTGAGCGTACTTGAACGAGTTGTTACGACGCACCCAAGAAAGAGCCTTATCAGTTGCCACCAAACATCTGGAGTCCTTGGGCAACTCATTGCTGTGGAGAATACGGCAGGTGTCTATGCTCTTTGTGCGCCCAGGTGGTTCCTTTTCTTTGCGAAGCGCCCACGGAAGTGTAGGGTCAGAAGAAAGGTCACGCAGGAAATATGTCCCGACGCCGACACGGTAGAACTTTGAGTCTTGCTGGAAAATGTTTATGTCATCGGATATCCTTGCTTGAAGCGTTTTATGCATGGTTGCGCCAGAAAGATGCTCCGGCATGAAACCGAATCTCTGAGCTTCCGACAAAATTAACTTGGCTGAAAGCGGTTTGCCCCGCGCTCTTAGCACCTCTTCGGCTAGCTGTAGGTAACTGTCTGCCATATGAAAACTGTCGTCTTCATTGGGGACAACGTCAAGGTTGTGGTGTCTCGCTGGATCGGCGATCTCAAAGCCCCTGGGCCGCTCACGCTTTGATGCCACTCTGATTACTCACTTGTCCGCTACAGGGTCTGCTTTGACGCTTCCTATTGTGACATGCTGCATCTTGGCTAATTCACACTTTCCGCCCTACCTTCGGCGACGTTCGTCGTCGCTGCGGAAATAGAGCACGCTCAGGGAACGGCGGGATGGACCCGCTTAGCGAACCGTCGCCAACAAAGAGCATGCGTCCCGCACGCGGCTTTGCACGCGGGTTCGACGCAACGCTTCAGACCAATACACTCGAAGCCTCGTGCGTCATCGTAAGCGCGGTCTCTACGCGATCCGCGTCCATCCCAAGTTAGCGACGACGATCTCGTGCAATCGCGGCTCCTGCAGCTCGACGCGCTCCGCCTCGTGGAGGACGCAACGAACAGCCAGGGCGCCGAAGAGCGCGAGATGCTTCTGTCCGCGTACCGGAGACGGCTCGATCTCCTCCCCGAGTACGCCCGGGCCGCGGCCCCCGGGGGAACGTCACCATGACCGACCAGATCGCGCCCGATTTCGAGAGGTTCCACCGTGAAAACCCGCATGTCTACGACCTGTTCGACCGGTTCGCGCGGCGGCTCGTCGCGAGCGGCGAGACGGGGTTCGGCGCGAAGGCGCTTTGGGAGAGGCTACGCTGGGAGGTCCGCGTGGAGACCCGTAGCAGCGAGAAGGTTCGTCTGAACAACAACTACACGGCGCTCTATGCGCGCTTGTGGATGGAGCGGAACCCCGAACACGCCGGTTTCTTCCGAACTCGGCAACGGCAATCCAGCACCGCGAACTCGGTGCGGCTTGGCCCTGACGCGGAGGAGGACCTGCTGTCGGTGTACCTCGACTGCCTCCCTGAGTACGCCCGGGCCGCGGCCAGGCCCCTGTCGAGCGGGGCATAACGACCGGGGCCAACCCGGCACAGAGGGGCGTGGCCTAGCGGCTGCGCCCCTTGGCTTTCGGAGCCTCGGCAACGCGATCTCCGCCCGGCACGGCCGCCAAACCCCCGAAAAACGCTGTGGTTCCTCCCCGTGGACAATGCCCCGTTGCCGCCACATTCGGCTGCCGAGCCAGCCTGTGCATGGATGCACATCTATGCCCACAGAATCCGCAAAAATGCACGTTGCGCCTGATTGGCTGTGCGCCCCTGCGCAGTGCGGCACAACATATTGGGGTCATTTGCGTATCTCCGCACAAAACCCGGGGCAGATAGGTAACAACGCCTGACCTAAAAGCTGTCATATGCGCTTTTTCGAATATTATCGAATACCGGGCTCAGCGCCCCCCGCGGCAGAGCACTGTTGCCAGGAAGGACCCGCAGCGGGTTTGGCTACTAACAAGTGCATCAGGGAAAGGCCGTGAAGTGGCGCTCATGAACAACCGGGTTGTCGTCACTGATCAAGGCAACTTCTGTACGGATCACGGAAAACTCGAACAGAAGGCCCCTTGAATGAGCGGGGTCGGGCCCATAGGCGGACGCTACCGGCGGCCCTGCCCCGTCTCAACCCGAGTTTCCTTTAACACTGCCGGCAGATGCCTTCCTATACAGACTGCTATTCTGTATCCTGAACGCAGGCCCAAATTGGAAACGAGGACCTTCCATGACAACCCGCGCGCCAAGCGGAGATCAATTCGAGAGTCTTGAACAGGCACCGACCGGTCAGCACCGTCTCAAGGGACATGTTCAGGAGCGCGCGGACGGATCGGAAAGATCCCTCGTGCCGGCGCTGCAGAAGGGCATCCGCATATTGCGATGTCTCAACGCGGCCACGAAGCCCCTTACACTGGCGGAGGTTGCCCAGGCCCTTGGCATCAGCAAGAGCCATTGCCATGGTCTTCTGAAGACCCTGACGCATTTCGACTGGCTGCGCTTCGATCCGGTGACCCACACCTACCAATTGCACCACGGGATCAGCCGTGATCTCTCGTCTCTGCTGCGACAGCAATTCGGCCCTTCCACGCTTCGGCCCTACATGGAGGCATTTACTGCCCGAACCGGGATTTCCTGCGTGCTGTCAGAGCCACTCGCTGATCACTCGTTCCTCGTACTGGACCAAGTGAGTGCCGCAAACGACATTGAGATTTCCTATCCCTCGGGCTACCGGCTTCCGCCCGACGCGACCGCGCATATGCGCGCCTACCTCGCCTGGCAGCGGGAATACGAAATCGACTCATGGTTTAGCATCGCTAACCTCAAAGCCTATACACCCAGGACCGCCGCCGGGGCGAACGACGCGCGCATGGCCGTTCGAGAAACCCGGTCGCGCGGCTACGCGCGAAGCGTCGGCGAGTTTACCGAAGGGATCATGGCGCTCGCCTTGCCGATCTTTGGCCAGGACGGTCGCGTCAGGTACATCTTTGACTGCGTCGGTCGTGTGGAGAATGTCGCGCCGCAGGAAGAGAGCATTGCAGAGGCGCTTCTGGATAGCGTGACGCAGATTCATGAGCTTTTCGGGAGCGTCCTGCCGCCAGATTTCCCAAGGGCGACTTAAGCACAAGATGCTATGGCATGACATCGCCCGAGTTCGGGCCAAGGGTCTGACCTAAGAAGACATCGCCATGCGGCGACGCGGCGAGCAGGAGAGCGGCGCCGGCTATCTCCTCCGGCTCGGCCGCGCGGCCCAGCGGCAGGGCAGCCGCTGTACCATCGAGCGTTTCGGAACGAAGATTCTTGTTAAATGACGTAAGAACCGGGCCGGGTGCGATGGAATTGACCAGGACGCCAAAGGGCGCGGCCTCGCGCGCCAGCGCCTTGCTGAAGCCAATCACGCCGGCCTTCGCGGCGGCGTAGTGGGTGAAGCGCGGCGCGCCCCGCTGGCCGATCTGGCTTGAAATCGTGATGATCCGCCCCGCGCCCTGCCGCTTCATAATCGGTAGAACCGCCCGGCACGCAAGGAACACCGCGTCCAGATTGGCCCCCAGGATCGTGCGCCATTCCGACAGCGGCATGTCCTCGATCTCGGTCTCGGATATCGCGCCGGAGGAGGTTACCAGCACGTCGATCCCGCCAAGGGACTCTTGCGCTGCCGAAACCATCCGGTGCACCGCGTCTTCCTCCGTCACGTCCAGCGCACATCCATCGACCCGGCCCGGCGCCTCGGCCGCCAGCGCGCCGATCACGTCGTCGAGCCGCGCCGCATCGCGGTCGACAAGGAACAGCCGTGCGCCACTTCGGAGATAGAGCGCCGCGATGGCACGGCCAATGCCTCCGGCGGCTCCGGTGATCAGCGCACGCTTACCTTCGATCTGCATCGTCCCGCTCCTTTCAGGCTGCCGGGGTGAAAGCGTCGACCAGCCGGCGCAGGCCGGTCCGCAGCGACACGGCCGAAGTGACGCCGGTATCCTCGAACAGCGGCGCGGCGTCGAACCGTTCCGGAAATTCCGGGCGGCCGGCCCCGTCGTCGCCCCCGGACAGACACTGTACCGTCGCGCCGGTCAGCTCGGCGACGATGTCCGCCACCTCCTCGGAGCGCGGACGGTCCGTCACAACGTCGTAGCGCGGGCGCAGCCCCTCGACCCGGACGAGCCGCGCGGTCAGAGCGGCGCAGGTGGAAATCTCGATACAGGGCTCCATGACGTGCGGCGCCACGCGGATGCGCCCGTCGCGCAGCGCCTCCTCGACCATCTGGTGCATCGGGTTGGCTGACCTGCGCCCCGGTCCATAGACCGAGCCGATCCGCAGGACCGTCGCCGCCCCGCCCGTCTGCCGTGCCCAGAGATGCGCCTGCAGCTCGGCCACCCGCTTGGTCAGCCCATAGATGCTGTCGGGCTCGGGCCCCGACGGGCCGCGCGTCGCATACCCCGCGACAGAGCCCGCAACGATCACGCGCCGCGTGCCGACGCGCGCGGCAGCGTCCAGCAGGCCCTGCGTCCCCTCGATATTCACGCGCAACACGGCGGCGGACTCGCCGGCATATTGCATCGGGCCGGAGACGCCGCCCATGTGAAGGATGGCATCGGGGCGGAGCCAATCCACAGCCTCGGCCACGGTATCCGCGTCGCGCAGGTCGATCGCGGCGCCCTGTGCGTCGGTCAGGCCCCGCGCGTGCCACCCCAGCCTCGGCAGCTCCTGCAGGAGGGCGCGCCCGATGAACCCCGTGTGACCGGTAACAAGCGCGACCGGCCGCCCATCCGTATCTTTGCTCATGCCGCGTGTTCGTCCCGTGTCGCCGCGACGAAGGAAGCATGATTGGCATCGAACCATTCGGCGATGTCACGACGACGCGCGATCCAGACGTCGCCGCAGTCCAGGCAGTATTCGAGGAAACGGTGTAGCGCCGCTGTCCGCGCCGCCTGCCCCATCCAGTGTGCGTGGATGCCGATGGTCATCATCTTGGGCCGCGTCGCGCCTTCCATCCGAAGATAATCGATACCCTCCCGGCAATAGTCGAAGAAGTCCTGCGGCTTCGAATAGCCCTGGCCGATGATGAACCGGTGATCGTTATAGGTGCTGGAATACGGCAGCACGAGGTGATCGGTGCCGTTCACGTCGACATAGAACGGCAAATCGTCCGCGGTGGAATCGCAATCGTAGAGAAAGCCGCCTTCCTCGACCAGCAGCTCGCGCGTGTTGACCGAGCCGCTGTGCCGGGTCTGCCAGCCGATGGGCCGCTCGCCGCAGGTCTCGCGGATGATCTCAACCGCCGCGCGGATGCGGGCCATCTCCTCTGGCCGCGACATCTTCCAGACCTCTTCCCAGCGGAAGCCGTGCGATGCCCCCTCGTGCCCGGCCTCGCGGATATAGGCGCCGACTTCCGGATTTCGGTAGAGCGCGAGTGCGCAGCTTGAAAACGTACATTTCACGCCCAGCGCATCGAGCATCCGCTGAATGCGCCAGACGCCGGCGCGGCCGCCGTATTCCGAAACCGCCTCGGTCGCGAGGTCGCGATGCTGCGGTTCCAGGTCGTAGGGAAACTCGAAGATCCGGTCGTTGCGCCGATCGCCGTTGGCCCAGGAACTCTCGGCCCCGGTCTCGAAATTGACCACCAGCGCAAGTGCGACCTTCTTGCCATCGGGCCAGGTGATCTTCAGCCCCTTTCGGCCGTAGCCGACGAAGTCCCTTCGGGGGCCGGGGCCGACATGCGCGGGCGGGATATAGGCGGAGTAGTCGAATGTCATCAGGATGTCCTTGGAATCGTGTCAACGCTCGCGCCACGCGAAAAGGCGGCGTTCGAGAGCGAGAAGCAGGTAGTTGCTGGCAAGGCCGAGCAGGCCGATCATCGCCGCCGCGGCCATCATCGTGTCGATCTTGAACCACACCCGCGAGAAGTTGATGAGATAGCCGAGCCCCTCGTTCGCGGCGAGGAACTCCGCCCCGACGATCACGAACCACGAGGTGGCCAGCGCCAGGCGGATCGACACCATGATCTGCGGCAGCACCGACTTGAAGGTGACGTGATAGGCCATTTGCCGGGCGGACATGCCCATGCTGCCCGCCGCGCGGCGCAACACCGGATCGACGTCGCGGATCGCTTCGAGCGTGGCGATGAAGATGATAAAGAACGCGCTGTAGGTGATGAAGATCGTCTTCGTAAGCTCGCCGATACCGAACCACACGATAAAGATCGGCAGCAACGCCAGGCTCGGGACAGGGCGGACAAACTCGATGATTGGGTCGAAAACGATCTCCGCCCATCTCAACGAGGCCACGACGTAGGCCATGATTACCGCCATCGGGATGGCCAGCCCCATGCCGCGCAGCACCCTCAGGCACGACGCCGACAGGTGGGTCCAGAGCGTGCCCTCCTGCCACAGAGTGATCACCGCGATGACGATGCCGCTCGGCGACGGGACGAGTGTGGCGTTGTAGAACGCCCAGTGATCGTTCAAAACGGCCAGCGCCTGCCACGCGGCGATGACCGCGATCAGCGTGATCGCCTTGGGCGGAATGCGCGCGGCGCGCAGGCGCGGGCCGCGCGGGATCAGCGGGGTTTCGGTTGTCGATACCATGTCATCCTTCCGGGTCATGCAATCACGTTGGGCGCGTTGGATGACTCGGCCCGCTTCAGGCAGGCGCTTACTTCGCGCTCGGCCTCCACGAACTCCACGCTCATCCGGTCGCGCGGTCGGGGAAGGGAAACGGGCAGTTCCGCGACGATCCGCCCCTTGTCGTGGGCCATGACGACGACGCGGTCGGCCAGCGTCACCGCCTCCTGCACGCTGTGGGTCACGAAGACGACGGTCCGGCGGCTGCCCTGCCAGATCGACAGCAGCTCGTCCTGAAGCCGGTTGCGCGTCTGCTCGTCCAGCGCGCCGAAGGGCTCGTCCATCAGCAGGACGTCGGGGTCGATTGCCAGCGTCCGGGCGATCGCCGCGCGCTGCTTCATGCCCCCGGACAGCTCGCGCGGAAACTTCCTGCGATGGTCCCACAGATGCACCGCGCGCAGCATGCGCTCGGTCCGCTCCATCTGTTCGCGCGCGGACAGGCCCTGCACCTTCAGCCCCAGCCGCACGTTGTCCTCCACCGTGTACCACGGGAACAGCGCGTATTGCTGAAACACCATGCCGCGCTGAGCGGCCGGTCCCGTGACGCGCGTGCCGCCGACCACAACCGCGCCATCCGTCGGCTGTTCATGCCCGGCGATCAGCCCCAGCAGCGTTGACTTGCCGCAGCCGCTCGGCCCCAAAAGACAGACGAACTCGTTGGCCGGGATGTCCAGGGAGATGCCCGAGAGCGCGGTGAACGCCGCGCTCTCGTTCCGTCCCGGGAACGTCTTGGTGAGTCCCTGGATGGAAATCTGTGCCGTCATAACCGCCTCAGATCTTCACCGAATCCGGCGCAACCTCGGCCAGCAGCGACGTGTCCACAATCTCGTCGAGCGGCACGAATTCGTTCAGGAACCCGCGCTCGACCGCCCAGTGGATGTAATCCGGATATCCCGTGGCCAGCCGCTGGTCGAGATCCGGGCGGTAGTCATTGGCCCGCAGGATACCCTCAAGACCATCGGTCGGAATGCCAAGCCCCTTGGCAATCGGATCGACCGCCGCCGCCGGGTCATTGATGATGATCTCGTTGGCCCGCATCATCGCCCGCATCATGGCCTTCAGAGTGTTGGGCGCTTCGGCCAGGAAATCGCCCGACGTCGTCAGCCCCGTGGCGAGGTACAGCCAGTTCACGTCCGTCGGGTCTTCGGGCGTCTCGATGTAGGACTTGCTGCCGGTAAAATACAGCCGGCCGCCGCTGCGCGCCGCATTGGTGACATAAGGCTCCCAGCAGGCCATGACGTCGATATCACCCTGCATCAGCGCGATCGCCTGCTCCGGCGGCTCCATATTGACGAATTCAAGCGAGGAAAAGTCGACGCCGTATTCCTCGCACATGTTCTCGATCGCAAGCTCGACCGAGGCGCCGGCGTACATGCCGATGCGCTTGCCCTCCAGGTCGGCGGGCGCTTCGATACCGGAATTGTTGCCGACCACAACGCCCTGGGTGTTCGAGATGTCCGACAGCTTCATCACCCAGCGGAAATCCAGATCGCGCAGTCGCAGGGATGCCACCTGCTCCATCGCCGCAAACAGGACCTTGACCCGTCCGCTTGCGGCCAGGCTCGGAAGGTCCGGGCCGTTAACAGTGTAGTTGGGCGACACGTCCAGCCCTTCGTCTTCGAAAAAGCCGTACTCAAGAGCAAGCGCAAGCTGGCCCGAGTGCTGAGGGTCGCGAACGCTGATGATCTCGACAGACGTCACTTCTGGCGCATTGCCTTGGGCACGACCCAAGCCCGGCAGCATGGTGGCGGCACTCGCAGCTCCGATATTGCGCAGCAACGCACGGCGATTGAGGCGTGGGTTAAGCATAGGGACGTTCCTCTGTTCTGCATCAGGAATAGTGTCCTCTATATAAAACACATTTGCCGCGAAGGAAAGGCACAACCGAATTCCGGCCCACGCGGGCCATACTTCGCCCACATTATGTGCAGCGGAACGCGGCCTTGCCCGCCAGATCAGCAATGGTCGATTTTAGCGTCTCTTGCGGCTTGGACCGCTTCTCCGAACGTTGGTATCCGAGGGTGTGGTGGAAATTCCGCACATTGTCGGGGTGTGAGCGGGGCGACCATCGACGTGTAACGTCACGGGCCGGGCCGCCAGTGCGGACAAGATCGCAACACCGGCCGCCCTAAGGTCGCTTCTGCGGTCGTCCTTCTTCACCTGCAGCGGTTAGGGGCTTTTAGAATCTGGGAGGCGGCATGCTTGGCTTGCTCAGGCGCTTCTCCCGGAATGCGATTGCCAGGCCCGAGGAGAAGATCACCGCAGCGCCGATCCAGGTGAAAGCATCCGGAACCTCGGCAAAGAATAGTACGCCAATCAGGGTCGCCCAGATCAGCTTGAGAAAGTCGAATGGCAGAACCGCTGTCGGATCGGCCACTTTCAGCGACTGGCTTATCGCCATCTGCGCCACCGTCCCGCAGAAACCGACCAGCATCAAAAGCAACAATTGCTCCAGTGTCGGCGTCTGCCAGACCCAAAGCGCAGGGCCGAACGAGAACAGACACATAGTAATCCCCATCCAGGCGACGATTGTCAGGCTGGATTCCGTGCGCGAAAGCATCTTGATGAACACCATCGCCACTGCCCAGAAGGCTGCAGAAGCGACAACTAGCAGCGAGCCGGCGTCAATCACGTCGAAGCCGGGACGCAGAATGATCAGCACTCCAGCGAAACCGGCGAAGATCGCGGCCCAGCGGTAGAAGCGAAAGCGCTCGCCCAGAAATACGATGCTCATCAGCGCCATGAAGATCGGGGCTGTGAAATTCAGCGCGCTGACCCGGGCTAGCGGGATCATTGTCAGGCTGGAGAAGAAAAGAAACATCGCCAAAACGTTCGCAAGACCCCGCAGAGCGTGCAGGCCAACCCGCTCTGTTCGGAGGACCCGGAACCGGGATTGCCACAGCAGCGGGGACAGAATCAGCAGTCCGAACAGGTTGCGGAAAAAAGCAACTTCAAAGGCGGGCAGGTCTTGCCCGACGACGCGCACGAGGCCGTGCATCATGGTCGCGAACAGAGTAGACAAGCACATGAAGACGATGCCGCGAACGCTCGCGGATTGGCGCGCCCAAAGAACCTGAGGAGCATGCCAGACGGGCGACCGCTCCACTAAATGTCGCCGCCGCGTCGGACGGTCTCGATCAATAGCGCCACGCACACCTCATAAGGCGGATAATGGGTGCCGAACTCCTCGCGCAGGCAGTTGTTTCCGAAACGGCAGGCTACACAATGGGAGCTGTCCCCGGTCTCGGCCTCGAAGGAATTTTCGTCGTCCGGGACCTTTTCAAGACCATATCGGCGATCTCGCCCAAGGACAATGTCCAGCCGCCGGTATGGTGCTGGCATGTGTGGACGTATATGGACCCGGTGGAATCAGCCGCGAAGCGCAATGGGGGCATTGTCAAGTTAAGTCGCGGTGGCGGGCGGAGCCTGTCGATCCGACGTCAGGCAGCCACGATCTCGCGCCAATCCGCCATTGCCGTGGAGCGGAACACCTTCAGCGTTCTGCGGGAGATCAAATGACGCTGGAGGTTGAAGTGATTGGAGATTGCGGCGTGGGAGGCGAGGAAGCGCTGTGCGGCGCCGGGTGACTTGAAGCGGATCTGTTGTCGCTCTCGGCGTCGGGTTGGCTGATGTGAAACCTCCGCTCGGTTGTTCGAGCGTCCGCCAGTCACGTGCCGGTCGTGCAAACCCAACTCACGCAGTGCGGCGCCATAGGACCGACGACGGTCGGTGACGATGGCATTCGGGACATAGCCCTGCCGTTTCAGGAGTTTTCGCTGCAATTTCAATGCGGCTTTCCGGTCCCGCTTTGACTGAACCAGGATGTCGAGTACCTCGCCTTCGTCGTCCACGGCGCGCCTGAGATAGACGGTCTTGCCGTCGATCTTGAGGAAGACCTCATCGAGGTGCCATCGATCCGAAGGTCTTGGTCGGCGCTGACGGACCCGCTCGGCATAGATGCCGCCGATCTTGTGGACCCAACGCCGGACGGTTTCGTAAGACACGTCGATGCCGCGTTCGGCGAGCATGTCCTCAACGTCGCGATAGCTCAGCGCGAACCGGAAATGGAGCCAGACGGCGTGCTGGATGATCGCTGGTGGAAACCGGTGGCGAGCATAGGTGAGGGGGCGCATAGACAACGTTGCCCACACACCGCCTTGATCACCACCCGGTTAACGTGACAGTGCCCGCGCGACGTCTTGAAGTACTTGAATGGACAGCGTCGGGTCATGGCCGGACGCTACCGACGCCCCTGCCCCGCCTCAAGCCGGGTTCCTTTGACACTGCCCCCTGCCCGACTCAACGAGTTTCCTTCTGACACCACCCAACCGGCCGACATGCTCAGTGTTCCAGGACGAACACCGCATGGTCAGTCCAGTTGACGTGGCACTCGTCGCCCTCCTCAAGGGTCACCACATCGGCGCCCGGCACGCGAACACGGATCTGTGCGGTGTCCTTGCGGCCGATCACCAGCGCATTGTCGCCGTAGTTGACGATGGTCTCCACTGTCATCGACGCATGCCGGCACTCCTCAAGCGGCTTCCGCGAAAGCTTAAGATGCTCAGGACGGATCAGCAGTGCCACCTCCTGGCCGTCGTGAAGGCGCGGTTGACCTTCGGTCCGGTAGGCTACCTGGCCCAGAATGGGGCAGTCCGCGAGCCCTTCATCGGCGCTCCGGATCGTGGCGTCCAGCAGATTGCTTTCTCCGATGAAGTCGGCAACGAAACGGGTTGTCGGCTTATGGTAGACGTCGAGCGGCGGCGCGGCCTGTTCGATCGTTCCGTCTGAGAATACAACGATGCGGTCGGACATCGACATTGCCTCGGTTTGGTCGTGGGTAACGAAGATCGTGGTGACGCCCAGCCGTTTCTGGATCCGCTTGATTTCGATCTGCATGGCCTCGCGCAGGTTCTTGTCCAGCGCGCCGAGCGGCTCGTCAAGGAGCAAGAGGTCGGGCTCAAATACCAGTGCGCGGGCCAATGCGACCCGCTGCTGCTGGCCGCCCGAAAGCTCCTTGGGGTAGCGGTGGGCAAACCCTTCGAGCCCGACAAGTTCCAGCATCTCGGCCGCTTTCCTCAAACCCTCGGCCTTCTTCACGCCTCGCATCTGCAGCGGAAAAAAGACGTTCTCTTCGGCGGTCTTGTGGGGGAAGAGCGCGTAGTTCTGAAAGACGATGCCGATATTGCGCTCCTGCGGGGCAAGCCCCGCAAGCGACTGGCCCTCGATGGTGATGGCGCCGTGGGTCGCGTCCTCGAAACCGGCTATGATCATCAGCGTTGTCGTCTTGCCTGACCCGGACGGCCCGAGGAAGGTGACGAACTCGCCCTTCTCGACGTCCAGGTTGATGTCGTCGAGCGCGACGAAATCGCCGAACGCCTTGTTGACGCCCGAAAGCTGAAGATAGGGCTTCATGCGGCCTCCCGATGCTGGGCCGCCATCTTCTTGGGCTTGGGCAGAGGCACCCGCACCAGCGACCTGCGCACCATCCGAAGCACATGCGGCGCGATCAGTCCGAGAAAGACGGCGAGGAACAGAAGTGTGGAGATCACGGCAATGACCGGGTCGGCCTCTTGCCGGATCGAGTCGAACATCCGCCGCGGCAGGGTTTCCGCATCGCGGCCGGAGATGAAGATGGCGACGACTGTCTCGTCGAACGACTGGATGAAAGCAAAAAGTGCAGAGATCATCAGCCCCGGCCGCAGAATAGGCAGGGTGATGTACCAGAAGGTCTGGCGCGGCGTCGCACCCAGGCTGCGAGCGGCGCGTTCCAGCGTGCGGTCGAACCCCTTCAGATTGGCCGACAGCACCAGAAAGGTAATGGGCACCGAAAGGCAGGTATGGGCCAACACCACGCCGAGATGCGAATGCACCAGCCGCAGCGACCCGAAATAGGAGTAGTAGCCAACCGCCATGACGATGTGCGGCACCGCCATGGGCATCATCATCATCAGGTTGGCGACCCCCTTTCCCCAGAACTTGTGCCGCACCAGCGCAAAGGTGGCCGGTACGACCAGCGCCATCGTCAGGATCGTGGTCATCGCCCCGATGAATAGCGAGTTGAAGGTCGGCCGTAACCAGGTCGGATCGTTGAAATACTGCACGTAGTAGCCGAAGGAGAACCCCGGCGGCGGGAATTGCAGCGAGGCGGCGGTGGAAAACGACATCGGCACCACGATCACTAGCGGCGCGGCGATGAAGATGACGATGCCGATCCCGATCCAGCGCATGAGGCGGTCCATGACGGTCTTCTCCTATCCGTAGAGACGGTCGAGGCCAAAGCGGCGGGAATAGATCCACAGCACGATCAGCGTGACGATCAGCAGGACAATGGCCATGGCCGAGCCCAGCCCGAAGGCCAGGAACTGCTCGATCTGGTGGCCGATCAGGCCGGCGGCCATCTGCTCGGTGGGCGAACCCAGCAGCACGGGCGTGACGTAGAAGCCGAGGCAGATCACGAAGACCAGCACCGAGCCGTTGGCGATGCCGGGCGCGGTCAACGGCAGATAGACATGGCGGAAGAGCGACGTGCCGTAGGCCCCCATGCTTTCGGCCGAGCGGATCAGCGCGGGATCGATCTTCTTCATGACCGAGTAGATGTTCATGATCATGTAGGGCGCGAGGATGTGTACCATCGCCAGAGTCGACGAGAACCGCGTGAATAGAATTCCCGGTGGATCCGCGAAACCGATCGTCGCCAGCAGCCAGATGACCGGCCCGTTGTTGCCCAGAAGGACCATCCAGGCGTATGTGCGCACCAGGAACGATGTCCAGAAGCTCATGGTGATCAACAGCAGGATCGCCATGGCGCGCCGCTCGGTCGTGTGGTTCATCAGGTAGGCCAGCGGGTAACCGACCAGCAGACAGCAAACCGTCACCAGCGCGGCCGTGAAGAAGGTGTTGATGAAGACGCGCCGATAGAGCGTGCCGGTCAGCACCTTTTCGTAGTTGTCCAGGCCGACGCGCGGTTCCGTGACGCTCATCATAGCGACCTGGCCGAGCGGCACGAGGAAGAACAGCGCGAGATACAGCGCCAACGGCGCGAGCAGCAGCCATGGCCAGAGGTTCTTGCGTCCGGCGAGATTGGAAACGGTCACAGCCATCCGGCAACGTCCTTTCGTCGCAGCCTGAACGATGCCCGGAGTCGAACCGGCCGTCCGGTCGTCTCCGGGTCTTTGCGAGTGGTGGGCGTCACGGGTCCGAACCGGAAGCGGCCCGGACCGGATCAGCTCAGGTCGCGAGCCATTCGTCGAAGCGCATCGACACCTCGTGCGGATCGCCGCCCCAGTTCGCCATGTCCTGCTCGAAGGTAAGCGGGTAGTTCTGGGGTGATGTCGGCATCCGCGGCAAGGCGGAGTCCGGGATGAACTCGTTTGCCGCCGGGTTAAGCGCGCCATAGTTGCCCTGGGTGACGAAGCCTGCCAGCGGCTTTGGCGAAGTGGCGAACTCCACGAACTGCTTGGCCGCTTCCATGTTCGGCGTATCCTTCGCCACGACCCAGTACGCGCGGTCGATCTCGGCCTGGTTCCAGGTCGCGGCAACCGGTGCGCCAGCATCCAGCGCCTCGTAGTAACGGCCGTGCCAGATGCCGATCATGTCGACCTCGCCATCGCGCAGAAGCTGCGTGGACTGTGATCCGCCGGTCCACCACACACGGATGTGCGGCTTGATCTCGTCCAGTTTCGCGAAGGCCCGTTCGATGTCGAGCGGATAGAGTTCGTCCATCGGCACACCGTCGGCCAGGAGTGCGATCGGAAGGACGCGCGCGGCATAGCGCTGCAGGGAACGCGAGCCGGGGAAGCGTTCGACATCCCAGAAATCGGCCCAATTCTGTGGCGTGCCGTCCCAGCCTGCGTCCGTGCGCCATGCCAGCTTGGTCGCGAAGGCATGGCTCGCAGCACCGTTCTGGAACAGGGCGCCTTCATAGGGCGGCTCGATGTCCTCCAGAAGCCCGGCTTCGTTCGCACGCACGATGTCGCCGCCGCCCAGCGTGGTCACGTCGAACTCGTAGACACCGGTGCGCACCTGCTGTGCCAGCTTGGCGAAGGACACGGGCGAAACCGTGTTGATCTTGATGCCCGTCTCTTCCGTGAACGGATCGAACAGGTTGGCCGTGGCCGCTTCCAACCAAGGCCCGCCCCAGGAGTTGATGTAGAGTTCGGTATTTTGTGCGCGGGCGATGTGCGGCGTTGCAAGGGTGGTCGCGGCTGCGGCCGCGGTACCCTGCAGGAATCGCCGGCGGCTTGGCCGCACGAGCATGCTTCTTTGCTTGGCTGTCATCGGTTTTCCTCTCAGCTGTCGGAGTTGCGGAAGGTGGCGCGGTATAGGCGCAACCAGTTGCCGTGGGCGATTTTTTCGACCTCTTCTTCCGAGAAGCCCACGCTGCGGAGGCCGTTGGGTATCTTGTCCATGTCCTGAAGCGTCAGGAACCAATCCGGCGGTGGCGCCTTGCCCGGTCGCGCGGCCGAGGCGGCGCCATAGTCGATGCCGCGCGTCCAGCGCCCCATGCGCATCCAGGCATAGTCCGGCGCCGTGAAGTTGTGGCTGCGGTCGGTGCCGATGGCGACGCTGTCGATGCCCGCGATCTCGACCGTGCGGGCCACCATCTCGCACCAGTTCTCGATGCTCTTGCAGTAGTGGTCGCCGGTGATGTTGCGGTAAGCGGCGCAGCCGATCACGCCGCCGGTCTCGCCCAGCGCGCGCAGCACGTCGTCCGTCTTGTTGCGCTTGTGCGCAAACAGGCTGTCGGCATTGGCGTGAGTGACCGCGATGGGCTTCTCGCTCGCCTCGATCGCGTCGAGCGTGGACCGGTTGCCGACATGGCTGCAATCCACCAGCATCCCGGCGCGGTTCATCTCCAGGATCACTTCCCTGCCGAACCTGGCCAGGCCGGAATCCTCGGCCTCGTAGCAGGACCCCGCCAGTTCGTTCTGGTTGTTGTAAGTCAACTGCACGACGCGCACGCCAAGCTCGGCGAACAGCTCGACGAACCGGATACGCCCCTCGAACAGGTTGGCGTTCTGGTAGCCCAGAATCGCGGCGACCTTGCCGTCCCGGCCTGCCTGCACGATGTCGTCTGGCGTCAGCGCGATGGTCGTGACATCGGAATTCTCGGCGATCAGGTCGCGCCAGCGGCCCAGGCTATCCAGGCTCTCGACCGTTCCTTCCCAGAAGCCGCAGGTCACGACCACGCCGCTCAGCCCGGCCGACTGCAGCGCGGTGAAGCTGTCGCGGTCGAAATGGCCGCATTGCAGCCCGTCGATGATATTGGTCATGCCGTCTTACCCTGCGTCTTCCTTTTCTCGACCGAACCGATGAAGCTCACGTCGGTGTCGTCGTCGTTGTCCTTGCGCCCGATGACCTTGCCGTCCTCGGTCACGATGACCGGGCCGGCATGGCGGCGGGAGACCACGGAATCGGGGGTGAGCGCGGTTTGCGCCAGGTCGTAGACCCGCCACCATAACTCCGCCGGCATCGCACAGCCGTCCCGCATCACGCGGTCCAGGATCCGGTCGCCGCCCCCCCCCGGCGTCGCCGTCACGATGGTTCTTTCCACGGTCACGGCCAGCCCTTCGCGGGCCCCCAGCCCTTCCGCGATGCGCAACTCGTTCGAAGCCGCCGCGTTCGCGACCTCGATCCGCGCCGTCCCGTCGCGCGCCGCCGCCAGCCCCAGAAGGTCGATCAGTGACGGAATAGCGACCCACGCGTGCTGCCCGCTCGCGTCGAGCCGCGTCCCGTCAAGCGCGATCCGCGACGGATCGGCGGTCTCCAACGCCTCCAGGCGCTCCAGAAGCAGGGCGAAGCCGCCCAGCCCCATCGCCTCCGAATACATCACGACGTCGCTCGCCATCAGGGCAAATCCCTTGGGCAGCGCTGTCAGCGACAGGATGCGCTCGCTCATCATCCGCATTTCGCGCGGCATCACGCGCAGCGTCTCGGCCTCGCTCATTGCCGGGGCTCCTCGGGATAAAACCAGCGGTCGCCGCGCCCTGCGCGGATGTCATCGCGGGTGGGCGCACCGTGGTACAGGACGCCGCGCAGGTTGCGCTGCAGAAAATCGCGGGTCTTGTCGATTCCGTGAAACGTCACGTTCATCAGCCGCACGATGTCGATCGGCACAAAACCGGCCGCGTTGATGTTGGCATGCGGTGTGTGGAAACGGGTGCCGGCCAGCGACTGCGTCCGTGCCACCATCAGGCGGTGCGCCGGATGCATCAGCAGGAAATGCGCCATCGGCTGGTCGGCCGGCGCCGACGCCAAGTCGGCGCGCAGCCGCTGGATGTCCCCGGGCAGGTCGAGACCGAGATCGCGTGCCTCCGGCGCCTCGTGCCGCAGGCCGCGGCGCGGCTCTTCGGCGGTCTCGGATTTGTACCAGATGTAGTCCTGAGCGTCGGGCGCAGACATGTCCATCTCCAACGCCCAGCCGTATTCTGCGTCGATCAGCGCGGCGAGTTCGGCGGCCGTCATCGCCGGATCAACGGAAATCTCGTCCGCGCCGCCGATTTCTGCCGACAGGGCCTGAGCCGTATCGGGGACAAGCTCGATCAGCAGCGACAGGAAGGTTTCGTAGCTTTCCGGCGCCATCGTGGCCTCGGCCCGGCGCGCCAGCGCGTCGAACGGAAAACGCTCGGCCCGGCCGTCGACCGTGCCCGCGTCGCGCAGTTCTTCCAGCGGCGGCAGCAGCCCACGCAGGTCGGCCGCGACCTCGGCGCTTGACGTGAACGTCTCATAGACCATGCGGTCCTGTGCCCGGAACGTGCTCGCGCGTCGTACCAGCCCGACCAGGTCCGCGATCCGCGGGTCGCCCGGTACGGGCTCCAGCCCGCAGGCGGCCGCAATGGCCTGTTCGCGCGCCGATATCCACGAATTCACCAGCCGCGGATGCTTCTGCACAAAGAAGATCAGACCAAGCGCCGATCCATTCCCGACGCCAAGATAGCGGCGCAGAGCCGGATCCAGTGCCACCGCCTTTTCCGAGCGCAGCCGCGCCAGATGCTCGACCAGATCGCAGGAGAATTCGCGCATCAGGTAGGCGACCAGCAGCTGCGCCTCAAGGACACCGCCCAGCGCGTGATCTAGTCCAAGCGACGGGAAGGACCGTGTGCCGAATGTGCCATTGCCGTCCAGCCCCGTGTTGCGCATCAAGTAGCAAACGGTATTGAGCTCGCCGATCTCGGGCTGCCGCCCCTCGGCCAGCGCGTCGAGCGTCGCGTTGAACGCCCGCATCGACCGGTTCGACCGACACCAGACGAGCGCATTCGGCGTCGCACGTCCGCGATACAGCAGTGGAAGGTGGACGCGTGCGCGCTCGATGTCTGCTTCGGTCGCCGGTCCTTCGTTCAGCGTCCCCTTCATGTCCCACGCTCGGCCGATGATGCGGCCGGTGCGCCCCTCGGGGCGCGGCGGGTAGGAGAAGGCAATGAAACTGAACTCCTGCCCCGGTGCCTTGATCGAATAGACGACCGTACCCTCTGCATCCGCGTTTATGTCGAAGCGCTCCAGCGAGATGTCCCAGCGCTCGCGGATCATCTTCGCCATGAAGGCGCGCGTTCCGCTCAGTCTGCTGGGTTGCATCGCCGCGAGCCGTTTCGGCTTCATGACTTCGCGCCAGTCGCGGAGGCCGGGCCGGCCCATAGCGTCGCGGGTGTGAATGCTTGTCGTCATTCGGTCTCGCTACCGTTGAGAATACCGGTGATTTCGGACGCCGCCTCGAGAAGCGGGTCGACGAAACGATCCAGGTTGAAGCGCATTTCCGGCACGACCAGCGAGACCGCCGCCCGGCAGCGCCCGTGCAGGTCATAGACCGGCGCCGCCACGGCCAGAACACCGCTGTTCGTGTAGCCGGTGGACACGGCGAAGCCCTTTTCCCGGGCCTCTTCCAGGACGTCATCGGACGGGAGCGGGTGATCACCCTCGCGCAGGCGATGCAATGTGGCGGCATCCGCGAATGCCGCAAGCACACGTCCCGACGCCGAGTCGTTCAGCCGCATCAGCGTGCCGAGCTTCTGATCGGCGCGCAGCAGGCTGTCGGATTCCACGCGGGCCACGATGCACGGCAAGCCGCGGTCGATCACCGAGAGGGAAGCCGTCTCTCCCACTCGCGAGACGAGACGGGCCAGCGCGGGCTCCGATCGCATACCGATATCGGCCTGCTCCAGTGCCGCCGCCGCCAGCCGAGTGGCCAGCATGCTGAGCCGGTAGCGGCCAACATCGTCCTGTTCCAGCCATCCAGCGGAGATCAGGGTGAAGAGCCGCTGATAGGCGGTTGCCGGCGACAGGCCCGTCGCCTGGCTGACTTCCGATAGCTTCTGCGGCCGCGTCTGCGCCGCGAAGAAGTCGATGAGTTCCAGAGTCCGCAAAACGGTCGAAAGCGGCCGAACCCCCGCTTCCTCGTCTTTTATTCTATTTGAATAGTGCTTCGGCATATTGAATATGCTGCGGCTTCAAACATGCGACTGTCAAATAGATTTTTTAGCCACGCGCCTTTAGGTCCGCGGATCGAAGCCTCAAGGCTTTGATATTGAAGTGACTTTTTCTTGGAGACTGCGCTCGCACCGGCAGTCGCGCCCCGTGCCTCCCGTACTCGAACTGTATCTCCAGTCGCCGCCTTACTCTTCCGCCAGTTGATCCAGATGATCGGCGTACCATTGCATCATTTCGGTGCGGCCTTTCAGGTGAAGCGCCTTGTTGTAGGCGCCTTTAACCTTGTTATCCTCGACGTGAGATAGTTGAAGCTCGATCCAGTCGCCATTCCACTCGTGCTCGTAGAGCATCGTTGAGGCCGTCGTGCGGAAGCCGTGCGGAACGTGCTCGCTCTTCTCGAAGCCGAGCCGCACTAAGGCTTGGTTCATCGTCGCCTCGGAGAGCGGACGGCCCCAATCCCGACCCATCGGCAGGACCCATTTCGACCGCATCGTCACCGGCCGAATCCAGTCAATCACCTCGACGACCTGCCGGGCCAGCGGCACGATGTGCGGGCGCTTCCGCTTCATCTTCTCGGCTGGAATTGTCCAGAGCGCGGCATCGAGGTCGAGATCGGCCCACTCCATCGTCCTGGTCTCACCCGGGCGCTGGAAGCAATACGCCTGGATCAGGAGCGCCGCGCGGGTCTGGGGCGAGCCGGAATAGTCGCGGAGCGCTTGCATGAGCGACCCGACTTGCCGGGGGTCGGTGAGCCCGGGCCGGTTGCGGACTTGGGGTGCCGGCGTCACATCGCGCGCTTCGTGCATGAAGTCGCGGTCAGCCCGGTCGGTCTGGACGCCGTACCGTAGCACGGCCGAGCAAACCGACCGCAGCCGCTTCGCTGTCTCCAGCCGCCCGGCGTCGGCCTCGGCCTGGAGGATCGGCACGAAGTCTCGCAGCCCGAGGTCGCGGGCGCGCTTGTTGCCGATGCCGGGGTAGGTCTTCGCCAGGAGGATCAGCGTCTTCTTCTGCGTCAGGTCGGCGATCCCCTCGCGGAGCCGCTTCTCGAACCAGTCCTCGCAGAGCCCGCGCCACGTATCGCGCGGGTCGACCTCCTCGCCAGAGAAATCCAGGAAGTCGTCGAGCGGGTCGGGCTCCCCCGGCGGCGCGGACGGGTCCAGCCCGGAGTTGATGCTGTCCAGCACCTTCATCGCCTCGATCCGCGCAGCGCGCAGCTTGAGCTTGGGGTAGTCGCCGAGCGTGACGGTCTTGGGCTTCCGGTTCACGCGGCAGGCAATGCGCCAGATCAGCATTCCCGAAGGCCGAACTTCCAGGTAGAGGCCGCTGCCGTCGTAGAGCTTCTGGGTCTTTCCGGTCGGCTGGACCTTCGAGATTTGAGCCTCGGTGAGCGACATCAGGAGTCCTCCGGCGGGACGCCGCACTCGTCGTTCAGCGCGTCCATGACCGCTTGGACATCGACGACGAGTTGCCGGAGGCCGAGGCCGCCAACCTCGGCGGCAGCGCTCTCCAAGTGGTTCCAGGCGCGCTCGGCTTCTACGGAATGGAACTCGCGGGAATCGGTTTCTGTTCGCTTGGGTGCCATTCGGGCCCGCTCCTCTCGTGGTAACGCGGCGTGGTAACCTGTGTGGTAATCCGCGTGGTAATCTGTGGTAACCGAGAGGAGGATTACCACAAAAAATTCGGATATACAACATTTAGCTAATTATCTGGCTAATATTAGCTTTTTGTTTTTAGTCCCTCATGACAAGGGTTTTTGGTTCCCTGAATGTCCAGCGGGAGTGGAAAACGGATGATTTTTGGCCCAATTTCATCAACTGATTGTTGGATAAGGGGAGAATTGGTGCCCGGGGGCGGAATCGAACCACCGACACGAGGATTTTCAATCCACTGCTCTACCCCTGAGCTACCCGGGCACGGGTGAGCGGTATCCGCTCGGGTCGGCACTCTCTATAACCGGCAGCGCGCGCTGTCCAGACGGTGCGCCGCATTTTTCCGCGGCCCCGACGCTATCCCTCCGCCAGCGGCGCCCGCTCCCGCTTGCGCTGCAGCTCGAAATGCCCCAGCGGCGTCCAGCCGGCCAGCGCCGTCTCGATCGGATCGGCGCGGAACGCCGCACCCAGCGCCGTCTCCAGCTGCCGCCGCTCGCGCTTCGCAAACGGCGCGAAATCCACCGTGACCTGCCCGCCCAGCCCGCGACAGCGCAATTGCCGCGGCAGGTCGCGCACCAGCGCCAGGTTCGCCTTCAGCCCCGCCGCCGGCGAGGTGTCGCCCCCGGTGTTCACGTCCACCGCCACCAGCGCCCGCGTCGGCTCCACGAAGGCATAGGCCCCGCCCGACAGGTCGACGCGCGGGCGCAGCATCGCCTCGATCCGTTCCTCCACCTCGTGCTCGGCAAAGGCCCCGGCCCCCTCGGCCACCAACTCAGGCTCCGGCCAGTCGCGCCAGGCCAGCAGATGCGCGTCCGGCCCGTCCAGGAGCAACTCCGGCCCGCCCGCCGCCTCGGCCGTCACGTCGCGCGCCAGCTCGCACATCGCGGCAGCGTCGGCGATCACCGCGTCCTCGCCCGCCTCCGCCGCGGCCGAGCGCAGGATCAGCCCGGCCCCCTCCGGCACCAGCCCGGCCACCGCCCCGGCCAGCCGGTCGCGCAGCGCCGCGTCCCGCACGCGCCGCGACACGTTCACCCCCGGCGCGCCCGGGGTCACGATGGCAAAGCGGCTCTTGAAGATCAGGCGGGTGGAGACCGGCACGGCCTTGCCGGGCTCGGCATGGGTCGACACCTGCACCAGCAGCGCCTGCCCCGGCCGCAGCCCGCGCGTCTGGCGCAGAAATCCGCGCGCGCCCCCGGGCAGCTTCACGGTGACGCCGCCCTGCCCCTTCATCGGCCGGTCGGCCACGGCGCGAAAGATCGCGCCCGGCAGCGGCGCGTCCCCGCCCGGATCGACCAGCAGATCCTCCAGCCGCCCGTCGACCAGCCGCGCGACCGCCGCCCGCCCGCGCCATGCGCCCAGGGCCACGACACTCCCCTTCATCGCGGCCAGACCGGCCAGCCGGCCGCCTGCAGAAGCTGCGCCGTCTCATGCACGGGCAGCCCCATGACGGCGGAAAACGACCCCTGGATCCACGGCACGAACGCCCCGGCCGGCCCCTGGATCGCATAGGCGCCGGCCTTGCCCTGCCAGTCGCCGGTGGCGAGATAGCCGTTCACCTCCCCGTCCGACAGCCGCTTCATCTTCACCTGCGTGACCACGTCGCGCTTCCACAGCCGATCGCCGCGCTTCACCGCCACCGCCGTGATCACCCGGTGGCGCCGGCCCGACAGGGCGTACAGGAACGCCGCCGCCTCGCCGGCATCGGCGGGCTTGCCCAGAATCCGCCGGCCCATGGCCACGGTGGTATCGGCACAGAGAATGACGTCATCCGCCCCGCCCGCCAGCGCCTCGGCCTTGGCCCGCGTGATGCGCGTGCAATAGTCCCGCGGCAGCTCGCCCTTCATCGGCGTCTCATCCACCTCGGGCGGGCACACCGCGTCCGGCGAAAGGCCCAGCTGGCCCAGCAGCTCCAGCCGCCGCGGACTCCCCGAGCCCAGGATCAGCCGCATGCCGCACCGCCCGGAACACCGAACGCCGCTCCATCTTGGCAGAAATACTCCCGCCAGAGGCGTCCCGTCCCCCCCGACAGCACCACACCCGCAGCTTCTTCTCGTTCCAAATACGCAAAACCCGGGGGGCGCAGCCCCCCGGCCGGTCGGACCGCGCCAGCGGTTCGAAACCTCGCCGCGAAAGGCAAGGACTACTTGAAGCGATAGTTGATACGACCCTTCGTCAGGTCGTAGGGCGTCATCTCGACCTGCACCTTGTCGCCCGCAAGCACCCGGATCCGGTTCTTGCGCATCTTTCCCGCCGTGTGCGCGATGATTTCATGGCCGTTTTCCAGCTCGACCCTGAACGTCGCATTCGGCAGGAGTTCCTTCACGACGCCGGGGAATTCGAGCAGTTCTTCCTTGGCCATGGTCACTCCGTGTCAGCGTGCCCGCGTCATTGCGGGCGCCGCTTAAATGGCCCCAAACGCCGTTCTTTTCAAGGTCTCACGCACGCATGTGACAGATTTCCACGCCTTTTGCGGGCAGATCCTGCTGCGGCCAGTCGGCATGGTTGAAAACCCGCCCCTCCGCGCGCACCCGCGCCACCGCGGCCAGGTCGACGCGGGCGGTGACCCAGCCGGCCACGTCTGGTGCGCCCTGCGCCAGCACGCCGGTCTCGGGAAATCCATGGTCGGGCGGGCCGTAGATGCCGGCGGCGCCGGTGTTGATGTCGACCGCCTCGCACCACGGCGCGGCGCCGACGGTGGGCGACAGCACCGTGACGCACTGATTCTCCAGCGCCCGCGCCATCGCGCCGATCCGCACCCGGTGATAGCCCGACGCCGCCTCGGTGTTCGACGGCACCAGCAATATCTCCGCGCCGGCCTCGGCCAGCGCCCGGCCCAGCAGCGGAAACTCGCTGTCATAGCAGATCAGCACCCCGAGCCGACCCAGCGCCGTGTCGAAGACCTTCAACGGCGCGGCCCCCGCGATGCCCCATTCCTCGCGCTCGAAGCGGGTCATGATCTGCTTGTCCTGGAACCCGCTGGTCCCGTCCGGCGCGAACAGCCGCGCGCGGTTCACGAAGCGGCCGCGATCCGCCACCGGCCCGCTGGCGCCCAGCACATGCACCCCGTGCGCCGTCGCCAGCCGGGCGTTCAGCGCGTCGGCCTCCGGCATCCGCTCCGCCACCGCCCGGGCCGAGCGCGCCAGATCCGCCGCCGCCTCCGCGCCCGCGAGCGACGCGAGCTCCATCGCCCCGTATTCGGGAAAGACCAGCAGGTCGGCCCCCTGCGCCGCCGCCTGCTCCACCCAGGCCGACAGCTTGTCCGCGTAGGACGCCCAGCTGTCGTGCCAGTCGACGGGATAGGCGGCGGCGGCGATCTTCATAGGCGTTTCATCCAGAACTGCAGCGGTTTCTCGGTCTCCGTGTCGCGGTCCACGTCCTTCCAGCGGAAATACGCGACGGCGCCCTCGACCGGCGCATAGCCGCGCTTGCGCCAGAACGCATCGAGCGGCCGGTATTCGGCCGGCCGCAAGGGATGATCCTGCGGCCGCACCACCGCGCAGAAGGCCGACCATGTCCGCCCCAGCGCCCGCGCATGCGCCTCCCGCGCGTCGAAGAAGCCATGCCCCGCGCCCTGCCCCCGGTACTCGGGCAACAGCACGCTCTCGGCGCAATAGAACATCTCCGCCAGGTCCCGCCCCGCGAAGGGCGCGGCGAAATCCTCGGCATGGTCCTCCATCGGCGTGCCCGTCGCCGCCCCCACCAGCCGGTCGCCGTCGAACGCGCCCACCAGGATCGCCCGCGGATTGTCGCGATAGCTTGCCATGTAGTCCCGCTCGTACCCGAGATCGCCGTCATACAGGTACGGCCAGTCGCGAAACACCGCGATCCGCAGCCGCGCCAGATCGTCCAGCGCGGCCTCCACCGCCTCTCCGGTCAGGGGTCGCAGATCCAGCGGCATCGCGGGGCTCCATCGGTAGACAACGCCGCCGCTGCTAGCCTCCCGCCCGGGCCGGGGTCAAGACCGCCGCGGGCGGGGGGCCGGCACGCGACCCGACCCCCGGCCTCATCGACGCCGATCATGCCCGCGCGTTGAACACCGGCGCTCGGGATCAAACGGGCCGTCTTCAGGACGGCGGGTAGCTGTCTTTCACTGCATGCACGATGACGTTCCGGACTGTCGAATTTCACCGACATCTCACTTGAGATCATGTTCGCCAGACAGCGCGTCGGGACGATCCCCGACGAAGTCTCTCGCCGCGCCGAACAGATCTGTCGATCCGCGGAGCACGACCATCCGCACCAGCTCACGCGAGCCCGTGCAGGAGATCCTTTGTCGCCGACATGCGCCCGAGGCTTGAGGCGATCCGTTCGCGCCATCGGGGGCCCTGCAACAGCGCGTGCTCGTATGCCTCGGCAAGATCGTCGGGCCGATCTTCCGCGAGGATGCGGATGAGGAACTCGGCTTGTGCCCGATCTTTCCGCGCCTTCGCCTCGTCCGGGCCGCTCTGCCGCCTGTCGGCCACGATCAGCTTGTGGATCGCGAAGCGCTCGGGGCGCGGGATTTGCACGAGGACGCCGGAGCGGTAGAGCGCCAGCGCGTGAATCGGCTCCGCAATCAGGAAATTGAGGTAGTTCAGCGCCTGTGCGCTTACTCCCAGCGCCGGAAGCGGCTTGATGCCTTCGTCGCCGAAAGCCGGCGTCAGGAACTCGACCATGGCCTCGCCACCGCTTTGACACCACTTCCAGATCCGCCGGTCGAAAACCCCGGGGACAGCCTCGAATTTCATCGACCGAAGAATATCCCCCGGCTCTTCCTCGACGCGGTCGCCCAGAGCCACCGAGAGCCGCTCGAAGCTCGCGAAATCGATGTCCCCCGTCTGGGCAAGTTCGTCAGAGTCAAAGCGTACGCCAAGCTCCCCCTGATAGAGCGCGTAGGCTCCGGTCCCGATCAACGTGCCGCCCAGCCGAAAGACGCCGGCGCGCGCGAAGGCCAGAAGCAACGAGCCTGTCTCCCGGTCCGTTCCGATCATCCCTTCGGACCTCAGGACGCGCGCCAGGCGCGACATGCGCTTCTTTCGCTCCTGCGCCTCTGCCTTCAGATCGGCCGCGCGCGCCAGGCGATCGCGCAAGTCGGGGCTATCTTCGCCGAGGTAGCGGCTCTTCATCTCGGTCCCGATCCGGAACCGGTCGTAGAGATAGGTCCGCCCGTTGCGCTGACGCGCCTCGATGCTGCCCACGATCTCCGACGCCGCCTCGTCGAGATGCATGCGCAGCAAATCCTGATAAGCGACTTGGGCTGCGCGGGAGTGCGATACCGGACCCATCTGACCCCTGCCTTTCGTTTGTGTGCATCAAATATTAGATTGATACACACAGCCGGTAGTGTGTAGCAAAGTTCTTTTTGCTGCACACTGCCCTCGGCACCCGGATTGCGGTTACGCTCCTTCAGGTGAAGCTGCACCGGAGCGGTCTACGGCATGGCCATGGGCCGGTACGGACCCGCTCGCATCGGAGCGCGTCTGGCTGCACGCGCGAACATGGCTCTGCCGGGAGTGGTCAGTATAGGCTCCTTGCCGGCCTTCGCCGCACCCCGCGCCAATATCCCTCGATGGCTTTCGCTCCCCCTTGCCGGCACCCCGCGCGCGGAGAACGTTCCAGCTGTCGGGATGCCGTGAGAAGGGCCCGCCGCCCCACCGGGGCGCCGCGGGCCCGACGAACGTCACCCCGCCTCCTCCGCCGTCGGCGGCCCGAACCGCATGCGAATCCGGCCCGCGATCTGGTCGCGGGTCTGGCGATAGGCGTCCAGCTTCTCGTCGCGCATGTGGCCCAGCCCCGTGGGGTCGAGGATCGGCCAGTATTCCACGTCCATGTGATAGTGCCGCGTCATCTCCAGCGCCTGCCGCTGGCTCGCCGGCGACAGCGCGACCACCAGGTCGAAGCTCGACAGGTCGTCGCCCCACTGCTTCATCTCCTCGAAGCTCCGCGACCGGTGGCGCGACAGCTCCACCCCCACCTCGTCGCAGACCGCGATGGCGAAGCCGTCGATCTCCAGGTCGTTGCGTACCCCGGCCGACTGCACGTAGACATCCGTGCCGTAGAGCTTCTTCATCAGCCCCTCGGCCATCGGCGACCGCACGGCGTTGTGGTCGCAGCAGAACAACACCGAGTGCGGAAGCGCGCGCGGCACCGGCTCAGCCCCCCCAGTGCAGCACGCAGATCAGGGTGAACAGCCGCCTTGCCGTGTCGATGTCCACCTCCGCCTTGCCCGCCAGCCGCTCCTGCAGGATGCGCGCGCCCTCGTTGTGGATACCGCGCCGGGCCATGTCGATCGCCTCGATCTGGCTCGGCGGCAGCTTCTTCACCGCGTCGAAATAGCTGTCGCAGATCTGGTAGTAATCCTTCACCGCCTGCCGGAACGGCCCCAGCGACAGGTGGAACTCGGCCACCTGCCCGTCATCGCCCGACAGATCGAACACCAGCCGCCGGTCGCGGATGCACAGCTCCAGGTCGTAGGGCGGCGCCGGCACGTCGCGCCCCGCGCGCCCCGGCAGCCGGAACGAGTTGTCCTCCAGCAGATCGAAGATCGCCACCTTCCGCTCCTGCTCGATCTCCGGCGTCGGCGGCGGCAGCCCGCTGTCGTCGATGGTGACCGAGCGCAGGTCCATGGTGGCGTCGCTCATCCTCAGACCCCCTCGTTCAGCCGGTCGAGCCGCGCCCGCACCGACAGCCCGTGCGCCTGAAGCGACTCCGACTGTGCCAGCGTCTCGGCCGCCGGCCCGATGGCGCGCAGCGCCTGCGGCGTCATCTGCGCCACCGTGGTCCGCTTGACGAAGTCCAGAACCGACAGCCCCGACGAGAACCGCGCCGACCGCGCCGTCGGCAGCACGTGGTTCGGCCCGCCGACATAGTCGCCGATCGCCTCCGGCGTCCATTGCCCCAGAAAGATCGCGCCCGCGTGCGTGATCTCCGGCAACAGCGCCTCGGGATCCTCGGTGCAGATCTCCAGGTGCTCCGGCGCCACCCGGTCCGACAGCGCCGCCGCCTCGGCCAGGTCGCGCACCACGATCACCGCCCCGAAGTCGCGCCAGCTCGCCCCCGCGATCGCGCGCCGCGCCAGCGTCGGCAGCCGCGCCTCCACGGCGTCGGCCACCGCCTGCCCGAACGCGGCGTCGTCGGTGATCAGGATCGACTGCGCGCTCTCGTCATGCTCGGCCTGGCTCAACAGATCCAGCGCCACCCAGTCCGGCTCGTTGTGCTTGTCCGCGATCACCAGGATCTCCGAAGGCCCCGCGATCATGTCGATGCCCACCCGGCCGAACACCCGCCGCTTCGCCGCCGCGACAAAGGCGTTGCCCGGCCCGGTGATCTTGTCGACGCCTGGGATGCTCTCGGTGCCGTAGGCCATGGCGGCAATCGCCTGCGCGCCGCCGATGCGATAGACCTCGCCCACCCCCGACAGCTTCGCCGCCAGCAGGACCAGCGGGTTCACCTGGCCGTCGGGCGTCGGCGCACACATCGCCAGCCGCGGCACGCCCGCCACCTGCGCCGGCACCGCGTTCATCAGCATCGACGAGGGGTAGGAGGCCAGCCCGCCCGGCACGTACAGCCCCGCCGCCGCCACCGGCGTCCAGCGCCAGCCCAGCGTCGCGCCGGCGGCGTCGGACCACTGCTCGTCCTCGGGAAACTGATGCGCATGATAGCTGCGGATCCGGTCCGCCGCGATCTCCAGTGCCTGCCGCTCCTCGGGAGGCACCCTGGCGCATTCCGCCTCGATCTCGTCGTCGGAAAACGCCAGCGTCTCCGGCGTCAGCTCCAGCCGGTCGAACTTCGCCGTCAGCTCGATGACGGCCGCGTCGCCCCGCGCCCGCACGTCGTCGATGATCGCGCGCACGGTGTCGTCGACATCCGCGCTCTCCTCGCGCTTCATCGACAACAGCGCGGCGAAACGCGCCTCGAAATCGGCCTCGGTCGTGGACAGGAAAACGGGCATCGGCAACTCCTTCGGCCCAAAGCCTTAGCGACCGTGCCGCCGCACCACAAGCGGCACGTCCCGGCCGCGGCCGGGGGCAGCCCACGGCCGCCGACACGAACTCCGAATGCCCCGCGGCAGGCTTGACGGCAGAGCTGCCGCCCTGCCCTACCCGTCCGACCTCCGGCCAGCGACCCCGAGCCCGAAGCCCAGCACCATCGCCCCGACCAGCCCGGCGATGATGCGGGCGTCCCAGACGGCGCTGTTCGCGGCAAGCGTCATCCGCGCGGCCTCCACATCCACCCGCCCGGAGGGCGCAATCTCGGCGCGCAGCAGATAGCCCGCCTCCAGCGGCACCTCGAAGCTGCCCAGGTTGATGTTCTGCGTCCGCACCCGGCTGGACCGGCTCGTGTCGTCGCTCGTATCGTTGGCGATCCCGCTTTCGGTGAAGATGTCCTTGATGCCCGCCTCGGCATCGCCGCCGATCGCCACGTCATAGCTGGCGATGCGTCCGCCCCGGCGGCCGGAATAATCGAGCGACAGGATCGCCCGGACCGGTGTCATCGCGGGGTCCAGCCGGACCGCCAGCTCATCGGTACGGCCGCGCGGCTCCAGTTCGAACGCCGCGACCTCGTCGCCCGACCAGTAGAGCACGTAGAGGACGTAGAGTATCCCCGCCCCGATCGACAGGACGGCGAGCCACCCGCCGATTCGGCTCATCGCAGTCTGCGCCGCGGCCATGGGATCTCCTCTTCGCGCGTTGCATCCGCCGCCGTATGGCCCGCGCCGCCACCCTCGATGGCAACCGCGCACGGGGTCCGCGGCCGATGGTCCTGCGCGAAGCCTGACCAGACCGGGCCGCGGGCGTCAACCGGCCGGGCATCGTGCCCCGCACGACACGGCCTTGATACGTCAGGACTTTTCCGCGAGGGTCCGGGCGCCGGAGCCAACATGTCCGATACGACCAAAGGGATTGCCATGACACGATTTCGCAAACCGGGCCTGAGCGAGCGCTTCTCGCAACTGGGCTACCTTCTCAAGAACACGGCCACCATCGTCGGCCGGGATCGCGACATCGTCACGCCGGTGATCCGGATGATCCTGTTCTCGCTGATCCTGGTGACGCTGTTCTTCGCGATGATCGCCGCCTACGTGGCCGAGGCCGATACGACCGGCACGCTGCTCCTGCTGGCCTGGCTCGTCGTGGGCATCTACCACTTCTTCTATTTCAACCGGCAGGAACTGGCGCTCAGCTGGCTGGTCTTCGAGACCGCCGCCGGCCGCGACCGCAGCTACGATGAGGCCGCCGGCCATGCCGGCACGCTCGGCGGGCAGATCCGCATCCTGGCCCTGCTGGACATGGCCGCGGCCTGGATCGCCTGGCGGCGCCGCGACAGCGAGAACAACGGGCTGCTGACCAACCTCGTCCTCGGCGCGATGACCGAGGGCTGGGATCTGGTGAACCATTTCCTCCTGCCCGCTATCGCGGTGGACGGCGTCGGCTTCCGCGACGGCATGGGCAAGCTGCGCGCCACGCGCGAGAACGTCCCCGAAACCCTGGTCGGCGTCTTCGGGATCGACGTGATCGGCCGCGTCGTCGCCACCATCGTCGCCCCGCTCTACACGCTGCTCGTGCTGCTCGGCCTGGTCGTGGGCGTCTGGGCCAGCGGCGCCATGCCCGCCGCCTTCGAGGCCGGCCGGCTGGGCGAGGTCCTGCCGCCCGAGGCCTTCGACTACCTGCCGGTCTCGGCCGACAGCGTCTTCAACTGGCTTCCGCTCTTCGTCTGCATTTTCCTCGGCAAGCTGTTTTCCTCGGCGTTCAAGCGCGTGGTCACGGCGGTCAAGGTGATCTACTTCACCCTGTTCTACGCCCGCGTCCTGCATTCCGAGGCGCTGGCCCCCGACGTCCGCGCCGAGCTGGAGAGCTATCTGACCTTCAGCGACGAAGACGGTAAAGGCGACGCCGGCGCACCGGGGGTCGCCGCGACCTGACGGCGGCCCGACCCGCGGTGTCGTGCACCCCGGCCGTGCGGCGGCGCGGGACGGGGGGGCGCGCGGCCATCGCGCACGCCCGATCCGGCGTCATGCCGCCTGGACGTCCACGGACCAGTTAGCGCTATCTATAACAAGATCAGGGACTTGACCCCCCGTCCAACCTTGGACACCCTAGTCTGGATGCCGCGGCGCCTTCCCGGACGGCGCCACATAGGGCCGGGTCACGTCGGTCAGCGAGACCTCCAGCGCCTCTACCTCCAGCGCGATCCCGCCGTCTCCGGCCAGCACCAGCTCCAGCCGCCCGGCCCCGTCCTCGCCCGGCGTGAAGGCCAGCGACAGAAGCGACAGGATCAGGTCCGTGTCGCGCCGGTCCACGCCCTGGCTCGACACCTTCAGAACGTCCTCGACCACCAAAAGCGACTGCACCCGCTCGTAGGTCCCGCGCCGCTCCTCGGCCGGCAGATCCTCCCACCGGAACCGGTTCAGGAGCACCGCGAAGCGCCGCTTTGCGGGCAGCCAGGACATCTCGGTCACCGGAAACACCGCGTCCTGCACCAGCGCCGAGATCACCGGCAGGTCGTCCGGCTCCAGCGCCTTCAGCCGCAGCGGCCGCTCATGCGCATCCTCGAACCGGGCGTCGTCGGTCATGCGCCGTGAACCCTCTCGATCAGCGCGCCGACGGCCGACAGCTTGCGCTCCACATCCTCGTAGCCGCGGTCCAGGTGATAGACGCGGCTGACCAGCGTCTCCCCCTGCGCCGCGAGCCCGGCGAGGATCAGCGACACCGAGGCGCGCAGATCCGTCGCCATCACCGGCGCGCCCTTCAGCTTCTCGACCCCGGTCACCGTGGCGGTCCCGCCCGACACCTCGATCCGCGCGCCCATCCGGGTCAGTTCCGGCGCGTGCATGAACCGGTTCTCAAAGATCCGCTCGTCCAGCACGCTGGTCCCCTCGGCGGTACACATCAGCGCCATCATCTGCGCCTGCAGGTCGGTCGGAAAGCCCGGGAACGGCGCGGTCTCCACGTCCACCGCCTTCACCCGGCCGTTGGAATGGGTCACCTTCAGTCCGCGCTCGGTCTGCTCCACCTGCACGCCGGCCGCGTCCAGCCTCTCGGCGAAGGCCGAGACCAGCTCCATCCGCCCGCCCAGGCACTCCACCGAGCCGCCGGCGATGGCGGGCGCCAGCATGTAGGTGCCCAGCTCGATCCGGTCCGGCACCACCGGATGCGTCGCCCCGTGCAGCGCCTGGACCCCCTGCACGGTGATCTCGTGGCTGCCCTCGCCCTCGATCTGCGCGCCCATCTTCTTCAGGCACCGCGCCAGATCCACGATCTCCGGCTCGCGCGCGGCGTTCTTCAGCACGCTTGTGCCTTTGGCCAGCACCGCCGCCATCAGCACGTTTTCCGTCGCCCCCACCGAGACGAAGGGAAACTCCACGACCGCGCCTTTCAGCCCGCCCGGCGCCTTCGCCTCGACATAGCCTTCTTTCAGCTCCAGCTCGGCGCCCAGCGCCTCCAGCCCGCGCAGGTGCAGGTCCACCGGCCGCGCGCCGATGGCACAGCCGCCGGGCAGCGACACCCGCGCCTGCCCGTAGCGCGCCACCATCGGCCCCAGCACCAGGATCGAGGCGCGCATCTTGCGGACGATGTCGTACTCGGCCGTCAGGTTGTCGATGGCGTGGCTCGACAGGGCCAGCACGTGGCCGTCCTGCAACTGCGTCACCTCGGCGCCCAGCGAGGACAGAAGCTCTGTCATCGTGCGGATGTCGGACAGCCGCGGCGCATTGGTCAGGGTCAGCGGCTCGTCGCTCAAGAGCGTCGCCGGCATCAGCGTCAGGCAGGCGTTCTTCGCCCCCGCGATCGGTATGTCGCCGGCCAACGCGCCGTTGCCGCGAACGAGAATGGAATCCATGCCTGCCTCACTTTCCGGGCTTGCCGTCCCCGCCCCGCGCCTTCGCCTGGGCCTTGCGCCGGGCGATATTCGCCTTCAGCGCGGCCTTCAGCCTGTCTTCGCGCGTTTTCCCGGCCGCGCCGGAGGATGACTGCCCCTGTTTTCTGCTCATGCATCCTGTCTACATGAGGCCGGTTGGAGCGTCCAGATTGCCCTTGCGCGATTGGCGGATTGCGTCTAATAGGCCGCGCACGACACGGGGCTGCCGTAGCTCAGGGGTAGAGCACTCCCTTGGTAAGGGAACGCCGCAGACAAGATTTTCCCTATAAAATCAAATACTAAGCCTCGAGCTAGGAGCGCAGTGCACGGATTTTGCACGGAGTGGCGGGCGGCACCCGAGCAATCATCGTTTTACGGCCTGTCGCGGTCGCCTGTTGCGGGAGACAGTCCACACGCAGCCGTCATGCCGGGTGACATTTGCTGACAGCGGAACTTGCGAGCACAACCTGCCGCGCCAGATTGCGCTGGCCCTCGCCCGACCGATATTGGCGACATCCGGGCATGGTGCGCGAAGCGTGACGACCGGCCGCTTTCTCGCGCAGTCTACTTCACCGCGCGAACGCGTCCCGGCTTACGTTCCGCCTCGCCGCCGCCAGTCCCCTGGAAATCCCATCCGTGCTCCAGAAGTCGGTCAGCAAGATCGCGCGGCGCGATCTTGCGATAGCGCTGCGCCATGTCGGCATTCCTCCACCCCCCGAGATCGAGAAGTGTGCCGAAATCGCCGGTCGCCGCGCTGTACCAGGTCGCCCACGTATGGCGACAGACATGCGGCGTGACGTCCCGGCCCAAACCTGCCTTGTCGCGGGCCCGAGAAAACGCATTGACGATCTGGCTGCCCTCGGATTGGCGCCCAGCATATGGCAGACCATTGGGCTTCCGTAGCAGCGGTCCCGACGCCGGCAAGGGACAGGTCAGGATCAGGTCAACCGCTCTCCGTGGCATCCGCACCATGCGCGGGTGGGTGTTTTTCGTATCCGCCACCCAGGCTTCAGCCGTGACAGGGTAGAAGTGCGCAACATCAAGATTGAGCGCCTCGCTGACCCGCATGCCGGAGCCCAGCAGCACACCGAGGATCGGCACAAGGTGAGGTCCGGCGGCCCCGATCAGGGCCTCGGCTTCTTCGGGGGTCAGCCAACGTGTCCGGACGCGACTACCCTTGCGCCGACGAAACTTGCGAAACGGGGTGAGCCCCTCCGCAGCCGCCATGCTGACAATCGCGGATATCGGTGTGATGAGCTGGCGGTTGATCGTGCTGTCCGCCGCCGTTGGATAAATTGCCTTGGCCGCCTCGTTAACGGCCGCGTTGTCGATGTCTGCAAGGAGCGTATCCGGGCCGAAATGAAGGAGGATCGGCTCGAGGAAGCGTGGCTCCCCGCCCGTCTCCATGTAGGCTAGTGCGGCCTCGGCGAAAGTCAGCGTTGCCGCCTTGCCATAGGCATGCCGATGCTGAATCTCGGTTTCCCGCCGAAGCCTGAGCGCCTCCGCCTCGGCCTTCTTAAAGCAGCCCGTGCTCTCGTAGATCTGACGTCCTTGGATCGTTCCGCGAATGTACCACGGTCCCCCCGGTTTCCGGCGAAAGAGCTTTAGCGGCAACCTGATCCTCCCCGGGAACTGCGTTCATGGGCGACAGCAAAATGTCGTCGACAGCGTCGAGTTTGCCGAGATATAGGCGCCTTATCAATGAATTGTCGCCCACATTGCGTGACGTACGACTAATTATTTCTGTTTCAAGCATTCGCGAGCACACCGTGTCGTGGCATTTGAACCGACCACAAGTTCTCCTCGATCCGCACCGCTGCCCGGCCTGAACGGTCCACTGTCCGCGCAAATCTACGCGGCAGCGGTGCCGCACACGCGCGGGACGTGCAGTGCCGGCCCGGCTGAGCCTTTCCTCCCCCGTCTCCCCCCGATCCCTCAAACTGCGCCAATGCCCACCGTCTACTCCCATAATCCCAGGGTTTGGGAACAGCGATGGGATTAGAAATTGCAATATTTTCAAGATCTTGCGCCATTTTGGGAGTAGCGGGAACAGAGTTGCGACCTTTTCCATATATGCGTGAAGGGGTCAGGGATGACGCGATAGCGCCTCGCGTGTGAGGCGAGATTTCTACTCCCGCTACTCCCACGCTGCGTATTTTGGCTTTATTCTCAATATCTTGCGCGCTTCCCTCTACTCCCATTCTATTCCCATCCTGTTCCCAAATGGGAACAGGACAAGCGAGAGATAGGGCTATACATAGGTGGAGCCACAACATATAGGGGTTTGCGCATGATCCAGAATGGAAACAGCCGGGCGGCGGCGACAACCTAACTCCAGCGCGTCAACGCGGCGATCATCCAGGCGGCGGGCCGGCGGCGGCAGCGGCATTACCAGGACGGCGCGCGGGCGCCGGTGGAGCTGGCGGAGCTGTCGGAACGGCGGTCCAATGGGCAGGAGCGCATTACGCCGCTGGGCTATCGCACCGCCCGCCGGGCGCTGCCGCGCGTCCTGGCCGCCCTGCCGGAGACCGATCACCGCCGGATCGCGGCCGAGCTGGTCGGCAATTCAGTGGAGCGGATCGGCGCCGTGAAGGGCGCGAGCCTGGAGGGCACCGATAGCAAGGGCGGCCAGTCGGACGGCGGCGCGACGACCCGGAGCAAGCACGCCGCACGGCTGCACCTGGTCGAGGCGGTGGCCAACGGCTGGACCGTCGACACGGCCACCGGGCGGATCAGGCGCGGCCCAGAACGAGTGGTGTTTGAGGTGCAGCGCCGAATCGGCGAACGCCAGGAAATCAATGCGTTTCCGCTTCTGTTGGCGGTGTGCGTCCACGGCCGCGATCTGCAGGATATCCTGCGCGCGCACGGCTGGTCGGTGCAGTCGAAATACACCCGCGCTCTGGGCCAGAACGTGCTGGATATGCTCGACCGCGTGTCTGTCCGGCTGGGCGGTTAGTACCGTCGCCTGCGCGCCAGGCTTGACGGCTGATAACGGCGCGGACTAGCAACAGGCCAACAGTGCAGAAATGCGCCAAGAGGAAACGGCCGCAGCCCGAGAGGGCGCGCGGCCGTTTGTGTTTCTGGAGGATCGCTAATGCGCACGCTGACGTTCGCGGCCCTGCTGGCCGCCTGTCTCGCCTGGCCGTTCGTCGCCTTGGCTGATCTGCCCGAGACGCACCTGGAAAGCGAAAACCAATGGTGCGCCGTCGACGGCGCCGCCCTGCTGGCGCGGGCCGAATGCAACGCCCGCCGCGTGGCCGTGGCAGAGCGCGACAACGGCGACGTGTTCGTCCTCTATGCGATCGAGGCCGGCACCTGGTCGGCGCTGTCGCTGGTCCCCGATGTCCGGGCCTGCCAGGTCGCTGGCGGCGAAGGCCTGGCCTGGTCCTGCCCGGGGTCGAGGGCCAAGGGAGACGCGCCCGTATCCCGGCTGGCGAAGCTGCCCGATCGCCTGGGCGCGCTGCCCGGGGCGGTTGGTCCAACGGATCGTGCCCAGGCGGAACGGCTGCGCGACAAGGTGCGGCGCCCAGGGCGACAACCTGCGCCGGCTCTGCAACACGAAAGCCTGGCGCCAGCTGCGCCTGGAACTCCTGGAGCGCGACAACTGGACCTGCCGGCAAACCAGCATCCTGCAGAAAGACAAGGCCCCGGCGCCTGATAGCTCGGTCATTCACAATATCCGCCCGCACAGCGGCGAACCCACACTGGTCTGGGATCGGAACAGCCTGCAGTCCGTGCCGAAGGAGTGGCGCGACCGCGAGAAACAGCGGCAGGAGCGTGCCGCCGATCGGGAAAGGTGAGCCGAAGCAGCTGATTGAAACACTGTGGGCCACGCTGGCCGGCATTAAGGCGGGCGCACCGGGCCGCGCGATGGAGCCGGAGGCGCCGCGCCGTGAGCGTCGCATGGAGTGCGCAGCGCTGATCCGGACGAAACCTCGCAAGCGGCTGTTCACGGAGCACCGCCCCTAAGAGACAGGGGGAGGGGTGGGGTCAATCCCTGAAACGCGGTTTTGCCGCAGACCCGCACCCCTCCCATGCGCACATTTTTTTTTCCGCCGAAACTGCTTTTTCTCCGTGTTTTCGACAATTATGAGCGTAACCATGCCCAGTCCGCGCACGGGAGACTCGAGAAAGTCAATTTATAATGACATTTCAAGCACTTACATAGGGCCTCCGAGGCATACACGGGCATGTTCAGTCCTGTAAACCGTTGAAGAGAGAATTTTTCCCGCCGCAGGGAGCCGCGCGTCGCGCGCAACGTCTTTAGTGAGTTTCAGCACTATCATCCGGAAACTCCTGTCTTGAATGGCGATCGCGCACGCATTGCCGGGCGCGCCGTAGCGTCCCCGGCGGGCGGGCGGTTTGCCCGCTGTCCCGCCCAGACGGCGCCGAGAACGATTGCCGCTCCGATGCCCTGCACGAGCGACAGGGTCTGACCCAACAGCACCCAGCCAAGAAACACGGCCGTCACGGGACTCATCATGCCGAGGATGGAGACGGCTCCGGGCTCGATCCGGGCAACGCCCCGGAACCAGAGCGCATAGGTCGCCGCCGCGCCTATGAGGCCGAGCCACAGGAGGCCGGCGATGTTGGTCATCGTCAGTGGCGGCAGAGCCGGCTCCATGATCAGCACGAATGGAAGCAGGATCAATCCGCCCGCAGTCAGCTGCCACGCGGTGAAGCTTAGCGCCGAGACGGGCGGTTGCCATTTCCGACTGAGGACAGTGCCCGCCGCCATGGACGCCGCGCCGCCAAGCCCTGCGGCGACACCCACGGGGTCAAGCGCTGCTTCGGGGCCGATCAGCAGCAGGGCTACGCCCAAGACGCCGACCGCGGCCGCCGCAACCGCGCCCGCCCGGATCGGCGTTCCGAGCCACCCGCGCGCCATCAAGATCACCATCATCGCCTGCAGCGACCCCAGCGTGGCGGCGAGCCCGCCAGGAAGCCTGTATGCGGCCACAAACAACAGCGCCCAGAACAGCGCGAAGTTGAAACAGCCGAGAAGGAAAACACGGCCGAGCCAGGCGCGGGGCGGCAGACAGCGCGTAAGGGCGAGCAGCAGCATCCCGGCTGGAAGGGCGCGCAGCGCGGCAAGCGTTACGGGATAGCCTGCGGGCAGCGCCTCGGTCGTGACCAGATAGGTGCTGCCCCAGATCGCCGGGGCGAGGGCCGTGAGAAGAATATCGGTCGTGCGTGACATGGGTGCGTCTCCTGACGGGGCTCACCAGAGCGAGCGCAAAGGCAAGTGTGGACGGTCCGGCCCCGGATCGAGGCCGATGTCGCGCATCAGGTGGGGCGACAGATCACAGGGCCCGCTTTGAAGAATACGGCAGCGACCCGGAGCTTTGCGGTGGAGGAACGGGATGGTCATTGGAAGGCGCTTTTCAGACGACGAGGCGGAGGGCAGCGCGCTGTTGCGCAGCCAGATCCTCGCGCGGTCCGTTGACGAGCCGCGCGCCGGTGTCGCGGACGATGAGGGCGGGGATGGACCGGACCTGAAGCGCGCGGGCGTGTTGCCGATCAGTTTCGACGGCTCGCATGGTTTCAAGATCGTTGAACACCTCTGCGAAGACCGCTGCCTCAAAGTCGAGGGACCGAGCCACGTGCAGCACTGTTGCAGGATCTGCGATGTTCCGGGCTTCGGCCAGATGCGCGCGCTGCAGGCGGTCGAACATATCCCAGTGCGCGGCCTGCCCCCCGAGCCGCTCCGCCGCCTTACACCCAAGCGCGGCCGTCATCCCGTGGGGATAGTCGAACGGGGCCAGGCGCATGGCGTCGATATCAACGAGTTCCGGCCGATCACTGACCTCCCGGCAGGCGGCCCAATGCCCGAGAATGATCTCGCGCGCCTCCTCCGGCGTGCCCCAGCGCTCGGCCATTTCGGCGGGGCTGTCCTGCAGGACGAAGGTGCGGTGCCGTATGCCGAGGTTGAACTCGGTCGACAGAACGCGCATCCGCGACGAGATGTTGAAGCACCAGCAGCAGACGACGTCGTGGAAGAAGTCGATGGTAAGGACGGCCATCACGCGGCTTCCTCTGCCAGTTTGCCTCCGGCTAGCCGCGCTGCGATCCGCGCCACATGCGCGCCCTGAAACCGCGCACCGGCAAGGTCGGTCTCGGTGGGCATCCGTGAGCCGTCCGCCCCGGCGATGGTGCCTGCGCCATACGGGGCGCCGCCGACGATGCCCTCGGCCGTGGTCTGACCTGCAAACGTGTAGGGCATGCCGGCGATAAGCATCCCGAAATGCTGCAGCGGAATCTGGGACGAAAGCAGCGTCGCCTCGTGCCCGCCATGCTGCGAACCGGTGGATGCGAAGACCGCCGCGACCTTGCCCACCAGCGCGTTTCGTGCCCAGAGCCCGCCGGCCTGATCGAGAAAGGACTTCATTTGTCCGGCCATCATGCCGAAGCGCGTCGGGGTGCCGAAGATGATGGCGTCGTAAGCCTCGAGATCGGACGGGCTGGCGACAGGCGTGTCGTCGGGCTGAAAACCGGCCGTCCGCTGGATCTCCTCGGGGACGGTTTCGGGCGCACGGCGCAGGTCGACATGGGTGCCGGGCACGGATCGCGCGCCTTCGACCTCGGCCCGCGCGAGCGCGCGGACATGGCCATAGCTGGAATAGTAAAGAACGAGAACGCGGGTCATGGGATCCTCTCAGGGTTTGGGTTTTCTTGCCTGAGAGCATCGGGGATCGGCCGGGCCGGAATAACCGGCCGGCTGTCACTTCATTATTTACGGTGGTTGAAGAATGTCAGGACCGCAGCGCAGCACCCAAGTGGTCGAGGAATGCCATGACCTTCGCGTCCATGCCGAGCCGGGACGCCGTCACGGCAAAGATCCCGGGGGCCGGAAGCTCCCAGTCGGGCAGAACCCGGACAAGCTCGCCCCGAGCCTCGAGTTCCTTCGAGACGAAGTCCGGCAAGGTGCCGATGCCCTGGCCGGCGATCAGGAGATCGCGCAGGACAAGGCTGTTGCCGACCCGAACCGGCGGGTCGAGGTCGATCGTGGTCGTGCCGGAAGGGCCTTGCAACTCCCAGGATGTGAGGTGGTCCGCAAGCAGGAAGCCGATCACGCGGTGCCGTGCGATGTCATCCGGCGTCGACGGCATACCCGCGCGTTCCAGGTAGGAGGGTGCAGCGAAGACCCGCTGGTGCATCGTCCCTATCTTACGCGCCAAGAGTGCCGAGTCGGGCATCGTCGCCCGGATCCGGATCGAGACATCAAATCCGCCCTCGACCATGTCCACGACGCGATCGTCCATGGACAAGGTTAGCCGCAAGTCGGGATAGGCGTCGAGAAATCCGGGCAAAATTGGCGCAATCATCGTCTGTCCGAAAGAACTGGACGCGTTGACTTTCAGGTGCCCGCGCACCGCACCGGCGCCGTCGCGGATGCGCGTCTCGACCCCGGCCACTGCATCCAGGACGCCGCTCGCCTCGTCGTAGTAGAGCCGCCCGGCGTCGGTCAGCGACATGGCGCGCGTGGTGCGCGTAATAAGAGTAGTCCCGAGGCTATCCTCGAGCAGCTTCACCTCGCGACTCAGAAGCGCGGGCGACACGCCAAGATCCTCCGCCGCCCGGGCGAAGCTGCCGCGCTCGACGATGCGGCGGAACGCGTGCATAACGGAGAGCTTGTCCATCCTCGGGTTGTCAACTCTTCTAAAGGCCGCTCGTCACGGGTCGGCTACTCTACGATACTATAATTTACGCGAAAGGGCGCGGATGTCTGGACTTGCACGCTCCGGGGGAACGGAGCGAGCGCGATTGCCAGCCGCAACTTTAGGCATCGTCCCCGACGATCACGCATTTCGTTGCAGCCGTCGCCGCAGGGCTAGATGACCGTGGCAACTTGGCTTTACAAATGTCGGGTTGGTGTCGTGGTATGGCGTGTCGGCTGGGAGAACCTCTTATGACCGCTGCCAACCTACATGCCATTCGCATGTGCCGTCCCTCTTGGAACAGGGGCCGCGGGGATGCGACGAGGAACAAAAATTCAGCTTCGCAAGACCATCTATTCATCGCATCCCTACGAATAGCCGGTGGTCTTCGTGGAGCCTTGCGTGCGAACACCCCACATCTCGGGAACGGAAGAGGTTAATCCCAACAGGTTCTGGAACAACGTGGCCGAGCACTTGGCGCCGCAAGAACATCGGTAAGTGAAGGATAGCACGGAATTCAGGCACGGAACCGGTCATTTGCTGCGCGTCGTAGAAGGATCAGGTTGGGCAGAGAGTTGTGGATTTTTCAGCGCGGAGGGCGCTGGCTGTCTCGGAGGTGGCGACCGTGGCTCCGGACCAACTGCAGACATTCGGCAAGGTGGACGTCGCTGCGACGCAGTTCCCCCAAAGCGTTCGTTCCCGGCTGCGTTCAGCATCGCCCAGCAGGTCAAAGTCCGCAGTGCGGACCTTTCTGCCGTTCGCCGCACGTGCTCAGTTTACACGGCATCCGCGAGGTCCTGCGCAAGAAGGGCGGGTTCCGGACTTTCGCCGCGGTGTCGAGCGTGCCAGCCCGCGGAAGCGGAAGCCGACATTCAGATTTACCGAGGCTTGTGTGAACTTCTGCACCGCCGCAAGTCGGCTGAGAGCCTAAACTGACCGCGTCGATCTTGGGTGTGATCGCCCTTGCAGCCTCGGCGCGCCCATCGCGATCGGCCCAGAGCCGACATAGGTGCCTATCTCATTGAACGACCGACGTCAGCCGAACCGCGATACGACCCCGGGTGACATCTTATTTGAGGTATCTCAAGATACGATACCGAAGCCGGCAGTCTTCAACCGTACGCGCAGACAGGCCATTTTCTCCTCGTTCCGAAGCGGCATGCGTTGAAGATCGGCCAAGCTGACATCGGGCAGATGTTCGCGGCAGATCGTAGCGGCCTGACGGGCATCTTCCACCCGATCCAAGGCGACAAGGCTTGCGGCCAGTACGAAATGCGCGAAATACCAGCGCGGCATTCGGCGGGCGGACTTTCCCGCCCAATCCGCGGCTTCCGCGTAGCGCCCGGCCTGGTAATGTGCCAGCGCAAGGCCGGAGAACCGGAAGAATATGCTCGGATCGCGCGGGTTCATCCGGATCGCGATCTCCTGCCGGCTAATCGCCTCGTCGGTCCGTCCGGAAATGGCGAGCGCAGTGCCGAGGCTGCCATGGGCCAGCGAACAGTTGGGATTAGCAGGCTGCTGAAGAAGTCGGGTTGGAAGGACGTTATTCCTGTCGCCGGGGCTGGAAGGCGGGTCGCTCGCAGATGCGAACGTCGGGTCCA
>NZ_JARGYC010000043.1 GCF_029168335.1 Psychromarinibacter sediminicola
CCGTCCCGCGCATCATCACCCCCAGCATGCCGTGCAAAGGGTGAATCACGTTCTCAAACCCCTGTCGAGGCAGAGTTTTTCAGCAGCCTGCTAAACGACGGCAGTAAATGACACTGAAGCGGGCTCGATCAGAACGGGATTTCGTCACCCAAATCGGCGGCCGGTGTCTGCCGCGAGGCTTCTATGCGCTCGATGAATGCAAGCGAGGCGAGGACGCAATCGATGATGAACTGCGCTTCCGAAACCTCAAGAAGCTCATTGTCGTGTGCGAAGGAGCGCTTGTTGCGGGCCTGGTTCAGGCTGTCGAACAGTTTGTGCTGAACACGGAGGGTCGGCAGGGCGAATTCGCTCACCGCGCCTTCATCACGTAAGGCCTTACCGTATGCGCCGAATATGGCGTCGAGTGGGGTCTTTGCATCGACGGCCTGGTTGCGCGAGGCGAGCAGATCGCGGAATCGTTTGACGCAGTAGGTATGCACACGATCCAGTGCGACATCCGGTTTTTCTGCGACAAGATCGGCAGCGATGGACGCACGCAGTTTGGGAAGCGTTGTGTCGCGCGAGAAGTCCTTGAAGGCGTCGTCGAGGTTCAGCGTAGACGCATTTTCAAGCTCACTCGTGAACTGCTCAAGCCATGCTTTCAGGCGCTCTTCCTTCGCGACGTCCGCATCCACGTAGCCATCGAGACTGCAGCGATACGCCCACAAAACGCGAAGAACCTGAGCGACGAGGCGCGGTTCAGCGACCTCGACAAAGCCTCTGAGTGTCTTGCCCTTGCTCGCGCCTTCGACCTGGAAGCGCTCCTGGAAGATCCGGATGTCGAAATTTTCCTCGAACCACTCGGCCATGGTTCTGTCTGAGAAGTCGAGGACGTAGCCGCCGCCGCTGTGAAATATCTGGTCGAAGACAGTTCGTTGCTGAGACGGCAGCCGGCGCGTGCGTCCGATAATCCTGGGGAGGCTGGAATCAAGGTTTTGCGACGGCTGTGTCATTCGATGAACATATCGAAAACCTCCCGTAGCGCACAGTCACCGCGAAATATCGGCGGCATCAGCGGTAATTACCCTGAAGAAGCTGCCGATAACCGCGATCGATCATCATCCGCCCGTAGGCGGCCAGCCGCGCGATTTGCGCCTTGAGTGAGCTGGTCTTCCACGGTTCGGCGACGACGCGATCGGCGCCGAAGAAGGCCGTGGCAATGGCACGATAGCTGGCGTCGCTCTGGCGTCCGTCGATCGTGCGCAGGGCGCGTTTCAGTCGCTCGCGCCGATGTGGCGTAATCGGCGGATCGGCGTCGCGGTCGATGAGATGGCGATACAGCCGGTCAGCGGCAGCAAGCCGCACGGGCCAGGCGTCATCGAGAGGAAGCAGGAGACCAACGGGCTGATCATCGGTCTGGTCGCCGACAAGATTGGCGCCATTCTCCAGTCGCATCCACAACAGCCCATCCGCACCCGTTCTGCGATCTGTGATGCTGTCGGGAGGAATGGCCGCGGTCAGGCCGATGTCGGGCAGAGACGCGGTCAGGTGAACCACGGCGGGCGCAGCGGAAGGCAGCCAGAAGACGGGGGCGCCAAGCGCGTTGAGCTCCGGGTCTACCGGGAAATCGCAACCCCCAATCGGCTGGAGCGCCGCCGCCCTCCTGCATCATGTCGTAGTCCTTGCGATAGTGCGTGTTCCGCCGAAGGCACTCCCAGGCAAGCCCCGAGATGTCGAGCTGATCGAAATGATCATATTGGTGATCGTCGCGCCAGTCGGCCGGCATGGCGAACTTCTCCCAATCACACGCCGAAATGTCGGACGGCGTCAGCTACTTGGGATGTTTCGCCATAAATCGGCGGTTGCATAGTACGGGCACAAGCATCGTACGATGCGTACAGTGCATCGCTACCGCCATTACAGGGGAAGACCGTTCCTGAGAATGTCCCGATATCCTTGTTCGGTCATCCAGCGCGCGCGGGACAGGTGGCTGTCGTGCACGCGACGGGCGCGCTCCGGCTCCGCCTTCGCGTCGATGCCAAGCAAAACCGACGACACCTCTTCCAGCGATGCTCCGGCATCGTTGGCGTCGAGAAGTCGCATGTAAAGTTTGAAGTGATCGCGATCATAGACGGTCACGGCCGCATCGTTCGGCGGGGCATCTGCGATCGTAAGCGGGGTGGCGGGCATCGGCGTCCTGGCGAGTGTGGCACAATTGTTAATGAACCGGAAACCATGACGCATGCAAGCGCCGGCCGGTTGAAATGCCGCCGGGGCGACGACTGCGGTGCGCTTGGGTCGGCTTGTCGCCCGCGTATTATAATACGTCGCATCAAAATACGCGATCCGCATTTTACTTGCGGATGGATATTCGTGACGTTTTTGGAAAGAATCTCAAGCACTACCGGCTGAAAATCGGCATCAGCCAGGATGCGCTGGCAGCCAAAATGGGCGTCGACCGCGCCCATGTGAGTTCGATGGAGCGCGGCCAGCAGAACGTGACCATCATCACCCTTTGGCATGCGGCGCTCGCGCTTGACGTGAAGCCGGCTGCACTTCTCGACGATCAGGCTCAGGACTAAAGGCGCCCCGCCCACCGGGCGGGGCGCCGGAAGCGTCAGTCGCCGTTCTGGCGGCGGGAGCGCGACCAGATGAGGCTGAAGCTTTCTTCGCCCTCGATGACGGTGTCGTCGAAGAGGTTGGCGTAGATCGGCGCGGTGAAGCTCGGATCGTCCAGCTTGAGGCTCAGATAGTCGCGGCCTTCGTTCGAGCGCTTGGACCAGGCGGCGCCGATTTCTGCGCTCCCGACGACGACGCGGTGAGAGGGGGCCTTGCCGTTCGTGCGGTCCTCTTCGGGGACGATGCGGACGTTCTTCGCCTGAACGTTCAGGGTGACGATCTCGCCGACGAACTCGTTGCCGGTCTTCTTGAAGGTTCCGATGGTGGCCATGTCAGTTCTCCTTTTGGCTTTCGAGCCCGCGCCCGTCGCGGCCTCGATGGCGATCGGCACGGCCGGGACGACCGCCGACGCAGTCCCTGGACCCGGAGCGCATGCGGAGGACGGCGGGGCCGGAGTTTCTTGACGCGCGAGGAATGGGCAAAGCCCAGGGGATGAAACTCCGGCCCCGCCGTTGCGGCCAAGGCGGTCGACGCGTCAGCCGGTTCCGGCCAGATCAGGCCATGAGAGGCCGTGACGGGCGTGGGTGACGAGGCTCAGGAGAACCGTTGGAAGTCGCCAGCGATTACCGATAAGCGCCGGCAACATGTTTCGAAAGATGGTCGCTCGCATTGGGCCAGGAGAAGAATGACGTCATCCGGGAGAGGACAGATCGACAAGGCTGTGACCTATTGTCGTCCGAAGCGGCGCCCGATCAGCTCCCCGCTGTCAGTTCACGAATTCGGCCACAGCACTGTCTGGTGAGACCGGTGCGCGCGCTGCCAATTTCAGTCAAGAAGCTGACATCTGGACGGGGAAGCTGGGAAAGGGGCTATGCGGACCGAGCTGCTATTGACGTTACTCGCCGACAGGTCCGCTCGCGGCCCACAGCTGCCACCTTCCCGCAGCCACCAAGTTGCATTGCAGAAGACCCGAAGCAGACATCTCTCGACCGCGTAGCATTAGGTCGGGTAGTTCGCCTCACGGGCATTCCAGTCTTGATGTAGTATTTAAGTGACGAGACAAGAAGCCGGACTGGAAATCTCGCGATCAGGGCCTGTCTAATTTCAGCGGCGCCGCTGGTCGCCTTCATCTATAAGCGACAACCTCCCACGTCGCTGGTCACGATGATGGGTACGGCTGAACTACTCTTTGCCTTCCAACGGCGGCAACAAGCGCCCCATACCTTTGCCGACGAGCGCTGCTATTTCGCTCGGACGGTAGGATGCGGCCAGCAGACGATTCTCGTCTTCACTCAAACCGTTTTCGAAGCCGTCCCACCTCGCAGCCGTGACCGCTTCTTCGATCCGCTCAAGGCCTTTGAGAAGCCGTTCGTCTGGCGCAGGCGCATCGTGTGCCGAAGGAAACCATTCCGCGTAGTCGGGACGCAAATTTCGAATGACATCCAGTGCCGCGCCGCCAAATCCTCCAGCCAAATAGAGCGGTTGCCTGCGTTCCAGAGCAAACAGCACCTCTTCAAATATGCCCGGCATGACCCCTTGGAATCCGGCGCGTTTGCCTCCGATGACTATGCGCGCACTTGTGTTGGTCGTCATGTAGGTCCGCAAACCCGATAGAGAGCGGGCGCGCTCTTCGGCTGGCGGATCATCGATGACAGGTTCATCAACCGGACCATCAAGCCTGTCTCCTTCAGGCGAGAGAAAGTGTATCTCGCCGAACAGCCCAAGCAGGTCTTTTTGTTTGGCTATCTGCTCCGGTGTCATCCCCCGATGAACCGTCCAGGCCAGGCAAACTTTGAGCGGACGGTCGCGCCGCCCGTAGCGGTACAACTCTTCGATCAGAAAATTCGTGATGCCACCGGGTTGAAGATGCCCGCCATAATACAGCGCGCCGCCCGCGATGATCACCGTACGGGCCAACTCTCCGAGCGTCATCCGAAAATGCGTATCCAGTAGTCCGAGCCGGTCAAGATCGGGACTGTCGGATACGGACAAGCCAAGCTGTTTGCCATGCAACGCGTCCGCCGGGAGTAGGTCGGCCCTTTGCTTTTCTGCGGCCATAGCTATCCCCCTCTCGTGGCAAGCTGGCGCGGGGTCATGATATCGATCTCCCGTCCAAGGCGGGTAGTTCGCGCATAGTTCAACAACACATCTCGCTCTTCGGGACCCAGCGGCGGATCGGGATGCAGAATCCGGACAGTGTTGTCACTGTCGTCGTCGCCGTTTTGCGCCAGATAGGCATCGATCCAGCGAGACAGGGTCAGCGGTTCGGGGGCATGCGGTGCCCACCATGCAACATCGAGTTCAGGGCGCTCGTGAGCAAGATCTTTCTGGTGCATCCAGAGCGCGCGTTTCAGACATTCATCGACCAGGAGATTAAGGGCGCGATAGACGTCCTGCCGCTGCCAGCGCCCATCCGCTTTTCTGACTGCGATTCGGGGCACATGGTCCATGAGGAACGAGCCGCGTTCTTCACCGACGCCGATGGCGTCCATCATGATCACCGGCATACCATGCGTCTTGGCGATAACCACCTCGCGCTGACACCATTCCCGGCTGGAATACAGGTCTGTGCGCAGCGCGAGCATTGCGCTTGTACCGGATTTGTCGCGCAGTTCCTGATCCCAATCGGTGCCCGGTTGCAGGTCATTGGCATCGAAAAACTCGTTCAGGCGCGTATTGCGGATAACTTCGCGCACCAGATCGACCAGAGTATCGACATCTTCGCCTTCTCCCTGGCTGTGCCGCTTTGTGTGGCTGATGAACGCTGTCAATCGATCCATTTCATCGGGCGATACCAACTGCGCAAGCCCTTGCGTCAGGTCACGGCAGAGCATGCTCTCGACGTCTTCACCGTTCCGGTCGGGATTGCCCGCCGCGACGAACTGGAAGTTGCCCAGAATATCCTGAAGCTCTGTACCGTGCGTAGCGCCTGCATCCAATGCGTAGGGGAACACGCCGACGCGTTCGGGCGATGCTTGATGCAAGTCCCGGATCGCATTCACATATGCATGCCACTGTGTGTTCTTGTCCTCGACGCACGCGGCCATTTCAGTGCCGAGCAAGGGGACGACAGCCACAAAGCTCGCGGGCCTAATACCGTTCGGCGCGGCCCAGCCTTCGGCATAGACAGGTCTGGGCGCGGTGCCCGAACCTTCCCATCCCGTGCTTCGCAAGGATACCTGTACACCGCCGCCGATCACGCCGGAGAAGGTTGGTCCCTTCATGAAGTGATTGAAGATCGTCTCGGCGAAGCCTGCGCCTCGTTGGTCGTCCGGGTGCCAGAGCACGAAGATTTCAAGGATGGGCGGCAGCATCTAACTTCTTTCGGTTGCGAGGCGATCCAGGCTCGCACTTTGCGCATATATGGTATAACCTGCAAGGAAAGACACAGTATCTGGTCAGGCTGAAAGGATAACACCGATGAGCAACGAGACCAAAAATGTATTCATCAGCCATGTCCACAAGGACGACGAGGGCCTGACCGATCTCAAAAACCTGCTCAAGAACAAGGGCATGAACGTGCGCGACAGTTCGATCAATTCGGATCGCCCGAACAATGCGAAGTCGCCGGATTACATTAAATCCGAAATACTTGCGCCCCGCATTGATTGGGCCAGCACGATGATCGTCTACATCTCACCGGAAACCAAGAACAGCGAATGGGTTAACTGGGAGATCGAGCGCGCGCACAAGCAGGACAAAACCATTGTCGGTGTGTGGGAGCGTGGAGCCAACGGATGTGAGGTTCCCGAAGCGCTCGACGAATACGGGCATGCGCTTGTTGGCTGGAACGCAGACAAGATTATTGACGCCGTGAATGGGGATTATGAGCAGTTTGAGACACCGGACGGCACAACGTGCGAGCCCCGGTCTATTCGCCGACATCCGTGCGGTTAACCGGGACGCCGTGCCGGTTCTTCATAGCTATATCGTTGCCTATGACAGCGGGTTCGCGCCGAACCCGTTCAACGGATATTGCACCCTGGCAACCTGCAAACCGGAAATAAGAAAGCGCGCCGCGATAGGCGATTGGATTGTCGGCACCGGCAGCAACAAGGCAGGCGTTCGTCGAGGAGGCTTTCTGGTCTACGCTATGCGGGTGCAGGAAAGCTTGACATTCGCCGAGTACTGGAACGATCCGCGATTCACACGGAAGAAGCCGAACATGTTCGGCAGCTACCGGATGGCGTGCGGGGATAACATCTACTGCCCCACGGACGGCGGCGGTTGGCATCAACTGAATTCCTATCACAGCAGGGCTGACGGGACTGCGTACCCCAAGCACATCAACCGCGATACGTCGGTTGATCGCGTTCTGGTCAGCGAGGATTTTGTGTATTTCGGGGCCGAAGGCCCGTCCATTCCGGACGAGTTGAAAGCAGCGCGGATTGTGCTGGCCGGGCGAGGCCGACTCAAGGTCACAGACACGGACGCGATAGCGGCGTTCGAAGCATGGCTTGTTGAACTGGGCGTCCAGGGATACCAAGGCAGGCCGTTCGACATGGTGGAAGCCGCGAGAAAGAGAGGGGCACAATGAGCGGATCGCCCCCCAGCGCACATGTTCTGCTGTCCGAGTACGAGCAAGCCATCGCGCCCACAGACCGTTTTGAAAATTCTGAAATCACGCCGATTTTGTTGGGCCTGTTTGGTGAGGTCGGCAGCGTGATGAGCACTTCGAAGAAGCTTCAGCGGGAAAAGACCGCGTTCACGGGATTCCAGCGCGATGTCGAGGAAGAGCTTGGCGATACGCTCTGGTATGTCGCCGCGCTTTGCAGGCGTCTGGACGTGAAGCTCTCGGACATGTTCGCACGAGTTCTCGACGGCAACGGTTACGCGGTCAGCATCGCCGCCAACGCCGACCCCGCGCATCCGGTCGCCCAGGTCATGACCGCCAAGGACATCGCACCGCTGGACTCCGTCCTGCTGCGGCTGGGCGAGCAGGCGGCCAAACTTCTGAACCTCGATGTCACTGCCGGCACGGCCAAAGATCAGGTTCTCAGCTTCGTCCGGGTCTACATCGAGGCCGTACAAGCCGCCCATGTCTCGTTTTCTGCCGTTCTGAGCAGCAACATGGCCAAAACATGCGGTCGCTTCATTGCACCGAATCCCGACGATCTACCGGATTTTGATGCTGACTTTCCCGAGGAAGAGCAACTGCCACGTTATTTCGAGATCGAGATATCGCAGCGGGCCGATGGCCGCAGCTATCTGCGGTGGAATGGCGTCTTTATCGGCGACCCGCTATCGGACAATATTGCCGATGAGGACGGGTATCGCTTTCACGATGTCTTCCACTTTGCCAACACGGCAATCCTGCACTGGTCGCCGACATTCAGAGCGCTGATCAAGCATAAGCGCAAGAGCCGGAAACACGTCGATGAGGCCCAGGACAGCGGACGGGCTATTGTCATCGATGAGGGGCTGTCAGCCTATATCTTTTCCTATGCCAAATCTGTGAATTTCTTCGAGGATCAAAAGACGGTTTCCTTCGATTTGCTCAAGGCCGTGCGCAATTTCGTGCGCGGTTACGAAGTCGAGGCCTGTCCTCTTCATCTATGGGAGTACGCGATCTTGCAGGGCTACGAGGTTTTTCGTGAAGTACGAAAGAACAATGGCGGCATCATCGTCGGCAATCGTGATGAACGCAAGCTACACTACAAAACCGCCGGAAAGTAACAATCATGACGTGTACACAGGAGATTTTCAGAACGCTGGGAGACATTCGGTTCGAGAATACCTTTAATCCGTATTTCGAGCGGTGCCCTGTCTATGATGCGAAAGATGCACCGGAGCTAAGGCGGCACTATCTCGCAGAAATGCTGCACCGTGCTGCCGACGCCGAGTTGGATGCGATCTGGGTCGGGCGTGACCTCGGATATCGTGGGGGGCGGCGAACCGGTCTGGCGCTGACGGATGACGTGCATTTTGCTGATCATTTGGAGCGTTGGGGGTTGGATGTGCAGCGTCCGACCTACGGCAAGCCTGTCGCCGAACGGACCGCCGCCGCAATCTGGGATATCCTGCTGCGCGTCAACGTGCCGGTCTTTCTCTGGAATGTCTTTCCCCTCCATCCCTTCATCAAGGGTGATCCGTTCTCCAACCGCGCCCACAACGCCAGAGAGCGCAGGGCGGGGGCCGGGATTTTGATCCAGATGGTCGAATATCTGCAACCGAAGCGGGTCATTGCCATCGGCAACGATGCCTACAACGTCCTGTCCGATGTCTTTGCCGAGGACTTTGTCTACAAGGTAAGGCACCCCAGCTATGGCGGGCAGGCCGAGTTCTTGGCTACGATGCAGTCACTCTATGCTACGCAAATCGCTGAGCGCGAACCGGATTTGTTTGGCCATATGCCGGAAGCAGACATCAACTCGCGGTAGCCTTTACCGCGCACGTCCGCCTTCACGTTCGAGGCCCATTGTTGGTTCATACGCGGCAATCTTTCACTTTCCGCCCACGCCGCCAAGGCTGGGGATGCGCATGGTAGGCCAGCGCGATACTGCGGAGCTGCCTGTCATTCCTGCCGTTCACTGCGTCCACGAAGCTGTCTGAATGTCGCATTCACCGTGTGCGGGGCAAACCTTCAGGGTGATGCAATGCGCTTGTCACGCAATCATAGTACAATAGAAGTTATTTCAGATACAGCAGTAGTTGTTGCGCAATCGGCCATCAGCACTGCCTGTTATTATGCATCCGCTCGCGTGGATTCACAATCAGGTGCGTATGCGTCTGCCGCCTTTGGAAAGCAGCTTCTATTGCGGTTACAAGGGATTGCGTAGAGGTTGGATATTGCATGTGCCGAGCGTAGCAATCCGCTTGCCCTTCTCCGCGCAAATTGTCGTTAAAGCGCTTTGGAAAGTACCCGTCTTGCTCGGGATAGCTTGGAAGTTTGATCCCGAGCAATCCGTTAGGGCTTATCGTTTCTCCTAGACGAAGTGATGCCTGAAGCTCCCAATCGACATAGCGTCGGGCCCACGTACACCTGCCAAGCATTAGTAGCGTAACGGTCGAGTTGGAGAGATAGAGCTCACGGATGCGACGCATGACGTAATCTGTGCTGGCGCTTTGAACGACCTCACCAGGCATTTCGTTGCCGAGACCGCGAGCGATAAAGGTATCTGCCTCGTGATCGAAGTCCCGAATGAATTGATCGACTTCACGCTGGTCAGCGTGATGGTAGGAGATAAAACATTTTCGGCGAACGACTGCCATAGCGACCTCACACAATATCCTTGCGTGCGGGAAAGCTAACACGCTCTCCGCTTTTCATGCTTCCCGAATATTCAAGAAATCTGGTTTTCTTGACTTGTTTGGATGTCCGCTCCTCTTGTGGATCGCGATAATGCTTGCACGCGCAGAGGATGATAGCCCTTCACCTTCTCAAGACTTTGGTGCTTACCGCAACGATGCACAAGGTGGGCTCGTGGTATGAATTCGCTGCGATCTTTTTGAACGGCTGCTTTCAAACCTGTTGAGGTGATCCTGGCCCTGCAAGAGACGCAATACGCACCCATGCAGTGACACCGACAATGATCGCGCCGACAGTGGCGAAGACGAGCGTCCAAGACTCACCTGCGCCGCCGGCTTGTGCGAGTCCCTTCACTGCATGAAACCCAGCAAGACCTGCCGGCAAGGCGTAAAGTGCCCCGAGCGCAAGGCGGATGATCGGTGAGCGGATCGTAGCGAAGGCCACTTGTCCGAGAACAAGGGCTATAGCACCGCCGAGCAGCGCGACGGCGACCGCTCCGATCGGTCCCGCGCCGCTTTCAAAGGCGTAGTAGCCAGCCGTTATTGCGACGAAGAACGGAAGCGCATAAACGGCCAGACTGAACAAGAGCCAGCACAGAAAACCGAGGCCGATGACGCTAAGCAGCGCGGACACAAACATGGGCGGTCTCCTCAAGGATGGAACGCCTCCACCAACCGCCATGGCGCCTTTGCAAGTATAGCGCAGCGTATCGCGCGCCGGAACCTTCCGGCGCGCATCAGGGGATGCACACCACGCATCACATCTTCCGCATTGAATCTTGCCGGGCCCGGAAGTCGTAAAGCGGCACACCGAGCTTTTTGGCTTTATCGGCGAGGTTGTCGGTGATGCCGGACCCCGGAAAGAGGATGAGCCCGATGGGCATCGCCTCCAGGAGTGCGTCGTTGCGCTTGAACGGCGCGGCCTTCCCGTGGCGTTTCCAGTCGGGCTTGAAGACGATCTGCTGGCATTTGCGGGCGTCGGCCCAGCAGGCGGCGATCTTCTCGGCGCCTTTGGGCGATCCGCCATGCAGGAGCACCATGTCGGCGTGCTTGGTCTTCACCCGGTCGAGCGCCGCCCAGATGGCGTGATGGTCGGTGACGTCGAGCCCGCCGGAGAAAGCCACGCGTGGGCCAGTTGGCAGGAGAGGTTCGATCTCGGAACGCCGCTTCGCCGTCAGATAGTCGCGGCTGTCGATCATGGCGGCCGTCAGCGTGCGGCGACTGATCCGTGATCCCGAGTGCGGACGCCAGGGCTGGCCGATATGGGTCTCGAAGTGGTCGGCGGCGATGTCGCGCATGAGTTCGTAGGCATTGCGCCGCTCGATCAGCGTGACGCCTTGCGATGTAAGGGTTTCGAGTTCGACAGACCGTACTTCCGAGCCGTCCTGTTCACGCTGCGAGCGTTTCTGGGCCTGTTCGTTGTCGTCGAGTTCGCGGTCGACGCGGGCGGTCGTGCGATGGAACAGATTCGTCACGGACCAGAGCAGGTCTTCAAGATCCGGTTCGAGACGCGTGTCGCCCAGCGCTGCGGCGAGTGCGTCGAAGATGTCGGCCATCGCAGCCAGGAGGGCATCGGCTTCGGGCAACGGCCTCGGATCGGGCTCGTCGGCGAAAGGCCGGTAGCCGTAGAGCTGCAATTCTTCGAGCGCGACGGCGGTTGCGGAACTGGCCATTGGTTCGGTGGTCTCGGCTGTCATGGGATCGTCTCCTGTTCGGCATGGGCCGCGCCTCTCGCGGCCTTCCCGAGTGACGGAAAAGCGGGGGCTGGCGGGGACTGCATCGCCGCAGCCGTTGCCGGCCCGACCGGGCTCCGCTCCGTCTCGCTCCTCCCGGAAGGCCGAAGGCGTGGCTCTCGTATCGGGAGGCGTTCTGAGGATGCCCGCGAGAACAGCGACTGGCCTGTTCAACTGCTCAGGGATTGCAGGAAAGCAGCCGCGATAGATCAACCGTGGCCAATTGCGGGCCCAGATGCGCCCGCAGGTCTTCTCGTCCGAGCTTGCGGAGATCTTCGTTGAAATCATCGCCAATGGGAGAAAGCCGGACCGTCTCGATGCCGACGGCATCTGCACGTTCCGTCAGTTTGTCAGCCGCCATGGCGCCTGCTTCGTCGGCGTCGGCCGCGATATAGAGACGCCGAAGCCCTGCCGGCAGGATCAGCGCGGCGAGATGGTTGGCCGATAACGCGGCGATGACCGGCAGGTCGGGTAACGCCATGCGCAGTGACAGCGTGCTTTCCAGCCCTTCGCCGGCAGCAAGAATGTCGGTCGCGGCCCCGATCCGCACGCCATGGCCTAGCAGATTTCCCATGGCCTTACGCGGCGGGTCGAGCGGCGCCTTGCGCGCCGTCGCCGGATCGAGCCAGGTGCGATGGATGCCGGTGAGATTGCCGTTCCCGTCGGTGACCTTCGCAAGCAAGGCTGGCCAGGTCTCTGGTAACGTCTCTTTCGGCTGTCCTTCGCGCCAATAGTAGCAATGCGGATGAAATCGCAGCGCTGGCGCATCGCCAAGTCCAGCAAGACCGCGCCGATGGAGATAGCGCTCGGCGAGCGTTCCGCTGATCGGTCTTCCTATGGCGAAGAGACGACGCGCCGCCTCCGGTGATCCGGCGGGTACGGATTGGCGCTCACGTCGTTGCGGTTCGGGACGTGGCAGACTCAGGAAGCGCCGCGCCTCGTCAAGCGTCTCACAGAAGGTGTGGAGATGCTGCGTGGCGGCTATGAGGTCGAGGAGGTCGCCATGCTCGCCCGTGGCTGCGTCGGCCCATTTACCGGCGGCGCCCGGACCATGAGTTGGTCCGGTCAGCCGCACATAGAGACTGCGCCCGGGAGTGTTTCGGGCGTCGCCGACGATCCAGTAGCGGCCTTGTCTGCGTCCGTTGGAGAGATAATGGCGGCAAACGGCCTCCGCCTCGCGCGCGAGCCGTCGCGTGATGTCGGATGCTGTATCGGTCATCCAAGCCTCCATATTGACAACAAAAAAGAAGGAGCCCGCCACGATGGGCGGGCTCCAGGGGCGGCTGCGGGAGCCACGGGGGAATGGCTCCCGGTCACTCGGCCGCAGTGGCGAAGGCGTTGCCGGTGACGGGTTCATCATCGGCGATGACGGCTGAATCCCCCATGGCCGTTTCGCCGCCGTTATCCGCCGATTGCGCTTCGTCCTTGGGAAGAGGCGGCATGCGCAGGACTTCGGGCAGCCAGCCGGTTCCTTCGAGAAGCTCTTCGGCCGCAGCGACCATCTCCGGCTTCTTCAGGCTGGCGATGCGGTCGGCGGCTTCATCGCCCTTGGCTTCGCGCACGGCTTCCAGAATGCGGGCCTTGGTGACGCGCGCGAGATAGCTCTCGCCCGTCGGCGTCCAGCCCGCCGCCGCCATGTCGAGCCCAAGAGTTGCCGCCAGCACGTCTGCATGGGTGAGCGCCCGCGGTCGGCGGTTGTAGGGCTCCTGAACGGCATTGACCGTCATGGCGACGCAATGTGCGAACAGTGCCTCGCGGCTGTCGCTGTCGAAGCCAACCAACGCGTCCCACAGATTTTCAGGCCCGTTGGGAAGTGCAGCGAGCCAGCTTTCGGTGCGGGCGTCCACACTGAGCGCATAGGCCGTGTCGCCAAGACCCGGCGCCTGAGCGCCAAAACCGGCACTGTGCGGCGTGATCTCGACGCAGCTATCCAGCGGATAGTGGTAGAAGAGCCGCAGCGTCATCGCGTGCAGAGCGCCGAGGAAAGCCGTCTGCGGATCGTTGGCGAGCGCGTCGCGCAGGGCGAGCGTACGATGCGCCGTCAACTCCATGACGAGGCGGTCGGAGAGTGGTTTCAGGCCATCTTCTTCCTCTTCGGTCTCATCGCTGGAATCCGCAGCCGTGGCATCACCGACCTCAACATCGGCGGAGGCGTCGGTCAAATTGGCCCCATCCTGCCCATCGGTCTCGATCTTGGGTTCGTCTTCGGGGCGGACATAGCCGCGCTCCACGCGCAAGCGACGGTCATGGCCGATGCTGACGAAGACGCCGGCCATGGCGATTTCTTCCGGTTCGAAGCGGACGGGCCGCTCCTGCAAGGTCTCCATCGCCGTTTCGATCTCGCCGAGCCGGATGTCGATCTCTTCCGGGAATTCCTCGGCGTCGGCATACTCGTCTTCGAGCCGATCGTATTCAGCCTTGAGCGCTTCGAAGCTGGCCGTCTCCTCGTCGCTCATCGGCTCGGTTTCGCCGATGATCCGGCGCAGGCCGTAGGTGTGGCCATAGGGGAAGTCGGTGCCGATCTCGATCCATTTCCAGCCTTCGGCACGGATCGCTTGCGTCTCTGTTTCGAGCTTTTCGTCGACGAGCTTCGCAAGCAGGCCGGCGTCCTGCAGCCAACCGCCATCATCGGACTGGAAGAGGTCGCGCAGGATGACGCCGCCGGCGGCTTCATAGGCGTCGAGCCCGACGAACTGCGCCCGGCGATCGGAAGCGCGCACGGCGCCTTCGGTCAGCATACGGCGGATTTCGTAGGGCTGCTTTACGTAGGTCCGCTTGATCGATTCCCAGACCTGTTCCTGGCGCTCATGATCGGGATTGATCGTGAAGGCCATGAGCTGGTCGAGCGTCATTTCCTCCTCCGCATAGGCGTCGAGGAGCGACGGCGCGAGGGCAGCGAGCTTAAGCCGTTGCTTGACGACATTCGCCGAGACGAAGAAGGCCGCCGCGATCTCTTCCTCGCTCTTGCCCTTCTCCCGCATCGCCTGGAAGGCGCGGAACTGGTCGAGCGGATGGAGCGGCGCCCGCTGAACATTCTCGGCGAGACTGTCTTCTTCAGCCAGTCCGTCCGTGCGCACGATGCAGGGCACGGGCGCGGTGCGGTTCAGGCGCTTCTGCTTGACCAGCAATTCGAGCGCCCGGTAGCGGCGTCCGCCGGCGGGGATCTCGAACATGCCGGTTTCCGCGCCGTTCTCGTCCAGCACCGGCCGAACCGTGATCGAGGATAAAAGTGTGCGCCGGGCGATATCCTCGGCCAGCTCCTCGATCGAGACGCCGGCCTTGACGCGCCGGACATTGGACTGGCTGAGCACCAGCTTGTTGAAGGGGATGTCGCGCGAGGCGCTGAGAGTGATTTTCTGAGACTTGGTCATGTCAGTTCTCCATGACGGGCTGGCCGAAAGCCTCTCTCTCAGCCTCCAAACCCGTCACGAAAAACCCGGCCCGCCTCTTCCTCTCGAGGAAGCGACGGACCGGACAAGCAGAGCACCGATTTCAGACTACGCCGCGCGCTCCAGGAGTTTCTTCGCCTTGCCCTCCATTTCGAGCCGGGCGTCCTGCTGCGGCTTCGACCGGGCGACGGCGATGATGCCCTGCACGAAGTCGAACACGGACTCGGGCGGGCGCCCTTCCTCCGCGAGGACTGTCTCGACGATCCTAGCCGTCTCCGCCTTGGAGAAGCCCCGCCTACGGAGAAAGTCGGTGCGATCGTCATCGTTGCGCGCGACGATCCGCTCGCGCGCTGCTCGAATGCCTTCGACGAAGGTTCGTGGCGAGGAATCTGCGAAGCGGGTCAGCGCCGGCGCCGCCTCGTGTGCGAAGCGGTTGGCGGCGTATTTGGAATGGCGGATGCTGATTTCCTGAAAGTCCTCAACGCCCCAGAGATTGCGGTTCTGGCAGACGGCGCGCAGATAGAAACTGGCGACGCCTAGCGTCTTCGCGCCGACCTCCGAGTTCCAGCAATAGAAGCCCCGGAAATAAAGATCGGGAGATCCGTCGGGCAGCTTGCCCGCCTCGATCGGGTTCATGTCGTCGACCAGGAAGAGGAAGACGTCTCGGTCGGAGGCGTAGAGCGTGGTCGTGTCCTTGGTTACGTCGACCATCGGGTTATAGACGCACGTCGACCAGTCGAGCGCGCCGGGCACTTTCCAGCGCGTATCGCCGGTTCCGTTGCCGGCGATCTTCTGCACGGCGGCAACGAGCTCGTGGTCGTAGATGCGGCCATAGTCCGGGCCGGTGACGGCACGCAGCTCCGTGCGCCCGTCCGCGGTTTCCAGCGTCTTGATCTGCTCGGCGCGGTGCGAGGTGAGCCCATACTGCAGATTGATGCCCGCGAGCGGCGCCGGGAGCTGGCGCAGATAGGCCGCTGGCGCGCTGACCAGGCTGGCGAGTTGGCCAAAGCTCCAATGGGTGGCATGGGCCGGCGCCTCGGCGTCGGGCAGGATGAGCGCCAGGTTTTCCGGATCTTCGCGATGGGCTTCGACGCGGATCGCCGCGCTCTCTACCGTCCGCGTGCGGCTGCGCTCGGCGCGGGTTTTCACCGACGCGTAAAGCTCCGACAGGGACAGATAACGCTCGTCATCCGGCCGGGAAAACCATTCCGAGGAGACGCGGCCGATACGCTCTCCGCGCGAGATATCCACTTTGTAGCCGCCGCTCGCGTCGCGCTGGCCGTCCAGGGTTTCAAGGTTCGTCATGGGTCAATCTCCGCGACGGGCCGGCCAGGAGCCTCTCTCTCGACCTCCAAACCCGTCACGGCGAAAACCGCCGAACTCTTACTCTCTTGCATTCACGCAAAACGGAGAGTCTTGGCGCCGCGGGAGTTGCAGGACGCCCCGCGTCAGAGGATGAAAGCCGGGGAGGGGGAGGTCCGGAGGGAGATGGGAAGGGGCAGCATTGTACTCCCACTCGAACACCGAATGGAAATATCATGTTGAAATTTCCGCTCTTAATGCGGATGGTTGGTCATGAGAAGAGATTTTATATAGAATCATGTTGAAAAATCCGCTCTAAAGGCGGATAACGAAGCATGGTTCACGATCAACGCTCAGCTCTGTCAAGCTTTGTCAGTCGCCTTCTATCTATGGGTCGGACGGTCTTTACCGCCGAGGAGGCTGAGGACGCGTTAGGTGTCGGGCGTGGTGCGCTTCTGGATGCCGCTGAACGGCTGCAGCGCCGCAAGGCTCTACTGAACCCGCGGCAGGGCTTCTATGTCGTCGTTCCCCCGCAATTTGCATCGTGGGGTGCGCCGCCCCCGGCGTGGTACATCGACGACCTCATGCGCTATGAGGGCCACGCATACTATGTTGGGCTCCTCAAGGCTGCGGAACTGCACGGGGCGACGCATCAGGCGGTCATGGAGTTTCAGGTCGTCTCGGCCAAGCGTCTTCCGAAGATTCGTGCCGGCCGTAACCTGATCGTTTTCTACTTCCGCAAGGAGATGGGAACGGTGGCGTCGGGAATCGAAAACCGCAAGACCGACACCGGCACGATGAAAATCTCGTCTGCTGCGCTCACCGCACTCGACCTGCTGCGCTATCCGCAGGCTTCCGCAGGAATTGACAACGTCGCCACGGTGCTCTCCGACCTCGGTCAGAAGATCGATCCCGGCCAGCTCGCTATGCTGTCCGCCTCGGTGGAGCGACCTGTCGTTCAACGGCTTGGGCACCTGTTGGACCGTCTCGGTCATGAGGATGTGTCAGGTCCGATGTTGACCGCGCTGCTGGCAAGGGGAACGGCATCCTGGGTCGAGCTTGACCGCAACGAAGCCCGGGATCCAGATTTTGCACCCGAGCCCCAGGAGCGCGATGCCCGATGGCGGGTGGTCGTGCGGCGTGTACCGGAGGTCGACGAATGATCCCGGCGCAGAACATCGTCGCATGGAGCAATACTATTCCCTGGGCGGATCAGCGGCAGGTCGAGCAAGACCTCATCATCAGTCGGGCACTTGTCGAGATCTTCTCGGACGACATGCTGCGGGAGGCGTTGCGGTTTCGCGGCGGAACGGCGCTCAACAAGCTGCACTTTCCTGAACCGCTACGCTATTCGGAGGATATCGACCTGGTTCGCACGTCCGCTGGTCCGATCGGCCCCATCCTCGACCAGTTGCGCGTCGTTTTGGAACCCTGGCTCGGGCAGGCGCGATTTGACCAAAGTCCTGTCGCACCAAAGTTCCGCTTTCGGGTAGAGGCCGAGGACGGCAGCGGCGTGCCCATCCGGCTCAAGATCGAGATCAACACGCGCGAGACCGAGGCATTCGATGCGCCAACGGCCCTGCCGCTCAAAGTCGTGAATCCGTGGTTCTCCGGCGAGGCGGCGGTCCCAACGTTTTCCCGGGAGGAGATGCTGGCGACGAAGTTGCGCGCGCTGTTGCAGCGCGACAAGGGACGCGATCTCTATGATCTTGCGCATGCGCTCGAAGTGTTTGAGGCGCTGCAGGTCGAGCGCGTTGTCGAAATGTTTGCACGCTATCTCGACCTGTCCGGTCAGGCCATCACGCGAGCGCAGGCGCAGGAGCGGATGTTCGCCAAGCTCGCCAACCCTCGCTTTCTGCTCGACATGCGGCCTTTGCTCCCGGCGGCACAGGTGGAGGCATTGACCGAAGAGTCAACAAAAGAGGCGTTCCGCCGTGTATTCACAGAACTTGTTGATAGAGTGCCCGGCGAGCCATGGGCGAGGACACCGGCCATGAAAGAAAGGTTCGGTGTTACATGGTGAGGCTGCTGTTCATGTGCTTGGAAAATATTGCAATAGTATTGGGAGGGGGCGATGGCTAACGCGGTAGAGGAAGAGCTTCCAAAGCGCACATTCAGTTTTATCCGTGGCGCCGAGAATGACGTCATGGAATGCGAGTGGCCGGATGGTGCCGATAGGGTGCGGCAGGCGCTTGGGGAATCGCTGAATGCGCGGAATGTGGCGTTCCTCCTGGGCGCCGGCTGTTCGTCATCGTGGAAAGACGATCAAGAAGTCGGTGTTCCGACTATGGCGCCCCTTGCGGCGGAATTCACAAAGGAGCGGGAAGTCAACGATCCGGCATTCCCGACAACTGCCGAACGTGGCGTGCTCCTAGAGCAGTTCGGGATCGACATTGGCGCCGAAGACTATTCACGCAATCTGGAGCGACTAATGGAGCTCCTGTACAGTCTTCGCTTCGTCCTGAGGCGTAGTTCGCTGGAGCAGGCAGAGCCCCAGCTTACGGTCATTAACTCGATAATTGACAAGGTCCAGAAGTTCCTTTGGACAAAATGCACGGGCGGGGCGTTTGCCAACGGCGACGACTCGGTCATGGCTCTCTATGAGACGTTCTACCGCAAGCTCGTGCTCCGGGATCGGTCATTGCCGAGACCTTGGGTCTTCACGACGAATTACGACCTGTTTAACGAGACGGCAATGGATCGGCTCGGCTTGCCGTACGCGAACGGCTTTTCCGGCGTCGTCGAACGCCGTTTCAATCCGGCAACATTCCGGTACGCCTTGGCCGAGCAACTCGATCTGACGAGCCGCAAATGGTCCGCAGTCGATGGGTTCGTGTATCTCGGCAAGCTTCACGGGTCGATTAGCTGGACCGAAGACGATCACGGGCTGTTTCCAATTCGGGAAATGGCGGTTCCGCGGGACCCCGGAAAGGTGATGATCTATCCGACGCCCGCAAAGCAGAACTCCGCTCTGGGATCGCCTTACGCCGACCTGTTCCGAGAGTTTCAATCGCGCATCGTGCGCGAGCAAAGTGTGCTGTTTACGATGGGTTACGCCTTCGGTGACGAGCACATCAACAATATCATCTATCAGGCGCTGACGATTCCAACGTTTAGGCTCGTGATCTTTGCCGATCCTACGCTCCCGGGCGAAATCGCTAAACTGCGCGAGCTCAACGATCCTCGAATCTGGATCATCGGAGGGAACGGCCCGGAGGAGGGGCGCAAAGCGCATTATTTCGATACAATCATCGAAGAGTTCCTGCCACAACGGCCGAGCGAGCGCATCGATGAGGCCGTAAAGAAGGTCCTGGATGCGATGTCTCCCCAGAAGGGGGGGACGACGCATGAGTCGTGACGATCGAAAGCGCGCTATCGGCAAGGTCGTATCTGTCGCGGCAGACCGGTTCGTCGTGGAAATGCATGCAGGCACGGACAATTTCACAGTCGTGGGATTTGACGATGTGCACTACGTGGCCCGGCTGGGGTCCTTCCTGATGGTGCCCGTGCAAGCCGAATATATCGTGGCCGAGGTTGTGGGTCTGCGTGAACGCGATGTTGGCGGTCCCAGTCAGGGTGAGGGCGATTTAGACAAGGCGGCTTCGGCGAAATATCTCGACGTCGTGCCGGTCGGGATGTTGCCGCAGGAACGAAGTGAAAAGTTCCGGTTCGGCGTCTCCATCTTCCCATCACTCTACGCGGATGCACTTTACGCACTCGACGCGGAACTCGACCGGGTCTTCGAGACAGATGTTCCCGTCGAACCGGTGCCGCCGATGAACGATGTAGCGCCCGCACCGCCGGATGCAACGCGCTTTCGTGCGTTGACGATCGGGAAGTCGGTTGTCTTTGAAGGCTATGACGTTAAGGTCCGTATCGACGATTTCTTCGGTGGACATACTGCGGTTCTGGGCAACACCGGCAGCGGCAAGTCCTGTACCGTCGCCTCCGTGCTGCAGTCACTGTTCGAGAAGTCAGACGAGCACCATGCACGTGGTGCAACGTTCGTCGTCTTCGACGTGAATGGCGAGTATGAGCAGGCTCTGACACCCTTGGCCAATGGTCATGGGATCGGGGTGGCTCGCGTCGTGCTTGACGGAACGGCTGCCGAGGGAAGATTCAGGTTGCCTCATTGGTTTCTTGAGCAATCTGAATGGGAGTTGTTGCTTCAGGCGAGCGAGCGGACCCAGATCCCGGTGCTGCGAACGGCGTTGGGTCTCACGGGTCTGTTTCGTCAAAAGTCTCCCGAGGCTCTGAAAATCAAAGAGCATTTCATTGCCACATGCGTCATCGAGTGTTTTCGTGGTGCTGACGGGGATTCTCCTGTCGCCAAGTTTCAACGCGTTGTCTCGCTTCTGCAGAAGTACCCGACCGACGATCTGAACATGGACCTGCTGCAGAAGTATGGCGCCAACTACCAGTACGGCAATTTTGCCGGCGGCAACCTTCAGCCGTTTTTGGATGAGGTGCGTGAAAAACTTCGCGAGGACGTTGAGCTTCCATCTTATGATCGGACACCATTCACATTTGATGATCTAGAGGAATGTCTCGACTTCGCCATTCTCTATGAAGAGGCGCACGGCAACCGACAGATCCGCGATTACTGCTCACAGATGATGACGCGGTTCAAGTCACTCAAAGAACGAGCGGAATACGCATTCCTACGATATGACTTGCAGCCGGAGAACGAAGGGCCGTCGTTCAGAGGGTTCCTGGAAGAACTTCTCGGATTGACCTCAATTAACGGTCAACTGGTGAAGCGCAACCAGATCATCATCGTGGACATGAATGCCGTCGAGGACGAAGTGGTTGAATTGGTGGCGTCTGTGCTCGCCCGCATGGCATTTCGGTTGCTCCGACAGGCCGAACCGAGAAACCGCTTTCCGGTCCATCTGCTCTTGGAAGAAGCGCACCGTTATATAGCTGAGACTCCGTCGCGCTATGCCATCGATGCTAGCCGTATCTATGAACGGATTGCGAAGGAGGGCCGCAAGTATGGGCTCTTTCTGCTCGCCGCATCCCAACGACCTAGCGAGCTTTCGAAAACAGTGCTGTCGCAATGTTCGAACTTTGTCATCCATCGCATTCAGAATCCGGACGACCTTTCCCAGATCCGGCAGATGACGCCTTTCATTTCCGAAGCGGTATTGAAACGTTTGCCGTCTCTGCCAAAGCAGCATGCGCTCGTATTCGGGACGTCGGTCAATTTGCCGACAACGTTCGCCGTCCGTCATGCAAGTCCGTTGCCGAAGAGTGATGATGCGAAGATTCGCGATCTCTGGTTCCACGAGGAAGGGCGTGCTGCACACGTTCACATTGCCGAGGGAGCCGGCAATGGCGGCGCGGATGGCGGTCAGCCGCAATGACCGATCCAGATGAACTCGAGAAGTTTGCTGGGATCCTTGAGGAGAGCGGCGACTATAAGATCCTCCGTCGGCTTAAGCCGTGTGCCGCTCGTACGTCTGCTGGTTCAGGTGATGAGTGCCGCAACGGGTTGTTCGTGGACGTTGAAACTACAGGACTCGATCCGAACAAGGATGAAATTATCGAACTGGCCATGGTTCCCTTCCGGTATTCGCTCGGCGGGGACGTTATCGAGGTGCTGGAGCCGTTCGATCGCCTGCGAGAGCCATCGACGCCGATTCCGCCGGCCGTGACGGTGTTGACAGGCATCACAGATGAGATGGTGGCCGGCAAGCAGATTGACCCTAGCGATGTGTCGGAATTCGCGGCATCGGCAGATCTGGTAGTGGCGCATAACGCCGCATTCGATCGTCGCTTTCTGGAGCGGTTTTGCCCCTCTTTCTGTAGGAAACCATGGGCCTGCTCCATGGCGGAGATTGATTGGGCCGCTGAAGGGTTCGAGGGCACAAAGCTCGCCTACTTGGCGGCAGGTTATGGGTTTTTCTATGACCGGCACCGTGCTGTGAACGACTGCTTGGCGGCTGTAGAGCTCTTGGCGCGAACGTTGCCGCGATCCGGCTTTAGTGGACTTGCCAGTCTTCTCGAACGAGCACGCCAGACAACCTGGCGCATTTGGGCGGCAAATTCCCCTTTCGAACTTAAGGACACCTTGAAGGCGCGAGGATATCGCTGGAACGCAGACGACAGTACGAAGCCCAGAGCGTGGTATGTTGACGTCCCAGATGATCAGAAAGACATTGAGCTCGAATATCTCTGGCGGGAGATCTACAAGAGACAGGTTGAACTGGATGTCACGAGGATAACAGCGGTTGATCGGTATTCGGACAGAGTATGACCGCGCGGCTTTGTCTTTTTGTCAGCAGTTGGCGGATTGTTCGTGAAAGCCGTGGAGCCATTGTCGCGATAGGAACTGACGTCTACAGGCGTCGCCGGCACAGTTGGAAAGAGGCCGCCGCTGATGCCGCCAACGATTGAAGGCAGACCACGGGCATAGCCGCAAAATTCTCTACTACTATTTTTACTAAAAACACTTGAAATGCGGATTTAAGGCGTTTAGGTTTCGGCGTGATGTTGCCCATTTGAGCAAGGGAGGGTTCATCCTATGCCGGACCTGCGAACCATCGAAATCGACTTTGACGTTCACAAGATCATCGAGCTCGAAAGGAGCAGCTTCTCTGAGACGCCGAATGAAGTGCTTCGTCGCCTGTTGAAAGTGAACGGGGCGTCATCAGCGCCGAAGGTGGTGCCGGACACCAATGCCGGACGCCCTTGGGCCGGAAAGGGTGTAACGCTGCCGCACGGCACTGATCTCCGGATGGAATACAACGGTCGTCGATATACGGGCACGATCGACAACGGTGAATGGGTCGTTGAAGGTGAGCGCTTCAAAAGCCCTTCAGCCGCGGCTGGCGGCGTCGCGCTGACGAAAGATGGCAAGCGCACCAACCTGGATGGCTGGATCTACTGGTATGCGAAGCGTCCCGGCGATACCGATTGGGTCTCTATCAAACAGCTTCGGCGCTAACAGGAGTTGAGGAGCGCGGCATTCGGGATGGTCGGGACTAACGCGCGGAGGACAGGCGAATGACTGATATCGACAAGCTGGCCCGCGCATCTCGCGAAGCTCAAAAGCTGGTCGAGCAGAACCGGAGCGCCGTAGAGATGGCGCTGGAAGCGGTAAATAGTCCGACGATGAACACTGTGATGGCGCTGCAAGAGAATTCTGCGGTGAAGCGGATGCTCGAAGATGTGGATCGTCATCGTGCAATGATGCGTGCTGTAGAGGGTCCCCTTGCGGAGTTGCGTCGTGCTGGTGTTTTCGACCAGCCGTCTCAATTCCATGAAGAATTTCGCAAGACTCAACAGATGATGGAGGAGTTCAAGGCGCGATTTGCTCTGCCGGAAGTCAGTGCAGCGATGGAGCTGATGCAGGAGTTTCAGCAAAGCCCGTTCGCTGGCGTCATCAAGCGATATGCCGAACAGGCCAGTGAAATTCAGAGAGCCATGGAAGCCATGCGGACGCCGTGGCTGGATGCCCAGCAAGCGCTGAAATCCGTGGCTGGCTTTGCCGAGATCCAAGGTATCGGCAGCATGATCACAAGAATGCCGTCCTTTGCCGATCAGGTGAGTGATGCGCTTCGCATCGATTTGGGCGATTGGCGTGACAAGATTACCTGGCCGGCGCCGGTGCTGACCGACCTTGGTGCGCGCGCCAAATTCTACGTGGAACTTGGTTTTGATCCTTCACTGACCGACTTCCCCGCGCCGGCATTTCAGGAAACGACAGAGATAGCAGGGCTTCGCCGCGAGCCGCCCCCGCTTGTCGACGCTTATGGCGACCCTGTGCCGCCAGCTGGCGATGACGAGGAAGAAGAAGCTCTTGTTCGCACAAACCTCGCCCATGATTGGCTGTTGCGCCTTGAGACCAATTTGCGCCGCTTTATAGACGCTCAGATGACAGCGGTATTTGGGCCTAACTGGCCGAAGCACCGCTTGCCGAACGGGTTGTATGACCAGTGGATGCGGAAACGTGAGGACGCAGTCAAGGCAGGTCGGGAGCCGAAGCCTCTAATCGCCTACGCGGACTTCAATGACTATGAGCTCGTGATTTGCAAACGGGACAACTGGCGTGAGGTCTTCGGTGGCCATTTTGGTCGCCCGGAGAGCGTGCGTGAGAGCTTCCAGCGCCTGCACCTGATCCGCGTCGATACGATGCATGCACGACCAATCGGACAGGATGATGAGCTGTTGCTCTATGTCGAAGTTCGGCGACTAATCCGCGTGGCTCTTCGCTAGGGGAGAAATCATGGACAATGACGCGCGGTCCGACCAGGAAGTTCAAGAAGCAGCGCGTCGTCTCTTCGAGGGCGTGGTGCCCGAGCGTTCGGATGATCTGAAAGCGCTTTGGAACCAGTACCAGCCAAGATTTAATCTGCTGACGGATGTAGGGCCGGAAGGGCTTTTCGTCATGGGAGCAGGCTTGTACCGGGAGGTTGTGTTCAACCACCGGGCGCTACGTGCGTTTTGGCTGGCATCGTTTATTGCGTGGGAAGGTTATTTGAAAGTTCATGAGGTCGCTACGGAGGGCGAGGCAAACTTCGACCGCTTCAACGACATGATCGATGTGTTTTGGGAGATGCTGACCGAGGAAGACCCACTGGACGTGGGAATGCCCGAAGGCGTTTCCGAGCCAGGTGCCTACCCTGATCGTGAAAAATATCCGCAAGAAAGAGCGGCGGCCGAATTGGCGACGTTCGCTACCGGCTGGGCTTTCTTGCATGAGATAAGGCATTTGAAACATCAGCAGGATGGGACAAGCGCGACCTCTGATGCTCCAGCCCGAGACCAACATAAGGAGGAGCTCTCCTGTGATGAATACGCGACGACATTCATTCTCGACGGCGTTGACCAGTACGCCAAGAATCAAGGTGTGAATACCGACAAAGTCAAGCAGAAGCGAGAATTAGGCGTGTACTTTGCGATGTTCGCTATGACGTTGATTGGGGCCGGACAGTGGGACGCTTCAGGCAGCCATCCCGCGATGCAAGCTCGGATTGATGCTGCGATACAACAGATGGGTGGTTCTGGCACCAAAGTGTCAGATGCAATAGCCCACGCTGCGTTTGCTAGTCTATGGTTTCGCTGGCCGGATGCGCCGGGGCCTTTCCTCGTGAAGGACAGGTGAAAAAAGCGCTGCTCAACAGTCGTTGTCGCAAACGGTGCACTCATATCATATACGTTATCCAGCACTGCCAATAGGTGGGCAGTCTTTCAGCTCATGCTGCGGCGGCCGAGCGAATACGACCGCGCTTCTTCGCCAGGAGCGCGCGGACGAATTTGTCCCACTTTGCCATGCCAGCTCTCTTCTCGGGCATGTAGTGCCAGCGATCATAGTTTTTTGAACTGACGTCCTGCAGCGCATGGTTCTGAAGGCGATCCCGAATCTCTTTCGGCACTCCCGCCTTGCCAGCCAGAGTTTTGAACGTGCGACGCAAGTCACGGTTCGTGGCGTACGGAATCACCCCGCGATCGCGTTGTCTCCAGACGAAACTGTAAAGAGTGCCATGGCTGACCGGTTTCGATGGGTCCTTGGCCGACGGGAAGAACCAGCCAAACTTGTTCGGCTTGATCGACTCGATCAGTTCGGCAGCGAGGGATGGGACTGGGACCGCATGCGGCTGAAGATTCTTGGTCTTGGACCAGTCGATGATCCGCTCGGCGGCGTCCCACTGGTCAACGTGCAACCGCGCAATCTCTTCTACACGCTGGCCCGTCAGCATGATGAGCTGGACTGCGCGAGGATAGGAGGGGTGCACAGGCGTGTCGGGGCAATCGAGCCAACGATAGAGCTGAACGAATTCGTCTTCGTTGAGCCAGCGAGTGCCTTGAACTTTGGGTTCGGTCGGAATGCCTGAAGCTGGATTGTAGGGGATACGGAACCGACGGGGTGAGGTGGTTCGGTAGTCGTTGTCGGATTTCATGCCCCAGCCATAGGCGGCGTGGATGTAGCACCGCACATGGTCCGCCATTGACCGGGCGCCGCGTTCGTAGATTGGACGGATTAGTTCAATGATCTCTTCTGTCTCAATTTCGCGGGCGAGGCGGTTGCGTCCGAGTGTATGGGCGATCCTGTTCAGGCCTTTCTCAGTTTCCTTCCACGATGGCTTGCCTGCGGCTTTGAGCGATGCGACATAGCCCTCGAAGAGGTCTGCTACAGTCCCAGGGCGCGCGTCAGTTGCGATTTTGATGCTTCGACCCTTCTGGATCACATCTGCATAATCGCGCTTGAAGATCTCTCGCGCTTCGGCAAGCGACATCGAAGGATAAGCGCCGAGCTTCTTCTTGGTTCGCTTCCCGTCACGCCACTGCTGCGCCATCCAGTCGGCGGTGACGCGCTTCGGCATAGGCTTGAGGACAAGGACAAGCCGACCCGTTCCGCGCCCCTCGCCATCGGTGAGATTCTCTTGTTTTCTGCTCATCTCGACGCGCTTCAGCGCATGTCGGATGGCGGTGTCGGTCAAGTTTGGCATGGCATTCTCTCCTGTTCCGGAACTGGGATCGGTCGAGGAGAAGCCGGGATCGGTAGCTGGGAGCGGGAAGCCGTTTTCTACCCCTTAAACCACCCCCAATTTGCCAAAACCGCTCCCACTACGCAATGCAGAAAAGCGGAAATTTTTCCCGTGTTTCAGCGGTATTGAGCGTGATCGAACGTGATCGAAAGCGTGAAGTGGGGTGGTTGTGCACCAGGATCAGCGCCGAGGCGTTCAGCTCCAGCGCCCGCTTCACCACCTCGCGCGGGTAGACGGGCACGTGGTCGACCGTGCCGCGCGCCTGTTCCTCGTCGGCGATCAGGATGTTCTTGCGGTCGAGGAACAGGATGCGGAACTGTTCGGTCTCGCGATGCGCCATGGTGGTATGGCAATAGTCGACCAGCGCGTCCCAGCCGGTGATCGCGTGGCGCTGCAGCACCTTCGACCGGGCCAGCCGGTGCGCCGCGGCCTCGACGATCTTCAGCTCCTGCACCACCGCGTCGCCCGCGCCCTCGACGGTGGCCAGCCGCGACGGCGGGGCCGACAGCACGCGGTTGAAATCGCCGAAAGCGTCCAGCAGCCGGCGGGCCAGCGGCTTCACGTCCTGCCGGGGGATGGCGCGGAACAGCACCAGCTCCAGCAGCTCGTAATCCGGCATCGCCTCGGCCCCGCCGGACATGAAGCGGGCGCGCAGGCGCTTGCGGTGGTCCTTGATATAGGAGGGCAGCTTCGCCGGCACGGGCGCAGGCGTGGCGGCCTCGTCGAAGAGCGATGGGCAGACGTCGTGAAAGCCGGGCCGGGTCATGCCCCGAGCATCGGCCAAAGGGGTGAACAGAAGGTTAAGCCTCGCGCTCCTCCGGCCCCCGCCGGCGATAGGTCGCCACGCGCCACAGGTAGACGGCCACGAGCCCGACCACGACGGCGGTCGAGACCGGATCCAGCCAGGCGCCCACCACCTCGTAGCCGCTTTCCAGCCAGTAGCCCGACAGGGTCAGCAGCGCCGTCCAGGCGACGGTGCCCAGCGCGCTGAGCGCCAGGAAGCTGCCGCGCGGCATCCGGTTCACCCCGGCGGGGACCGAGATGAAGGTGCGCACGGTCGGGATCAGGCGGCCGATCAGCACGGCCATGCCGCCGTGGCGGTTGAACCAGCCATTGGCGCGGTCGAATTCCTCGGGCGAGACCGACAGCCAGCGCCCGTGCCGGCGCGACAGGCGGCAGACCCTGTCGAACCCGATGCGCCGGCCGATCCAGTACCACAGGTAGGCACCGGCCAGCGAGCCGATGCTCCCTGTCCCTATCACGGCGATTAGAGACATATCCCCGCGCGCCGCGTTGAAGCCCGCAAGCGGCATGATCAGCTCGGACGGGATCGGCGGGAACACGTTTTCGAGAAACATCAGGAGGCCGACGCCCAGCGGGCCCATGCCGTCGATCAGTCCGGTGATCCAGTCGAACACGCGCGGGTCTCCTTCGCTGCCTCCGTGGCCAACGGGACGGGCGGGGTCGTTGTTCCTTCGGATGTCGGGTGCGTCGCTTGCCCGTTGCTTGCCCGTTGCTTGCCCGTTGCTTGCCCGTCGCTTGAGCGTCTCTCAATTGAGATATATACTGCCCGCACCAAGCAGGAGACATGCCATGCCCGCCCGGACCTCGATGCTCCACGTGCGTGTTGACGATCAGCTCAAGGCGGAGGCGGCGGATGCGCTGTCGAGCGTCGGCCTGACGCTGTCGGATGCGGTGCGCATCCTGCTGACCCGGGTCGCGGCCGAGGGCGGGCTGCCCGCCGGGCTGGCGACCGATCCCGACCGCTACGACGCCTGGTTCCGGGCCAAGGTGCAGGAGGCGCTGGCCGACCCCCGCCCGGCCAAGCCGCAGGCGCAGGTGATGCAGGACGCGCGGGCGCTGATCGACGGCAAACGCGGTGGCTGAGCCGGAATGGTCCACGCCGGCGATTGCCGACCTGATGGCCATCGTCGACTTCATCTCGGACGACAACCCGGACGCCGCCGCGGCGCTGGTGGACGACATCCAGGACAGGGTCGATGGGCTTCGCGCCCATCCGAAACGCGGCCGTCCCGGCCGGGTGGAGGGGACGCGGGAACTGGTGGTGCGGCCGAATTACATCTTGGTCTATGCGGAAGCCGAGACGGCGGTGACCGTGCTGCGCGTTCTTCATGCCGCGCAGATGTGGCCCTGATGCGGTCGCGAAGGCGCTTGCGGGAGACAGGCGGCTAGCCGCACTTCACGGACAAGAAAAAGGGCGGGGTCTCCCCCGCCCTTGCGTATCCTCGTCCGGGCTGCGCCGGGTCAGCTCTTCATGCTGTCCCAGAAGTGCTTCACCTTCGAGAAGAAGCTGGAGGATTCGGGGTTGTTGTCCTCGCCCAGCTTCTCGAACTCGCGCAGCAGTTCCTTCTGCTTCGCGGTGAGGTTCACCGGCGTCTCGACGGCCAGTTCGATGAACATGTCGCCATGCCCGGCGCCGCGCAGGGCGGGCATGCCCTTGCCGCGCAGGCGCATCTGGCGGCCCGACTGGCTGCCGCCCGGGATCTTCACGCGCGAGCGGCCGCCGTCGATGGTCGGCACCTCGATGTCGCCGCCCAGCGCGGCGGCGGTCATCGACACCGGCACCAGGCAGAACAGGTTGGCGCCGTCGCGCTGGAACAGCGGGTGCTCCTCGACGTCGATGAAGATGTAGAGATCGCCCGTAGGCCCGCCGCGCAGGCCCGCCTCGCCCTCGCCGGCCAGGCGGATGCGGGTGCCGGTTTCCACGCCCGGGGGGATGTTGACCGACAGCGAGCGGTCCTTGTCGACGCGGCCCGCGCCGCCGCAGGCGCGGCAGGGGTTCTTGATGATCTGCCCCATGCCCGAACAGGTCGGGCAGGTGCGCTCGACGGTGAAGAAGCCCTGTTGCGCGCGGACCTTGCCCATGCCCGAGCAGGTCGGGCATTGCGACGGTTCGGCGCCGCCCTCGGCCCCGGTGCCGTTGCAGGTGGAGCAGGCCACCGAGGTCGGCACGTTGATCGTCTTCTGCAGGCCGGAATAGGCCTCTTCCAAGGTGACGCGCATGTTGTAGCGCAGGTCGGAGCCGCGCGTGGCGCGCTGCCGCCCGCCGCCGGCGCGGCCGCCCATGAAATCGCCGAACAGGTCGTCGAACACGTCCGAGAAGGCGCTGGCGAAATCGCCCTGCTGCGCGCCGCGGGGTCCGGCGCCCGGCCCGGCGCCGCCCATGCCGCCGTCGAAGGCGGCGTGGCCGAAGCGGTCGTAGGCGGCCTTCTTCTGCGGATCCTTCAGGGCCTCGTAGGCTTCGTTGACTTCCTTGAACTGGGTCTCGGCCTCGGGGTCGTCCTTGTTGCGGTCGGGGTGAAGCTCCTTCGCCTTGCGGCGATAGGCCTTCTTCAGCTCGTCCGCGGACGCCCCCTTGGGGACGCCGAGAACCTCGTAGTAGTCGCGCTTTGCCATGGATCAGTCTCTCCTAACGCAAGGACCGGCCCCGCATCTGCCGAGGCCGGTCCCAACGCATCTTGGCGGCGCTTACGAGGCGCGCTTGTTGTCGTCCAGGTCCTCGAAGTCGGCATCCACGATATCGTCGTCGACATCGCGCGGGCCGTCCTCGCCGTCGTCGTCGGAGCCGCCTTCGGACTTCTCCTGCTCGGCCTTGTAGATGGCCTCGCCCAGCTTCATGGCGGCTTCGGTGACGTTCTGGATGCCCGACTTGATCTTGCCGGCGTCCTCGGACTCCATCTGCTCCTTGAGGTTGGCGATGGCCAGCTCGATCGCCTCGATGGTGGTCGGGTCGACCTTGTCGCCGTGATCCTCCATCGACTTCTCGGTCGAGTGGATGAGCGCCTCGGCCTGGTTCCTGGCCTCGACAAGATCCTTGCGCTTCTTGTCGTCCTCGGCGTGGGACTCGGCGTCCTTGACCATCGCTTCGATCTCGTCCTCGGACAGACCGCCCGACGCCTGGATCGTGATCTTCTGCTCCTTGTTGGTGCCCTTGTCCTTGGCAGCAACATGGACGATGCCGTTGGCGTCGATGTCGAAGGTCACCTCGATCTGCGGCATGCCGCGGGGCGCCGGCGGGATGTCTTCAAGGTTGAACTGGCCCAGAAGCTTGTTGTCCGACGCCATTTCCCGTTCGCCCTGGAACACGCGGATGGTCACCGCGTTCTGGTTGTCCTCGGCGGTCGAGAAGATCTGCGACTTCTTGGTCGGGATCGTGGTGTTGCGGTCGATCAGCCGCGTGAACACGCCGCCCAGCGTCTCGATGCCCAGGGACAGCGGGGTCACGTCCAGCAGCACCACGTCCTTGACGTCGCCCTGCAGCACGCCGGCCTGAATGGCGGCGCCCATCGCGACCACCTCGTCGGGGTTCACGCCCTTGTGCGGCTCTTTCCCGAAGAAGCTGGTGACCTCCTCGATCACCTTCGGCATCCGGGTCATGCCGCCGACCAGCACCACTTCGTCGATGTCGGAGGTCGAAATGCCGGCATCCTTCAGCGCGTCCTTGCACGGCTTGATCGAGTTCTTGATCAGGTCGGAGACAAGGCTTTCCAGCTTCGCGCGGGTCAGCTTCATCACCATGTGCAGCGGCGAGCCGTCCGAGCCCATCGAGATGAACGGCTGGTTGATCTCGGTCTGCGAGGACGAGGACAGTTCGATCTTGGCCTTCTCCGCCGCCTCTTTCAGGCGCTGCAGGGCCATCTTGTCCTTCGTCAGGTCGACGCCGTTCTCTTTCTTGAACTCGTCAGCCAGGTAGTTGACGATCCGCATGTCGAAGTCTTCGCCGCCGAGGAACGTGTCGCCGTTCGTCGACTTCACCTCGAACAGGCCGTCGTCGATCTCCAGGATGGTGATGTCGAAGGTGCCGCCGCCGAGGTCGTAGACCGCGATGGTCTTGGACTCTTTCTTGTCCAGCCCGTAGGCCAGCGCGGCCGCCGTCGGCTCGTTGATGATCCGCAGCACTTCGAGACCGGCGATCTTGCCGGCGTCCTTGGTCGCCTGGCGCTGCTGGTCGTTGAAGTAGGCGGGAACGGTGATGACGGCCTGCGTCACCTCTTCGCCGAGATAGCTCTCGGCGGTTTCCTTCATCTTCTGCAGGATGAAGGCGGAAATCTGCGACGGCGAGAATGTCTCGCCCTTCACCTCGACCCAGGCGTCGCCGTTGCCGCCGTCCACGATGTTGTAGGGGACGAGTTTCTTGTCCTTCTCCACCTCGGCGTCGCCCAGACGGCGGCCGACCAGTCGCTTGACGGCGAACACGGTGTTGGACGGGTTGGTGACGGCCTGCCGCTTGGCGGGTTGGCCGACCAGACGCTCGTCGTCGGTGAACCCGACGATGGACGGGGTGGTCCGCGCGCCCTCGGAGTTCTCGATCACGCGGGCCTGGCTGCCGTCCATGATGGCGACGCAGCTGTTGGTGGTCCCGAGGTCGATACCGATGACTTTGCCCATGCTCAATATCCTCTCTCTTCGGCGATGTATCGGGGCGCGGCCCGTGTCGGCGCCGGGCCCCTATCCCATGGATTTGCGCGAGGCTTGGCCTCCCCGCGCGGCTTCACGGGGCTATATAGGGAGGGGCCATTTTCGCTGCAAGCGACTCGGGGGGCGAAAAGTGCCGGATCCTAAAGGTTGTATGACGCCGTGACCGATGTGCCGCTGACTGTAAGGGGGGTCCTGATTTACAAGGGCTACCTGTCCGCGCCGGCGCAGGCGGGCCTGGTCGAGGGCCTGCGCGGGGTCATCGCGCGGGCGCCGCTGTTCTCGCCCGAGACGCGCTGGGGCAAGCCGATGTCGGTGCGCATGACCTCGGCCGGCACGTACGGCTGGTACTCCGACCGCAAGGGGTATCGCTACGAGCGGCGGCACCCGTCGGGTGTCGACTGGCCGCCGATCCCGGGCTCGGTGCTGGACATCTGGCACGCGGTGACGGGGCTGGAGCGGGCGCCGGATTGCTGCCTGATCAACCTCTATCGCGACAAGGCGCGGATGGGCCTGCACCAGGACCGGGACGAGGCGGATTTCTCCTGGCCGGTCGTGTCGGTGTCGCTGGGCGACGACGGGCTGTTCCGGATCGGCAATGTGGAGCGGGGCGGCAAGACCGAGTCGGTCTGGCTGTCGTCGGGAGACGTGGTGGTGATGGGCGGCGCGGCGCGGCTGACGCATCACGGGATCGACCGGATCCGGCCCGGCAGCTCGACGCTTCTGAAGGACGGCGGCCGGCTGAACCTGACGTTGCGGGTGGTCGACTAGAGCAAGTCGCACAATAGCGGGAACCGGTCTTGTGCGACGCGCTCTCGGCACGCGCCGACGCCCGCCGGCGGGGTGCGCCGGCGGTGGCTGTCTGGCGTTCGATCTGCGGGTCGATCTGCGGTAGGGCCGTCGCGATAAATAGGGGCGGCGCCGCCAGTGGAGCGATCCCGGGGATACCCCCGATGCCGGGACGCGCGCGGCGCGCCCCTGGTCGGTTTCGGCGGGCCCTGCACCCGGAACGGGGTGGTCTGGGGGCCCGGATCAGTCCATGTCACGCCCGGTGGGCGCGGAAGCTTCGCGGCAGGGTATAGCCGGAGCCGCGTTAGCGCGGCGTTAACCGTGCGTGCGCTAGCGCCCCGCGGCCCAGCTGCGCGACGCCTGGCGGCGGGTGTAGAACTCGCCCATCATGCCGATCATGATCAGCACCAGCGACAGCACCACCGGGTAGGTGATCGAGCTGTAATGCGGGTTGTAATTGACGAAGACGAAGCCCCGCGCCTGGTCGATGCAGTGAAACAGCGGGTTCCAGTCGAACATCGCGAGGATGTAGGTCGGCATCGTGTTGGCCACGAACATCTTGCCCGAGGTGATCATGTTCGCGCGGGTGTAAATCTGCGCCGCGATGGTCACCACGTTGGGCAGCCACGGCTTCAGCGCCAAGAGCACCAGCCCCACGGCGCAGCCGGAGAACCAGGCCAGAAGCACCATGCCGTAGGCGGCGATCGGATGCAGGATCTCGATCTGCTTGACCGCCACGTCGTAGACGAACAGCACCACGAACAGCGCCAGCGTCTGGATGTACAGGCACCCCAGCGCCGCCGAGGCGATGGCGATGGTGGTGTTCATCGGCGCGTGCTGCATCATCGGGCTGGTCGGGCCTTCGGAGCCGAGCACCGCGCTCACCGCCTTGTTGTGGGTGAGGAACAGGAAGATGCCCGACATGATGTAGAGCAGGAAGTCGCCGCGGATCGCGCTGCCGCGCAGGCCCAGGACCGAGAACATCAGCCAGAACACGGCGACCAGGATCACCGTCTGCATGATGCTCATCGCCAGGCCGACGACCGCGTTGCCGTGCGACTTGCGCACGTTGCGGACGGTGGCGTGATAGATCAGCTCCAGGATCGAAAGCGCCGACTGGAACGACGACCGTCTGGCCCGTGGCTGGAACATGCTGGCCCTTCGCTGCCTGCTCTGCGGCCCTCCCCGTCCGTTCTGCGCAGGGAAATGTTGCCGATCCTTTACCGGGCAAGCATAAGGGGCGCCGACAGGTCAATCAATCTCAAGCTGCCGCGCGGCCGCGGCGAAGGAGCGTGCGTTGGATTTCGACAACTTGGAAAGCGTGATGCGCCGGCTGGCGCTGGAGGCGGGCGATGCCATCCTGACGATCTATCGCGCCGAGGATTTCGAGGTGCGGTCCAAGTCCGACGAAAGCCCGGTGACAGAGGCCGACGAGGCCGCCGACGCGCTGATCTCCACCGGCCTGCGCGCCGCCTTTCCGGAGGTGCCGCTGGTGACCGAGGAACAGGCGGCGAGCCACGGGCAGACCGTCTCGACCTTCCTGATCGTCGATCCGCTGGACGGCACCAAGGAGTTCGTCCAGCGCCGCGGCGATTTCACCGTGAACATCGCCTATGTCGAGAACGGCGTGCCGGTCCGCGGCGTGGTCTATGCGCCGGCGAAGAAGCGGCTGTTCTACACCCGCGCCGACGGTGCGACGGTGGAGGAGACCGGCGATCTGGACAAGGAAACGGTCGGGCCCTGCACCGATCTTCGTGTCTCAAGCCCGGACAATGCCGCGCTGATGGTCGTCGCGTCCAAGTCGCATCGCGACCAGGCGACCGACGACTACATCGGCAAATACGCCGTCCGCGACATGACCAGCGCCGGCTCGTCGCTGAAGTTCTGCCTCGTCGCCACCGGCGAGGCCGATCTGTACCCGCGCCTCGGCCGCACGATGGAATGGGACACCGCCGCCGGCGACGCCGTGCTGCGCGGGGCGGGCGGCAAGGTGGTGCGCTTCGACGACCACAGCGATTTCACCTATGGCAAGCCGGGCTTCGAGAACCCGTTCTTCATCGCCTACGCGCCCGGGGTGGACCTGCAGCCGGTATGAGCGTTCTGGTCGTCATCCCCGCGCGTTACCCGTCCTCGCGCTATCCCGGCAAGCCGCTGGTGGACCTGCACGGCGCCACTGGGCAGGCCAAGAGCCTGATCCGGCGGACCTGGGAGGCGGGGATGGCCGTCAGCGGCGCCGACCGCGTGGTGATCGCCACCGACGACGACCGCATCCGCACCGCGGCCGAGGACTTCGGCGCCGAGGTGGTGATGACCTCGGACCGCTGCCGCAACGGCACCGAACGCTGCGCCGAGGCGGCGCGGACGCTGGGCGCCGGGTTCGACATCGTGGTCAACCTGCAGGGCGACGCGCCGCTGACGCCGCCCTGGTTCATCGAGGAGCTGGTGGCGCAGCTCTCGGGCCACCCGACGGCCGAGGTCGCGACGCCGGTGCTGCGCTGCGATGGCCGGGCGCTGAAGGATTTCCAGGCCGACCGTCGCGCCGGGCAGGTGGGCGGCACCACCGCCGTCTTCACCCGCGACCGCCGGGCGCTGTATTTCTCGAAAGAGGTGATCCCCTACGCCGCCGGCACTTGGGAGGACGACGCGCCGACGCCGGTCTATCACCATGTCGGGGTCTATGCCTACAAGCCCTCGGCGCTCGCCTCCTACCCGCTTCTGCCGATCGGGCCGCTGGAGACGCTGGAGGGGCTGGAGCAGCTGCGGTTCCTGGAGCACGAGCACCCGATGCTTTGCGTCGAGGTCGAAGCGCGCGGGCGCAAGTTCTGGGAGCTGAACAACCCCGGCGACGTGGCGCGGATCGAGGCGATGCTGAAGGCGATGGGCGTGGAATGACCGCGCCGGCGGTCAGCGCGATCGTCGTCAGCCGCCACCGCCCGGAGGCCCTGCTGCGCTGCCTGAGCGGGATCGAGCAGCTGGACTACCCGGCGTTCGAGGTGATCGTCGTCGCCGATCCCAGCGGGTTAGAGACGCTTTCGGCAGCGGGGTTCGACGGCCGGATCAAGACGATGGCGTTCGACGCGGCGAACATCTCGGCCGCCCGCAACCTCGGGCTGGCGCAGGCGGCGGGCGAGATCGTCGCCTTCATCGACGACGACGCGGTGCCGGAGCCGACCTGGCTGCGCCATCTGGCGGGGCCGTTTTCCGACGCGACCGTCGCGGCGGCCGGCGGCTATGTGATCGGGCGCAACGGGATCAGCTTTCAGCATCGCGGCCGGCGGGTGGACGCCACCGGCGCGCACCGGCCGCTGGACCTGCCGGGCGACGCGCCGCAGGTCTTCGACAGCGCGCCGGGCGACGCGGTGAAGACGGAAGGCACTAATTGTGCCTTTAGAGCCGAAATCCTGCGCGCGCTCGGCGGGTTCGACCCGGCCTTCCGCTTCTATCTCGACGAGACCGACGTGAACCTGCGGCTCGCCGCGCAGCGGGCGCGCACCGCGATCGTGCCGCTGGCCCAGGTGCATCACGGCTTTGCCGCGTCGGAGCGGCGCCATGCCTCGCGCCTGCCCCGGACGCTGTTCGACGTGGGCGCCAGCCAGGCCGTCCTGCTGCGGCGGCACGCGCCGGCGCGGGTGGCGGCGGCGCTGGACGCGATGCGCGCCGAGCAGCGCGCGCGGCTTCTGCGCTTCATGGTCGCCGGCGATTGCGAGCCGCGCGACGTGGGCCGGCTGCTGGACACGCTGGAGGCGGGCATCGCCGAGGGCGGGCGCCGCGCCGTGGACGACCCGGCGCCGCTCCCCGCGCCATCCGTTCCGTTCCTGCAATTCGCGGGCCGCAGGGCGTTTAGCGGGATGACCGTGGTCGCCGGCCGAATCTGGCGCCGGCGCGGGCTGCGCCGTGCCGCGGCCGGGCACGTCGCCGCGGGGCGCCGCGCGACGCTCTACCTGTTCTCGCCCACAGCGCTGTTCCACCGCGTGCGGTTTCATGCCGACGGCTACTGGGAGCAGCGCGGCGGCCGCTTCGGGCGGTCGGCGCGGTCGGATCCGTTGTTTCGCTATGACAGCTTCCGAAAACGCCTTGAAAAGGAGCGGGCGCGGACCCGCGGTGTCAGAGAATTGCCATAATTCCGGCCTATCGGAACATGCGCCGGAAAAACGCCCCCGGACGCAGGGGGCGTGCCCCGAATCGTGGCAGGATGGGCCAAGACATCCCTGCTGGGGCGTGGTAATTGATGCGCGAAGCAGATTGAGGTGACGCATGGCACGCAAAGTTACTAAGGCGGTCTTTCCGGTCGCCGGCCTGGGCACGCGGTTTCTCCCGGCCACCAAATCCATTCCCAAGGAGATCATGACCCTGGTCGACCGCCCGCTGATTCAATACGCGATCGACGAGGCGCGGGCCGCCGGCATCAAGGAATTCATCTTCGTCACCTCGCGCGGGAAATCCGCGCTGGAGGATTATTTCGACACCGCCCCCGAGCTGGAGGCGTCGCTGCGCAAGAAGGGCAAGGACGAGCTTCTGGAGGTGCTCAAGAGCACCAACATGGAAAGCGGCGCCATCGCCTATATCCGCCAGCACAAGGCGCTGGGCCTGGGCCATGCCGTGTGGTGCGCCCGCCGCCTGATCGCCCCGAACGAGCCCTTCGCCGTGCTGCTGCCCGACGACGTGATCGCCGCCGAGAAGCCCTGCCTGCAGCAGATGACCGAAGCCTACGAGGAGACCGGCGGCTGCATGGTCGCCGCGATGGAGGTGCCGCCGGAGAAGGCCGGCGCCTATGGCGTGCTGGACGTGAAGGAGGACATGGGCTCGATCGTGTCGGTCAACGGCATGGTCGAGAAGCCGGCCGCGGGCGAGGCGCCGTCGAACCTGGCGGTGATCGGGCGCTATATCCTGAACAACAAGGTGCTGAACAACCTCAACCGGATGAAGAGCGGCTCGGGCGGCGAGATCCAGCTGACCGACGCGATCGCCGAGGAGATCCAGCAGGCGCGCGACGTCTACGGCTTCCGCTTCCGCGGCCAGCGCTTCGACTGCGGCTCGAAGGCCGGGTTCCTGCAGGCGACGGTCGCCTTCGGCCTGGCGCGCGACGAGCTGCGCGACGAGTTCGCCGACTATCTGTCGCAGATGGTGTCGCAGCAGCGGGCCGCGCAGTAACCGGACGGGCGCGTCATGGATCATGTGCTGGTGACCGGCGGGGCGGGCTATATCGGCTCGCACGCCTGCAAGGTGCTGCGGGCCGCCGGCTACGTGCCCGTCACCTATGACAACCTGTCGACCGGCTGGGCCGACGCGGTGAAGTTCGGCCCGTTCGAGCAGGGCGAGCTGACGGACCGGGCGGCGCTCGACCGGGTCTTCGCGGAATACCGGCCGGTGGCGGTGATGCATTTCGCGGCGCTGAGCCAGGTCGGCGAGTCGATGCGCGAACCGGGGCTTTACTGGCACAACAACGTGCTGGGCTCGCTGACGCTGATCGAGGCGGCGGTGGCGGCCGGGTGCCTGGATTTCGTGTTCTCCTCGACCTGCGCGACCTATGGCGAGCATGACGGCGTGGTGCTGGACGAGGACACGCCGCAGCAGCCGATCAACGCCTACGGCGCCTCGAAGCGGGCGATCGAGGACATGCTGGCGAATTTCGAGGGGAGCCACGGGCTGCGCTCGGTGATCTTTCGCTATTTCAACGTGGCCGGCGCCGACCCCGATGGCGAGGTGGGCGAGTTCCACCGGCCGGAGACGCATCTGATCCCGCTGATGCTGGAGGCGATCGACGGCAAGCGCGACGCGCTGACGGTGTTCGGGACGGATTACGACACGCCGGACGGAACCTGCATCCGCGACTACGTGCATGTGATGGACCTGGTGGAGGCGCATGTGGCCGGGGTGCGCTGGCTGGCGGACGGCCGGGGCAGCCGGGTGTTCAACCTCGGCACCGGGACGGGGTTCTCGGTGCTGGAGGTGATCGAACACAGCCGGGCGGTGACCAACCGGCCGGTGCCCTACGAGGTCGGGCCGCGGCGGCCGGGGGATTGCGTGAAGCTGGTTTCCGGCTCGGTGCGGGCCGCGCGCGAGCTGGGCTGGACGCCCGGGCGGTCGGAGCTGGAGGCGATGATCTCGGATGCCTGGCGGTGGCATCGGACGGGGCATTACGAGCGGTAGGGGGGTTTCCGGGGTGGTGCGTGCGAGCACGCACCCTTGCGCATGGGCGGCCGGGGCGCTGGCGGTGAGGGCGGAGGGGGG
>NZ_JARGYC010000044.1 GCF_029168335.1 Psychromarinibacter sediminicola
CGCGCCGATCGCGATGGAGCAGGGCCTGCGCTTCGCCATCCGCGAAGGCGGCCGCACCGTCGGCGCCGGCGTCGTCTCCGAGATCATCGAGTAAGCGCAAGACCCGAGACGGCCCGAACGGGCCGGCGAGGCCCCCCGGAAACGGGGAAACAAGAACCGGTTCGACGAGGGGCGGGGACCCGCCCCTCCTCTCAACTGAAAAGGACAAGAGAATGGCACTGCAAAGCCAGAACATACGCATCCGCCTGAAGGCGTTCGATTACCGGGTGCTCGACGCCAGCACCCAGGAAATCGTCAACACCGCCAAGCGGACCGGCGCCCAGGTGCGCGGGCCGATCCCGCTGCCCAACAAGATCGAGAAGTTCACGGTGCTGCGCGGCCCGCATATCGACAAGAAGTCGCGCGACCAGTGGGAAATCCGCACGCATAAGCGCCTGCTGGACATCGTGGATCCGACGCCCCAGACGGTGGACGCGCTGATGAAGCTCGACCTCGCCGCCGGCGTCGACGTGCAGATCTCGGTTTAAGGGAGGGCATCGCACATGTTGCGCTCTGGAGTTATCGCAAGGAAGGTCGGGATGACCCGGATCTTCCAGGAAGACGGACGGCAGGTGCCGGTGACGGTCCTGCAGCTGGACACGCTGCAGGTCGTGGCCCAGCGCACGCTGGAACGCGACGGCTACGCCGCCGTCCAGCTCGGCGCGGGCACGGCCAAGGCCAAGCGGACCACGCAGGCGATGCGCGGCCATTTCGCCGCCGCCAAGGTCGCGCCGAAGCGGAAGATCGCGGAGTTCCGCGTGGCGCCGGAGAACCTGATCGAGGTGGGCGAGGAGATCACCGCCAACCACTACTTCGAGGGGCAGTTCGTCGACGTCTGCGGCACCTCGATCGGTAAGGGGTTCGCCGGCGGCATGAAGCGGCACAACTTCCGCGGCCTCGAGGCGACGCACGGCGTGTCGATCGCGCACCGCTCGCACGGCTCGACCGGTCAGTGTCAGGACCCCGGCCGCGTGTTCAAGGGCAAGAAGATGGCCGGTCACATGGGCGCCGCCCGCGTGACCACGCAGAACCTGCAGGTCGTCAAGACCGACGCCGACCGTGACCTGATCATGGTCAAGGGCGCCGTTCCCGGCCACAAGGGCGGCTGGGTCACCATCAAGGACGCGGTCAAGAAGCCGACGCCCGAGAACGTGATCTACCCCGCCGCGCTGAAATCCGCCGCGAAAGAGGCCGAGCGCCTGGCGCAGGAAGCCGCCGAGCAGGCCGCTGCCGAGGAGGCCGCGGAGGCCGAACGCCTGGCCGCCGAACAGGCCGCCCAGCAGGAAGCCGCGCTGAAGGAAGCCGAGGCCGAGATCGAGTCCGACAAGTCCGAGGGCGGCGGCGACGCCGGCTCGGAAGGAGGCGAAGAGAAATGAAGACGGACGCCATCAAACTGGACGGCGGCGCCGCGGGTTCGGTGGATCTCGACGACGAGATCTTCGGGCTCGAGCCGCGCGCCGACATCCTGCACCGCGTCGTGCGCTGGCAGCGCGCGAAGCAGCAGCAGGGCACGCACAAGGCCAAGACCCGGAGCGAGACCAGCTACTCGTCGAAGAAGATCTATCGCCAGAAGGGCACCGGCGGCGCCCGCCACGGCGACCGCAACGCGCCGATCTTCCGCAAGGGCGGTATCTACAAGGGCCCGGTCCCGCGCAGCCACGCGCACGAGCTGCCCAAGAAGTTCCGCAAGCTCGGCCTGAAGCACGCGCTGTCGGCGAAGGCCAAGGAAGGCGCGCTGGTCGTGCTGGACGAAGCCGCGGCCGAGGGCAAGACGGCGGCGCTGGCCAAGCAGGTCGCGAACCTGGGCTGGAAGCGCGCGCTGGTCATCGACGGGGCCGAGATCAACGAAGGCTTCGCCCGCGCCGCGGCGAACATCGAGGGGCTGGACGTGCTGCCCTCGGTGGGGGCGAACGTGTACGACATCCTGAAGCGTGACACGCTGGTGATCACCAAGGCGGGTGTCGAAGCTCTGGAGGCGCGACTGAAATGAACAAGGCAGAGCTTTACGACGTGATCCGCAAGCCGGTGATCACCGAAAAGGCGACCCTGGCGTCGGAACAGAACGCCGTGGTGTTCGAGGTGGCGATGGCCGCGACCAAGCCGCAGATCCGCGAAGCGATCGAGGGGCTGTTCAACGTCAAGGTGAAGGCGGTCAATACCACCATCACCAAGGGCAAGACCAAGCGCTTCCGCGGCCGCCCCGGCCGGCGCAAGGACACCAAGAAGGCCTATGTGACCCTCGAAGAGGGCAACACGATCGACGTGACCACCGGTCTCTGACCTAGGTTGGGCGAGGCCCGACCCCACGATATTCGGAAAGGCCCTCGCAGCGATGCGGGGGCCTTTGGCTTGCCGGAGGCATTTGAAAAGTACCAAGATCGGGTATATCTTCTTCTGAAGAGGTGCAGGATGGCGAAGAATACTTCCGTTACGCTAGGCGATCATTTCGCCGGTTTCATCGAGGGCCAGGTGCAGTCCGGTCGTTACGGTTCGGCGAGCGACGTCGTCCGCGCCGGCCTGAGACTTCTGGAAGAGCACGAGGCCCGGGCGGCGACGTTGCGAGACGCGCTGGTTGCGGGCGAGCGGTCGGGGCGGGCGGAGCCTTTCGATTTCGATGCGTTCAAGGCCCGGAAACGGCGTGAAGGGCACAAGTCGGAGACGTGAGCCGGGTCGCGTTCACACCCGCCGCGGCGGCGGATCTGAGCGATATCTGGGACCATACCGCCGCGACATGGGGAGTGGCCCAGGCGGAGCGGTATACCGACGGTATTCGGGATCTGTGCACCGACCTTGCAGAAGGGCGCAGAACCGGCCGGAGCGTGGAGGTGCGCGCGGGCTATCTGAAGTATCCGGTAGGGAGACACATTCTGTTCTACCGGGCAAACGAGGCCGGAATCGAGTTGGTCCGCATCCTGCATCAGAGGATGGATGTCGAGCGGCATCTTTGATGCGTCGGCCGCGTCCGCCACGCCCCGACCACTCCGCCACAACCGCTTGACCTGCCCCGCCCGCTCCATTACCAGAACCCATCCGCAAGGCCCCGGATTCGTCCGGGGCTTCGCATTTGTTCGCAAGAGCATCCCAACCGGGCACCTACGGGGGCCTATACCAAGACCCGACAGGGTCCAAACATCGCGGGGCGCAAAGCCTCGCATCGCTAGACGGAAGACAGAAAGCATGGCACTCAAGTCGTACAAGCCGACGACGCCGGGCCAGCGCGGGCTGGTGCTGATCGACCGTTCGGAGCTGTATAAAGGACGTCCCGTCAAGTCCCTCACCGAGGGCCTGACGAAGAAGGGCGGCCGGAACAACACCGGACGTATTACCCAGCGCCGCCGCGGCGGCGGGGCGAAGCGGCTCTACCGCGTCGTCGATTTCAAGCGCAACAAGCGTGACGTCGAGGGCGTGATCGTCCGAATCGAATACGACCCCAACCGCACCGCCTTCATCGCGCTCGTGCAATACACCGACGGCGAGCAGCGCTACATCCTGGCGCCGCAGCGCCTGGGCGTCGGCGACAAGGTGATCGCGTCGGACAAGGCCGACATCAAGCCGGGCAACGCGATGCCGTTCACCGGCATGCCGATCGGTACTATCGTCCACAACATCGAGCTGAAGCCGGGCAAGGGCGGCCAGCTGGCGCGCGCCGCCGGCACCTACGCCCAGTTCGTCGGCCGCGACGGCGGCTACGCGCAGATCCGCCTGTCCTCGGGCGAGCTGCGGATGGTCCGGCAGGAGTGCTATGCCACGGTCGGCGCCGTGTCGAACCCCGACAACTCGAACCAGAACTTCGGCAAGGCCGGCCGCTCGCGCCACTACGGCCGCCGTCCGTCGGTCCGCGGTGTCGTGATGAACCCGATCGACCACCCGCATGGCGGCGGCGAGGGCCGTACCTCGGGCGGCCGTCACCCGGTCACGCCCTGGGGCAAGCCCACCAAGGGTGCCAAGACGCGCTCGGCCAAGAAGGCGACGTCGAAGCTCATCATTCGCAGCCGTCACGCCAGGAAGAAGGGGCGCTAAGACATGGCACGTGCAGTTTGGAAAGGTCCCTTCGTCGACTCCTACGTCCTGAAAAAGGCCGAGAAGTCGCGCGAGTCGGGCCGCAACGAAGTCATCAAGATCTGGTCGCGCCGGTCGACCATCCTGCCGCAATTCGTCGGCCTCACCTTCGGGGTCTACAACGGCAAGAAACATGTCCCGGTGCTCGTCTCCGAGGACATGATCGGCCAGAAGTTCGGGGAATACTCGCCGACGCGCACCTATTACGGCCACATGGCCGACAAGAAAGCGAAAAGGAAGTAAGCCATGGGCAAGGATAAGAATCCCCGCCGCGTGGCGGACAACGAGGCGATGGCGAAGCTGCGCATGCTGCGCACCTCGCCGCAGAAGCTGAACCTGGTGGCGGCGCTGATCCGCGGCAAGAAGGTCGAGACGGCGCTGAACGACCTGACCTTCTCGCGCAAGCGGATCGCCGAGGACGTGAAGAAATGCCTTCAGTCCGCGATCGCCAACGCCGAGAACAACCACAACCTTGACGTCGACGAGCTGGTCGTCGCCGAGGCGTGGGTCGGCAAGAACCTGGTGATGAAGCGCGGCCGCCCGCGGGCGCGGGGCCGGTTCGGGCGCATCCACAAGCCGTTCTCGGAGCTCACCATCAAGGTCCGCCAAGTCGAGGAGACGGCGTAATGGGTCAGAAAGTCAATCCGATCGGCATGCGCCTGCAGGTGAACCGCACCTGGGACAGCCGCTGGTACGCCGACACCAAGGACTACGGCAACCTCCTGCTCGAGGACGTGGCGATCCGCCAGTTCATCGAGAAGGAATGCAAGCAGGCCGGCGTCAGCAAGGTGATCATCGAACGCCCCCACAAGAAGTGCCGTGTGACCATCCACACCGCGCGTCCGGGCGTGATCATTGGCAAGAAGGGCGCCGACATCGAGGTGCTCCGCCGCAAGCTGGCGAACATGACCGACAGCGAGCTGCACCTGAACATCGTCGAGGTCCGTAAGCCGGAGCTGGACGCGCGTCTCGTCGCCGAGTCGATCGCCCAGCAGCTGGAACGCCGGGTCAGCTTCCGCCGTGCCATGAAGCGGGCGGTGCAGAACTCGATGCGGATGGGCGCCCTGGGCATCCGGGTCAACGTCGCGGGCCGCCTCGGCGGCGCCGAGATCGCCCGGACCGAGTGGTACCGCGAAGGCCGCGTGCCGCTGCACACCCTGCGCGCCGACATCGACTATGCCACCGTCGAGGCGTCCACGCCCTACGGCATCATCGGCATCAAGGTCTGGATCTTCAAAGGCGAAATCATGGAGCACGATCCGTCGGCCCGTGACCGTCGCCAGCAGGAGCTCCAGGAAGGCCCCGCGCCCCGTGGCGCCGGCGGCGGCCGCCGGAACTGAGGAGTGATCTGAGATGCTGCAACCGAAGCGCACCAAGTTCCGCAAGATGCACAAGGGCCGGATCAAGGGCGAGGCGAAGGGCGGGTCCGACCTGAACTTCGGCTCCTACGGCCTGAAGGCGATCCAGCCCGAGCGCGTCACCGCGCGCCAGATCGAGGCCGCCCGCCGGGCCATGACGCGCCACATGAAGCGTCAGGGCCGGGTCTGGATCCGGATCTTCCCGGATACCCCGGTCACCTCCAAGCCCACCGAAGTCCGGATGGGCAAGGGCAAGGGCTCGGTCGATTTCTGGGCCGCCAAGGTCAAGCCTGGCCGCGTGATGTTCGAGATCGACGGCGTGTCGGAAGCCGTCGCGACCGAGGCCCTGCGCCTCGCCGCGATGAAGCTGCCGATCAAGTCGCGCATTGTGCACCGCGAAGACTGGTAACCGGCGCGCTTTTGCGCGCCGCGTGCGGCGAAAGCGAGTTGCGCCGCAACTTGCGGGCCGGCACCCGGTAGAGTTATGGCGAAAGGCGGGGGACACCCCGCCTTTTCCGTTTCCGCCCCCCGTCACGGACCCCCGACGATGCCCGACATCCGCTCCCTCTTCGCCACCCGCCTCTACCGCGCACGCCTGTCCGAAGACGGTAGCGTCGACCCGGCCGAGCTCGAAGCCTCCTGCTACGCCATTGCCGAGGATGACGAAGCCGGGCAGCGCTGGTGCGAGGAGAACGGCTATCCCGGCTACACCTCCTACGCCTCGCTGACCGATCTGCCCTGGCGGTTCCCGATCTTCGCCGACGTCGTGAAATGCCTCGACGCCCATGTCGCCGCCTTCGCCGACGACCTGTGCTTCGACCTGGGCGACAAGGAACTGCGGCTGGAGGATCTCTGGATCAACATCCTGCCCGAGGGCGGCAGCCACGGCAGCCACATCCACCCGCATTCGGTGATCTCCGGCACCACCTATGTCGCGATGCCCGAGGGCACCTCGGCGCTCAGGCTGGAGGATCCGCGGCTGCCGATGATGATGGCGGCGCCGACGCGGGTGAAGGGCGCCCCCGAGGATCTGAAGAGCTTCGTCTATGTCGCGCCGCGGGTGGGCGACGTGCTGCTCTGGGAAAGCTGGCTGCGCCACGAGGTGCCGATGAACATGGCCGAAGAGGACCGGATCAGCGTCAGCTTCAACTACGCCTGGGGCTGACGCGCGGCGGCCGCGCGCCTCCCCGCGACCCGGCGTCAGGTGAAGACGAGGCCGTTTTCTGGCTGAGCGCGGAGGACGATGTCGTCCTCCGTCACGCCGGTGGTCTCGCCCAGGCCAAGGACGATCTCGAGCCGGGCGCCTTCGTCGTTGTCGTCGCGGTAGTGCAGGATCATGTCCGTCTTGGCGGCGGTGCCCGCCTCGGGATCGGCGGGGGTTTCCCGCACCTCGATCTGTTCCAGTACGATGTCCTGGAACATGGACTCGTGCGAGAGGATCAGCTTGTCCTCGCCGGCCTCGAAGTCGAGCTGCGCGACCTGCGCGCGGTAGGTGTCTTCGTCGATCTTCTCGTAGAAGAAGTCCTCCCGGAGCTCGGGAAGTACGTTATCGACGGTCAGATCGAAGACATCGGCCCCTTCGCCACCGAGGATATCCGCATCACGGTCGGAAGCCGCACTGATGTCGCCGCGCAGCGTATCATCGCCTTCGCCACCCTGTATGCTGAGCGAGTAGCCGTCTCCGAAAAGGGTGTTCAGGTCGAAGGATATCCTGTCGTCACCTTCGCCGCCGTCGACCGCCATGTTGATGCCGCCTCTTACATTAATGAAGTCATCGCCCGCGCCGCCCAAGACGGGCAGGACGGCGCCGGGCCCGCCGTCGACAACCAGCTTATCGTTGCCGTCACCGCCGTCGATCGAGCCGCCATCTTCGTGGTGGGCTGTGATTCCCTCGCTGGCGAGGATCGTGTCGTCGCCCGCTCCGCCGGCGACGTCGATAGCGCTCGAATCCTCGCCCAGCTGGATGTAGTCGTTCCCGCCACGCGCATCGATGCTGACACGTGCCATCTGCCTTCGCCCGAAGAACTCGTCGTCATCCTCGGTACCGACAAAGTCGGTATCGGACTCGAGAATGAGAGACAGCCCGCTCTCGGGGTCCGGCTCCGGGTCCGGTGTTTCTTCTTCCTCGTCGTTTGAAGACCCTGTGTCGGTGACGAGAAAACCGGCGCCAACGGCCATCAACAGCAAAAGCAGCAACTCGAACATATCAACTTCCCCGAACCCTTTGTGGCAAAACTATGGCTAACGAATTAACTTGCCGAATGAAAAGTTTGCGACAATGCGTTTCCTCATTTGAAACGACTTCGCGTCGGGGCATGGCCCAAAGGGGGCCTTGTCGTGATCGCTTTGGCCTTCGGCCCGGCGCCGGGGAACGTTTCGCGGCCGGGCGGGTTGCCCTCCTGCAGACCGGCGAAAAAGGGGGCGCGCGTGACCGACCGGAGGGACTTGCCGAGACATACGGAATCGCCGCGGCTGCTCGTCGCCCTGTCGCTGATGGGGGTGGCCGGGGCCGTGGCGCTGATCGGCGGCACGATCGTGGCGCAGCAGTTCGTGCCGAACCACGACTGGATCGCCGACACGATCAGCGACCTTGCCGCCGGCCCCTGGGAGATCGTGATGGATGTCGCGCTCTACGGGTTCGCGGGCGGTATCATGGCCACGGCGCTGGCGGCGGCGCATGCGCATCTCGGGCGGGCGGACTGGTCCTTCGGCGTCCTGTCACTGGCGCTGCTGGCGGTGCTGGTGACGATCATCGCGGCCCGGAACGAATACGGCGACGGCGACAGCGAAGGGATCGAGGTGCACACCTATCTCGTCTACGCGCTCGCCGTCCTGTTCGCCGCGGCGCCCTTCCTGATGGCAAGGGGCGTCGGACGGGAAAGCCCGACGGCGCGGCGTATCCTGCTCGCGCTCGGCGCGGTCTGGGCGCTGTCAGCGCCGGTCTTCTACCTTCTGCCCAGCGATATCGACGGGCTCTACGAACGCGCGCTCGGCCTGATCGCCTGCGCCGTGCTGGCCGTGCTCTGGACCGTCTTCCTGCGGCGTGGGCGCCGGGGTCTGTGACCGGCGACCGCACCGGGGCCGGGCAGGGCGCACGAAAAGGCGCGGCACCGGAGTGCCGCGCCCGTCAGATCTCGCGATGGCGGACGGCTCAGTTCCAGAAGCCCTCGTCGACGCCTTCCATCGCCTCCAGCTCTTCCTCGCTGTGGCGCGTGACGTAGACGTAGTCGCGGTTGTCCACTGGCACCAGCTTCACGTCCTCGATGTTGATCATCACGTGCTTGTCGGCGATGTCCAGAAAGCCGCCGACCTCGGCGACGATGCCGATCAGCTGGCCATCCCTGGACAGGATCAGATCCTCGATCTCGCCGATCTCGTTCCAGTCGGCGCCGACCTCTTCATAGACCGTGTCGACGTCCCAGGCGGAGCCTTCGTCTTCGGCCTCGTTCATCGTGTAGACCTCGCCCCCGGTGATGTCGCGGGTGCGGATCATCTCCGCCTGATCCATGCTGTACAGGTCCATGGTCTCGGCGTTGCCGGCCATCTCGCCGGCCATGTCGCCATCTGTCTCATGGCTCGCGGCAAAGGCGCCGGCCGCGCCGATGGTCAGGGCAAGCGTGCTTGCGATAACCGTTTTCATGTCGTTATCCTCCGTTTCGGTACTGCCCCGCCAACACCCGGGACCACGCTTGGGTTCCCCGGCAATCCTGCGCAGGAACGGGGTTGCCAAACCCCTTCAATCGTCGTACACGCGCCCTTCATTCACGACCTCCACCGGAATCGGCGTGACCCGGTCCAATCACGGGGCGCTCCGGTGATGTTGAAAAAGGAAGACGACATGGCACTGGATGCCAACGAACTGCGTGACAAGACGCCCGACCAGCTGCGCGACCAGCTGGACGCGCTGAAGAAAGAGGCGTTCAACCTGCGTTTCCAGCAGGCGAGCGGCACGCTCGAGAACACCGCCCGCATGCGCACCGTCAAGCGCGATACCGCGCGCGTGCTCACCGTCCTGAACGAAAAGGCGGCCGCCGCCGCGACTGCGGAGGCGTAAGAACATGCCCAAGCGAATCCTGCAAGGCACCGTCACCTCGGACAAGAACGACCAGACCGTCACGGTCATGGTGGAGCGCCGCTTCACCCACCCGGTCCTGAAAAAGACCGTCCGGAAGTCCAAGAAATACCGGGCCCACGACCCGCAGAACACCTTCAAGGTCGGCGACAGCGTCCGCATCCAGGAATGCGGCCCGGTCTCGAAGTCGAAACGCTGGGAGGTTGTCGCAGGCTGAAGCGCGCCGCTCATCAGCCCCTCCGGGCCTTCTTCGCGAGAAGGGCCGAAGGACCGGCGAGCGTCCCGCCATACCGGCACAACACCCGGTTTGAACGAAACCCTGGGGGGTAGAACAAGACCAACCCCCATAGGTCGGGAGAAACCAAATGATCCAGATGCAGACCAATCTGGATGTGGCTGACAATTCCGGTGCCCGGAAGGTTCAGTGCATCAAGGTCCTGGGTGGTTCCAAGCGCAAATATGCGTCCGTCGGCGACATCATCGTCGTCTCGGTGAAGGAAGCCATCCCGCGCGGCCGCGTGAAGAAGGGCGACGTCCGCAAGGCCGTCGTCGTGCGCACCGCCAAGGAAGTCCGTCGCGACGACGGCACCGCCATCCGCTTCGACCGCAACGCCGCCGTCATCCTGAACAACGCGGGCGAGCCGATCGGCACCCGTATCTTCGGCCCGGTGGTGCGCGAGCTGCGCGCGAAGAACTTCATGAAGATCATCTCGCTCGCCCCGGAGGTGCTGTAAGATGGCCGCCAAGCTGAAAACCGGTGACAAGGTCGTCGTCCTGGCCGGCAAGGACAAGGGCAAGGAAGGCACGATCCAGTCCGTCGATCCCAAGGCCGGCAAGGCCGTGGTCGAGGGCATCAACATCGCCGTCCGCCACCAGCGCCAGACGCAACAGAGCCAGGGCGGCCGCCGGCCGCAGCCAATGCCGATCGACCTGTCGAACCTGGCCTTTATCGACTCCAACGGCAAACCCACCCGCGTCGGCTTCAAGACCGAAGACGGCAAGAAGGTGCGCTTCGCCAAGACCACGGGAGACGTGATCTGATGCTGGACGCTGCGAATTACACGCCCCGCCTGCGCGGGTTCTACCGCGAGACGGTGCGCGCCGCTCTGAAGGAAGAGTTCGGCTACAAGAACGACATGCAGATCCCGCGGCTCGACAAGATCGTGCTGAACATCGGCTGCGGCTCCGAGGCGGTGAAGGACTCCAAGAAGGCCAAGTCGGCCCAGGAGGATCTGACCGCGATCGCCGGCCAGCAGGCCGTCGTCACCAAGGCGAAGAAATCGATCGCCGGCTTCCGCGTGCGCGACGGCATGCCGCTGGGCGCCAAGGTGACCCTGCGTGGCGACCGGATGTACGAATTCCTCGACCGTCTGATCACCATCGCGCTGCCCCGCGTCCGCGACTTCCGCGGCGTGTCCGGCAAGTCGTTCGACGGCCGCGGCAACTACGCCACCGGCCTGAAGGAGCACATCGTGTTCCCCGAGATCGACTACGACAAGGTCGACGAGGTCTGGGGCCTCGACATCATCATCTGCACCACCGCGGACAACGACGCGGAAGCCAAGGCGCTGTTGAAGCATTTCAACATGCCGTTCAACAGCTGAGCCTCGGAGGAATTCATGGCCAAGAAAGCAATGATCGAACGCGAGAAGAAGCGCCAGAAGCTGGTGGAGCAGTATGCCGCCAAGCGCGCCGCGCTGAAGGAAATCGTGAACGACGAATCGAAGCCGATGGAAGAGCGCTTCCGCGCCTCCCTGAAGCTCGCCAAGCTGCCGCGGAACTCCTCGGCGACCCGTCTGCACAACCGGTGCCAGCTGACCGGCCGGCCGCATGCGTATTACCGCAAGCTCAAGGTCAGCCGGATCGCGCTGCGGGATCTGGGCGCGAACGGCCAGATCCCCGGCATGGTCAAGTCGAGCTGGTAAGGAGGACCATGGAATGAACGATCCTCTCGGAGATATGCTGACCCGGATCCGCAACGCCCAGCTGCGCGGCAAGTCGACCGTGCAGACGCCGGCGTCGAAGCTGCGGGCCTGGGTTCTGGATGTGCTGGCCGACGAAGGCTACATCCGCGGCTACGAATCCACGACCACCAAGGACGGCCATCCCGCCCTGGAGATCAGCCTGAAATACTACGAGGGCGCCCCCGTGATCCGCGAGCTGAACCGGGTGTCGAAGCCCGGCCGCCGCGTCTATATGGGCGCCAGGGACATTCCGCAGGTCCGCCAGGGCCTCGGCGTGTCGATTGTCTCGACGCCCAAGGGCGTCATGTCCGATGCAAACGCCCGCAGCCAGAACGTCGGCGGCGAGGTGCTTTGCAAGGTCTTCTAAGGAGGTCACGATGTCTCGTATTGGGAAAAGACCGGTCGAGCTGCCCTCCGGGGTCGAGGCGAACGTCGCCGGCCAGACCATCGACGTGAAGGGGCCGAAGGGCACCCGCAGCTTCACTGCCACCGACGACGTCACCATCGCGGTCGAGGACAACAGCGTCACCGTCACCCCGCGCGGCAACTCCAAGCGGGCGCGGCAGCAGTGGGGCATGTCCCGCACCCAGGTCGCGAACCTGGTGCAGGGGGTGACCGAGGGCTTCAAGAAGGAGCTGGAGATCAGCGGCGTCGGCTATCGCGCGCAGATGCAGGGCACCACGCTGAAGCTGAACCTTGGCCTGAGCCACGAGGTGAACTTCGAGGCGCCCGAGGGCATCACCATCACCGCGCCGAAGCCGACCGAGATCACCGTCGAGGGCAACGACCAGCAGCTCGTCGGCGAAACGGCCGCGAAGATCCGCGAATGGCGTCCGCCGGAGCCGTACAAGGGCAAGGGCATCAAGTACAAAGGCGAATTCATCTTCCGCAAGGAAGGCAAGAAGAAGTAAGGACCGGACAGATGGCACTTTCCAAAAGGCAACTGTTCCAGAAGCGTCGCCTGCGCGTCCGGAACAAGCTTCGCAAGATGAACGCCGGCCGTCCGCGGCTGTCGGTGCATCGCTCCAACAAGAACATCAGCGTCCAGCTGATCGACGACGTGCAGGGCGTCACGCTCGCCCATGCCTCCTCGCTCGAGAAGGATCTGGGCGTCGTGGGCCGCAACAATGTCGACGCCGCCACCAAGGTCGGCAGCCTGATCGCCGAGCGGGCGAAGAAAGCCGGGGTCGAGGAGTGCTACTTCGACCGCGGCGGCTTCCTCTATCACGGCAAGATCAAGGCCCTGGCCGACGCCGCGCGCGAAGGCGGGCTGCGGTTCTGATCCAGGGGTGCGTGCAAGCACGCACCCTACACCGACCCCGTAGGGTGTGTGCTCGCACGCACCGCCACGGGAAACCTCGTGGGCGGCCCACCCGCCCCGATGATCCGAGGCGCCACATCGCGCGGCGCCACCAAACCCCGTAGGGTGTGTGCTTGCACGCACCGCGACGGGAAAGCTTGTGGGCGGCACGCCCGCCCCGATGATCCGGGACGCCACATCTCGCGGCGCCACCAGGATTGACAGACCCCGGCGCGGACACGCGCCACGATCAAAGGAGGCCGATTTGGCCAGAGAACCCAATCAGCGGGGCAATCGCCGCGACCGCGACGAGACCCCCGAATTCGCCGATCGCCTCGTCGCGATCAACCGTGTGTCCAAGACCGTGAAGGGCGGCAAGCGCTTCGGCTTCGCCGCGCTCGTCGTCGTGGGCGACCAGAAGGGCCGTGTCGGCTTCGGCAAGGGCAAGGCCAAGGAGGTCCCCGAGGCGATCCGCAAGGCGACCGAGCAGGCCAAGCGCGGCATGATCCGCGTGCCGCTGCGCGAGGGCCGGACCCTGCACCACGACGTCAACGGCCGCCACGGCGCCGGCAAGGTCGTGATGCGCACCGCTCCGGCCGGCACCGGGATCATCGCCGGCGGCCCGATGCGCGCCGTGTTCGAGATGCTGGGCATCCAGGACGTCGTCGCCAAGTCGACCGGCACGCAGAACCCGTACAACATGATCCGCGCCACGCTCGACGGTCTCCGGCAGGTCGCGAGCCCGCGCCAGGTGGCCCAGCGCCGCGGCAAGAAGGTCGCCGACATCCTGCCCAAGCGCGACGAGGCGCCGACGCATGGCGACCCGCAGACCCAGATCGCGGAGGAAGCGTAAGCCATGGCCAAGACCATCGTCGTCAAGCAGATCGGCAGCCCGATCCGCCGCCCCGCCATCCAGCGCAAGACGCTGGTCGGCCTGGGCCTGAACAAGATGCACAAGACCCGGGAACTGGAAGACACGCCCGCGATCCGCGGCATGGTCGCCAGGATCCCGCACCTGGTCGAGATCGTCGAAGAGCGCGGCTGAGCGCCGCTCGTCCGGGCCCCGGCCCGGGCGCCTGATCCAATCCCGCACCGCGGCGCACGCGCCGCGGTGTTGTCGTTCCGGGCCTGCGTGGCGTCGATCGTCGCGGCGCCCGGACCCTGCCGCGTTTCGCGTCGCACGCACCACCTGAAAGCGATTTCAAGTCTCGCGACTCGGCCGGCCGACATGATAAGAATGTGACAGAATGTACCACGTCTTGTGCCTCTACGAGAGCGACGAGGATCAGCAGTTCGTTGCCGACGCGCTGGACTCCTATGGCCTGAAAACGACCTGCGTGGGCTGTTCCGCCAAGGAGCAAGCGCTCATGCAGAGCGTCGATTTCGACCTATTCATCCTGGACATCCGGCACTTGGACGGAAGCGGTCTCGACCTCATCCCGCAGATCCGGCGGCAGAACGGCAAGGCCGGAATCATCATCCTGACCGCGATCGATGACGAGACGGACCGCGTGCTCGGCCTCGAACTCGGGGCCGACGACTTTCTCGTGTCGCCGATCAGCGCCCGCGAATTGCTTGCGCGGGCCAAGGCCATTCTGCGCCGCACCCGCCCGCAGGAAAGCCCGGGGGCGACCGGCGTGCCCTGGGCGCAGTCCGGAGAGATCGTGTTCCATGGCCTGGTGCTTCGGCCCAACGCCCGCTCGCTCCGCGAACAGCGCAGCGCGCAGCCGGTCGAACTGACCAACGCGGAGTTCGACGTGCTGTCGGTCCTGGCCCAGCACCGCAACCGGGCGATGACCCGGGACGAGATCCTGCACGCGATCCGCGGCAGCGAGTGGGAGGCCAACGACCGTTTCGTCGACGGCATCGTCAGCCGGCTTCGCCGCAAGCTCTATGCCGAGCGCGGCCGCGAAGAGCAGATCAAGACGATTCGCGGCGTGGGATACATGCTGACGGACTGAACGTCCCCGCACACGCCAGTCAGAAGGTCCGCAGGGCCGCTCCGGCCAGGAAAACCGCCGCGCGCGGCATTGCAGACTGTACGGCAATGCCCTTGTTTCGCCACGTGAACGGCCCGTCGAATTCATCACTATTAATACGGTTCATTTGTACATTTTAGTACAAATTGGCCGAATCCTGGCCATTTCCCGTTCCTAGCTTGACCGAACCAACGATCAGGTGAGGAGTACTACAGTGAACATGCCTTTGTTTGCCGGCTCCGGCCGGAAGGGAGACAGGGTGAGGCTGCCGGGATCGTATCGCCGTCATGTCTCGTGGATGCCGCAGATCGGCGACGTCTTCCCCGACTTCACCGCCCTGACGACCGCAGGGCAGATTCAGTTCTTCGACTGGGCCGAGGGCAGCTGGACGGTCCTGTTCAGCCATCCCTGCGCTTTCACGCCCGTCTGCACGACAGAGATGGCCGCGCTCGCCGATGCGTCCGAGGATTTCGCCAAGCGCAACGTCAAGCTGCTGGCCTTCACCAAGTCCTCGCTGGCCACGCAGGCGGCCTGGCACCGCGAGATCGAGTCGCTCTTCGACGTGAAGATCGACTTTCCCAGCGTCGAGGACGCCGACGGCCAGTTGGCGCGGCTGTTCGGCATGATCCATCCCAAGCAGGGCGAAATGCCGGCGCGCCGGACGATGGTGCTCGACCCGTCCATGCGGATCCGGCTGATCATGGACTACCCGCCGCATCTCGGCCGCAGCACCGACGAGGCGCTGCGCGTGGTCGACGGGTTGCAGGCGCAGGACAGGCTGTCCGTGCAGACGCCCGCGGACTGGCAGCAGGGCGACATGTACATCCTGCCCAGGCGATACAGCGAAGAAGAGACGCTGTGGCATTTCGGGGCTCTGCCGACACAGCTGACGCCCTATCTGAGGGTCGTCCAGGCGCAGCAGGACCAGCCGGTTACCGACCCGGAAAACGACATGGGCGGGAACCGCGACCCGGCGCGCGCCGTGGTCCCCGGACCACGCTGACCGCCCGGAGACCATGGTTCGACTCGGAAGAAACACATGCGAACGACACACCGCCTGTGTACGGCATGACCCGGACGAACCCGCAGGCGGCCCGTCGGGGCCGCCTGTGTCACGGCACCCGCCGCGGCTCGTGCGCGAAGATCGACAGTTTCAGCCAGTCCCGCACCTGCCGCGTCAGCCGCGGCGCCCCGTCGATCTCGATCCGGCCCGCGTCGATCTCCTCCGACATCGGCGCCAGGCCCATCCACACCGCCGTCATCGACCGCAGGTCGGCGTCGATCAGCACGTCGACCTCGTAGCCGGGATCCTCCTTGCACAGGTCGGTGTCGTCGGGCTCGACCACCAGCCACCAGTCCTGCAACAGCGTCTCCAGCTGCCGGTACTTGAACTGTACCGTACAGCGCGCGGCGGGCCGCGGGTCCGGCTCGAAGTTGCGCCGGATGTCCCACATCAGCAGCGAGGGGTCGAGGTTGCGCAGCGACAGCCGCGATTCGACCCAGCGCTGCCCCCAGCTTCCGATCCCCACGATCAGCGGCCGCAATTCCTCGCCCGCCTCGGTCAGGCGATACTCGGTCCGGCCGCCGGCCCCGCGCTCGACCCGGATCACGCCGGAAAGTTCCAGCTCTTTCAGGCGCTTGGACAGAAGCCCCGGCGACATCTTCGGCACGCCGCGCCGGATGTCGTTGAACCGCGTGCTGCCGCACAGAAGCTCGCGGATGACCAGCGGCGTCCAGCGGGTGCAGACGATTTCCGAGGCCATCGAGACCGGGCAGAACTGGCCGTAGAGGTTGGTGACTTCCATGATGTGCCTCGCGTTTCCCCCGCGTCACTCTAGCACGGCGCCGGGGCCGCAGAAACAGCGCGCTACACTTTCTGAACTATCGCGACTCGGGCCGCCGGTGAGACGCTTGTCCCATCGAATGCATTTCAGGGAGAGAGCGAAATGACTGTCATGGAAGATGTCGGGGCACGCGCCCCCGAGACCGCGCGGATCGCAGAGATCGCCGACCGTCTCGCGCAGGAATTCGCGCAGAACGCCGCCGCGAACGACAGCGACGATTGCTTCGTCGGGCCGCATTACGACCGCCTGAAGGAGGAGGGGCTGAGCCTGGCCGGCGTTCCGGCCGAGCTCGGCGGCGCCGGCGCCGGGCTGCGCGAGCTGACCGACATGCTGCGCCGGCTGGCGCATGGCTGTTCATCGACGGCGCTGGCCTTCTCGATGCACACCCACCAGGTCGCGTTTCCGGCCTGGCGCTGGCACCATCAGGAGGCGGCCAAGGCGGCGGTCGAACCGCTGCTGAAGCGGGTCGCGGCCGAGAAGCTGATCCTGCTGTCCTCCGGCGGCGGCGACTGGATCGGCGGCTCGGGCAAGGCCGAGCCGGTCGACGGCGGCTACCGGATCACCGCCCGCAAGATGTTCGTCTCGGGCGCGCCGGCGGGCGACATCCTGATGACCTCGGCCGTGGTAGAGGAGGTCGACGGTGCCAAGGTCATCCACTTCCCGTGCCCGATGGCGGCGCCCGAGGTCTCGGTGCTCGACACCTGGCACACGCTGGGGATGCGGGCGACCGGCTCGCACGACGTGATGATCGAGGGGCTGTTCGTGCCGTCCGACAAGGTGCCGGTCAAGCGCCCGGCCGGCGAATGGCACCCGCTGTTCTTCATGCTGGGCACCATCGCCTTCCCGCTGATCTACGCCGCCTATCTCGGCGTGGCCGAACGGGCGCGCGACCTTGCGGTCGAGATCGCGACCAAGCGCGCGCCGGGCCAGCGCATGTACGCGCGGGCCGGCGAGATGGAGACCGCCCTGACCGCCGCGCGTCTGGGGCTGGAGCACATGGTGCAGGCGGCGGAGCGGAACGCGCCCTCCGCCGAGACGGTGAACCAGGTCATGACCGGCCGGCGGCTGGTCGAGGAGAACGCGATCCGCTGCGTCGAGAAGGCGATGGAACTGGCCGGCGGTCCCGGTTTCTACCGCAAGGCCGAGCTGGAGCGCCTGTTCCGCGACATCCAGGCCGCCCGCTACCACCCGCTGCAGAAAGAGGTGCAGTCGGACTTCGCCGGCGCCCTGGCGCTGGGCCAGCCCATCGACACGATCTGGTAAGCCGACTGGCGGGGTGGGCCATCTGCCCGCCCCGCCGCCGCGCCGTCCTCCTCACGCCGAGGACCGTGAATCCCCGTCGATGGGAAAGGTCTGCCCGGAGAACGACCGCGCGGCCGGCCCGGCGAGGTACAGGCACAGCGCGGCAATCTCCTCCGGCTGCACGAACCGCCGCACCGACTGGTTGCGAAACGCCTTCTCCCGCTCCTCCTCCAGCGTGGTCCCGGCCAGCTCGGCGCGCGCGGCGAGCACCGCGTCCATCCGCGCGCCCGCCACGGCGCCGGGGAGGATCGCGTTGCAGGTGATCCCATCCGGTCCCAGCTCCATCGCCAGCGTTTTCGCGAGCCCCACGAGGGCCCATTTCGTGCTGGCATAGGCCGAGCGCTGCGGATAGCCGAACCGCCCGGCGAGCGACGACATGATCAGGATCGTGCCGCGCCCGGACCGTCGCAGGTCCGCAATCGCGGCCTGCGTGACCGCGAAGGTTCCCGTCAGGTTGACGTCCAGCACCCGGCGCCAGTCCGCCAGCGGATAGTCGGCGACAGGTGCGGTCGGCCCCGCGATGCCCGCGTTGTTCACCAGAACGTCCAGCCCGCCGAGGCGCTTAGCCGCCGCCGTTACGGCCTGACCGATGGCGTCGGCGTCCGCGACATCCGCGACGTCGCCGGTGATGCCGTCGGTGCGCGTGGCGGCGTCCAGCGCCGCCCGGTCGATGTCGAGCACATGCACCCGCGCGCCGGAGGCCGCGAAGGCCTGGGCGATGGCCAGTCCGATGCCGCCCGCGCCGGCGGTGATCAACACTCTCTGCGCCATTCCACAGGCTCCTCTGCTCGCGGCGGCCGGTCCCGCCGCCGCGAGTATGGTTGCACCGCCGCCGTCACCGCAAGGCGGAGGCTCCGCAGGGGCGCATCCGCCGCCGCCCCCTCGGACAGGCTGCGGACGCGCGGGCACACTGCACGACACTGGGTTTTCCGAGGGACATTTCCACCCGCGTCGCGCGGCGGAACGCCGTGCAGCGCCGCCCCGCCCCCATCGGGGCGGCGCTTCTGGCGATGACGGTGCCAAGTGTCCGATCTAAATGCTTATTTCTCCGAAATCGCAAAGCTCAACCGCGCCCCGGCGGGTCGGCGCTGCACGGCGTTCCGCTCGACCGGGGCCGCTATCCGGCAAAGCCGAGGAAGTCGTGTCGTGTAGTATGGACGTCCGCGGACGTGTTACCGCTATCTATAACAACATCAAAACCTTATGCCCCCGTCCAACCTTGGACACCCCCCTTGAACGCCATGCCGATCCCGTCTATACGCCTCCGGTGGTCCCAACCGGACCCCGACTCGACAACCAAGAAACGCCGAGGCCGCCCTTTCTTCGCTTCGCGGGGCGCGTCCGGCTCAGGAGAAGCGACATGAAACTGAACGACCTCCGGGACAATCCCGGCGCCTCCAAGAAGGCGATGCGCGTCGGCCGCGGCCCCGGCTCCGGCAAGGGCAAGACCGCCGGCCGCGGCATCAAGGGCCAGAAATCCCGTTCGGGCGTGGCCATCAACGGCTACGAAGGCGGCCAGATGCCGCTCTATCAGCGCCTGCCCAAGCGCGGCTTCAACAAGCCCAACCGCAAGAAATTCGCCGTCGTTAACCTCGGCATCCTCGCCAAGTTCATCGAGGCCGGCAAGATCGACGCGGGCTCCACGATCACCGAGGACACCCTCGTCGAAAGCGGCCTCGTCCGCCGCAAGCTCGACGGGGTCCGGGTGCTGGCCAAGGGCGATTTCTCGACCAAGGTCGACCTTGAAGTCTCCGGCGCCTCCAAATCCGCCGTCGAGGCGGTGGAGAAGGCGGGCGGCTCGCTCAAGGTCAAAACCCCGGCAGCGGCCGAATAAGAGGTTGTGAGCGTCGCCCGTGGCGCTTACATCCCCTTCCTAGTTTCCTAAGCGCCGCCCCCGGGAAACCGCGAGGCGGCGCTCTTACTGAAAGAGATCGCGCATGGCTTCGGCAGTCGAGCAAATGGCCGCGAACATGAGCTGGTCCGCCTTCGGCAAGGCGACCGAGCTCCGGCAGCGGATACTTTTCACCATCGGGCTTCTCTGCGTCTATCGCCTCGGCACCTACATCCCGGTCCCCGGCATCGACGGCAACGCCCTGCGCGAGTTCATGGAGCAGGCCACAGCCGGACTCGGCGGCGTGCTCAACATGTTCACCGGCGGCGCGATCTCCCGGATGGGCATCTTCGCGCTGGGGATCATGCCCTACATCTCGGCCTCGATCATTGTGCAGCTGCTGGCGGCCATGGTGCCGTCGCTGGAGCAGCTGAAGAAAGAGGGCGAGCAGGGGCGCAAGAAGCTCAACCAGTACACCCGCTTCGGCACGGTGGCGCTGGCCCTGTTCCAGGGCTACGGGCTGGCCGTCAGCCTGGAGGCGGGCGACCTGGCGACCGATCCCGGCTGGTATTTCCGCGCCTCGACCGTCATCACCCTGGTCGGCGGCACCATGTTCCTGATGTGGCTGGGCGAGCAGATCACCGCCCGCGGCATCGGCAACGGCATCTCGCTGATCATCTTCGTGGGCATCGTGGCCGAGATTCCGAACGCGCTGGCGCAGTTCTTCGCCTCCGGCCGCTCGGGCGCGATCAGCCCCGTCGTGGTCATCGGCGTGATCCTGATGGTGATCGCGGTGATCACCTTCGTGGTGTTCATGGAGCGATCCCTGCGCAAGATCCACATCCAGTATCCGCGCCGCCAGGCCGGCATGAAGATGTACGAGGGCGGTTCGTCCCACCTGCCCATCAAGGTCAACCCGGCGGGTGTGATCCCGGCGATCTTCGCCTCGTCGCTCCTGCTGCTGCCGACCACGATCTCGACCTTCTCGGGCAGCCAGTCCGGCCCCGTCATGGCGACGATCCTGGCCTATTTCGGCCCCGGCCAGCCGCTCTACCTGGCGTTCTTCGCCGGCATGATCGTGTTCTTCACGTTCTTCTACACCTTCAACGTGTCGTTCAAGACCGACGACGTGGCCGAGAACCTGCAGAAGCAGAACGGCTTCGTGCCCGGCATTCGCCCCGGCAAGAAGACCGAGGAATACCTCGATTACGTGGTGACGCGCATCCTGGTGCTGGGCTCGGCCTATCTTGCGGCAGTTTGTCTCCTGCCCGAGATTCTGCGTTCACAACTGGCCATCCCCTTCTATTTTGGCGGCACTTCGGTTCTGATCGTCGTGTCGGTGTCGATGGACACGGTGCAGCAGGTGCAGTCGCATCTTCTGGCGCACCAGTACGAAGGGCTGATCGAGAAGTCCCAGCTTCGCGGCAAACGCCGCCCGAAGAAGGGACCGGCAAGGCGCTGAGCACAGCGCGGCAATGGAGAAGATGGCGCCGGCGCGTTTACGTGACCGGCGCTTCTGATGGGGGACAGACCACATGAACATCATTCTGCTCGGCCCGCCCGGCGCCGGTAAGGGAACACAGGCGCGGATCCTGGTGGAAGAGCGCCAGATGATGCAGCTGTCGACCGGCGACATGCTGCGCGAGGCCCGCACCAGCGGCACCGAGATGGGCAAGCGCGTGGCCGAGGTCATGGACCGCGGCGAGCTGGTGACCGACGAGATCGTCATCGGCCTGATCCGCGAAAAGCTGGAAGCCGGCGGTGCGCCGGGCGGCTTCATCTTCGACGGCTTCCCGCGGACGCTCGCCCAGGCCGACGCGCTGGGCAAGCTGCTGGAGGAAGAGGGCCAGAAACTCGACGCGGTGGTCGAGATGCAGGTGGACGACGAGGCGCTGGTGAAACGGATCACCGCCCGCTCGACCTGCGCCAATTGCGGCGAGGTCTACAACGACATCTCCAAGCCGATTCCGGCGGACGGCAAATGCACGGTCTGCGGCGGCACCGAGTTCAAGCGCCGCGCCGACGACAACGAGGACAGCCTGAAGACGCGGCTGATGGCCTATTACAAGCAGACCTCGCCGCTGATCGGCTACTACTATGCCAAGGGCAACCTGACCACGGTCGACGGGCTGGGCGAGATCGACGAGGTCAAGGCGCGCATCGCCGGCGCGCTGGGCTGAGCCGGACGGGAACGGGCTTCGCGGAGCGGGCGCATCGCGCTAACATGGCGGATGCGCCCGTTTGCTCGTTCAGGAGAGAAGCCCATGCCCCACCGTGCCCTTGCCGCCCTGTCGCTTGCCGTCGCCGTCGTCTGCAGCGCGGCGGCGGCGCAACCGCGGCTGGTGACCAACCCCGAGATCTGCGCACTGGGGCCCGACGACTACTGGGGCGAGATGGGCATGGTGCTGACCGACAGCACGATGGAAGAAATCGAGTATTTCTGCGAATTCGACCCGCCCGTCGCGTTCGACTGGTCCGGCGACCGGATCGAGACGCGGCTGGGCTACTGCAACGAACCCGGGATCATCATCCCCGAGGTGTTTTCCTTCGAGTACAGCCAGTACGAGCCGGGCGTGGTCCGGGTGTGGACGCGGGGCAGGGACGAGCCGACGGTGTTCACGGCCTGCCGATAGCCGGTGGCGTGTCGCTCTTGCGGCTCCGCCTCGTGGCGAAGAAAGCCCGGACGGGCTTGATGAGCTAGAGGCGCTTGCCCCAGAGATCGTACTCGCCGGCCTCGTCCACCTCGACCGTGACGATGTCGCCGGGCGACAGATCCTCGAACCCTTCGTCGATGAACAGGCAGCCGTCGATCTCGGGCGCGTCGTGCATCGTGCGGCAGGTGGCGGCGTCGTCCTCCACGAGGTCCACGATCACCTCCATCCGCCGGCCGACCTTGGCCGCCAGCTTCGCCTCGGAGATCGCCTGCGCCTTCTCCATGAACCGCTCCCAGCGGTCCTGTTTCACCTCTTCCGGCACGTGGTCGGGCAGGGCGTTCGACCGGGCGCCCTCGACGTTTTCGTACTTGAAGCAGCCGACCCGGTCGAGCTGCGCTTCGTCCAGCCAGTCGAGCAGGGTCTCGAACTCCGCCTCGGTCTCGCCCGGGTAGCCGACGATGAAGGTCGAGCGCAGGGCGAGGTCCGGACAGTCCGCCCGCCAGGCGGCGATCTCGTCCAGCGTGCGCGCGGCGGCGGCGGGCCGGGCCATGCGGCGGAGCGTATCGGGATGCGCGTGCTGGAACGGGATGTCGAGATAGGGCAGCACGCCGCCCCCCGAGCCGCCCTCGGCCATCAGCGGGATCAGCTCGCGCACATGCGGGTAGGGATAGACGTAGTGCAGCCGCACCCAGGCGCCGAGCGTGCCGAGGTCGCGCGCCAGATCCACGATCGGCGCCTTGGCGGCGCGGTCCTTCCAGTCGGTGCCGTAGGCCGAGGTGTCCTGCGAGATCACCAGAAGCTCGCGCACCCCGGCCTCCACCAGCCGCTCGGCCTCGCGCATCACCGCCTTGTGCGGGCGCGAGGCGAGCTTGCCGCGCATGTCGGGGATGATGCAGAACTTGCAGGCGTGATTGCAGCCCTCGGAGATCTTGAGATAGCTGTAATGCCGCGGGGTCAGCGACACGCCCGAGGCCGGCAGCAGGTCGATATAGGGGTCCGGCGCCGGCGGCACGGCCGTGTGGACGGCGTCCAGCACCTGCTCGTACTGGTGCGGGCCGGTCACCGCCAGCACCTTGGGATGCGCGCCGGTGATATAGTCGGGCTCCGCGCCGAGGCAGCCGGTCACGATCACCCGGCCGTTCTCGGCCAGCGCCTCGCCGATCGCCTCCAGGCTCTCGGCCTTGGCGCTGTCGAGAAAACCGCAGGTGTTCACGATCACCGCGTCGGCGCCGCCGTAATCGGGCGAGATGCCGTAGCCCTCGGCCCGCAGGCGGGTCAGGATGCGCTCGCTGTCGACCAGCGCCTTGGGACAGCCGAGCGAGACCATGCCGATGGTCGGCTGGCCGTCGCGTTTCGTCTCGGCGACGCGGGCACGGACGAGGTCGGGGCGCAGGTCGGGGGGATTGGCAGTCATGACCCCGGGCATATAGGCGCTGCGGCGCCGGCGGGAAAGGGCTATTCCGGCAGGCCCATCCGTTTCAGCGCCTCGATATAGTCCGGCTGGAAATGGCGCGCGGTGGGCGGGATGCAGTTCAACAGGTAGCCGACGGTCAGGTGCGGATAGTGTTCCGTCAGCTTGCGCAGCATGGCATCGGCGTCGGCCTTGCGGTCCATCAGCGTGTAGACGCCGGCGAGGATCCGGTAGACCCAGGTGCAGCCCGGATTCGCATGCATCCCCTCGCGCAGAAGCCGGATCGCCTCGTCGTAGCGGCCGAGCGTGCGGACCGCCACCGCCTGGCCGAAGAAGATGTTGAAGCGGAACGGGTCCAGCGGGCTCAGCTCCTCGGCCCGGTCGAAGGCGTCGAGCGCCTCCTCCGCCCGGCCGCAATAGGTCCAGGCCCAGCCGCGCCGCATCCAGCCCCAGGCATTGTTCGGGTCGATGGCCAGCGCCCGGTCGATCAGGCTGTTGGCGCGGTCCACGTCGTTGCCGGACAGCGTGACCGCCGCGCCGATGGCCACCAGCGAGGGCGCGTGGTCGGTCACCCGCTGCGCGGCCGCGTCGGCGGCGACGAGCGCGGCGCGGTGGTCGGCATCGGGATCGTCCGACCACATGTAGCTGGGCTTCTGCGCCAGCGCCCAGGCCTTGTAGGCCATGGCGGGCACATAGTCGGGGTCCTGCTCCAGCGCCGCGTCCAGCAGCGCGATGGCGCGGTCGTTGTCGGCCTTCCGATGGGCCCAGAAATGCGGCAGCGCCGTCAGCATCAGGTCATAGGCGGAGCGGTCGGCGGGCTGCCGGGCCCCGGCGCGGCGGATCTCGGCCGCGCGCAGGCTGGGCGAGAGCTGTCCCGCCACATGGGCCGCGATCCGGTCCTGCAGCTCGAACAGGTCGTCCATCCGGTCGTCGTAGCGGTCGGCCCAGAGCGTCGCCCCGGTTTCGCCGTCCACGAGCTGTACCGAGATGCGCACCCGCTCGCCCGACCGGCGCACCGTGCCCTCCACGAGGTAATCCGCCCGCAGCCGCCGGGCGGCTTCGGTGACGTCCAGCGCCTCGGCCCCGAGGGCGAAGGCCGACTGGCGGGCGATCACCCGGAAGTCGCGCACATGGCTCAGCGCGCCGGTGATCTCCTCGACCACGCCGTCGGCGAACATGTCGTCGGCGCCGCGGGTCAGCTCCTCGAATCGCAGCACCGCAATGGCCGGCTCGCTGCGCGCCTCCTTGGGGCGCGGCGCGGCGGGGCCGCTCTTGTGCAGGGCGTCGGCCAGCGTCCGGGTGTCGTCGGACAGGCCGGTGCCGTGATCCGCGCGCTGGCGCTCGGCGAAGGCCTGGCAGGTGGCGAGGGCCGGGCCGGGCCGCCCGCCGTCCGCCGCGGCGCGCAGAAGCACCCGCAGCGCGCGCTCGTCGTCGGGATCGTGCGACAGGGCGCGCTCCGCCGCGTCCTGGGCCGCCGCGCCGTTGTCGTCGGCAAGCGCCCGCTCCGCGGCCGCCAGCGCCGCCCCGGCCAGCTGTGCGTGCCGCTGCGCGCGGGCCTCGCGCAGCCAGTCCTCGAACGGCTCGCAATGCAAAGCGACATCCGCCAGCAGGTCGGCCCCGGCCGGCCCCTCGGCGATCTCGACAGCGCCGAGCCGGACCGCGCTGCGATCGGCGTGCAGCGCGCCGTCGGGCAGGCGCTTGCGCAGGCTGGACAGCTCCTGGCGCAGCGAGCCGCGCGCCTGTTCCTCGGCCCGGTCGCCCCAGAGAAGCGTCGCCAGCGCGATGCGCGAGGCCTGGCGGTCGGGCGCCAGCGCCAGATAGGCCAGCATCGCCCGGCCGCGCGCCGACAGCCCCGGGACCGGGGCACCGTCGGGCAAACGGGCCTCGACCGGTCCGTCGATCTGCAGCGTCAAGAGCGGTGGCATCGCGCGTCGTTTCGTCAAATGCGTCGGGGTCATTTTTGACGTGGAATTGACGGATTGCCACCGGAAATCCGGGCCGGCTTTGACGGCGTCGATACGGGGCGGTGCGACAGTGGGTGCAACACAGACGAACCGGCCCAAGGAGGAAGCCATGACCGTCCGGACCACCACCCCGCGCCGCGCCTTCGCCCCGCACACGCCGCGCCGCCGCCGCGGCCTGTTCGCCCGGCTGTTCGATGCCGACGCCCGCTTTCGCGAGGGCCAGGCGATGAAGCGCCTGACCGAGGAACAGCGCCGCGACATGGGCCTGCCCCCGGCCGAGGACAAGGTCGCCGCCAGGGCCCGCGCCAACATGCGCTTTCTGACCCACCAGTGGTAGGCCGCGCGCCCGCCCCGCGACGCGGGGAGACAGGTGCGCGGACTGCGGCCCCGGCCGCCCGGCGACCGCCTTTGGCTTGAGCGGATCGCCCGCGCCGCCTATCCTCCCGCCGTGCGGCAGGCAGGAGCGGGCGGATGCGCTGGATCGTCAGGATTGTCCTTTTCGTCGTCGTGGTCGCCGCGCTGGCCGTCGGCGCGCTCTTTCTGCTGCCGGCCGACAGGATCGCGGGCTTCGCCGCCGAGCGGTTCGAGGACGCCACCGGCCGGGCGATGACCCTCGGCGGCGACATCCGCCCGACGATCTGGCCCGAACTGGGGGTCAGGACCGGCCCGGTGCGCATCGCGAACGCGGACTGGTCGCAGGAGGGGCCGATCCTGAGCGCCGAGGCGCTGACCATCGGCGTCGACGTTCTGGCGCTGATCCGCGGCGACATCCGGATCACCGGCGTCGAGGTGCAGGCGCCCGAGGTCGTGCTGGAGATCGCATCCGACGGGCGGGCCAACTGGGACATGGGGACCGGGGCGGACAGCGCCGCGCCGGAGGCGGTGGAGACCGAGGGCGGCACGGTGCCGGCCTTCCGGCTGGACGAGGCCGTGATCCGGTCCGGCGCCCTGACCTTCATCGACCATGCGGGCGGCAGCCGGATGCGGCTGGACGAGGTCGATGCCACGCTGCGCCTGCCCGATTTCGAAGGCCCGGCCGACATGACGCTCGCCGCCACGATGAACGGCCAGCGCCTCTCGCTGGAGGCGCAGGTGTCGCAATTCGCGGCGTTCCTCGCCCGCGGCGCCGTTCCGGTGGCGCTGACGGCCGAGGTCGGCGGCTCGACCCTCTCCTTCGACGGCCGCGCCGGCCTGGTCCCCGTGGCCGCCGGCGGGACGCTTGACGCCGACATGGCCGACATGGCGGCGGTCTTCGCCCTGCTGGGCCGCGCCGCGCCGGAGATACCCGAAGGCTTGGGCCGGTCGATCCGGGTGCAGGGGCAGGTAACGGCGACGGAGGCCGGCAAGGTCACGCTGCGCGACGGGACGGTCCGGCTGGACGACAACACGCTGGCGGCGGCGGCGGACCTGGTGCTGACAGGGGCGCGGCCCAAGCTGACGGCGCAGGTCACGGCGGGGGCGCTGGACGTCTCGGCGCTGGCCGGCGCCGGTTCGTCGGAGAACGGCGATGCTGCCGGCGGCGGCGGCGACGCGGCAGGCTGGTCGCGCACGCCCATCGACGTCAGCGGGCTGCAGGCGCTTGATGCCGAGATCGCCTTCGTGGCCGACAGCGTCGAGCTCGGCCTCGCCCGGCTGGGCCGGACCAGCCTTCTGATGACGCTGCTGGACGGGCGCGCGGTGACCGAGATCCGCCAGCTCTCGGCCTATGACGGGCTGATCCAGGGCAGTTTCGTGGTCAACAGCCGCGGCGGGCTGTCGGTCCGGGCGAACCTGACCGGCGCGGGCGTGGCGCTGCAACCGCTGCTCGAACAGCTCGCCGGGTCCGACCGCCTGCTGGCGGACGGCGAGGTCACCTTGAACCTGCTGGGCGTCGGCAACGACATGCACAGCCTGATGACCAGCCTCAGCGGCGACGGGGCCCTGAGCCTGGGCCAGGGCGAGCTGCGCGGGCTGGACCTCGCGGGGATGCTGCGCAACCTCGACACCTCCTATGTCGGCGCCGGGCAGAAGACGATCTTCGACAGCATCGACGCGACCTTCCGGGTCGAGAACGGGGTGCTGAGCAACGACGATCTCGCCTTGCTGGCGCCGCTTGTGAACGCGACCGGCACGGGACAGGTCGGCCTCGGCGCCAGGACGCTCGACTACCGCCTGCTGCCGATCCTGCTGGAGGGGGCCGAGGGCGAGGGCGGGCTGCGCGTGCCGCTGATCGTCAGCGGCCCCTGGAACGCGCCGCGCTTCCGGCTCGACCTGGAGGCGCTGGTGACGCAGGAATTCGGCGACGAGATCGAGGCGCTGAAAGGCGAGGTCGAAAGCAAGGTGACCGAGCGGATCAGCGAGGAGCTGGGCGTCGAGGTCGAGAGCCTGGACAACGTCGAGGAGACGCTGCAGGAAGAACTGGAAAACCGTGCCAGAGAGACGCTGCGCGGGCTGTTCGGCGGGAATTAGGGACAACCGCCTCTGCCCGCGGGGTGCCACCGGCCGGGGGATGCACTCCTAAAACGCGGAGCGCACGCGGCGACGGGCCCCCGCTCAGCGCTTGCGGTCGCGCCGCGCGCTCATCGGCTGGAACGCCACGCTGACATGCGCCTCGCAATAGGGCTTGCCCGCCTGCACCGAGAGGCCGCAGAACCAGAAGTCGTCCGTCGCCGGATCGCCGATCGGCCATTTGCAGGTGCGCTCGGTCAGCTCCATCAGACCGATCCGCTTGGCCTTCTTCTCGACCTCGCGGACATTGGCCAGCGTCTCGGGGCTGATCTCGTTGGCGGAGGGCTGCGGCGGCAGCGGCTGGCCGGCCGGGATGATCGGCTTGCGCGTGGCCGGCGTGGGCGCCGCGGCGGCATCCGCCGGGTCGGTGGCGGCGGCGGCCGGTTCGGGGGCGGGGGCCGGCTCGTCCGCCGGCTCCGGCGCAGGTGACGGGGCCTCGGCCTCGGGCGCCTTGGCCGGACCGGTGGCGGCCGGCGCCGGCCCGCCCGTGCGGTTCGACAGGCCCAGCCGGTGCACCTTGCCGATCACCGCGTTGCGGGTCACGCCGCCCAGTTCCTTGGCGATCTGGCTGGCGCTCTGCCCCTCGGTCCACATCTTCTTGAGAAGCTCGACGCGCTCGTCTGTCCAGGACATCATCCGTTTCCTTGTCCGCGGGAACGGCGCAAGCGGCTCGGCGCCCCTGCACCTGCCGCATCCACCTGCCGCTCCGGTAAATTCCGATCAGGCCTATACTAGTGATCCGGGCCCCCGATGTGAAGCGGCGGCGCGACAAATCGGTGCTTCCCCCGCGCGGCGTTCTGGCCTATGCAGGCGTCCATGATCCGACGCGCCCCTCTCCGTTCCGCGCGACGCCGAGGCTGAGCCCCGGCGAACGATCCCGCGTGGGCAGATGCCCCGCACCCCCTCCATCATTGACAGGTCACCGCCGATCCGGCACTTCAATGACCTCTTTTGAAAGGACTTCACCATGATCCCGTCCGTTCTGCCGACCTATAACCGCGCGCCCCTGTCCTTCGTGAAGGGCGAGGGCAGCTGGCTGATCGAGGAGAACGGACGCCGATACCTGGACCTCTGCGCCGGGATCGCCACCACGGCGCTGGGCCACGCGCATCCCGCGCTGGTCGCGGCGCTGACGGAACAGGCGAACAGGCTCTGGCACGTCTCCAACCTGTACCGGATCCCGGAGCAGCAGGCGCTGGCCGACGCGCTGACGGACAAGACCTTCGCCGACACGGTGTTCTTCACCAACTCGGGCACCGAGGCCTGCGAACTGGCCGTGAAGATGGCGCGCAAGCACCACCACGACGCGGGCCGGCCCGAACGGACCGAGATCCTCACCTTCGAGGGCAACTTCCACGGCCGCTCCGGCGCCGCCATCGCCGCCTCGGGGGCGGAGAAGATGGTGAAGGGCTTCGCGCCGCTGATGCCGGGCTTCACCATCCTGCCCTTCGGCGATCACGACGCGCTGCGCGCCGCCGTGTCGGAGAAGACCGCCGCCATCCTGGTGGAGCCGATCCTGGGCGAGGGCGGGATCAAGCCCTTGCCCGACCAGTGCCTGAAGGGCCTGCGCGACCTCTGCGACGAGCACGGGGTTCTTCTGATCCTCGACGAGGTGCAGTGCGGAATGGGCCGGACCGGCCGCCTCTTCGCCCATGAATGGGCCGGGATCGAGCCCGACATCATGATGGTGGCCAAGGGCATCGGCGGCGGCTTCCCGCTGGGCGCGGTGCTGGCCACCGAGGACGCCGCCTCCGGCATGGTCGCGGGCACCCACGGCTCCACCTATGGCGGCAACCCGCTGGGCTGCGCGGTGGGCGCCAAGGTGCTGGAGATCGTCTCGGACCCCGACTTCCTGGCCGAGGTCAACCGCAAGGCGGGCCTCCTGCGCCAGAAGCTCGAAGGCCTGGTCGCCGCGCACCCGGACGTCTTCGACCATGTCCGCGGCGAGGGGCTGATGCTGGGCCTCGTCTGCAAGGCGACCAATACCGACGTGGTGCAGGCCGGCTACGACCAGGAGATGCTGCTGGTCCCCGCGGCCGAGAACGTCGTCCGCCTGCTGCCCGCGCTGACCATCGCCGACGAGGAGATCGCGGAAACCGTCGCCCGCCTCGACCGCGCCGCGCAGGCCGTCTCCGCGAAGCAACCTGCCTGATCTTCTTCTCGTTCGAAATACGCCGGGGGTGTGGGGGCTGGCCCCCACTCCGCCCGGCACCAAAAAGACCGATCCGATGACCCATTTCCTCGACATCCACAAGACCGACCCCGCCGCCCTGCGGCAGATCATCGACAGCGCGCAGGCGATGAAGACCGCCCGCGACGGCAAGCCCAAGGGCACGCCCGACGCCACCCGGCCGCTCGACGGCCACATGGTCGCACTGATCTTCGAGAAGCCCTCGACCCGCACGCGCATCTCCTTCGACGTGGGCGTGCGCCAGATGGGCGGCGAGACGATGGTGCTCTCGGGCGCCGACATGCAGCTCGGCCACGGCGAGACCATCGCCGACACCGCGCGCGTGCTGTCGCGCTATGTCGACCTGATCATGATCCGCACCTTCGAGGAGGCGACGCTCCTGGAGATGGCGGAGCATGCCGACGTGCCGGTGATCAACGGGCTGACCAACCGCACCCACCCCTGCCAGATCATGGCCGACGTGATGACCTTCGAGGAACATCGCGGCCCCATCGCCGGCAAGAAGGTCGTCTGGTCCGGCGACGGCAACAACGTCTTCGCCAGCTTCGCCCATGCGGCGGGGCAATTCGGCTTCGACCTCACCTTCACCGGCCCCGAAACGCTCGACCCCGAGCCCGCCTGGTTCGAATTCTGCGCCGGCAAGGGCCACCCGATCACCGTGGAGCGCGACCCGGCGAAGGCCGTGGACGGCGCCGATCTCGTGGTCACCGACACCTGGGTGTCGATGCACGACCCGCAATCCGCGCGCGAGCGGCGGCACAACCAGCTGCGCCCCTACCAGGTGAACGAGGACCTGATGGTCCACGCGAAACCGGATGCACTGTTCATGCACTGCCTGCCCGCGCATCGCGACGACGAGGCGACGAGCGCGGTGATGGACGGCCCGCACTCGGTGATCTTCGACGAGGCGGAAAACCGGTTGCACGCGCAGAAGGCGATCATGCGCTGGTGCCTGGGGGTCTGATCGGCGGGCAGGGCGCCCAGTGCTTGTCTCCGCCGGCACGTGGCTTAGGCTCTGACAGGACGGAAATACGGGAGACGCGCGATGGCAGAGGCACGGATCGGGCTGGTGGGCCTGGGGGTCATGGGCGCCAACCTGGCGCTGAACATCGCTGACAAGGGGTTCCCCGTCGCCGTCCACAACCGCCGAACGAGCGTGATCCACGACTTTATCGGCAAGGCCGGCCCCTTGGCCGAGAACCTCGTGCCGGCCGAGGACTATGCCGCGCTGGCAGCCGCGCTGACCCCGCCGCGGGCGGTGATCCTGATGGTGCCGGCGGGCGGGCCGGTGGACTCGGTGATCGAGGCGCTGACGCCGCATCTCGACACAGGCGACATCATCGTCGACGCCGGCAATGCCGACTTCAACGAGACCCGCCGGCGCGAGGCCGCGCTGCGCGACGAGGGCCTGCGTTTCGTCGGCATGGGCGTGTCGGGCGGCGCCGAGGGCGCGCGGCACGGGCCGTCGATCATGGTCGGCGGCGCCGAGGCGGCCTATGCCGAGATCGCCGAGGTGGTCGAGTCCATCGCCGCGCGCTACCAGGACACGCCCTGCGCCGCGCATCTGGGGCCGGACGGGGCGGGGCATTTCGTCAAGACCGTGCATAACGGCATCGAGTATGCCGACATGCAGATGATCGCCGAGATCTACGGCCTGCTGCGCCACGGCGACGGCCGCTCCACCGACAGTATCGCCGAGCTGTTCCACGGCTGGAACCAGGGGCCGCTGCAATCCTACCTGGTGGAGATCACCGCGAAGGTTCTGGCGACCGCCGATCCGGAAACGGGCCAGCCGATGGTGGACGTCATCCTCGATTCCGCCGGGCAGAAGGGCACCGGCCGCTGGACCGTTGTGGAGGCGCTGAAGCTCGGCCAGTCGCCGATGGCGATCGAGGCGGCGGTGGCGGCGCGGTCCTGGTCGGCGGAGAAGGCGCTGCGCGAGACCGGGGAGGGGCTGCTGTCGCCGCAGGACGCGCCCGAGACCGGTCCGCGCGTGCTGGACGGCGACCTGGAACGCGGGCTGCTGGCGGCGCGGATCATCGGCTACGCGCAGGGGTTCTGGCTGCTCTCGGCGGCGTCGGAGGAATTCGACTGGTCGCTGGACCTTGCCCGCGTGGCCGAGATCTGGCGGGCGGGCTGCATCATCCGCTCGTCGCTCTTGGACGATATCGCGCAGGCGTTCCGGGGCGAGTTGCCCGGCGGCGCACTGATCCTCGCGCCGGCCTTCGTGCGGATGCTGCGCGACAGTGTGAGCGCGCTGCGCCGGGTGGTCGCGGCGGCGGCGGTGTCTGGCCAGCCGGTGCCCGCCCTGTCGGCGGCGCTGGCCTATTACGACACGATGCGCCAGGCGCGCGGCACGGCGGCGCTGATCCAGGGACAGCGCGACTTCTTCGGCTCCCACGGCTTCGTGCGGGTGGATACCGGCGAGGCGGATCAGCACGGGCCGTGGGGGGCATAGCGGCTCAGGCCACCGACAGCACGCCCGCCTGCAACCACACGCCCTCGGCCATCGCCGCCAGGCGTTCGCGGACAGCGGCCGCCAGCAGCGACGGCTCCGGCGGTCCGCCGTCGAGGACCGACGCAAGCTCTGCCAGTTGCAGAAACACCGAAGCCATCCCGAACCCGAACCGCGGCGGCGTCTGGACGAGCGCATCGCCGATCGTGAACCACGCGGGCAGCAAAGGATCGCCCGGCCGCTCCATGCCCAGCAGGCGCGGCGGCGGCGCCACGTAGCCGATCCGCGCCAGCGGCCCCGCCGCGGCCGCGATCTCGGCCATCGCCCCCAGCCCGTGCCGCGATAGCGCCTCCGCCAGCTCCGGGCCGGTGCTCGCCTCCGGTGCCCCGGCCCCCCGCCAGGTTACGTAGAGCCGCCGATCCGCGCGCGCGATCAGATAGATCGACGCCTCGGCGTCCGGCGGCTGCCACAGCATTGCGTGCCGCCGCGGCGCCTCGGGCGGCAGTGCGCCGCTCCAGGTGCAATAGCGTCCCGGCGCCGCGATCTCGTCCAGCCAGAGCTGCGCGCCAAGCGCGTCCAGGGCGTCGGCCACCCAGCGATGGGCGCCGGTCGCGTCGACCAGAATATCGGCCCGACGCGCCCCGTCCTGGAAGGCCACCTCGAATTGCGTGTCATGCGCCAGCGCGCGGGGGCGGACGCCGTAATCGAAGGTCACGCCTGCCGCCGTCGCCGCCGCGTGCAGCGCCGTTTCCGCTGCATCGCGCGACAGGAAAGGACCGGTGCGCGCCGCGCCCTCGGGCAGCCGCAGATAGTGCCAGTCGGGCGCCGCCGCCCCGCTCAGGGCGGCGGCCAACTCCGGGGCGGCCTTGCGAAGCGGCGGGCCGGGATCGGGCGGCAGGATATGGACGTGCTCCGCCTGCGCCGCCGCCTGTTCGGGCCCGGTGCGCGGGTCGAGACAGGTGACGCGCGCCCCCGCCCGGGCCAGAAGCGCCGCAGCGCCCAGCCCGGCCGGGCCGGCCCCGAGAACCAGGGCCGTCGGGTCAGGCAGTGCCAAGCCCGAAGCCTTCGCCGCTGACCGCGGAGGCCTCGGCGAAGATGACGAAGAAGAAGCCGTCGCCCGACGCCGATCGCCGCAGCGTGTCGCGGCTCAGCCGTGTCAGCGCATTCCGCATGCCGTCATCCGGGACGAACATGTCCCCGGGGAAGAACATGTCGCAAGGAAAGAACATGTCGCCCGGGAAGAACATGTCGCCGGGGAAAAACATGTCGCCCGGAAACTGCCGACCACCGGGTGGAATCGGAAACCGGTTGGACGTGAACATCTCGCGTATCGCGCCGCCGGCCACGCGCGCGGCGTTCAGCCGGGCGTTCAACTGCTGCGAAAGTTTGGAATTGATCACCAGTGAGTTCACCAGCCCGTCGCGGAGTTCCTCGCCGGCCAGCCCCGCCAGGCGGTTCGGATTGCGCAGGGCGAGCTGCACGTTCCCGTTGGCACCCGCCCCGATAACGGGCGTGGCGGCGCCGAGCGCGGCAAAGGCAGTGATGGCGGTGAAACGTCTGCGTGAAATCATATCATACTCCGTGAATCAGATTAGAAAATGAGCCCCCAGCGAAACACAGCCCGTCCGCCCTGTCACCCCCGCCGTTTCGCCCGCAATGTCGGGTCGGCCTGCGTGGGATCCTCGGGCCAGGGATGCTTCGGGTATTGCCCCCGCATGTCCTTGCGCACCTCCGCATAGGAGGTCGCCCAGAACCCCGGCAGGTCCGTCGTCACCTGCACCGGCCGCCGCGCGGGCGACAGCAGCGTGACCTTCAGCGGCAGCCGGTCCGGTCCGATCACCGGATGCTCGGTCACGCCGAACATCTCCTGCAGCCGCACCTCGATCTGCGGCGTCCCGCCGGCATAGTCGATGGGGATCTTCCGCCCCAGCGGGGTCTCGAAATCCGGGGGCGCGAGGCGGTCCAGCGCCTGCCGTTGCGGCCAGTCGAGCCGGGCCAGCAGCGCATCCGCGATGTCCAGCCCGTCGAGCGACCTGCGCCCCGCGAGGGCGGGCAGCAGCCAGTCCTCCAGCGTCTTCATCAGCGCCGCGTCCGAGCTGTCGGGCAGGTCGGCCCCCTGGCCGCGCAACAGCTCGATACGGGACTGCAGCCGGCGGGCGCGGTCGGTCCAGGGCAGGCCCAGGTCGCGCACCGCGTCCAACAGCGCGGCGGCGAACGCCTCGGGCGGCGGGTTCTTCCAGATGCGGTCGTCAAGAACCAGCGCGCCGAACCGCTCCTGCTGCCGCGCCTCCACCCGGCGGTGGCGCTTCGACCAGCGGCAGACGTCGTGCCAGCCGATGCGGTCGCCATAAAGCCCGCGCAGCTCCGCCTCGGTCAGCGCCACGGCTTGCCGGATTTTCGCCTCGCGCCCGCCGCCGGTCAGCTCTGTCGCGACGATCAGGCGGCTGCCGGCCAGCGGATCGCCCGCGTCCATCTCGGCCCCCGTGCCGCCGGAGAGCAGCCAGCGCGGCGCGTCGCCGGGCCGGCGCAGCCCGACGCGGTCGGGATAGGCGAGGGCGGCCATCTCGGCCGGGGTTCTCGCCGCACCCTCCGGCTGGCCGGCGAGCCGGCGGAGCCGTTTCGCCTCCGTGGCGATGCGCTCCAGCGCCGGGTTCCCCTTGGCCCGCCGCAGCGCCTTCAGCCGCAGCGTCAGGTCCGTTCCCTCGCCGCGCAGCGGGTCGCGGTCGTTCAGCAGGGCGGCGAGCGGCGCAGCCTCCGGCCCCGCGACCGCCAGCATATGGGCGAGCCGCGGGTGCAAGGGCAGCGCGGCCAGCGCACGCCCGTGCCCGGTGACATGCCCCGCCGCGTCCAGCGCCCCCAGCTCGACCAGCAGCGCCCGCGCCTCCGCCAGCCCTTTCTCGGGCGGCGGGGTCAGGAGCGACAGCTCCTCCGGCCCCTGCACGCCCCACATCGCCAGTTCCAGCGCCAGCCCGCACAGGTCCGCTGTCGTGATCTCGGGCGGCGGAAAGGCCTGCAGGCCGCCGTCCTCGCCCTTCGTCCACAGCCGGTAGCAGAGGCCCGGCGCCACCCGCCCGGCACGCCCCGTCCGCTGCGTCGCCTCGGCCCGCGTCACCCGCTCGGTCACCAGCCGGGTCATCCCGCGCCCCGGGTCGAACCGCGCCCGCCGCGCCAGCCCACCGTCGACCACCACCCGCACGTCCTGGATGGTCAGCGCCGTCTCGGCGATCGCGGTGGCCAGCACCAGCTTGCGCCCCGTCTCCAGCGGCGCCACCGCCGCGCGCTGGGCGGAAAAGGGCAGCGCGCCATAGAGCGGCTGCACCGCCACGCCGGCCGGCAGCCGCCCCTCCAGCGCCGCCGCCACGCGCCGGATCTCGCCCTCGCCCGGCAGGAAGGCCAGCACGCCGCCATCGGTCTCGCCCACCGCCTGCGCCACGAGGTCGGCCATCGCCGCCTCGAACCGCTGCCCCTTCGCCACCGGCCGCTCCTGCCAGCGCAGGTCCACCGGATGACTCCGCCCCTCCGACGTCACCACCGGCGCGTCCAGCATCTCCGCCACCGGTCCCGCGTCCAGCGTGGCCGACATCACCAGCACCATGAGGTCCGGCCGCAGCGCCTCGCGCACCTCCCAGGACAGCGCCAGCCCCAGGTCGGCGTTCAAGGACCTCTCGTGGAACTCGTCGAAGATCAGCGCGCCCACGCCGCCAAGCTCGGGGTCCGATTGCAGCATTCGGGTCAGGATGCCCTCGGTGACGACCTCGATCCGCGTGGCCTTCGACACCCTGGTCTCGCCGCGCATCCGGTAGCCCACGGTCTCGCCCACCGGCTCGCCCAGCGTCTCGGCCATGCGCGCGGCTGCCCCCCGCGCCGCCAGCCGCCGCGGCTCCAGCATCACGATCCGCCCCGCGGCCGGCAGCCCGGCTTCCAGCATCGCCAGCGGCACCCGCGTCGTCTTGCCCGCCCCCGGCGGGGCCTGCAGCACGGCGCGGCCGGCCGCGCGCAGCGCGCGGGTCAGCTCCGGCAGGGCGGCGTCGATGGGCAGTTCGGGCGTCACGGCGCCCGTTATCGGCGAGTCGCCCCGGCAAGACCAGAGCACCGGCTGGACATTCGAGCCGAACAGAGGGCACACAGGCGCCACCCTTCCCGAGCAACAAGGGCCGGACCGAATGGCGCAGATCGACACGCAGGCACTCGCCGAACAGATCGCCCGGGGCGAACGCCGGGCGCTGGCCCGCGCGATCACGCTGGTGGAAAGCGGCCGGGCCGATCACCGCGCGGCGGCGACGCGGCTGCTGGAGGCGCTGGAGACCGACCGGCAGGCGATCCGGATCGGCCTGTCGGGCACGCCGGGGGTCGGCAAGTCGACCTTCATCGAGGCGTTCGGCTCGATGCTGACGGGGCAGGGGCTGAAGGTCGCGGTGCTGGCGGTCGACCCGTCCTCGGCCCGCTCCGGCGGCTCGATCCTGGGCGACAAGACGCGGATGGAAAAGCTCTCGCGCGACCCGAACGCCTTCATCCGCCCGTCGCCGGCGCAGTCGCAGCTGGGCGGCGTGGCACGCCGCACGCGCGAGGTGATCCGGCTGTGCGAGGCGGCGGGCTACGACGTCGTGCTGATCGAGACGGTGGGCGTCGGCCAGTCGGAAACCATGGTGGCCGAGATGGCCGACCTCTTCGTGCTGCTGCTGGCGCCGGCCGGCGGCGACGAGCTGCAGGGGGTCAAGCGCGGGATCATGGAGATCGCCGACCTGATCCTGGTGAATAAGGCCGATGGCGAGCTGCAGGCGGCGGCGAACCGGACCTGCGCCGACTATGCCGGCGCGTTGCGCCTCCTGCGCAAGCGGCCGCAGGATCCGGAAGGCTTTCCCAAGGCGCTGACCGTCTCGGCGGTCACCGGCGCGGGGCTGTCCGGCGCCTGGGAGGAGATGCAGGCGCTGACGGAGTGGCGGCGCGAGACCGACCACTGGACGGCGCGGCGGCAGGCGCAGGCGCGGCACTGGTTCGAGGAGGAGGTGCGCCAGGGGCTGCTGGCGCGGCTGACCGCGGACCCCGACGCCCGGGCGCGGATGGCCGAACTGGGCGCGGCGGTGGCCCGCGGCGACACCTCGCCGGCGATGGCGGCCGAGGAGATGCTGGAGTCCCTGCGCGGCTGATCCGCGAGACGGCATCAATTGGCCGCCACGTCTGATCCGCAGACGCAGACCTTCGCGGCACTTCCAAAAGAAAAACCCCGCCGAAGCGGGGTCTCTTATCTGCGCCGTGAGGTTCGGTTTGCAGTCACCGAAGATACACGGCGGCCCCGGGTAGGGTCTTAGACGTGGATCACAATGAGAGCCACCAACAAGCTTCAAGATGGGCTACGGAAGGTGCTTTGTCAAGGAGGCCATAGCATGCGCGCGCAGGACGCACTGGCGAATTTTCTTTAGAGCGTTTTCCGATCAATCTGCATCGTATCCGCAGGCGGCGAAGTAGTTTTCGCATTCCTGGTGCGTGAAGCAGTCGATGAGTTCG
>NZ_JARGYC010000045.1 GCF_029168335.1 Psychromarinibacter sediminicola
GGACCCGACGTTCGCATCTGCGAGCGACCCGCCTTCCAGCCCCGGCGACAGGAATAACGTCCTTCCAACCCGACTTCTTCAGCAGCCTGTTAAGCGCCATCGCGACGGTCGAACGGCGGGCACGCTCCTGGTACTCGTCGGCATAGACGGGACCGCCGCTGCCCCAACCGATCACCACACGTTCGTCCTCGGGCGGCCGTTCCTCAGGTGTCTCCGCCAGCACCAGCACACGGTCCTTAAGGTGCGCCAGGCCAGCCTCGCCGAGTACAGGCGCCAGCGAGCCAATGAGACCGTCATACTGGCCGTAGCCGTTTTGCTGGATCGCGTCGAAGACCTGGTCGGCCAGCGCCGCACCGTCCGGTGCCGCCGCGTCCGCAAGACCGCCAAGGTCTTCGCAAGCGTCCCCGAACAGGCCGATGATGGTGCCGCTGCTGTCATCCGTGCGGTCAAAGATCGGGTTGGCGAGGCCCATGAACTGCCACATCAGGTCCAGCGCCTCGCCGGGGTCGTCGGGCGCGACTTTCTCCAGGATCGCCCGCCGCTGGGTGTCGAGAGCGTCGAGCAGGGCCTTGCGCTTCTTCCAGTCGATGAACGAGCGCGCGCGGGCGATGGTCGACAGCCGCTTGCGCACCTCGCGCGCCACGTCCTTGGGGCTCTGGGCGCCGGCCAGTTACAATCTCAGCCGATGTTTGGCCGCAGCATTCCCGTTGCTGATCTCCATCAACAGCTCAGCCAGCCGCGGAGCACCCAGCGTTTCGAGGTTCTTCGCGTTCAGGGTTTTCTTCGACGCCATGGCAGCCTTGTCATTCGTTTGAGCCAAACCTCGCAAGTTGGCCGCGCCGGAACAAGACCGGCAGCGTCTCAAGGAGATCGCCCGCTATCTCCCCGCTTCCTCCGCGATCGCGGTGTGGTGCAGCCTGTAGCGCCCTGAGGCGACCGCGCCGGCCCCCAGTTGTGTCAGCCCGAGGTCGCCCAACGGCGCCAAAGCCGCAGCGTCATAGCCGCTGACGACTACCAACCAAGGGACTTCGCGATCTCGCCCGCGCAGCTCCTGCTCTCGGGTCATCGGAGGCGGGGGCGCTGGACGCAATAGATGCGCTGCCACCAATCCACGCCGCATCGTCAGGTCCGGCAGAACGGTGCGCAGCCCTTCCGTAAAGTCCGCCTCGGTGCCCGCCGCGGGCGTGAAACGGAGCACCAGCGCCGCTGTCCCCAGGCCGAGGCCCGCACCAGCCACGACCTCGCAGAAGCCCCGCGTCATGCCGCGGAACCTCGGCATCATTGCGCTCGTCCACGGTGTGGGGTTGTTGAGCCGGTCGAGATAGGGCTGCGACGTGGCGATATCGGTTCCAGTGACTTCGTAGATCACAAAGTTGCGCGGCCCCTCGTCCTCGGCGATCCAGCGGGTCGCCCGCAGGAACCCCGGTACTGAGAGCCTCTCACGAAAATGCTCATGGCTGTGCCAGTCGTCGTGATCGGCATCGTCCCCCTCGATGTCGTAGAGCAGCACCATCACGGCATCGCTACGAAGCGCCATATCCGATCTCTATCCCTTGAGGTGCCGAGGCTAGCGGAGCCTTCACCGCCTGTCACCTGCCGCGTGAAGGAGCAAATCTCCACGATATCAGTGCTATCCAACGGAGGCTCCGTGCGGCGCACTCGCGGCCTTCCACAGCGCGACAATGTGGCGAAAAACAAGAACAGGGTTGTTGGGCCTCCGTCTACGTCACGAATGGTGGTTTCCCGCGGGAGTGTCCCGCGCGCTTCTTGAGGGCGGGACACCATCCGAGATTTCTGTGGAAAATCAATCCGCTCACGGTGGTGTGGTAGGCCCGGAGGGACTCGAACCCCCAACCAAAGCGTTATGAGCGCTCTGCTCTAACCAATTGAGCTACAGGCCCAGCCTGACTTGGCTTTAGCAGACCGGACGGACGGGTCAAGCGGCGGCGGGGCGGCGCCGGCGCATTCACTCCGAGATCAGCGCGGTCAGGCGCCGGTCGGTGGCCAGCGCCTCCTCGGCGGTCATCCCGACCTCTTGCCCGGCCGCGGCGCCTGCCCCGGGGGCGGGGGCGGTCCAGGGGCCGTCGGCGGCGGGCCCGGCCTGCAGGCAGGCGGCCAGGGGGCCGCAATCCTCCATCCCGCCCAGAAGCGCGGCGAAGCCCAGGGCGGCGGCGAAGCCAAGTGCGATACGGTGTGTCATGAACCCTTCCCCTTCGGCGGTTTTCCTTACGTCTTTGCGTCAGACGCGCGCGCGGGCGTCCCGGTTCAAACAAGATGCGCCTGCCGCCGGCATGCCGGTCCGGCCGGGAATGGACTTGGCCCCATGGCTGGTCTATCGGGGGCGCGGACAGCGCAGCGGGACCGAGGCATGACGGACAGAGGCATCACCTACAGCGAGGCGGGCGTGGACATCGACGCGGGCAACGCGCTCGTGGACCGGATCAAGCCCGCCGCAAAGGCCACCACGCGGCCGGGCGTGATGGCCGGGCTGGGCGGCTTCGGCGGGCTCTTCGATCTTAAGGCCGCCGGGTACGACGACCCGGTGCTGGTGGCCGCGACGGACGGCGTGGGCACCAAGCTGCGCATCGCCATCGACACCGGCACTGTCGACACGATCGGCATCGACCTGGTCGCGATGTGCGTCAACGACCTCGTCTGCCAGGGGGCGGAGCCGCTGTTCTTCCTCGACTACTTCGCGACCGGCAAGCTCGACGTCGACGCCGCCACGCGGATCGTCGAGGGCATCGCGGCGGGCTGCAAGGCATCGGGCTGCGCCCTGATCGGCGGCGAGACGGCCGAGATGCCGGGGATGTATGCCGCCGGCGACTTCGACCTCGCGGGCTTCGCCGTCGGCGCGATGGAGCGCGGCGCGGCGCTGCCGGCGGGCGTGGCCGAGGGCGACGTGCTGCTGGGGCTCGCCTCGGACGGGGTGCATTCCAACGGCTACTCGCTGGTGCGCAAGGTGGTGGAGCGGGCCGGGCTGGCCTGGGACGACGCCGCGCCCTTCGGCCCGGAGGGGCAGGACGACACGCTGGGCGAGGCGCTGCTGGCGCCGACGCGGCTCTACGTCAAACCCGCGCTGGCGGCGATCCGCGCCGGCGGGGTGAAGGGGCTGGCGCATATCACCGGCGGCGGGCTGACCGAGAACCTGCCGCGGGTGATGCCCGACGGCCTGACGGCGCAGGTCGACCTGGCGGCGTGGGACCTGCCGCCGGTCTTCCGCTGGCTGGCGGGGCAGGGCGGGCTGGCCGAGACGGAACTGCTGAAGACCTTCAACGCCGGGATCGGCATGGTGCTGGTGGTCGATGCCGCCCGCGCCGAGCCGCTGGCCACGCTGCTCGCCGAGCAGGGCGAGACGGTGGTGCATCTGGGCGCGGTGGAACCGGGCGACGCGGTGCGCTACACCGGCGCGCTGCTGTGACGCGACGGGTCGCGATCCTGATCTCCGGGGGCGGCTCCAACATGCTGCGCCTGGTGGAGGATATGGGGCGGGGCGACCATCCGGCGCGGCCGGTGCTGGTGCTGTCGAACGACCCCGAGGCGCCGGGGCTGGCGAAGGCCGCCGCCCTGGGCATTCCGACCGCGGCCGTCGATCACCGCCCCTTCAAGGGCGACCGCCCCGCCTTCGAGGCCGCCCTGCGCGAGAAGATCGACGCGGCGCGGCCCGACATCCTCTGCCTTGCCGGCTTCATGCGGATCCTGACGCCCAGCTTCATCGCGCATTACGCCGGCCGGATGCTGAACATCCACCCCTCGCTCCTGCCGGACTATCGCGGGCTCCACACCCATGCCCGCGCGCTGGCGGCGGGCGAGACGGAGCACGGCTGCACGGTCCACGAAGTGACGGCGGATCTGGACGCGGGGCCGATCCTGGGCCAGGCGCGCGTGCCGGTGAAACCGGGCGACACGCCCGCGACGCTGGCCGCCCGGGTGCTGGAGATGGAACATTGCCTCTACCCGGCCGTGCTGCGCCGTTTCGCGGTGGGCGACCGGACGCCTGTCCGCCTGCCGTAAGGCTTTTCATCGCCGGCAAAACCGCCTAAGACACGGACGGTCGGGCGGGACAGAGAAACGACAACGAACGGATGACGACCCGGGCAGAATGAAGACACTCACCACCACCGAGGCGCTGCGCGCCTTTTGCGACCGCGCCGCGCAGTCGCCTTACGTCACGGTCGATACCGAGTTCCTGCGGGAACGCACCTATTACGCCAAGCTCTGCCTGGTGCAGCTGGCGATCCCCGGCGAGGGCGAGGACGACGCCGTGCTGGTCGACCCGCTCGTCGACGGGTTGTCGCTCGACCCGCTCTACGACCTGATGAAGGCCCCCGGCGTGGTCAAGGTGTTCCATGCCGCGCGCCAGGATCTGGAGATCTTCTACATCGAGGGTGGCGTGATTCCCGCGCCGCTGTTCGACACCCAGGTCGCAGCCATGGTCTGCGGCTTCGGCGAGCAGGTGGGCTACGAGACGCTGGTGCGCAAGGTGGCGCGGCAGTCGCTCGACAAGACCTCGCGCTTCACCGACTGGTCGCGGCGGCCGCTGACCGAGGCGCAGATGAAATACGCGCTGGCCGACGTGACGCATCTGCGGGTGATCTACGAACATCTCGCCGCCGAGCTGGAGAAGTCCGGCCGCACCAGCTGGGTCGAGGAGGAGATGCAGGTCCTCAAGGATCCGGCCACCTACGTGGTCTCGCCGGAGGAGGCGTGGAAACGGGTCAAGACCCGCACCCAGTCCGGCAAGTTCCTGGCGCTGGTGCGCGAGCTGGCGCGGTTCCGCGAGGGCTATGCCCAGTCGCGCAACATCCCGCGAAACCGGGTGTTCAAGGACGACGCGCTGCTGGAGCTGGCCTCGACCAAGCCGCAGTCGATGCAGGATCTGAGCCGCTCCCGCCTGCTTCTGCGCGAGGCGCGGCGCGGCGAGATCGCGGACGGCATCCTCGCGGCGGTCAAGGCGGGGCTGGAGACGCCGAAAGAGGAATTGCCGAAGACCGACGACAAGCGCGACGCGCTGCAGGTCAACCCGGCGCTGGCCGACATGCTGCGCGTGCTGCTGAAGGCCAAGGCCGACAGCGCCGGCGTGGCGCAGAAGCTGATCGCCACCGCGGCGGATCTCGACGCGCTCGCCGCCGGCCAGCGTGACGGCCTGGCACTGACCGGCTGGCGCCGCGACGTCTTCGGCAACGACGCGCTGCGGCTCTGCGACGGCAAGGTCGGCCTCGCGGTCAAGGGCGACAAGGTCGGCGTCATCGAACTCTAGAGCGCATCGCGTTCATGCGCATTCACGCGAAGCGCTCCGATTTCTTGATGTCGCATGTCCGAGGAGCACAAAACCGGTTCCCACTTCTGTGCGACATGCTTCAGCCCGATGGAACGACGCGCCGCCCCCGGCTTCTTCTCGTTCCAAATACGCATCCGGCGCCAGCCAACGGGCGCGACCGGTTGCCAACTAAAAACAATGACCTGAACGCCGCTCTTCATCCATCCTTGGCGAGCGGATGGTGATCCAGCACCAGCTCCTTCAGCCGTTCGTCCAGCACGTGGGTATAGATCTCGGTCGTGGACACGTCGGCGTGCCCCAGAAGCGTCTGGATCGACACCAGGTCCGCGCCGTTCGCCAGCAGATGCGTCGCGAAGGCGTGGCGCAGCGTGTGCGGCGTCACCTTCGACGGGTCGACGCCGCCGGCCACCGCCAACTCCTTGATCAGCATGTAGAACCGGTGCCGCGTCAGGTGCCCGGCCTTGCCGCGCGACGGGAACAGAAAGCGCGAGGGCGGCCGGCCCTGTGCCTTGGCCTCCGTCTCGGCCCGGTCGCGGGCGCCGAGCCAGGCGGCAAGGGCGTCGCGGGCCGGCGGCGACAGCGGCACCATCCGTTCCTTGTTGCCCTTGCCCGAGACCAGCAGCATCCGCGGATCGCCCCGCGCCGCCGCGACCGGCAGCGTGACCAGTTCGCTGACCCGCATGCCCGTGGCATAGAGCAGTTCCAGCAGGCAGGTGTTGCGCAGCCGGTCCGTCTTGGATCGTCCGTGGGTCTGCGCCGCGCCGAGCAGCGCGTCGATCTCCGGCACCGACAGCGTCTTCGGCAGCCGGGCCTCGCGCCCCGGCCCCTTGATCTGGATCGCCGGGTTGTCGCCGCGCCAGCCCTCCTCGAAGGCGAAGCGGTAGAGCTGGCGGATCGCCGACAGCCGCCGTGCGCGCGTCGACCGCGCCAGCCCCTGCGCGTCGCAATCCACCAGATAGGCCTCGACGTCGTCCCGCGTCGCCGCCGCGAAGCCGGAGCCGCGGCGGTCCAGCCAGGCGGCGAAGTCCTTCAGGTCGCGGGCATAGGCCAGCTGGGTGTTCTTCGCCGCGTCCAGTTCCGCCGCCTGCGCCTCCAGGAAGGACTGGACCCAGCTCAGGCTCATGCGTCCTCCACCAGGATCAGCGCCTGCAGTGCGAAGCGCCGGGCTACCTCGTCGAGCCCCGCCGCGCGGAACAGCGCGATGGCGGCCGAAAGCTTTTCCGGGTCGCCCGCCGCGCCGTCGGCGGCCAGCGCGATGCCCCGCAGGATCGCCTCGCCCAGCCGGCGCCCGTCGATCATCTCCTGCAGCCGGTCCGGCGCCGCGGTCGCGCGGAACCCGTCGGCGATGGCCGCGGCGGTCTGGTCGGGCGGGGTCACGCCGCTCACGTCGCCGCGCGCCACGGCCTTCAGGAACCGTTCCATCGGCCGTTTCGGTTCGCGCGCCTCCGCCGCCGCGGCGTAGCGGTCGGACAGAAGGCCGATCTCGAAGGCGATGCGCCCGGCCTCGCCCGCCGGCGCCCGGTCGGCCAGCCGCGCGGCGAACATGTCGGCCAGCACCGCCCGCAGCCCGGCATGGCCCAGGACCTCCCAGGCCAGCACCAGCGCATCCGCCAGCGCCGTGGAGTCGCCGCCCGCCAGCGCGGCGTCGAGCCGCTGCACCGCCGCCACCCGGTCCCAGACGCCGCCCGAGGCGGCCGGCTGGCGCTCGGTGTACAGCCCCAGGAGCCGGTTGCTGTCGATCACGCCGGAGCGCGCCAGCCGTTCCGCCGCCTCGATCTGCGCCTTCCAGCCGGTGTTCAGCTGCAGGTCCGCCTGCGCGAAGGGCAGGGGGAGGAGGTGGGTCGGAATCGGCTCGCCCACCGCCTCGTAGAGGCGGAAGACCAGCGGCGTGGGCCGCATCGGCGGCGCCAGTTCCGGCGCCCCGGCGAAGGTCTCGGGGTCCAGGTAGCGCGCGAGGATCGCGTCCTCGGCGCCCGTCAGCTCGCCCAGCGCGCGGCTCGTCTCCAGCGTCAGCGCGGCGGCGTTCCAGTCGCCGTTCCGCGCGAGGCAGAAGATGCGGGCGGCGAGCGAGGGCGCCAGTTCCGGCGCCTCGCCCAGCGCGGCGCAGGCGGCGTCCTCGGTCCCGGTCAGCAGGCTCGCGTCGAACCACCGCGCAAAGCTCGCCGGGTCGTCCGGGCCGGCGCGTTCCAGCAGCGCCTGCGCCTGTTCCACCGCCCCCATCGCCATCAGCGCGTCGATTCGCGCCAGAAACAGCGCGTGGCCCGGGTCGCTGTCGGCCGGCGGGTCAAGCTCGGCCAGCAAGAGCCGCAGCAGGAGATCCTGGGTGGCGGGCAGCAGCCCGTTCTGCGCCGCCTCGAACAGCTCGGCCAACTCGCGGCTGGGCGTGGTGCCCCAGAGGTCGCGCGGCAGGCGCGAGATCGCGGCGGGCAACAGCCCCACCGCGTCGTTCGAAACCTCGCCCAGTGGCGTGACGGTGATCTCCTCGACCCCGGCGCCGCCGCTGGTCGCCGGCTCGTCGGGCGCGACCGTGTCGGGCGCTTCCTCGACGCTGCGCGACAGCCAGTCGATGGCCGACATCGGCCGGTCCTGCGCCGCGGCGGGGCCGGTCAGCGCCAGCCCCAGCGCGAACGCGCGGACGAGATACCGTTCAGCCGCCATCCAGAATCACCGGTTCGCTCACGTCCTGCTGGTCGGGCGCCATGTCCCCCAGATAGGCGTATCCCGTGAGCCCGACCGCCCCCACAACCAAAAGGAAAAGGATGAGTTTGATGACCAGTCTCATGCGTCCCCTGCCTGCCGTGCCGTCTTCGGATGCGGCCTGTCCCGAATTATATATGGCATTTTGCGGCCCGACACGCCATTCAGTCGTGCGGAAGAAATCTGGGCAGGTGCGTGCCGTTTTGAAATACCGGCTGAAAAAGACGGTTGTGCTGGTGGGGATGATGGGATCGGGCAAGACCGCGGTGGGCCAGGCGCTGGCGCGGCGGCTGGGCGTGCCGTTCCTCGATTCGGATCACGAGATCGTCGAGGCGTCGAATCTGTCGATCGCGGAGATCTTCGAGCGCTACGGCGAGCCGTTCTTCCGCGAGAAGGAGACCCAGGTGATCACCCGGCTGCTGGAGACCGGCCCCGCGATCCTGTCGACGGGCGGCGGCGCCTATCTGTCGGAGACCAACCGCGCGGTGATCTCGCGGATGGGCGTGGCGGTCTGGCTGCGGGCCGATGTGGATCTGCTCTGGGCGCGGGTGCGCCACAAGACAACCCGGCCGCTTCTGCGTACGGCCGATCCCTACGGCACGCTGAAGGGCCTGTGCGCCACGCGCGAGCCCTATTATGCCAGGGCCGATCTGGTGGCGGATGCGCGGCGCGACTATTCGGTCGACGAGATGGCCGCGCATGTGGTCGAGGTGCTGCGGCAGCGGCCCGACGTTCTGGAGGAAAGCGAATGACCGAGACGGTGCGGGTAGAGCTGGGCGCGCGGTCCTACGACGTGCGGATCGGCGCGGGGCTGATCGAGGCGGCCGGGGCCGAGATCGCGCCGCTTCTGGCGCGGCCGCGCGTGGCCGTGGTCACCGACGAGACCGTGGCCGGTCTGCATCTGGACCGGCTGCGGCAGGGGCTGTCCCGTGGCGGCATCGAGAGCGTGGCGCTGGCGCTGCCGCCGGGCGAGGCGACGAAGGGCTGGCCGGAATTCACCCGCTGCGTCGAGTGGCTGCTGGAGCAGAAGGTCGAGCGGCGCGACATCGTGGTGGCGCTCGGCGGCGGCGTGATCGGCGACCTCGCGGGCTTTGCCGCGGCGGTTCTGCGGCGCGGGGTGCGGTTCGTGCAGATCCCCACCACGCTTCTGGCGCAGGTCGACAGTTCGGTCGGCGGCAAGACCGGGATCAACGCGCCGCAGGGCAAGAACCTGGTCGGCGCCTTCTACCAGCCGGCGCTGGTACTGGCCGATATCGGCGCACTGGGGACGCTGCCCGCGCGCGACTTTCTGGCCGGCTACGGCGAGGTCGTGAAATGCGGGCTTCTGGGCGATGCCGCCTTCTTCGAGTGGCTGGAGGCAAACGGCCCGGCGATGGCGGCGGGGGACGCGGGCCTGCGCACCGAGGCGGTGCGCCGGTCCGTCCGGATGAAGGCCGACATCGTGGCGCGGGACGAGACCGAGCAGGGCGACCGCGCGCTTTTGAACCTCGGCCACACGTTCTGCCATGCGCTGGAGGCGGCGACGGGCTATTCCGGCCGGCTTCTGCACGGCGAGGGCGTGGCCATCGGCTGTGCCCTGGCCTTCGAGACCTCGGCGCGGATGGGTCTGTGCGCGCAGGAAGAGCCGAGCCGCGTGCGGGCGCATCTGCGCGCCATGGGGATGAAGACGGACCTGGCAGACATTCCCGGCGCGCTGCCCGATGCCGACGCGCTTCTGGACCTGATGGCGCAGGACAAGAAGGTGATGGACGGGCGCCTGCGCTTCGTCCTCGCGCGCGGGATCGGGCGGGCCTTCGTGACGTCCGACGTCGACCGGGCGCTGGTGCGCGACGTGCTGCAGGAGGCGCTGGTCGCGCGCGGCGCTACGCCTCCAGCGCCACGACCGTGAACAGCGCGAGCAGGCACAGCGCGGTATAGAGCGACAGGCCCGCGAAGGCCGGGAACGGCACCGTGCCGCCCAGCGAGTCGAGCGTCAGCAGGGTCATGCAGGCCGTCGCCGACAGGCCGAAGACCGACAGCGCCATCGCCGCGACGGCGTTCCGGGCGACGAGCGCCGGGACCGACAGCGCCAGCAGAACCAGCGCCAGCGATGTCGGGGGCGCCATGCGGTCGTCGGGCAGACGGTCGAGCGGCAGGTAGGCCCCGAGCCCCAGCGGCTGTCCGAACAGGATGACCGCGAGGTTCAGCGCGGCCAGCGCGCCGACCGCCGCGGCCAGCCCCTGCGCCGGCCCCGGTTGCGCCTGCCGCAACAGCAGCGCGGCGGCGATGCCGGCCAGGCCCAGCGCGGTCAGCGGCACCATCGCGGCGGCCTCCGGGGCCGGGCGCACGAAGGGGCCGGCCCGGGCCAGCCAGCCCAGTACCAGCACCGCCGCGGCCCCGGTCAGAACCGTCAGCGCGATGGCGGCGGGCAACCGCCCCGTCCGGGCCGACTCGATCGGCCCGTCCAGCTTTGAATGATCGGCCATTTCATGACTTCCCAAAAGGCGCATTCGAAGCGTAACATTATTGCGCCGGGAATTTCCATGAAAAAATAATGACTTACGGCGCGCTCGACCGCGGCCGGAAATCCTTGCGGTTCCGGCGTGTTAGCGGTCCCACAGCAGGCGGCCACGCCAAAGGGTCCGGCCGGCGCCGCATGCGCCGGGCTGCGCTGCGGCGCGGCCGACGCGACTCAGAACGGGATTTCGTCGTCGATGTCGCCCGCCGGGGCCGGCCCGCCATAGCCGCCGCCCTGGCTGCCGCCGCGGTCGCCGCCATAGTCGCCGCCGCCATAGCCGCCGCGGTCGTCGCCATAGCCGCCCCCGCCGTCGCCGCTGCCGCGGCTGTCGAGCAGGGTCAGCTCGCCCTTGTAGGGGCGCAGCACGACCTCGGTCGTATAGCGGTCCTGGCCGCTCTGGTCCTGCCACTTGCGGGTTTCGAGCTGGCCCTCGAGATAGACCTTGGAGCCCTTCTTGAGATACTGCTCGGCGATCCGGACGAGCGGTTCGGAGAAGATCGCGACCATGTGCCATTCGGTCCGCTCGCGCCGTTCGCCGGTATTGCGGTCCTTCCACTGTTCCGACGTGGCGATGCGCAGGTTGCAGACCTTGCCGCCGTTCTGGAAGGTCCGCGTTTCCGGGTCGCGCCCCAGATTGCCCACCAGGATTACCTTGTTCACCGATCCGGCCATCGCGCGGCTCCTCTTCCTCGAATCTCTGTCGTCTGGACGCCTTGTTAACCGAGCCGACGGTACGGCGACAGAGTTAACACGAGATTGATGCGCGCCGGGGCGGGATGGGCAACGGGCTGCCGCCCGGGGGTGGACGCGCCGAAAGGGGTGGCGCCTGAGGCGAATTTCCGTAAACTGCGGCCACGGATTGAAGGGACAGTTCGATGCGCATTTTCTGGGGGTGCCTCTGCGCCGCTGCCATTTCGGGCGCGGGGGCGGTTAACGCCGAGGGGCTGAATTTCTCGTCCAAGAACCGGTCGGGGCTGTTCACCTCTCAGACCAAGGTTCTGGATGAGCGGGCGGCGGAGCAGTACAAGAACTCCATCCGCTACCAGCCGAAGAAGTTCGATCTCGACGAGTCGACCTCGCCCGCGTGGAACGGCACCTATGCGGGGCCGTACCTCGCGATGGCCCGCGCCGCGGCGCGCAAGCACGGGATTCCCGAGGATTTGTTCCTGCGGCTGGTGCAGCAGGAATCCGGCTGGCGGGCGGATATCACCTCGCACAAGGGCGCCTACGGCCTGGCACAGCTGATGCCCGAGACGGCGCGCAGGCTGGGCGTGGACCCGGCCGACCCGGCGCAGAACCTCGACGGCGGCGCGCGCTATCTGCGGATGCAGTACGACCGCTTCGGCTCGTGGCGGCTGGCGCTGGCGGCCTACAATGCCGGGCCCGAGGCGGTGAAGAAATACGACGGCGTGCCGCCCTATAACGAGACCCGGAACTACGTGAAGGTGATCTGGGGCAGCTGACCGGGCGGGCCGGTGTGAGCCGGTGGTCTGCGGTCCGGCCCGGGGGCCGGCCCCGTCGCCATCGTCGCTCGGACCGATGGCGCGACAATGGCGACCCCCCGGAGCATTTCTGCCAAGATGAAGATCCGCCGCGGTGTCAGCCGCAGCAGCTTCGGCAGTAGCAGGAGGCCCTTATCGGCACCTCCGCGCGGGCCTGCGCCCGGTCCAGTTGCTGGCGGATATGGCCGATCTCCACGGTCTCGCCCCGGCGCTTGAGGCATTCGTGCAGCCCGTGCAGCGCCCAGACGTTCTGGGGGTTCTGCAGCGGCCGGGGCAGGGTAGGGTCGAGCCCCAGGTCGGCGCGGTAGACGGCCTCGGCCTCCTCCCATTGCCCCGCCTCCAGAAGCAGCGCGCCCAGCGCGTGGCGCGACGGCTGGGGCCAGGCCCAGGGTTCCTCGTACATCAGCCCGTCGTCCAGCCGCACCGATTCGCGCAGATGCGCCAGCCCCTCCTCGATGCGGCCCGCCTTGAACGCGATCTCGCCCAGCATCATCTCGCGCGCCACGGTCAGCACGTCGCGGGCGGTGTTCTGGAACAGCATCCGCTCCTCGGGGATCGCCTCCAGCGCCGCCTGGAACCGCGCCGCCTCGGCCTCCGCCGCCTCCGGCGCGCCGAGATTGGCATGCGCCACGGCGCGGGCGTAGAGGATCAGCGCGCGGGTGAAGGCGTAGAGATGGGTGTCGGTCGGAATCTCCTCGCGCAGGATCTCGCGCCACAGGCCGAAGCGGATCAGCACATGCGGGCGCGAGGCGACGAACGCCTCGAACAGGTCGGGATAGACCCGCACCACCTGGTCGGGCACCTCCGCCCGTAGCCGCGCCGCCGCGTCCAGCGCCGCCGTGGGCTGGGCCAGGAACATCGCGCCGTAGATCTCGAAATGCAGGTTGTGGATGCGGTAGAGCGCGTAGAAATTCGCCGCGCCCGCATAGGCCTTGTAGCGCGCATCCACCGCCGAGGCGGCGCGGTTCCGCGCGACGACGCTGTGATAGTCGCCGCAGAGCACGTCGATATGCGTCGCCATATGCACCAGATGCCCGGCATCCGGCACCAGCCCGCTCAGCGCGTCGCCATGGCGCAGCGCCGCCTCGGGGGTGGGCGACATCTCCATCAGGTGGATGTACATGTGCAGAAGGCCTGGATGCTCCCAGCCCAGGGGCCGCTCGAACGCGCGCTCCAGCACCGCACGGGCCTCCTCGGTCGAGGCGTGCGGGGCCGGCCGGCCGGTGGGCAGATCCCAGAGCTGCCAGGGCGTGCGGTTCATCAGCGCCTCGGCAAAGACGAAGGCCACGTCCGGGTCGTCGCCATGGGCGGCATAGACCGGGCGCATGGCATCGGCGAAGCCGTCGTTGAACGGCTGGAAGTCCTCGATCCCCGGATCGGTCGGGTAGCGCGTGGCCAGCGCCTCGATCAGCGCGCGCTCCGCCGGGCTGCTCTGCCCGGCCAACGCCGCCCGCAGCGCCGCATGGGCCTTCTCCAGCGCCGGCGCCTTTTCCTCCTCGGTGAAGACCTGCCAGGGCTTGTTGTAGTTCGGCCCCAGCGCATAGGCGATGCCCCAATGCGCCAGCCCCAGCGCGGGGTCGACCGCCACCGCTTTCTCGAAACAGGCGATGGCCTCTTCGTGGTTGTAGCCGAACAGCCAGACGAGCCCCCGGTCCAGCCACAGCTGCGCCTCGCGCGAGGCGGTCATCGAGGGGCGGGAATAGAGGCCCAGGTCGAACGGATAGGACAGCGCATCCTCGCTATAGGCACGGGTCATCGCCGTGGGTCTCCCTGGTCAGGCACGCGGTCAACGTGCCCCAGCGCCGGGATCAAGGCAAGGACGGGCTACCGGACCTGCCGCCGGACGCCGTCGGCCGTCGCGCGTATGGGGGCCCCGTGGCAGGCGCCCGAGAGATCCTTCACCACGAAGCTCTGCCCGACATAGCCGTCGAGCGTCACCTCCGCGCGGTCCGGGCCGAAGGCCTCGGGCACCGGCAGAAGCCGGCCATAAGGATCGACCCAGTAGATCTGCAGCGGGTCGCGGCCGGGCAGGGCATGCACCAGCGTGACTGTGCCGGGCGGGCCGTCCGGGGCCGAGGCGGCGTCGGACCGCGCCGGGCAGTCGGCGCCCATCGGCCCAGTCTCCTCGGCCGTCAGCGTCTCCACCGCATAGAGATCGGCCTCGTCCGGTGCCACGCCGTCCAGCCGGACACAGTCCTGCACCCGCAACGCCGCCGCCGCGGTGCCGTTCAGCGGCAATTCCACCGCCTCGCCATCCAGCGTCACCGTCGCAAGCTGCCCGTTGCGCACCGCCTCCAGCGCGGCCGGGGTCAGCGACAGGGCGGTCATCCCGCCCGCGCGCGCCGCGTCGACCGGAAGCGCCTCGTCGTCGATCCCGAACGCCGTCACCGTGCCCGGCGGCGCGGCGGCCAGGGCCAGTTGCCAATCCGCGCCGTCGAAGACCATGCGCACCTCGCGCCCGTCGATCTCGCGCCGCGCGGCACAGCCGGCAAGCGCCGCGCCCTCGCGGAGCGCCAGGACGTCCCACGTCCCGGCCTCGCCGAACCGGGACTCCTCCTGCGCCGCGGCGGGGGCCGCCAGCGCCAGCAGCAGCAGGCCGCCCGGTCCGAGCCTCCGCACTATTCCGCCGCGATCTTGATCACGGGCTCCATCTGCGCCAGCTGTTCGTCGTCCAGCCAGCACAGCGAGCGGTGCCCGTCGCCCAGGTCGCGCTTGGGCGGAAGCTCGGTCTCGCACTTGTTGCCCGGCACCTTGTCCTTCCAGCGGCAGCGGGTCTGGAACGGGCAGCCCGGCGGCGGGTCCATCGCCGAAGGGATGTCGCCCTCCAGCACGATGCGCGTCTTCTCGACATGCGTGTCGGCGATGGGCACGGCCGACAGAAGCGCCTCGGTATAAGGGTGATAGGGCGGGGCAAAGACCTGTTCGGTCGTGCCGATCTCCACCACATGGCCCAGATACATCACCATCACCCGGTCGGCGAGGTAGCGCACCAGCGACAGGTCGTGGGCGATGACGATCAGCGTGGTCTTGTGCTTGCGCTGGATCTCCATCAGAAGGTCGGTGACGGCGGCCGCGACGCTCACGTCCAGCGCCGAGACGGGCTCGTCCGCGACCACGATCCGCGCGTCGCCGGCGAAGGCGCGGGCGATGCCGACCCGCTGCTTCTGGCCGCCCGACAGCTGCCGCGGCATCCGGTCGGCGAATTCGCGCGGCAGCTTCACCAGGTCCAGCAGTTCCAGCATCTTGCGGCGCCGCTCGGCCTCGGTCTTGCCCACGCCGAACACTTCCAGCGCCCGCTGGATCTGCGAGCCCACCGTCATCGACGGGTTCAGCGTGTCGAACGGGTTCTGGAACACCATCTGCACCGAGGCGACCGTCTTCTTGTCGCGCTCCTCGATGGGGATGTCCTCGATCGAGCGGTTGTCGAGGACGATCTCGCCGTCGGTCGCGGTCTCCAGCCCCATCAGCACCTTGGCGAAGGTGGACTTGCCGCAGCCCGACTCGCCGACGATGGCCAGCGTCTCGGATTCCCGCGCCTCGAAGCTCAGCGACTCGTTGGCCTTGACCACCTTCTTCTGGCCGCCGCCGAACAGCGCGTTGGCCGAGACCTCGTAGTATTTCTTCAGATCCTCCATCTTCAGCACGGTATCGCCGATCTCGGTCGTCGTCTGGGCCGCGGCGCCCTCGAAGCCGGCATCCCAGTCGATCTCGCCGATCCGGACACAGCGCGACTCGTGGCGCTCGTCGCCCCGCACGCGGACCATCGGCACGTCCCTGGCGTCGCAGACCCCTTCCACGAAATAGTCGCAGCGCGGGCCGAAGTTACAGCCCGGCGGCCGCTCGTGGGGCAGGGGGAAGTTGCCCGGGATCGCCTTCAAGGGGCGCGCGTGCTTGTCGGCGCCGGGCAGCGGGATCGAGCGGAACAGCGCCTGCGTGTAGGGATGGCGCATCTGGTCGAACACGTCCTCGATGGACCCGGTCTCGACCGCCTCGCCGGAATACATCACGCACAGCCGGTCGCAGGTCTCCAGGATCAGCCCGAGATTGTGCGAGATGAACAGCATCGAGGTGCCGTATTTCTTGCCCAGCTCCTTGACCAGCTCCACGACGGCGGCCTCGACCGTCACGTCCAGCGCCGTGGTCGGCTCGTCGAGGATCAGCAGCGAGGGCTTCGACATCAGCGCCATGGCGATCACGATGCGCTGCTGCTGGCCGCCCGACAGCTGGTGCGGGAAGCTCTTCAGGATCCGCTCCGGGTCCGGCAGCTTCACGTCGGCGACGACTTCCAGCGCGCGGGCGCGGGCCTCCTTCTCGCCCACGCCCTCGTGGATCATCGGCACTTCCATCAGCTGCTTGCCGATCTTCATCGCGGGGTTCAGGCTGGCCATCGGCTCCTGGTAGATCATCGCGATCTCGTTGCCGCGGATCGTGCGCAGCTCCTGCCGGCTCATCTGCCCCAGGTCGCGCCCCTTGAACTTGATCGAACCGCCGACGATCCGGCCGTTCACGCCCAGATCCTGCATCACGCCCAGCGCGACGGTCGACTTGCCGCAGCCCGACTCGCCCACCAGCCCCATCGCCTCGCCCGGCTGGACGACGCAGGAGAAGTCCATCACCGCCGGGATCTCGCGCAGCCGCGTGAAGAAGCTGATCGAGAGGTTCTCGATCTCCAGGATCGGGCCGTCATAGTCCCACTTCGCCATCTCTCTCCGCCTCGCTTCTTCATCTTGGGAGAAATACTCCCGGGGGGGGGTCGGGAGGGGCCGCTCCCCCCGGCCCCGTCCTCAGTCCCTGAGCGACTCCTCCCGCAGCCCGTCCGCCAGAAGGTTCAACCCCAGCACCAGGCTCAGCAGCGCCAGCGCCGGCGGCAGGGCGGGATGCAGGTAGATCGTCAGCAGCTTGCGCCCCTCGTTGATCGTCGAGCCCCAGTCCGGGCTTTCCGGCGACAGCCCCAGCCCGAAGAAGCCCAGCGTGCCCAGAAGGATGGTCGTGTAGCCGATGCGCAGGCAGAAATCGACGATCAGCGGCCCGCGCGCGTTGGGCAGAATCTCCCACAGCATGATGTACCACGGCCCTTCGCCCCGGGTCTGCGCGGCGGCCACGTAGTCGCGCGTCTTGATGTCCAGTGCCAGGCCCCGGACGATCCGGAAGACGGTGGGCGAGTTCACGAAGACCACCGCCACGAAGACCACCAGCAGGTTCGGCGGAAACTCGATCAGCCCCAGCGGATCGGCGTTCCAGGCGATCCCGGAATAGAGCCACAGCCCGACGACCAGCGTGCTCCCGATATAGATCGCCCGCTTCGTCGTCTGGGTGTGGAACCGCGAATTGAACAGCACCGAAAAGAAGATGATCGGAAACAGGAACAGCACCGCCGCCATGTAGACGGGAATGCCCGTCGCCACGATCTCGGGCGTGACCAGGAGGTAGAACAGCAGGATCACCGGGAAGGCCAGGATCAGGTTGGCCAGAAAGGACAGGAAGGTATCCAGCCGCCCGCCGTAATAGGCCGCCGGCAGGCCCAGCGTGATGCCGACCATGAAGGCGAAGAGCGTGGCGAATGGGGCGATGCGGATCACCTCCCACGCGCCCTTGATCATCCGGCTGAACACGTCGCGCGCCAGGTTGTCGCCGCCCAAGAGGTAATAGGGATACTCCCCCGCCTCGGCCCCGCGCAGCGGCGTGCCCGGCGGCTTGTTCTTCATCCCCGAGGCCTGCTCCAGCGCGCCATGCGTCACGATCAGGTCCATCGCGCCGAAGACCCCGGCAAAGACCCAGAACATCACCAGCGCGAAGCCGATCATGCCGATGGTCGAGTCGAACAGCTTGCCGTAAAGGCCCAGCCGCCGCTTGAACGTCATCGACAGCGCGAAGGTCACGATCAGCGCGATCCAGACCGGCATCAGCTGCAGCGAGACCGCGCCCACGATCCCCTTGCCCTGATAGCCCGGCATCATCGGCCCGATCGCAAGATAGGCGAGGCAGACCGCGACGATCACGCCGAAGCTGCCCATCACGGCCCAGCCGACATAGTCCACGACGGTCCGCGGCGCCGCCACCGTCGGCCCCTCGGCCACCGGGCGCGGCACGAAGACCGACAGCACGATCTGCACGATCACCGACACGGCGAACACCACCGCCGCCGCCAGCAGCAGCGGGTTCAGCACCGGCCCCAGCGTTCCGGTCCAGCTCAGCGGTTCCATGCGTCCCTCCCGCAGCATTGGGCCATGCGCACCGTCCTGCTTCTTCTCGTTGCAAATACGCCAGGGGGGTGCAGGGGGGACAGCGTCCCCCCTGCCTCGGTCGGATCGCGCAGCGATTCGAAACGGGCCATCACGTCACCCTGATCCGCGGATTGAGATAGACATAGCCGATATCCGAGATCAGCTGCGTCACCAGCACCACGAAGACCGACACCACCGAGACGCCCAAGAGCAGCTCGATGTCGTTGTTCCCCGCAGCCTCCACCAGCGTCCAGCCGAAGCCCTTGTAGTTGAACAGCGTCTCCACGATCACCACCCCGTTCAACAGCCACGGGAACTGCAGCATGATCACCGTGAACGGCGCGATCAGCGCGTTCCTCAGCGCATGTTTCAGCACGATGGTGCGGAACTTCACCCCCTTCAGCCGCGCCGTCCGGATGTACTGCGCGGTCATCACCTCGGCCATGCTGGCCCGCGTCATCCGCGCGATATAGCCCATGCCATAAAGCGCGATGGTCAGCACCGGCAGGGTGAAATTCTCCCAGGTGATGTTGTCCATGGCGCTGGTCGCGGTGCCCTTGAACCACTTCAGCCCCACCGCCGACGAGGCGAAGACCGCGATGAAGATCACGCCCGAGACGTATTCCGGCGTCGCCGTCGTCATGATCGAGGCGGTCGAGAGCGAGCGGTCCAGCTTCGAGCCCTCGCGCATCCCCGCCAGCACGCCGATGATCAGCGCGCCGGGCACCATCACGCACATCACCGCCAGCATCAGCCAGCCGGTCAGGCCCAGCCGCTTGAACACGATCTCGCCCGCCGGCTCGCGGAACACCGTGGAATAGCCCCAGTCGCCCTGCAGCACGCCGCAGAACCGCGGCGCCTCCTCCGGCGTCATCCCGGCGTCGATGCAGCGGCCGCGGACCGTCCCGTCCTCGGCCTCGACGACATAGCCGGGCAGCACGCCCAGCCATTCGCCGTATTTCACGAACAGGTTGCGGTCATAGCCGCGCTCGCCGAGCCATGTGGCGACCTGTTCGTCGGTCATCCGCATGTTGCCCTGCGTCTTCGCCAGCTTTTCGAGGTTGGGATAGAGGTTGGTCAGGAAAAAGACGATGAAGGTGAGGCACAGCGCGGTCAGCAGCATCACCACGACCCGTCTAAGAATGAACAGACCCAAATTCGTCCCCCTGTCCTGGCGCGGCCGCGTCCGTCCCGTCCGGCGCGTGCCGCGCGCGGCCGGCCTGCCGCGCTGTCAGTTCTTGTGCGGACCGGGCGCGCGGGGCGCCCGGTCCGGTATCGTGCCGGCCGCGATCACGCGGCGAAGCCGATCTTGTAGAGGTGGATCTCGTGCGCCGGGTGCTTCTCGCCGTTCACGACATTGCCGTTGTGGTGGTTATAGAGCGACCGCCAGTAGGGCTGGATGATCACACCGTCGTCGCGCAGCAGCTGCTCGACCTCGGCGATCACCTCGCTGCGCGCGTCGGCATCCGCGATCGCGTTGGCGCGGTTGATCAGCGCGTCGAAATCCGGGTTCGCATAGGCGGCTTCGTTCCACGCCTCGCCCGAGCGGTAGGCCAGGGTCAGCACCTGCACCTCCAGCGGGCGGTGGTTCCACTGGGTGGCGCTGAGCGGATACTCCGTCCACTTGTTCCAGAAGGTGTTGCCCGGCAGGATCGTGCGCTGCACCGGGATCCCAGCGTCGCGCAGCTGCGCCGCCAGCGCGTCGCCGGTGTTGCGCTGCCAGTCGTCGTCGACGGTGATCAGCTCGTGCTCGAAATCGGCCATCTCCGCCTCTTCCAGCAGCGCCACGGCGCCGTCGGGGTCGAAGGCCGCCGGGCCGATATCGGCATAGGCCGGGTGGATCGGGCAGACATGGTGGTTCGCCGCCACGCGGCCCCGGTCGGAATAGCCCAGCTCCAGCAGCACCGCGTTGTCGACGGCCATCGCCAGCGCGCGCCGGACGCGGACGTCCGAATAGGGCTTCATGCCGCCGACCTCGGCCTCCTGGTTGCCGCGGAACACGATGGTGGCCGCGGTCACGGTCTCGGTCTTGGTCCAGCCGATCGCGTCCATCACGTCGATGAAATCGCCGACCGTCTCGTAGAGCAGGTCGACCTCCTCGGATTCCGCCGCCGCGACCCAGGCCGAGGGGTCGGTGCCGTAGTCGATGAACTCGATGCGGTCGACATAGGGGCCGCCGTAGATCTCGGTGCCCCACCATTCGTGGTCGGTGTTGCGTTCGAGGATGCAGTTGATTCCCACCTCCATGCTGACCGGGCGGAACGGGCCGGTGCCGATGCCGTTGTCGAACGGGCTGCCGCCCTCGTAGCTCGAATGCACGATCGCGGCCGGGTAGTCGGACATGTTGGCGATCACCGACACGTCAGGCGCCGACAGGTTCAGCACCACGGTATGCTCGTCCGTCACCTCGATGGCGCCCTCGCGGGCCTGGCCGGTGTCTTGGTCGATCAGCCCGCCCATGCGGCTGGCCATCGAGTTGTCGGCCATGTTCTTGTCGCACCATCCGGCGATGTTGCGCGCCACGTCCTCGGCGGTGAAGGCGTCGCCGTTGTTCCAGGTCACGCCCTGGCGGACGTTCAGGATGTATTGCGTGGCGTCGTCGTTGACCTCCCAGCTGTCCAGCAGCATCGGCCGGAACGAGCCGTCGCTGTTGTACTCGACCAGGTATTCCAGGAAGCCGCGCGACTGGTTGCCGATCTCGGACCAGTCATAGGCGCGCGGGTCCTTCATGCCCTTGACCGACTGCTGGATGCGCAGCGTGCCGCCCTGCTGCATGTGCTCGGCCGCGCGCGCCGGGGCGTTCAGCCCGATCAGCCCGTAGGCCGCCGCGGCGCCCACGCCCATCGAGGTCGCGCGGGCGAGGAATTCGCGGCGGTCGATCAGGCCGGCGCGGTATTCGTCGGCATACATCTCGGCCGCGGGATGGATGCGGCCGTCTCCGGTGTCCTTGGTCATCGTAAGCTCCCTGTCAGTCCTTTTTGGAGTCGTTTCCCTCTGCGGCCCCCGGCATGCGCCCGTCGCGACGGGGCCTCTCCCGGGAGACCGGACTTCCTTTCGTTTCGCATTCCGCACGCGGGCGCGCGGGGCGTCAACGGTCGCTTCCGGCGCTTGATTGCCGGAAAGCGACATTGGACTGAAGGAAAAACGACACCGTCTTGCATTGCAAGACAAATCCGGGTGTGCGGCATGTCCCGCGTCAGAACGGCTCAGCCATGCTTGCGGAAGGCCGTCGGCGTCGCGCCCGTATGTTTCTGGAAGGCGCGGGTAAAATAGGCCGCGGAGTTGAAGCCCAGCTCGCCCGCGATCTCCTTCACCGGCCGCCGCGTCTCGGCCAGGAGCTTGCGCGCCTCGAAATGCACCCGGTCCGCCAGAAGGGCCGAGGCCGAGCGTCCGCAGGCGATCTTGCAGCACCGCGTCAGGTGGGTCGGCGTCACGCCGAGCTGCTGGGCGTAGTAGTTGATCGTGCGCCCGGTCTTGAAGTCGCGCTCCACCATCGCCGAGTAGGCCGCGGCCAGCCGGCGGGCGGCGTCGGGGTGCAGGTCCTGCCGGTTGCCGGCCTCCAGCTCGCGGTCGAGCCAGACGGCCAGAAGCCCGGCATGCGCCAGCATCGCGCGCTCCTTGCCGGGGCGGTCGGATTTCAGCTCGGCCTGGATGTTCTCGATCATCACCGACAGCTCGGCCTGCTGCGCCACGTCGCGGAAGCGCAGATGCACCGGCTCTTCCGGCAGGTTCAGCGACGGGTCGGGCGGCAGGTAGACCGCGGTGCCGAAGACCTGCCCCGACATCTCGTAGCCGTGCATCGTGTTCGCCGGCAGAAAGACCGCATGATGCGCGCCGAAGCCGTGGGTCACGCCGGCCACGGTGATCCGGCCCTGTCCGCGGGTGAACCACAGAAGCAGGGGTTGCGCGTAAGAGCGCATCGCCTCGGTCCGCCAGCGGGTTTCGGATGTGACGCGCGGCAGCGATTCCACACGGAACCGGCGCGTCTTCAGCCCCTGATTGATGTCGGGGCGGTTCTCGCTAAAAATGCGCATGGTGGTCGTTAAACTTCACTGTCCCCAGGTCTCCGCTGCGCCGCCCCTTGTTGTGGTTCCGTGTTGTGGTTCCGTTGGCAGCTGGAACGCTTTTGGCAGTCAGGGCAACGCGATAGGCATCCAGGCCCGCATTCTGGACCGAAACCAGGTCCGTTGTCTCTTGGCGAATTGGCGGGTCGCGGTTTTTCCGTCGGCGACTGCGTCTTTCAGGCTACGGTTGCCCTGGAGGAAATCCATCAACTCTGCCGCGCCGATGGCCTTGGACGAGGGCAGGGCGGGATCCCAGCCCCGTTCCAGGTTGCGCTCCGCCTCGTCCAGCGCGCCGTTCGCGATCATCGCGTCGAACCGCCGGTCGATGCGGTCGCCCAGCCAGTCGCGGTCGGCGTCGAGCAAGAGCGGCTGCGCGGCCGCCAGCGGCAACAGCGGCGGCGGCGTCTCGTCCTGCCAGGCGGCCAGGCCGCGCCCGGTGGTCCGCAGCACCTCCCAGGCGCGCTGCACCCGCATCGGGTTCTGCCGGTCGATCCGCGCCGCCGTCGCCGCGTCGAGTTCGGCCAGCAGCGCCGCCGCCCCCTCGGCCGCGATCCGCGCGTCGGCCGCCGCGCGAATCTCCGGCGGGGTCGGCGGGATGTCGGCCAGCCCTTCGGTCAGCGCCGTGAAATACAGCCCCGTGCCCCCCACGACGATCGGCCGTGCCGGCCCGTCCAGAAGCGGCGCGAGGTCGCGCAGCCAGTGGCCGACGGAATAGGACGCCGCGCGCCCCACATGGCCGTAGAGGGAATGCGGCGCCACCGCCTCTTCGTCCCGGGTCGGCCGGGCGGTCAGCACGCGCCAGTTCTCGAACACCTGCAGCGCATCGGCGTTCACGATCACCCCGCCCAGCCGGCTCGCCACCTCCAGCGCCATCGCCGACTTGCCGCTGGCGGTGGGCCCGGCGATCAGCACCGGCCGCTCGGCATCCAGCCGTTTCATCCATTCGCCGCGCATCGGTCGCTTCCCGCATTGAACCTGCCCCGCTTTTCCCTCATTTTGCGCGCCGAGCCAAACAGGACAGCGGGGCAGGACCATGAGCGACGACGCGGAGGCGGCGGCGGAGACCAAGTACAGCCGGGTACTCCTGAAGATCTCGGGCGAGGCCCTGATGGGGGACCAGGGCTATGGCCTGCACCCGCCGACGGTCGAACGCATCGCCAAGGAGGTCAAATCCGTCCACGATCTTGGCGTCGAGATCTGCATGGTCATCGGCGGCGGCAACATCTTCCGCGGCCTCGCCGGCAGCGCCCAGGGGATGGAGCGGACGACGGCCGACTACATGGGGATGCTCGCCACGGTGATGAACGCCCTGGCGATGCAGTCCAAACTGGAGGAACTGGGCGTCTATTGCCGGGTGATCACCGCGATCCGCATGGACGAGGTGGCCGAGCCCTATATCCGGCGCCGCGCCGTCCGGCACCTGGAGAAAAAGCGCGTCTGCATCTTCGCCGCCGGCACCGGCAACCCCTATTTCACCACCGATACGGCCGCGACGCTGCGCGCCAACGAGATGAATTGCGAGGCGATCTTCAAGGGCACCAAGGTCGACGGCGTCTACGACTGCGACCCGCGCAAGAACGACGACGCCCGCCGCTACGACCGGGTGAGCTATGACGAGGTCCTGCAGAAGCATCTGAACGTCATGGACGCCTCGGCCATCGCGCTCGCCCGCGACAACAACCTGCCGATCATCGTGTTCTCGCTGGACGAGCCGGGCGGGTTCCGGGGCATCCTGGCCGGGAAAGGCACCTACAGCATCGTGCATAGCTGAGGCGGAAACCGCGCCGCGCGGAATCGGCCGCGCGGTGTCCGACATCTATACATCCGGCCGATCAAGGCGTTATAAGGCCCCGACCCTCGGGAGGGGCGCGCAAGATCGAAAAGAGCGGCACACCATGTCTGAAGATATCGAAATCGACCTAGACGACCTGAAACGCCGGATGGACGGCGCGATGACCGCGCTGCGGCAGGAATTCGCCTCGCTGCGCACCGGGCGGGCCTCGGCCTCGATGGTGGAGCCGATCACCGTGGAGGCCTACGGCACGCAGACCCCGATCAACCAGGTCGGCACCGTCAACGTGCCCGAGCCGCGGATGGTGACGATCAACGTCTGGGACAAGAGCCTGGTCAACAAGGTCGAGAAAGCGATCCGCGAAAGCGGTCTGGGGATCAACCCGCAGATGAACGGCACGATCATCATGCTGCCGATCCCCGAGCTGAACGAGGAGCGCCGCAAGGAGCTGACCAAGGTCGCCGGCCAGTATGCCGAGCAGGCCCGCGTCGCCGTGCGCAACGTGCGCCGCGACGGGATGGAACAGCTGAAGAAGGCCAAGGCCCAGGGCATGTCCGAGGACGAGCACAAGCTCTGGCACGACGAGATCCAGGAGCTGACCGACAGCCACATCAAGACCATCGACGACGCGCTGGAGACCAAGCAGTCCGAGATCATGCAGGTGTAAGCCGCCCATGGGGCGGCCGGCGTGACCCTCTGGCCGCGCCGGCGCGGTTTTCGTCGCGGCGCTTGACGTTAAGACATGAATGTTGGCTTGACCTGAGCGACACTGGCGACACATCCGAACGCAGCCGCCCGCAGCGGTGAGGCAAGGAGCAGCGAATTGAACGCAATGACCCGCAGAGGCCCGCAGCACGTGGCCATCATCATGGACGGCAACGGCCGCTGGGCCCAGGCCCGCGGCAAGCCGCGGCTCTACGGCCACCACGCGGGCGCGCGCCGGGTCAAGGAGATCGTGCGCGCCTGTCCCGACATCGGGGTCAAGTACCTGACGATCTTCGCCTTCTCGACCGAGAACTGGCGGCGGACGCAGTCCGAGGTCGCCGGGCTGATGAGCCTGTTCCGCCGCTATATCCAGCGCGAGGCGCGGGATCTGCTGGCCGAGGGGGTGCGCGTGCGCTTCATCGGCGACCGGCTGCGGCTGGACGACAAGCTGCAGCGGCTGATGGACGAGCTGGAGCTTCTGACCTCGCGCAACGACCGGGTGCATCTGACCATCGCGCTGAACTACGGCGGCCGCGACGAGGTGGCGCGCGCCACGAAGCGGCTGGCGCAAGACGTCAAATCGGGGGTGCTGGATCCGGCGAAGGTGGATGAAGAAACGCTGCCAAGATACCTGGACACCTGCGTTCTTCCCGATCCCGACCTGGTGGTGCGCACCAGCGGCGAGGCGCGGATTTCCAACTTCCTGCTGTGGCAGTCGGCCTATGCCGAGTACGAGTTCATCGACACGCTCTGGCCCGACTTCGACCGCGACATATTCGCCCGGATCGTGCGCAGCTACGCGGGCCGCGAGCGCCGGTTCGGTGCCGTCCTGACATGACCGCCGGGGGGCGCAGCTGGGGAGACCTGCGCCCGCGGCTGATCACCGGGCTGGTCCTGGCTGCGGCGGGGGCCGCGGTCATCTGGGCCGGCGGCGCGGTGTTCGGCCTGACGGCGGCGCTGGTGGTCGCGGTCATGGTCTGGGAACTCTCGGCGATGATCGCGCCCGAGAAGGGGCCGGAGGCGGTGCAGCTTGCCGTTCTGTCGGCGGCCGCGATCCTGCTGGCCCGCGTCCTGCCGCCCGTCTTTACCCTGCCGCTCCTGCTGGCGCCCGGCCTGGTCGGGATCAGCCTGCTGAAGCGTCGGCGCTTCCTGGTGCCGGTCGCGGTGTCGCTGGTCCTGCTGGGCACCTACGGGCTGGTCTGGTTCCGCGACACGTTCGGGATGGTCTGGATGTTCTGGCTGGTGGGCACCGTCGTGGCCACCGACATCGCCGGCTATTTCGGCGGCCGGGCGATCGGCGGGCCGAAGTTCTGGCCGCGGGTCAGCCCCAAGAAGACCTGGGCCGGGATCGTCTCGGGCTGGGTCGCGGCGGTGCTGGTGACGCTGGCGATGCGGGGCCCGGGCGAGGCGGGCGCGTTCATCGCGCTGGCGGTGGTCATCAGCTTCGCCTCGCAGATGGGCGACGTGGCCGAAAGCGCGGTGAAGCGCCGCGCCGGGGTGAAGGACGCCTCGGGGCTGCTGCCCGGCCATGGCGGCCTGTTCGACCGTTTCGACGCGCTCTTGGGCGCGGCGCTGTTCATGATGGCGGCGTCGCTGGTCATTGCCGTTCTGGGCCTGAATGTCGGACAATGACCCGGCGGGTGTCGATCTTCGGGGCCACCGGCTCCATCGGGCAGAGCACCATCGACCTGATCGGCCGCGACCCCGGCGCCTACGAGGTCGTCGCGCTGACCGGCGCGTCCAATATCGACCGGCTCGCCGCCGATGCGCGCCGGCTGAACGCCGAGGTCGCGGTCACCTGCCACGCGGACCGGCTGGCCGATCTGCGCGCCGCGCTGGCCGGAACCGGGATCGAGGCCGCGGCGGGCGAGCAGGCGCTGATCGAGGCCGCCGACCGCCCCGCCGACTGGATCATGTCGGCCATCGTCGGCGCTGCGGGGCTCGCGCCGGGGGTCCACGCTCTGCGGCACGGCACCACGCTGGCGCTGGCCAACAAGGAAAGCCTTGTGACCGCCGGGCCTCTGCTGATGGCCGAGGCGCGCGCCCACGGCGCCACGATCCTGCCGGTGGACAGCGAGCATTCCGGCGTGTTCCAGGCGCTGGCCGGCGAGCGGATCGAGGACGTGGAGCGCATCGTCATCACCGCCTCGGGCGGCGCCTTCCGCGACTGGCCGCTGGACCAGCTGGCGCAGGCCACCCCGGAACAGGCCGCGACCCATCCCAACTGGGACATGGGCCAGCGGATCACGGTCGACAGCGCGTCGATGTTCAACAAGGCGCTCGAACTCATTGAAACCAAGGAATTCTTCGGCATCGCTCCGGACCGGATCGAGGCCGTCGTCCACCCCGAAAGCCTGATCCACGCGCTGGTGGGTTTCCGCGACGGCGCGCTGATGGCGCATCTGGGCGCGCCGGACATGCGCCATGCCATCGGCTATGCGCTGCACTGGCCGGCGCGCGGCGACATCCCCGTCGCCCGGCTCGATCTGGCACAGATCGCCCGGCTCACCTTCCGCCCGGCCGACGAGGTGCGCTGGCCCGCGCTGCGGCTTGCCCGAGAGGTCATGCGGACGGGCGGGCTGGCCGGCGCCGTGTTCAACGCCGCGAAGGAGCGCGCGCTCGACGCCTTCCTCGCCCGGCGCATCGGTTTTCCCGCCATGGCCGAGGTGGTGGAGGAGGTGCTGACGCGAATGTCATCCGAGGCGGGCCTCGCTTCGGACCGATTAAACCTTGATACCGTGCGCCAAATGGATCATCTCGCCCGTGTCCGGGCCGACGACGTGATCCGCGAGAGGCAATAAAGGCAGCATTTTGGAACTCACCGAGCTTATTCCGTCCTTCGGCAACGGCCTTTACACCATCGGGGCCTTCATCATCGCGCTGTCGATCATCGTCGCGGTCCACGAATACGGCCATTACATCGTCGGCCGCTGGTGCGGCATCAAGGCCGAGGTCTTCTCGATCGGCTTCGGCCCGGTGCTGTGGAGCCGGCGGGACAAGCACGGCACGCAATGGCAGCTCGCCGCGCTGCCCTTCGGCGGCTATGTGAAGTTCCTGGGCGACGCGGGCGTGGCCAGCGACAAGGCGTCCGACGATTTCGAGGAGATGGACCCCGAGACCCAGCGGCACACGATGCACGGCGCGCCGCTCTGGGCGCGGGTGTTCACCGTGGCCGCCGGCCCCGTATTCAACTTCATCCTGTCGATCGCGGTCTTCGCCGGCATGCTGATGGCCACCGGTGTCGCCAGCGATCCGCTGACCGTGGGCGAGGTGCGGCCGGTGCCGGGGCTGGAGAACAGCCTGCGGCCCGGCGACGAGGTGCTGGCCATCGAGGGCGAGGACACGCCCGACGTCTCCGGCTTCCGCGACTTCGTCGACACGCTGCCCGTGGAGTCGACGCTGGCCTACACGCTCCGCCGCGACGGGGCGGAGATGACGACCGAGGGGCCGTACCCGTACCCCGCGCTGGTCTCCGGCCTCACCGCCGGCTCCGCGGCGATGGAGGCGGGACTGGAGCAGGGCGATGTCATCACCGCCATCGACGGCCAGCCGATCACCGCCTTCGAGGAGCTGCGCGAAGCGGTCGGCAGCTCGGACGGCGCCGAGATGACCTTTACCGTCTGGCGCGATGGCGAGACGCTGGACGTGACGCTTGCGCCGCGCCGCATGGACCTGCCGCTGCAGGACGGCGGGTTCGAGACGCGCTGGCTGATCGGCATCACCGGCGGGCTCGTCTTCGAGCCGGAGACCGAGATGCCCGGCCCGGGCGAGGCGCTGGCCTATGGCGTGAACCAGACCGTGTTCATCGTGAAATCCTCGCTGTCGGGCCTCTACCACATGGCCGCCGGCGCGATCTCCAGCTGCAATCTGCGCGGGCCGATCGGCATCGCCCAGACCTCGGGGGCGGCGGCCAGCCAGGGGCTCGACAGCTTCATCTGGTTCATCGCCGTGCTGTCGACCGCCGTGGGCCTGCTGAACCTGTTCCCGATCCCGGTGCTCGACGGCGGGCATCTGGTGTTCCACGCCTACGAGGCGGCGACGGGCAAGCCGCCCAGCGACCGGGCGCTGCGCATCCTGATGAGCGTGGGCCTGGCGCTGTTGCTGACGCTGATGGTCTTCGCCCTGTCCAACGACCTGTTCTGCCCGTAGGGGCAGGGCGGGCCGCCCGGGCCCAGTTCGAGTCACGTGTGACTCATGTGACAGTTCTGCATCACTCGCGCGGAATCGACGTCTTGGAAGGGCCCCGCCCGCGCCGCATTTCCGCCCCAATTCGCCCCTACCTCTTGTAGGGCATGACTGGCGCAGAATGGAGGCGGGAATGCACTCGATCCGGTCGGGCTATCGTGGCCTTAGCCTGCTGGCCAACCTTAATTGGGACCGTCTGTTGTTTGCAGGCGGTGCCGTCGTCGCGCTTTTCGCCGCGGCCTTCGTCGTTTCGCTCTGATCCGACCCGGCCGCGCCCAGCCTGCGGCCTCTCTCCGACCCAACATGTTGTAGCGCGAGCGCCCGCCGATTCATACCGGTGGGCGCTTTTCCCGTTTTGACTCGGTCCCCCTTTCGCGATAGCACACTAAAAACAACCAAGTCGGTGGGATAGGGACAGATGAAGCGGGCACATCAAGCCGCGCGGAGCGCACGTCAGACCGCCATGGGGGGCATCTTCCGAGCACTCGTTGCGATTTTTATTTCTGTAACAACGGTTTACGTGGCCTCGGCGCCGGCTGCCCAGGCGCAGGCCTACCGTTTCGCGCGCATCGAGGTCGAGGGAAACACCCGGATCGAAACCGGAACGATCCTCTCCTACGCGGGAATCGAGCCCGGCGCGGCGGTCAGCGCCGGCCAGTTGAACGCGGCGTATCAGAACATTGTCGATTCCGGGCTGTTCGAGACGGTGTCGCTGGAACCGCGCGGCGGCACGCTGGTGATCGTCGTGCAGGAGCATCCGACGATCAACCGCATCAGCATCGAGGGCAACTCGCGGCTGAAGGACGAGGCGCTGGCCTCGGTTCTGCGCTCGCAGCCCCGGCGCGTCTATTCGCCCTCGGTCGCCGAGCAGGACGCCGCGGCCATCGTGCAGGCCTATGAACAGGCCGGCCGCCTGGCCGCGACGGTGGAACCGGTCATCATCCGCCGCTCGAACAACCGCGTCGACCTGGTCTTCGAGGTGTCCGAGGGCCGCGTCGTCGAGGTCGAGCGCATCAGCTTCGTCGGCAACCGCGAGTTTTCCGACCGCCGCCTGCGCCGGGTGCTGGAATCCAAGCAGGCGGGCCTGTTCCGCCAGCTGATCCAGCGCGACACCTTCATCGGCGACCGGCTGCAGTTCGACCGCCAGGTGCTGACCGACTTCTACCGCTCGCGCGGCTACGTGGATTTCGAGATCCTGTCCGTCGCGTCGGAGTTCAGCCGCGAGCGCAACGCCTTCTTCGTCACCTTCACGGTGCAGGAAGGCCAGCGCTATCGCTACGGCAACATCAGCGCCACGTCCAACCTGCCCGAGATCAACGTGCCGGAATACGAGGACGCGATCCGCATCAGGGCGGGGCAGGTCTACAGCCCCGGCGGCGTGGACAACACGATCGCCCGGCTGGAACGGCTGGCGGTGCAGCAGGACCTGGATTTCATCCGGGTGGAGCCGCGCGTGACGCGCGACGACCGGAACCTGCTTTTGCATATCGAGTTCGCCATCGTGCGCGGCCCGCGGATCTTCGTGGAACGCATCGACATCGAGGGCAACGCGACGACGCTCGACCGCGTCATCCGGCGCCAGTTCACCGCGGTGGAGGGCGACCCGTTCAATCCGCGCGAGATTCGCGAGGCCGCCTCGCGGATCAAGGCGCTCGGCTTCTTCGAGACCGCCGAGGTGAACCCGCGCGAAGGCTCCGGCCCCGATCAGGTGATCGTCGACGTGGATGTCGAGGAGAAGCCGACCGGCTCGCTCGGCTTCGGCGCGACCTATTCGTCCTCGGCCGGCTTCGGGCTGACCTTCAACTTTTCCGAGCGCAACTTCCTCGGCCGCGGCCAGGCGCTCAGCTTCGACGTGTCCACGGGGTCGGGCACCGGCACCTATGCCTTCAGCTTCCGCGAGCCGGCCTTCCTGGGCCGCGACGTGGCCTATTCCTTCTCGGCGAGCTACACCTCGACGAACAGCACGCTCAACACCAACTACGACACGACGCTGGGCAACGTGACCACCGGGTTCCAGTTCCCGATGAACGAGTTCACGCGGCTTGGCGTGAACGCCTTCGGCCGCGTGACCGAGGTGTCGAACGTGTCTTCGACCCCGCCCAACGACTCTTCTGCGATACTCCAGGCGGAGGCCGCGCGCGGGTTGGAATGGGTGCTGGGCGCCGGCTATGACGTCGAGTATCGCACGCTCCGCCGCGGCCTGAACCCGGATGCGGGCGTTCTGTTCCGGTGGAGCCAGGATTTCGCGGGCATCGCGGGCGATGTCTCCTATATGAAGTCCGAAGCGCTGGCGGTGGCCGAGACCAAGATCATGAACGACGAGGTCACGCTGCGCGCCATCTTCGAAGGCGGGGCGCTGAACTCGCTCGACGGCAGCAACAGCCGGGTGGTTGACCGCTTCTTCCTGAACGGCAAGATGCGCGGCTTCGACTATTACGGCGTCGGTCCGCGCGACCTGGGCGCGGGCAACAGGGACGCGCTCGGCGGCAACCTGTTCGCCGTGGCCAAGTTCGAGGCCGAGTTCCCGCTGGGCCTGCCCGAGGAATACGGCATCCATGGCGGCGTCTTCGTCGACGTGGGCTCGGTCTGGGGGCTGGACAACACCGCCGGCACCGGCGGCCCGGTGGACGATTCCTTCAACATTCGCTCCGCCGCGGGTGTGTCGCTGTTCTGGGACACGCCGCTCGGGCCGTTGCGCTTCAACTACTCCAAGGCGCTCAAGAAGGAGGCCTACGACATCGAGCGGGAGTTCGAGGTCACGATCTCGACCCAGTTCTAGGCCATGGCGCGGCGCGTTCGTGCCTGGCTCGCTGCCCTGATCCTCGCCGCGGCGGCGGCAAGCCCCGGCGCGGCGCAGCAGGATCCGGTGTCGCTGCCGCCCCTGGTCCTGACGCTGGACCAGGAGCGGCTGTTCGCCCAGTCCCGCGCCGCCGGCCAGATCGGCGCCGAGATCGAGCGGCGCTCGGCCGAGCTCGCCGCCGAGAACCGCCGCATCGAGGCGGAGTTGTCGGCCGAGGAGCTGGAGCTGACCGAGCAGCGCCCGGACCTGCCCCCCGACGAGTTCCGCGCCCTGGCCGACGCTTTCGACGCCAAGGTGCAGCGCCTGCGCAACGAGCAGGACGCCAAGGAGCGCGAGCTGCAGCGCCTGCGCGAGGAGGAGCGCCAGAACTTCCTGCGCCGCATCACCCCGATCCTCACCGAGCTGGCCCGCGAACGCGGCGCGCTGGTGATCCTGGAGCGGCGCACGGTGATCCTGTCGGCCGATTCCATCGACATCACCGACGCGGCCATCGCCCGGATCGACGAGGCGTTCGCCACGGAGGAGTCCGCGCCGGAGGACGGCGAGACGCCCGAGGACGGCGAAACGCCGGACCCGACACCGGAGAGCGACTGAGCCGGCGAACCCAGCTTGTGCGCCCGCGCGGCTCTTGATACCAGACCCGAGCCTTGGAAACAGCCAGAAGGACGGCGTCCATGTCCGATGCCCTGAAGACCGCCGACGCGGAGATGATCCAGCGGATCCTGCCGCACCGCTACCCGTTCCTGCTGGTCGACCGGGTGGTCGATGTGGACGGGGTGAAATCGGCAACCGGCATCAAGAACGTCACCTTCAACGAGCCGCATTTCCAGGGCCATTTCCCCGGCACCCCGATCATGCCCGGCGTCACCATCGTCGAGGCCATGGCGCAGACCGCCGGCGTGATGATCGGCCTGGACCGCGAGCTGACCGACCACAAGGTGCTGATCTACTTCATGTCGCTGGACAAGGCCAAGTTCCGCCGCATGGTCGTGCCGGGCGATCAGCTGAAGCTGCATATCGAGGGGCTGCGCACCAGCGGCAAGGTGCTGAAGTTCCGCGGCCTCGGCGAGGTCGACGGCGAGCGCGCGGCCGAGGCGGAATTCACCGCGATGGTCGATATCCAGGCCAAATCCTGACCGATGAGCATCGACCACACCGCACGGATCCACCCCAGCGCCGTGATCGAGGACGGCGCCCGGATCGGGCCGGGCACCGAGATCGGGCCGTTCTGCGTGATCGGACCGCAGGTGGTGCTGGGCGCCAACGTGACGATCAAGAGCCACGTGGTCGTGACCGGCCGCACCGAGATCGGCGATGGGACGGCGGTGTTTCCCTTCACCTGTCTGGGCGAGATCCCGCAGGATCTGAAATACGGCGGCGAGGACACCCGGCTGGTCATCGGCGCCCGCAACCGCATCCGCGAGCATGTCACGATGAACCCCGGCACCGAGGGCGGCGGCGGCATCACGCGGGTGGGCGACGACGGGCTGTTCATGGCCGGCGTCCATGTCGCGCATGACTGCCAGCTGGGCGACCGGGTGATCCTGGTGAACAATGTCGGCGTGGCCGGCCATGTCACCATCGGCGACGACGTCATCGTCGGCGGCATCAGCGGCGTGCATCAGTTCGTGCGGATCGGCCGCGGCGCGATCATCGGCGGGCTGACCAAGGTGACGAAGGACGTGGTGCCCTTCGGCCTGCTCGATACCGGCGCCGGGGACCTGCGCGGGCTGAACCTCGTCGGCCTGCGCCGGAGCGGCGTCGACCGGGCCGAGATCGCCGCCTTGCGCGCCGCCTACGACGCGCTGGCCGCGGGCGAGGGCACGTTCCAGGACCGCGCCCGCCTGCTGCAGGAGGGCACCGACAGCGAGCTGGTCCGCGCGCTCGCCGACTTCATCCTCGCCGAGACCGACCGCAACTTCCACACGCCGGTGTGATGGCGCGGCTGGCGGTCATCGCCGGCGGCGGCGCGCTCCCTGCCCGGATCGCCGCGGCCCATCCCGATGCGCTCTTCGTCACCTTCGACCCGCAGGCCGGGAACCTGCCCGACGGCGCGGAGGTGCTGCATGCCAGCTTCGAGCGGGCGGGCGCGCTGTTCGCGGGCCTGAAGGCGGCCGGCGTCACCGAGGTCGTCTTCGCCGGCGGCCTGACCCGGCCGAAGCTGAACCCGCTGCGCTTCGACGCCAAGACCATGGCCCTGGCGCCCGCCGTGATGGCGGCGCTGAAGGCCGGCGACGACGGGTTGCTGCGCACCGTCGTCGGGGCGTTCGAGACCGAGGGCTTCGCGGTGCGCGGCGCCGCCGACTTGGTGCCGGACCTGACCGCGCCCGCCGGGCGGCTGGCCGGGCGCGCGCCCGCGAAGGCCGACCTTGCCGATATCGACCGGGCGGTGACGATCCTGACCACGCTGGGGCCGCTCGATATCGGCCAGGGCGCGGTGGTGGTGCAGGGGCTGGTGATGGGGATCGAGACGGTGCAGGGCACCGATGCGATGCTCGACTTCGTCGCCGGCACGCGCGCGCGGTTCCGCCGCGACGGCGGCGTGCTGGTCAAGGCGCCGAAGCCCGGCCAGGACCTGCGCGTCGACATGCCCGCCCTCGGCCCCCAAACGGTCACGGCGGCGGCCGAGGCGGGGCTGAACGGCATCGCCTTCGCCGCCGGCCGCGTGCTGCTCTTGGACCGCGACGAGATGATTGTGCGGGCCCAAGCGGCGGGGCTGTTCCTTCTGGGCCAGGAGGTCTGAGCATGCGCGTGTTCGTCCTAGCGGGCGAGGCCTCGGGCGACCGGCTGGGCGCGGCGGCGATGCAGGGGCTGAAGACGCTGGTGCCCGATGTCACGTTCGACGGCATCGGCGGCGGCGCCATGCAGGCCGAGGGGCTGACCAGCCGCTTCCCGATGGAGGAGCTGTCGGTCATGGGGCTGGCCGAGGTGCTGCCGCGCGTGCCGCAGCTGAAACGCCGCATCGCCCAGACCGTGCAATGGGTGCTGGAGACCAAGCCGGATGTCCTGCTGACCATCGACAGCCCCGACTTCTCGCTGCGCGTGGCCCGGCGGGTGCGCGAGCACAGCGACATCCGCTGCGTCCACTACGTCGCCCCCACGGTCTGGGCCTGGCGCGCCGGCCGCGCGGCGAAGATGGCCAAGCATGTCGATCAGGTGCTCGCGCTGTTCCCGTTCGAGCCGCCGTATATGGAGGCCGAGGGCTTGCGCTGCGACTTCGTCGGCCACCCGGTCGTCACCGAACCGGTGCCGGGCGCCGACGACATCGCCGCCTTCCGCGCCGCCGAGGGGCTGGGCGACGCGCCCCTCCTGCTGGTCCTGCCGGGCTCGCGGCGGGGCGAGGTCTCGCGGCTGGCGCCCGTCTTCGGCGAGGCGCTGCGTCCGGTCCTGAAACGCCACCCGGAGATGCGCGTCGTCGTCCCCGCCGCCGCCGGCGTCGCCGGCGCGGTGATCGAGGCGGTGCGGAGCTGGCCGGGCGATCCGCTGGTACTGGACCCGCGCGGCCTGACCGACGCAGAGGCGGGCGCGCGCAAACGCGCGGCCTTCGCGGCGGCAGAGGCGGCGCTGGCCGCGTCGGGCACCGTGTCGCTGGAGCTGGCCTCCACCGCCACGCCGATGGTCATCGCCTACGACATGAACTGGCTGACCTGGCAGATCGCCAGCCGCATGGTCCGGCTCGACTCGGTCACCTTGGTGAACCTGGTGTCGAAAGAGAAGGCGATCCCCGAATTCATCGGCCCCGCCTGCCGCCCGGAGCCGGTCTCGAAGGCGCTTCTCACCCTCGTCGACGACCCCGCCGCGCGGGCGGCGCAGCACGAGGCGATGCGCCTGACGATGGACGCGCTCGGCCGCCGTGACGACCCCCCGGGCCTGCGCGCCGCCCGCGCGATCCTTGACGGGCTGGGCCGGGCGGTTGTCTGATCGGCAAACCAGCTTAAATCCGTTCATAGAATGTACGATCACTTGCATTATCCCCCGGCCTTCGACCGCGAGGGCTTTGCGCCGCTGCCCGGCTGGGACGGCCGCGACGGCGCGGCGCGCAAGGCCGGGATCGAGATCGAATTCGGCGGCCTGAGCGAGCGCGAGGCGGCCGAGCGGCTGCGCCGCGACCTCGGCGGCGATCTCTCGCCGGCCGGCGAACGGGCCTTCCGGCTGACGGGCAGCGATCTGGGCGATCTGGATATCTACCTGGACACGGCGCTGCGCAACAAGCTTTCGGGCGCCGTGGCGGAAGCCGGGTTCGAAGCGGGGCGTGCGGTGATCCCGGTGGAGATCGTGACGCGGCCGCTGGCGCAGGCCGATCTGCCGCGGCTGGAGAGCGTCCTGCGCGAGCTGCACGCCGCCGGCGCCGTCGGCACGCGGGGCGGCGTGTTCCTGGGCTTCGGCGTGCATCTCAATCCCGAACTGGCCGATCCGGCGGGCGCCGATGTTCCGGCCGTCGCCACCGCCTTCGCCTTCCTCGAGGAATGGTTCCGCCAGACCGATCCGGTGGATTTCAGCCGCCGGCTCCTGCCGTTCACCGACCGCTACCCGCCGTCGCTGCTGGACGCGCTGGCGGCACGGGACGCCACGCCGGACCGCGACGCCTTCATCGAGATCTATCTCGACCACATCCAGTCGCGGAATTACGGGCTCGACCTGCTGCCGATCGTCCGTCACCTGGCCCCCGACCGGTTCGAGGCCGCGCTCGGGCCGCTCGACCAGGTGGGCGCCCGGCCCGCCTATCACTACCGCCTGCCGGACAGCCGGATCGGCGACCCGGACTGGACGCTGGCCTACGAGTGGAATCGTTGGGCGCTGGTCGAGCGCGCCGCGCGCAGCCCCCGGCTGCTCGACGCCTTCCGCCAGGCCTGGCGCGCGCGCAACTGGCTGCTGAACCGGGTGCGCGGCGGCTGGGCGGCGGAGGCCGACGGCTGCCTGCGCGCCGCCGGGCTGCATCCGGGGAGTGCCCAGTGACCAGACCCGTGACCCGACCCGTGATCGGCGTGACCACCTCGGAGCGGTCCGGCTGGCGCATCTTTCCGCTGGTGGCCTTCAACGTCTGGCTGGCGGGCGGCCGGGCCGTGCGCTGGGGCGTGGGCCGCGTGGCTGACCTGTCGGACGTGGACGGCGTGGTGATCGGCGGCGGCGACGACATCTCGCCCGATGTCTACGGCGGCCAGCTGGTGGCCTCCGCCCGGCTCGACCCCGCGCGCGACGAATTGGAACGCGAGCTCTGCGTCGCCGCGTTCGAGCGGAACATCCCGGTGCTCGGCATCTGCCGGGGCAGCCAGATGCTGAACGTGGCCCTCGGCGGCGACCTGTTCCAGGACGCCTTCTCGGTCTACGAGACCTCGCGCCGCTACCGCACCATCCTGCCGCGCCGCCGGGTGCGGGTGGAACAGGGCACGCGGCTGGCGCAGATCGCCGGGCGCGAGGTGATGTATGTCAACGCGCTGCACTCGCAGGCGGTGGCGGCGCTGGGGCGCGGGATGCAGGTCTCGGCCCGCGACGAGGGCGGCATGATCCAGGCCATCGAGCGGCTGCGCGATCCCTTCGCGGTGGGCGTCCAGTGGCACCCCGAGCACCTGTTCTACCGCAGCCGGCACCGGGCGATCTTCCGCGCGCTGGTCGATGCGGCGCGCGCTTATCGCGAGGACCGCGCGCAGCTTCCGGCCGTGGATGCCGGCGTGCCGGCGGAGTAGGGGCCGATCCGGAGAGCGGGGCCGCGCGGCGCGACCGGGCGGAGCCGCGGAGGCGTTCGTCACCGCGATCAGACGCATGTGACCAACGTGAGGAGCCGCGCAAGGGCCGACGCGCGCGGTGGCGCTCCGGTGTTCGAGCGGCGTATTTTATGGCTGCCAAGTCCGGGCGACCTCCGAGCTCTGCGATAACGTCGACCACAGCGCCGCCGCGTTGGGGCGCGTCTCTCGGGCATTGCTATGCAATGCCCTGCCGACAGGCGATTGCAGAGCAATCGCCGAGAGGCGGCGC